>JBFXJF010000004.1:0-162911 GCA_050175155.1 Vulcanibacillus sp.
TGTCCCCCTTCCTTTCATAAGCGCCGGAGGTTCATCTTTAATAGTAAGTATGATTTCTATAGGAGTAATATTAAGTTTATCAAGAGAAAATTGATAAACTTAATATTACTCAAGTACTCAATTATTTTACGCGAGTTAATTCATCTTCAACATGGCTAGATTGGTCTTTCTTTATTTCTACACCCTCAATATATACATTAACTTCAACAACCTTAAGACCCGTCATAGACTCAACTGCCTCTTTTACATTCTGTTGTAAGTTTTTTGCCACCTCATGTAGTTTGTACCCATATTTTACTGTAATTCTTACATCTATTGCAGTTTCCTTCTCACCAACTTCTACTCGAATTCCTTTAGAAATATTTTTTCCACTTACTCTTTTCGTAATTTCTTCCGTTATTCCACTAGACATATTTGCTACACCTTCAGTATCCACCGCCGCTAATCCGGCAATCATCGATACTACATCACTTTCAATTTTTATTTTACCCGCATCTCTTTCTTCTGTTGTCATGTTTATCCACCTCTATCCTTTTTTAAAAAATTCATTCTTTTAAAATAATTGTATCATCTTTTGGTAAACAATTACTATTATTTATCTAAAATTTATGTTATCTATCTAAAATTTATGTTCTATTTAATGACTTATTATATTAAATTACTACCTAAAAAACCATCTAGTTTAAAAATACCTAGATGGTTTTTTGTATATATGTTTAAATTATTCAATTATACGTTTAGCCCCATAATAACGTTCATGCCAGTAGCTTGAAAACAACCCAACCTCTACTCCTTGTGCCCGATAAGTATGCAGAATCTTATTGTCACCATAATAAATTCCAACATGGTCAATGACCCCATCCTTCGTATAATCAAAGAATAAAATATCTCCTCTACGAATTTCAGATTTACTTATATATCTTCCTGGTGGATAAGAATACTGTGATCTAGATGATCTTTTTAAAACTATACCATTTTCTTCAAACACCTGCTGGACAAACGATGAACAATCAAATGTTTTTGTTTGTGTACTTGAAGCACCGAATTCGTATGGCGTACCAATATACTTTAAGCCTGTATTAATTATTTGGTTCGCTTTAGCTTCCCAAGTATTTTTTAGAGGAATTTTGATAATTTGTCCTACAAACAAATTATTTGGTTCTTTTAATCCATTGTAACTAATAAAATCATTTATACTAACACCAAACATTTTTGATATTTTCCATAAAGTATCTCCAAAATTCACAAAATATGTAGAACTATCTGGCACAGTTAGTTTCTGTCCTGGATATATCATTGATGATTTGAGATTATTCGCTCTCATTAAAGCTGTTGGTCCAGTACCGAAGCTACTGGAAATTCCCCATATTGTATCCCCTGATTTTACCGTATAAGTTTCAGCCATTGCTACTCCACTAAATATTATAGATAGAGCTAATAAAATTATAGTGATTATAGTTGTTCGTTTCACAATTCACCATCCCTTTAAATTATAATATTTCCTCATCTATAGGATTTCCTTTTATATTATAATTATAAATACAAATAATGGAATTAAGAAAACGAAAAAGTTTTACCATATTAATGAAAATAATTTAATATGGTAAAACTCTGTAATTGTAGAAGCTATTTATTTTTAGTATTTAGCCATGATAATCATTAATTGTGTTTTTGATAATTCTCCATTAGTAATTTGTGCTAATATGTCATCCATGAATTCTTGAGTAATTCTTCCTTCGTCTACCCTAACCTGTAGGTTTGGAATAGCAAGTGCAAGAAGTTCAGCAGTTTTATCATCAACAGGTGCTGGTTCTGGTTCTGGAGCTGGTTCTGGTTCTGGAGCTGGTGTTGGCGCTGGTGTTGGCGCTGGTGTTGGCGCTGGTGTTGGCGTTGGTGCTGGTGTTGGTTCTGGTGCTGGTTCTGGTTCCTCAATCGCCTCTTCTTCAGCAACTACTTCTGCAGCTGGTTCTTCCTCCACAGCTATTGGTTCTTCTGCAGCTGCTGGTACTTCCTGTGCTGGTGCTGGTTCTGGTGTACTCGAACTACAACCAACAATTGATATTGCTAAAGCCAAGATAGTAATTAATACTAACAATTTATTAAGTTTCATTCTTATTTAACCCCCATTCTTAATATGTATGATTTTATCTATATACTTATATGTTATAACAAATAAGTAATGTATTTATAATAAGAATTTGAATAATTTGTGAATATTTTAAATACTAAAACAGTCTTACCATATTAGTGGCTAGCCACCTTATAATAAGACTGTAATATATAAAATTAATTATCTAAGTTATTTTTATTTTTCATCCCCACTTAGAATCTTTTGAACAAATGTCTTTGTATATTCACCAGTTTTAATTCTTGCTATGACGTCTTGCATTCTTTCAGCAGTTAATGTACCAGCGTCTACCATTGCTTGAAGTTTTGGCGTTACATTATCTACAAATATTTGGTCATATTCAAAAGCTGGTGCTTCTGCTGCTGGTGCTGGTGCCGCAGCTGCTGGAGCTTCTGGTGCAGGTGTTGGTGCCGGTGCTTCTGGTGCTGGTGTAGGTGCCGGTGCTGGTGTACTTGAACTACAACCAACAATAGATAATGCTAATGCCAAAATAGTAATTAATACAATTATTTTATTAAGTTTCATCTCTTTTACCTCCCATTTTTATATAGCACTTAAAATATAATACGTTTTAATTATATACTTTTCCAAAAATTTATTTCTATCAAATTATGAATATTTGATGAAATTATAAAGTATAATTCTTACTACTATTACTATCGATTTCTGATGATTGAGAAACTAAAACATTTCTAAAATATGGAAGCAGTAACAATACTACTAAAATTACACATTGCGCACCCATTATCCAGTAAGTTGAAGTGAATATTGAAGCATCAAATGTATCTTTAGGTACTAATGAAGCAGTTGGTCTTAAGTAGTGAACTGGAAAACTTACTATAGCAACACTTATCGCTGAAATTAAAGTAATCCACCAACCAGCCTCTTTACGTTGTGATAATAAGTAAATAGCCGCCAAACAAAGGAATACAACAATAAACATTACAGCCCCAGATGAACGTAAAACCATAACGGTTGGATCACTGATAGCTGCTTTTGGAGAGTTAACTATTAGTCTAATAGAATGAGGGAATAAAGTAAATGCTTGCGCACCTATCATTCCTACAAGTGTTATTATAGTGAATAATACGACTTTTACTTTCCTAGAATTTTCTTGTAAAAGAAGCATAGCCCAAAATGCAACTAATCCTAATCCAAATACAGTATAAACAGTCGGCATACCAAATTTTTCAAAATAACCAAGACCGATGAAAAAAGCACCAACAGGAGCAATAGCCATAGCAACTAAAGATACTGGCCATGCCCATTTTTTACCTTGATATAATGGATAAGCGGATACAACAAGAGTAACTCCAGCCATTATTAAAGTACCCATCCACAATGTGCCAATATACAATCTGCTTAGTGGACCTGCACTCCACTCTGCTCCTTGGTTTGTCTGCTTAAGCATTAATACGTCAGAAGTATCATTAATTTGACCCGGTGCAATAAAAATAAAATAAAGTCCAGTAGCTACAGCAAGTATTGCCATTATAAGCCTTGATTTGTTTTTCATTAAATATCCTCCTTGTTATTATAATGTTGTATATTTAATTATTATAATAAACTAAATAATAATCAATGTAAGTAGCATTTGCTAATTATTTCCGAACATTTTGTGAAGTTATATTTTTACATATACGCTTTAAATATAAAAGAACTAGGTAGACATTTCTTGTCCACCTAGTTCTTTTATTACTAATATAAAATTTTATTAATTAGTTTGCAGTACCCTGCATAATCGCTTGAACTTGTTCTATGCTTAATTCACCAGTACCAACTTGTGTTACTATCTCATTCATTCTATCTTGTGTAATTTCCTTTGATTTAACTTTAGCGTTTAAGCTAGGTACAATCATGTCAACAAGTGGTTGATTATCTGGATTTGCAGCAGGAATAGGAACATAAGCTGCTGGTGCGTCTGCTGCTGGTGCAGCTGGTGCGTCTGTTGCTGGTGCTGCTGGTGCATCTGTTGCTGGTGCTGGAGTTTCAGTTGAACCACAAGCAACCAATGAAACTGATAAAGCTAAAATTGCAACTACAAGAAAAAACTTTTTAGACATTTTTTATAACCCCCATATTGTATATTTATTAAATACATATACATTTTATAATAAAATACATTCAGATAGATTATCCAAATATGTATTATTTGTGACAAGTTAGTGAACTTTTATAACTAAGTATAAATTATTAGTTATAGTTTAATGTTAATTTTTTTTTCTTGCACTTCTATAATATTCGTTATATAACTTCATTAAAGCTCTTTTTTCTATCCTAGAAACATAGGAACGTGATATACCTAATTCTTTAGCAATTTCTCTTTGAGTTTTTTCGTTATCGTTTATTAGTCCAAACCGACTAATAACTACTTCTTTCTCTCGGTCATCTAAAATATGTAAAAACCCATATACTTTACTTTTTTCAATATTTAGTTGGACTTCATTTTCTATCTCATCTTGATTTGTACCAAGAATATCAATTAAAGTTATTTCATTTCCTTCTTTATCTGTCCCTATTGGATCGTGTAAGGAAACATCTTTCTTAACTTTCTTTAAAGAACGTAGATGCATTAAAATTTCATTTTCAATACATCTCGCTGCATAAGTTGCTAATTTTGTTCCCTTATTGGCTTGAAAACTTTCTATACCTTTAATTAGACCTATTGTGCCAATTGAAATTAAATCTTCGTTGTTTTCGCCAGTATTTTCAAACTTCTTGACCACATGAGCCACAAGTCTTAAGTTATGTTCAATTAATTTATTCCTTGCATTTGTATCGCCTTTCGCTAACATAGCAATTTGTATCTTTTCTTCTTTTTCACTTAATGGTTGGGGGAATGCATTGTTTTTAATATAAGAAACAAATAACGCAAAGTCCTTAAACAGAAGTGCTAGTAAGGCTATAAATGAAGACACATTGCCACCTCCCTGCCTAGAATAAGAAAACTATTATATTCTATGCTAAGCAGTACCTCGTTTGTGCCTGTACAATTAATTTTTTTTCTAACTTTTATTCCTCTCAAGTTTTGCTAGTTCATTTGTTAAATCCAAAAAAACTTTCTGGGCAAGTGAGGTGCTTTGAAAAACATTTTTCACTAACACAGCAATTGCATATTCAGGATTTTTTACAGGACCATAGCCAATAAACCACTGATTATTTAGATTATTGTTTGTTTCCGCTGTTCCAGATTTTCCCGCTAACGGCCACGTAGCATCCTTTAATAAATAACCTGTTCCCGTTTCTACAACTTGACCCATTAAATATTTAATTTTTGCATATGTTTCTTCGCTAATATCATCTATTTTTTTATAATGTAAAGGAAATTTATAGTAATCAATACCATTTTTATATACAATTTTCCCCACAAGTCTAGGCTCATAAGTTTTTCCTTCATTTAAAATGGTGACTATTAAATTCGCTGCAGCTAATGGAGACAATCTAACATCTTGTTGTCCAATCGCAGTTCGTATTAATGAACCAGTATCATCCCTAACAGTATTTAAGTGAAATACTCTATTAAATTCTTCGTTTGCTATCTGTTTAAAAGAGTCATTTTTAAAAAAATCCCCTGACCACCCTACTGTATCTATAACACCAAGTTTTCTCGCATAGTCCTCAATAACCTCAGAACCTAATCTCTTTGCTACTTCAGCAAATACTGTGTTACAAGATTGAGCAAATCCTTCTGCAAAAGTTATTCTACCATGTGTATCATGACAAGAAAACTTATAATCGTATTCGCCACTGCAATAAAACTCTTCCTCTAAAGTAACTAGACCCTCCTCCAATGCTGCTATTGCAACTACTATTTTAAAAATCGAACCAGGTTCAGTTACTTGAACGGCCTTATTATTCCAATTCGGAGAATTCGGATCTACATTAAGTAGGTTGAAATCTGGTACACTAGCCATTGCGATTATGTCTCCATTTGCCACGTCTAGAACCACTATACTACCCTCATTAATTTCGTATTTTTTCAATGTTTTCTCGCTGATTAATTGTATTTCTCTATCAATAGTAGTTACTAAAGACAACGGATAATAACTATCATTATTTATTTGATAATTTGTAGATAACCCGTTTAGTGGGTTTCCCTTATTATCGACAAAATAAGCAATAGATGATTCCCCTATACCCATCAATATTTCTTCAAAGGTCATTTGTAAACCGGATCTACCAATCAGACTATTTTTATTTAATATACCTTGTTCTAGATACTTTTTATAACGATCAATAATTTCATCGGGAGCTTGACTCATATAGCCTACAACATGCTTTGTTAATACGTTTTCATAATCTTGAACGGTGTATGGGGAGACAATAATACCTACTGGATTTAGTTGTTCTATTTTTAGATGTTGTTCCTCAGAAATATTAACAGGCTTATCATTCTTTATAATATATTTTGGTGTTTCAGTTGATTTAATTTGGTTTAATAAATTGTCATAATCTATATCTATAACATTAGCTAATATTTTTATACTATCTAAATTAATGGTGTTTTTAATAAAAGGAAAAACTATTAATGTTTTTATTTCCTCTTGTTTAATTAAAGACTCCAAATTACGATCATAGATATTCCCGCGTCCAGATGAAACTATAAATTCTTGTTCCCTTTGTTGTATAGACTTTTCCAATAAATCTATATGATACTTAGAATAGTTCCTAGTATCCTTAATTTGAATTAAAAATAATTTGTACATTATCACTGTTATACAAAATATCAGTAATACTAAAAGTATAAAAATTCTTCTTTTGCTTTTATCCTCTTTAATCAATATATCCTCCCATAAAAATGTGCTAATATCATCTTCGCCACATTTTAGGAAGGATAAACTCTAATAATTATTTCATTATTAACTTATCTGACGTTTTTCAAATATCGTATTTATCTTTGTAACTAACAAATCAATAGCAACTTCATTTTCCCCACCCTCAGGTACAATAATATCGGCATAGCGCTTCGTTGGTTCTACAAATCTTAAATGCATCGGGCGTACAACAGATAAATATTGACTAATTACTGATTCCATTGTTCTTTCGCGTCGTCTAATGTCTCTAACTAATCTCCTGATAAAGCGTACATCAGGGTCAGTGTCAACAAATATTTTAATATCCATTAAATCTCGTAATCTTTTATCCTCAAGTATTAAGATACCTTCAACGATAATTACATCTGCAGGATAAACTTTAACAGAATTTAATTTTCGTGTATGTACCTTATAATCATAGACGGGTTTATCTATCGTTTTATAATTTAATAGATCATTAAGTTGTTCAATAAATAAGTCATTATCAAAAGCGAATGGATGATCATAATTAGTTTTTACTCTCTCTTCGAAAGGAATACTAGATTGATCTTTGTAATAGGAATCTTGCTCTATAACTAGTATTTGTTGATCAGGAATATCCTTTAGTATCCTTTTTGTCACAGTTGTTTTCCCCGACCCTGTTCCACCAGTTACACCAATAACTATGGGTTTATGCATATTAGTTCTCCTTCCGCATCATATCATATTTATTAACGGGTTTATCTACTTTTATCTTTACTATTTGTAATGGATGTCTTGCTACGTCAACCACATTACCTTTTTCATCCTCAATATAATTTATAGCTTGTATAAATTTTGTACTCGGTCCAAAAAACTCTACTTCTTGACCTATCTTAAAATTATTTCTCTGTTGAACTGTAGCTATATTAGTCTTGTTATCATATTCTAAGACCATTCCCACAAAATCAAACCTTCTTAACTTAGGGTCTTTACCATAAATTTGACCATCCTCGTTTGGCAAACTATAATAGAACCCCTTAAAAATAGGCCTATGACTAGCCTTAATAACTTCATCATACCATTTTGATTCAATAGAATAACCATTCTGTGTTTCGTAAACTAAATCAATAACCTGACGGTAAGCATTTACTATGGTAGCAACATAATGAATACTTTTCATTCTACCTTCAATTTTTAAGGAGTCCACTCCAGCATTAACTAAGTCATGAATCGAATCTATCATATATAAATCCTTTGAACTCATTGTATAAGGATCGTCGCCTTCTTGATACTGAGGACTATCCGATTTATCAAGTAAGTCATAATTCCATCTACATGATTGAGCACACCCACCTCTATTTGCATCTCGGTTAGTCATGTGATTGGATAAAACACAACGCCCGGAGTAAGAATTACACATAGCTCCGTGAACAAATGTCTCAATTTCAATATCTACATTTTGCTTAATTTCATTAATTTCTTGAAGCGATAACTCACGGGCTAGTACAACCCTTGAAACCCCTTCATCCTTCCAAAATTGAACTGTTTTCCAATTAGTTATTGATGCTTGGGTGCTTATATGAATATCTAGTCCAGGGGTGATTTTTTTAGCAACACTAATTATTGCTGGATCCGCAACTATTATAGCATCAACACCAATTTTCAATAGTGATGACAAATAATCTTCTAAACCATCTAGGTCTTTATCATGAGCAATTATATTAGTAGCAACGTACACTTTCGCTTGATTTTTATGTGCAAAATCAATACCCTTTTCCATATCAGCAAAAGAGAAGTTCCCGGCTTTTGCTCTTAATCCAAATTTTTGCCCTCCAATATATACTGCATTTGCACCATAACGAATAGCAAATTCTAATTTTTCCAGATTACCTGCTGGTGCTAATAGTTCTACTTTTTTCATCCTAGTATCCTTCTTAATAGATATGCTCTTTAAAATAAAAACCAGTACCTAATGGTCTATTTAAAGGTTGTATCTTTTTAATTTCTCCAACCAACCAACTAAAATCTTCACTTCTTAACGCTTTGTCAATTGCACTTCGATAAATCTCTGTAATCTTGACTAAATACTCTGTTGAATGTAAAACACCATCTATTTTAAGACTGTCAATACCTAAGTCAATAAATTTATCAATATACTCTAACATACATATATCATGATCATTCATTATATGGGTACCGTGAATATCTTCAAATACAGGATATCTCTCTTGTTGGCGTTCATGTTCTCTAAGAAATAAATAATCTTCCGATATGTCAATTGTGCTTTCTCTATTCAGATATTTAAAGTAATCTGTAAGTAGTTTTCTTTTTGAATGAAATATCGGCGTTGCCCCATGAACCTGAACCTGAACTTCTATAGCAACCTTTTTCTTAATCTGAGCAACCTCTTCGAACGAAAGTTCTTTAGCCAAATCCGCTCTACATATTCCCTTTTCCGCCCAAAAGTTTACCATATAAGAATTAGTTACCATCGTTCCAGAACTTAAATGCAACGCTATATGTGAATCTGTTTTTTTAAATGAATAATATACTGCCGGATCTTCAAAAAGAACCGCATCAACATTAAATGCTGTAATTTCCCTAATATATTCCTCTAACCCACTCAATAATTCATTATGCAATAAAGCATTCATCAGTAAATATATCTTAACATTGCTTTTATGTGCAATTATAGTTGCTTCTCTAATCATATCTAAATCATAACTTCCACGAGCACGTAACCCATAATTACCTCCACCTATTAAAATAGCATCTGCACCAGCATTAATTAAAAGAACTAATTCTTCTAAATTCTTAGCAGCAACTAATAACTCAGGTTTCTTTTTTAATATCATAATTAATCCTCCAATTTATAAGAAACGGCTAACCCGTCACCGATTGGAATAAAAGAGGTTAATATCTTTTCATTATTCTTTAAGACGTCATTAAATTCCCTAATCTTTCTTAACATCGGTTTTGTATATACTATCTCCTCATCAGCTATGAACCCTCTAAATAAAATATTATCAAAAATAAAGACTCCTCCAACATTAAGAAGAGGAAATGCCAACTCGAAAAACTCTTTATATTTTCCCTTTGCAGCATCGATAAATATTAGTTCGGATTTCGGAAGAGTGGGCAGAATATAAATGGCATCTCCTTCATGTAAAATTATTCGACTAGATAAATTAGCCATTTCAATATTATTCTTTGCCTTAGAAATCATCTCTGGTTTTCTTTCTATAGTATGTATTACTGCATTTGGGCATGCTGTTGCTAACCATATAGCAGAAAATCCTATGGCGGTTCCAACCTCAATAACTATCTCCGGCTTAATTATATTAAGAAATATTTCTATTAGCTTAAGGCTAGGTACTTGAATAATCGGTATATCTTCTTCTATACCCTCTTGATATAAATCAGCTAAAAGAGGAAATTTAATTGGCATTAATTGATTAAGATATCGCTCCACTTTTTCATCTAAAAAGGCCATTTATACTCTCCTTAAACTCACCAATTTCCCCTTGATGTTGCATCATAATTTAAATGCTCAGAATATGTGCTAGAAAAATAATGTTCTCCGGAATCATCTTTTTTAGTTACAAAAAAATAATAGTTATTTTTATCTGGATATACACATGCGGCTAAAGATAGCCTTCCAGGGCTACCAATCGGACCTGGTGGTAAACCCCCATTAATATAAGTATTATAAGGGTTTATAATTTCTAAATCAGCATAGGTCAATGACTCCCTTTGTTTGCCTAATATATATTGAACCGTTGCACAAGACTGTAAGTTCCATGAGTCATTTAATCGATTATAAAATATTCCGGCTACAATCGGTCTTTCACTATCAACCCTTACCTCCCTCTCAACAATTGATGCTAAGGAAACTAATTGATGAATAGTCATATTTTTTTCTTCTAAAATCTTGTCCCACTCGGGATTCCATTCTTTCTCAAATTGCAAAAGCATTTTATTTATTATATCTTCTTCCGAAGCACCTTTTTTTACTTCATATGTTTCGGGAAATAAATACCCTTCAAGTTTATACTTAATATTCTTGTCATTAGGAATGTCCTTGATAAATTTATAATCAAAATTCCCTTCTTTAGAAAGTTGTAAAAACAGCTCTCTATCAACTAATCCCTCCGCTGATAATCTATCTGCTATTTGATCTACATTATAACCTTCAGGAATAGTAAACCTAACACTTTCAACTTTATTATTTCCTTCAATTAATTTTTGAATAACTTCGCTTAAACTCATACTTTTTGATAATTGATAGGTTCCTGCTTTTAATTTAGAATCGTAGCCCATATTTTTTACATGCAATTGAAAATACACTTTACTCTTGATTAAGTCATAATCTTTAAGAGTCGAAGCTATATCACTTGTAGTACTTCCGCTTAGTATTTCAACATCAATTATTTCCATGTTCTTAGGCTCTGTTGGTGAAGATAAACTAACAAACCAAATTAATATTATAATAATTATAAAAATTAGTCCTGTGGTAGATATTAACCATTTGCTTTTTTTATTAATCTTCACTGCTAGCTCCCCTCTCACCGCGTAAACTTTTATATCTATTTAAAATTAGCATAGTTCCAAAATAAATACAATGAGAGATGAAAACCATCTCTCATTAATCAAATTGGTTGGTCCAAAAATCAAACAGTTCACTTGCTTCTTCCCATTCATCATCATCAATAAACTCTAAATCAATCTCTCCATCAATACTCATAATAACTTCTAAAACTTCAATCTCACCCTCCTTAGATTCTGGAGATTGTAAGTAGGCATAATGTTTATTATCAGTAACTAACTCAAGTAATAAATTAAATAGATGTTCATTATTCTGTTCATCATATACTGTTATTTGCGACCCATAATAATCCTTTAAAATGTTTGATTCTTCGATTTTTCTCTCCATTTATACACCTATACTTCATATTCTTGATCTAAAGTGTTAAATACTTCTTCGACCATGTTCCACTCATCATCACTCTCAATTGTGAAAAGTTTTATATCTTCTCCCTCTTCCTCATACCTAAATACATAAACCTCTGCTTCCTCTTCTTCATCTGGACTATCAAATGGTACTAAGAATAGGTACTTATTTCCCTCTACTTCAAAATCATAAACAACCTCAAATTTTTCTTCTACTCCCTCATCACTCTCAATAAATATATAATCACGTTCTTCTTGCAGCTTGTCCATTCTTCTCACCTCTTCATATCTAAGTATCCTTGCAATATAAGAATTGCAGCCATTTTATCAATAACCTTTTTCCTCTTTCTTCTGCTAACATCTGCCTCTATTAAAGTTCTTTCTGCCATAACAGTAGTTAGCCTTTCATCCATAAATAAAACTGGAACTTTTAATCTGTCTTTTATAATTTCGGCCAGTTGTATAATACCTTCTGCTCTATAACCTATTGTACCATTCATGTTTTTTGGTAACCCAAGTAAAATTTCCTCAACATTATATTCGTCCATGATTTTAGCTAACTGATTCAAGTCATAGTCGAGTTCTTTTCTTTGAATGACTCCAACTCCTTGAGCAGTCCAACCAAACTCATCACTAACAGCGACACCAATAGTTTTATCCCCAACATCCAGCCCCATTATCCTCATAATCTACCCCAAATTCTAAAAATAGTACATTAGAATATCAACTACAGAAAAGGGGGTCTAATATACCCCCTCTACTAATTCTATTCATAATGCTGTTTAAGATAAGATTTTACTAATTCCTCGATGAGTTCATCACGTTCAACTTTTCTGATTAAATTTCTAGCATTGTTATGCCTTGGTATGTATGCTGGATCACCTGATAATAAATACCCTACCATTTGATTAATTGGATTATAACCCTTTTCAATTAATGCACCATATACCTCTAATAGAACATCTTTTGATTGGGTCTCCAATTCTTCAGATTTCACATCAAATTTCATTGTATGATCCATCGAGTTCATTATTAGCACCTCTTTCAATATCACTAAGATTAAACTGAAACCTCTTATCCGAGAAAAATGTCTCTTTCTATAATCTTATTTTAACTGATTTTATGTAATCAGTCACGCAATTCAATGCATCTAAAATTTTTTCTGGATTTCTACCGCCAGCCTGGGCCATATCAGGTCGTCCGCCCCCGCCGCCATCAACGCAAGAAGCGGCATCACTAATTAAATTTCCGGCATGAAAACCTTTTTTAACTAAATCATCCGAAACATAAGATACTAGATTTACTTTATCATTATTAATAGATGCAAGCAATATTATACCAGAAGCAATCTTTTGTTTTAACTCATCAACAATATTTCTTAGATTATTCATATCCATTGAGTCAAGTTTAGCAGATAAAACTTTAATTCCTTCAACATATTGAACTTTATTTATTAAGTCCTTTGATTCAATGTTACCTATTTTTGATTTTAATGAATCATTCTCTTTTTGTAAATCTATTAATGTATAATTTAGAACATTAATTTTATCATGAACTAATAATGGTTTAGTTTTTAAATCTTTTCCTAAGTTAATTAGAACAGAACTATGTTCGTTCAAGTACTGAAATGCCCATCGTCCTGTTAATGCTTCGATTCTTCTAATTCCAGCACCTATGCTACTCTCAGATATAATCTTAAATAGTCCAATTTCTGCTGAATTATTAACATGACATCCTCCACAGAATTCAAGACTATAATCACCAACTTTAACAACCCTAACTTCATTACCATACTTTTCACCGAATAAAGCAACTGCTCCTAATTTTTTAGCTTCTTCTAAAGATTTTACCATTATCTCAACCTCTAAATTGTTCCACAGTTGTTCGTTTACCTTTAACTCGATATCAGCAAGCTCATGTTCTGTAATTGAACCGAAATGTGAAAAGTCAAAACGAAGTTTATCCGGAGTAACTAATGAACCCGCCTGATTAACATGTTCCCCTAGTACCTCTTTCAACACCTTATGGAGTATATGTGTTGCTGTATGATTCTTAACTATGTCGCTTCGTGTTGTATTATTTATCTGAGCAGTATATGTATCTCCAACCTTAAAAGATCCCTTAATAACTTCTACTAGATGCAAGTGTTGTCCATTAGGACCCTTTGATACATTTAATACCCTTAATTCTTCCCCGTTTTCACCAAAAATAACTCCTTGATCAGAAACCTGACCACCACTTTCCGCGTAGAAAGGAGTCTCCTCAAGAATAATTTTTGCTGTTTCCCCCTCGTTAACAACATCTAGCAATCGATCCTCAGATATAATGTAGATTAATTTTGTTTTTACCCTATTTACATTATATCCAACAAAATCGCTCTTATCCTTTATTTCCCCGATAATTCCACCTTGAATTTGCATACTATTCTTATCATGTCTAGCCGCACGAGCACGATTTCTTTGTTCTTCCATCTCTTTTTCAAAGCCTGAATTATCGACACTAAAACCATTTTCATTAGCATAATCTACGGTTAAATCTAAAGGAAACCCATAAGTATCATAAAGTTTAAAAGCTTCCTTGCCAGATATCTCTGTTCTACCCTCTTTTTTAGCACCTAAAACCATTTGTTCCAAAATGTTTAACCCGTCAGAAAGTGTCTCTAGAAAACGTTCTTCTTCATTTTTTATTACTTTCTCAATAAAATCTTTCTTTTCTAATATCTCTGGATAATAAAACTTCATTATTTCTCCAACCACTGGGGTTAATTTATATAAATATGGTTTATCAATTCCTAATGTCTTTCCATAACGAGCAGCTCTTCTTAATAATCGGCGAATTATATAACCTCTCCCTTCATTCGAAGGAAGTGCACCATCTCCGATAGCAAAGACAATTGTTCTTGTATGATCAGCAATTACTTTTAGGGCAATATCTATTTCAGTATTTTCATGGTATTTAACACCTGTATAATCCGTAATAGCTTCTATAATAGGAATAAATAAGTCAGTGTCAAAGTTACTCTCAACATTTTGGATAACTGATGCCATTCTTTCTAATCCCATACCAGTATCAATATTTTTTTTAGGCAATGGTGTATAACTGCCATCAGGGTTATGATTATATTGAGAAAAAACTAAATTCCAAATTTCTAGATAACGTTCATTTTCCCCACCCGCATAGCATTCTCGGTCATTAATATCACCAAATTCTTCGCCTCTATCATAAAAAATCTCCGTATTCGGCCCACTCGGACCTTCCCCTATATCCCAAAAATTAGACTCTAATCTAATAATTCGTTCATCAGGAATTCCAATTTCATTATGCCATATTTGATAAGCTTCATCATCTTCTGGATGGATTGTAACAGATAATTTTTCCTTACTAAAACCTATCCATTTATCATCCGTTAGAAATTCCCATGCCCAGTGAATAGCTTCCTTTTTAAAATAATCACCAATCGAAAAGTTACCTAACATCTCAAAAAAAGTATGATGACGAGCTGTCTTCCCAACATTTTCAATATCGTTTGTCCGAATTGATTTTTGAGAATTAGTTATTCTTGGGTTGTCCGGTATTTTTCTTCCATCAAAATACGGTTTTAATGTTGCTACCCCGCTATTTATCCATAATAAAGTTGGATCCTCATAAGGTATTAAAGAGGCACTAGGTTCTAATTCATGTCCCTTAGACTTGAAAAAATCTATAAAAGTCTTTCGTATCTCATGTGAACTCATCTCTCTCATAATTGAACTCCTCCTGGTACTCACTTATGTCGAAATTAGTCCCTAATAGGAAGACCTTTTACCTTTAGTGAGATTATATATATATTATCATTTTGGAAATTATTATAACTAGCAGATAAGTAATTGTCAACTAACGTTCAAGATAGTAAGCACTCAAATGCTGGGCAATCACCCTTAATATTGCGAAGATAGGCACTGCAAATATTAAACCTATTATCCCTGCTAATTTACCTCCAATCATTAGTGCAATAATAATAAATAAAGGATGCATATGAAGCTTCTTACCTACAATTTGCGGTGATATAACATTACTCTCAATAAGTTGAATAATCATATTCACTATAAAAACAGATGCGCCCATATGCCATGATATGCTTAATCCTACTAGAATAGCGGGTGTTGCACCAATATATGCACCTAAATACGGTATAACATTTGTTATCGCTACAATAACAGCAAAAACTAATGCATAAGGTAGTTTAATTATTAAGTACCCAATATAGGCTAAAATGCCAATTATTAAACATACTATTAACTGACCTCTAATATAATTTCCTAGTGCTTCGTCAATATCTCTTGCAATCCGAATAAACTTTTTACGTTCTTTTTTTGGAACAAAAGTTATAATCGTTTTTTCTAAGACTTGATAATCTACTAATAAATAAAATGTTATAAAAGGAACTAATACAATTGTTATTAGAATGTTAATTGTATTGCCAATATACAAAATTATATCTGAAAAACCTTTTGTTATCTTTGTTTCAATATTATTAATTGCTAAATTAATACTTTCTTGAAACGTTCCAGGTAATTGATTAGAACTATTATTTCTTAAATCAACAAACCAATTATTAAGCTTCTCAAACATATTGGGGAAATATTCAATTAACCCTTTTACCTCAGTAATTAGTTTGGGCATTGCATTAATTAGAATAATTGTAATCGAACCAAAAAAGATAATATATATTAATAAAACTGCAATAGATCTCGGAATTCGATTATTACCATTTAATATTGTGACTAAAGGATTAAGAAGATATGCAATTACCAAAGCAATAATAAACGGCAAAAAAATGCTTTTTAAAAAAATTACAATATACTCTAAAATAAATCCCAGTTTAGCTATTAATAAAATAGCAATGAGAAGTAATATTATTAATACTAAAAATATAAACAACTTAATATACGGAATTTTATAAATGTCTTCCTTCATTGCTACCCTCCTAAAAATTTTTACTTATGAATAAATGAAACATCTCCTTCTTATGAGTATATGTTTATTTAATTAATTTACTCATAATGTGCTTATTTAAAATTAAAAGGCACCTATTAGAGTATAAACCCTATAGGTGCCCATTATATTCCTTAATTTATCTTACCATCCTTCTAAAAAGACGCGATCTTCCCATTATTCTAAACAAACCAGTTTTGTCTAAGAGGCTTATTGTAGAATTTAGTGTACCGTTTAGATACCGATTCATTGATCGATTACCTATAATTCTGTTATTTCTGGATGACCTCCATAGTAAACCAGCTGCTGAAGCTGCAACTCCACCAATTATCATTCCTCGTGAGATTCGATTCAAGATATGTCCTCCTCCTTATCAGATTTGTAACTCCTCTTCTGAAAATAGATCATCTAACGAACTTAGTGTCCCATCTTCTTCAACTTGATATACCGTAAATCGTTCCCCATCAATATTAAATTCAATAAAGCAATTCCAACAATAAAATTGATTGTTGGCTATCTTTCCTATATCATGGCTGTGACAATTAGGACATGTTAATAACAATTTATAAAATCCCCCTATATTACTTATCCTCAAATACAACATCCTTGACTTCTTTATTGGGAATAACAATTGCATCCTCACCAATAATCAACCTTTTAGGAATCTCAATAGTTCTTCTTCCTTCTGTTATATCTGAGATAAATCCATCTGAAACCTCATATCCTATTATTTTTCCCACTTCTTCCATAAAATAAACATCGCTAATATATCCTAATTCTTGACCATTGGTTGTCACAAGTGGTAATTCTTTGCATGATCTCTTACCATAATTATAGGAATAATATTGATTTTGGTGAATTGGAGTAATAAATTTCTCTTCACCGATAGTTACTGCATCATCACCGACAAAGCTTACGTTTTCATAAGACAAAAAACTTATTTTATTAAATAGGCTTTGTGAAGCAACTGCAAATCCCACAATTTCTCCATAATTGTTGAAAAAGATATCCTCGATGACCCCGACTTTCTTACCTGAACTAACGTCTAATACAGGTAGACCAAATACATTTTTCATTTTTTTCATATTAGTCCCCTCATTTACGGGATACTATTAATATGTGAAAACATTAAGGCTAAATACACTGCAATAAATGTAAAGTGTGGTGATTTTTGCCGTTTTATTTATTTTTTCTTGATTTAATAATATTTATTATCTCCTTTGTAGCTCTTTCTATTTCTTCATCAGTATTATCTATGCCAAAACTAATTCTAATTGATGAATCAGTTATTTCCCTAGATAAATTCAATGCTTTTATTACTCTTGAAGCATTAATTGCCCCAGCAGCACAAGCTGATCCACCAGAAACTGCAATTCCTTTTATATCTAGATTTGTTATCATAGTATGGCTATCTATACTCAAAAAGCTCACATTAATAATATTAGGTACTACATCGTCAGTCGGACCATTTATAACAAAGGATTTTTCTCTTAACTCTTCTTTCCATTTGTTCAGCATATAACTCTTAAATCTAGATACTTTTTCTATTTTTTCTTTTCGATTTTCTGATAATATCCTACATGCCTCTCCAAATCCAATTATCCCTGGAACATTTTCTGTACCGCCTCTTCTAGAACGCTCTTGTGTTCCACCGATTAAAGGCAAAAGTTTTATTCCTTTTCTTATGTACAATGCTCCTACTCCCTTAGGTCCATTAATTTTATGTGAAGAAATCGTTAATAAATCAATAGGCAATTTTGTTACATCAATATCCAAAATCGGAAATGCTTGAACGGCATCGGTGTGAAATGTTATCCCTTTACTTTTGACAATATTGCCAATATCTTCTATAGATTGTATGGTTCCTATCTCATTATTAACATACATTATACTGACCAAAATCGTAGTATCACGAACGGTCTTCTTCAATTCATCTAAGTTAATTTTTCCATAATTATCTACTGCGAGGTAAGAAATATCAAAGCCAATATTCTTTAAGAAATCTGCTGCTGCTAATATGGCAGAATGTTCTATTTGTGAAACAATAATATGATTCCCTTTATCTTTATTTGCCAATGCAACTCCAATTAAAGCTAGATAATCACTTTCAGTCCCACCACTAGTAAATATAATTCTTGACGTATCTGTGTGTAAAGCCTTAGCTACTTCTGCCCTTGCATCTTCTATCGGAATACGAACTGACTGACCGGTTCTATGTATACTTGAAGGATTACCAAATAAATCCTTATAAAAAGGTAGCATCTTATTTAGTACTTCCCCACTGACAGGTGTCGTAGCACTGTTATCTAAATATATTTGTTTTATCATAATACTTCCTCTTTTATGATTTGGTTTAATTTTTTATTATTAGAAATACTTTTAAAATAAGTAAACACTGGATTTAGTATTTTCTCCCACTGTTCCAAAGAATAGTGTATTACCGGACCAATAAGAAATGTCGCTATTATGGTACCTATAAAAACTGGCCCCCCCAAAAACCACCCAACTATCAGTACAAGAAGTTCCATTATTGTTTTAACCTTTTTAACGCTCCACCCATATTTTTTAGTTAAAGCTATCATTAGACTATCTCTAGGACCTGGACCTAGACTAGCTGTAATATATAACCCAGCTCCTATGCCCATAACTACTACTCCGCTAATTAAAAAAATGTATTGATAAACTATATTATCCATTATAGGCATAAAATATAAAAGAATGTCTATAAAGAACCCGAGAAATATCATGTTTAATACAGTTCCGATTGAGATAATATGTCTATTTATTGTAAATGTTACAAATATTATAAATAGCCCAACTATTTGAGACCAAGTTCCAACAGTTAGACCGAATGTCCTATATAAACCAATATGAAGTACATCCCATGCAGAAACTCCTAAGTCTGCCTTAATAATCAATACAACACCTAAGCTTAAAACAAATATTCCTATATAAAATATAAATAATCTTATGATAAATTCGACTTTCGTCATTTTGAATATTAATATTTTGTCGCCAGTAGCCAGTTTAATTACCTTCTTCTCTGTTGTAACTTTAATTCCATTCCTTGATCACTAGGTTCAAAATACTTTCTATTTTCTAATCCTATCGGCATATATTCTTGTGCAACATAATGTTTGGGAAAATCATGCGGATATTTATAACCCTCGCCATGTCCTAAAGTTTTAGCACCTTTATAATGTGCATCCTTTAAATGTTTTGGTACCTCACCAAGTTTACCAGATCTAATATCTGATAAAGCTTCATCAATCGCCTTAATAACAGAATTAGACTTTGGACTTTCAGATAAATAAATAACACATTGAGCCATATTAATTCTTGCTTCCGGTAACCCTACAGCTTGTAAAGCTTGAAATGTTGCAACAGCCTGTTCCAGTGCAGCCGGATTAGCCATTCCTATATCCTCCGATGCATGTACAATTAGCCTTCTCATTATTAGTTTTGGATCCTCTCCAACCTCTAACATCCTTGCCAACCAATAAATAGCTGCATCGGTATTACTACCCCTGATAGATTTAATAAAAACACTTAGCATGTCATATCGTTGGTCACCAGAGTCATATCTCATTGCCGGTTGTTGAATAGATTCCTCAGCAATTTCTTTAGTAATGATAATTAAACCATCTTGATCAGGCTCTGTTGTAATAACAGCTAATTCTAATGCACTTAATGCCTTTCTAAGATCACCATTTGCTGAAGAAATAAGATGATTTATAGAATCTTCTTCAATAAGAACATTATAATTTCCTAGACCACGTTCTTGATCGTTTAACGCTATACTAATCGCAATCTTAATCTCCTCTTTTGACAAAGGAAGTAACTGAAAAATTTGACTCCTAGATAACAAAGCAGAATTTACTTCAAAGAAAGGGTTTTCCGTTGTTGCACCTATTAAGATTATTTCACCTTTCTCAACTGATGGAAGTAATGCATCCTGTTGTGCTTTATTAAAACGATGAATTTCATCTAAAAAAAGAATCGTCTTTTTATTGTATAGTTTAAGATTTTCCTTAGCCTTATCAATTATTTCTCTAACTTCTTTTACTCCAGTGTTTACCGCATTAACCTGGATAAATTTACTGCTTGTTAACTGACTAATAACGAAAGCCAAACTTGTCTTTCCCGTGCCTGTTGGACCATATAAAACAATTGAAGTTAGATGATCGGCTTCTATTGCCCTCCGTAATAATTTTCCCTCACCTATAATATGTTTTTGTCCAATAAACTCATTAAGATTACGCGGTCTTAAACGATCGGCAAGAGGTGCGTAATTATCAATATTATTCGAAAATAAATCCATAACTCTTCCACTACCTTTTATAAGTTTAAATTTAATCTTCGAACAATTTCACGAGTTTTTTCTAAAGTGTAATCTATATCACTTTCATTAATCTCTCGATGAGTGGTTAACCGAATAAGATACTCATCAAAAACACTTGTTAAAATATTATTTTCTTTTAATAAAGCTGTTAATTTATTAGCAGTTACTCCTAGAGACTCAACATTAATAATAACGATGTTTGTTTGTACTTTGTCTAAATCGATACTAATACCTTCAATATCAGCAAGACCTATAGCTAATTGTTTAGCAAGCTTATGATCTTCTGAGAGTCGGTCAACCATTTTTGTTAAAGCGATAATTCCTGGAGCAGCAATTATACCAGCCTGTCTCATACCTCCACCCAAGCGTTTGCGCCACTTTCTTGCTGTATTAATCCAATCCTTTGGACCAGCTATGATCGAACCTATTGGAGCACTTAAGCCTTTAGATAAACATATCTGAACAGTATCAATATATTGTGTAATTTCTTTTACGTCCACTCCCAGGGCAACAGATGCGTTGAAAATCCTTGCTCCATCTAGATGAATAGGTATCTTGTTTCCGACAGCATCATGTACTTTTTTCATATATTCAATTGGTAAAACAATACCCCCGCCACGGTTATGCGTATTCTCCAAAGTTATCAATGAAGTCTTAGGAAGGTGTATATTTTCTTCCCTAATCGCTCTAACGATCTCATTAACAGGCATTTGCCCATTTTCACCTTTAATTGTTCTTGTTTGAACACCGGATAAAGCAGCAACAGCACCCGCCTCATAATAAAAAATATGTGATTGTGCTTCCAAAATTATTTCATCACCAGGTCGCGTATGTGATAATACTGCAATTTGGTTACCTTGTGTGCCACTAGTAACTAAAATGGCAGCCTCTTTTCCTAACATTTCAGCAGCAATTTCCTCAAGCTTATTAACAGTTGGATCCTCACCGTATACATCGTCACCTACCTCAGCCTTATAAATTGCCTCTCTCATTTCTTCAGTAGGTTTTGTAACAGTATCACTTCTTAAATCAACCATCTTCTTCTCCACTCCTATCATTGATAACATTTCTAAATATTTAATTTCTTTTCAAACATATGTACATAATTTATTCCTTCAATCCAGTCTTTAATTCTTGGAATATCTTTTGATGATAGTCGATTATATGGACAATCAACAATTACTGTTGGGACACCATTAGCAACCAGATTGTCAATATGATTTGGATCGTCTTCAAAAAATAAATGTATATTATTCTCAATGGCGATTTTACCCTTGTTTTGCGAACTCATAAACAAATTCTCTTTTTTGTATGGAAAATGGTATTTCTGTAACCAATATTCAGTGACCTCTCTTATCTTTTTCAACCCCGGTCTAGCTGTTATATAAAAAATTTCATGTCCTTCTTCCTCTAGTTGTTGTAAAGACTCAGAAGAATTTTCCAACGGAATCGCAATAGTATATATCCTAGATTCAAGTCTTCTCCACATCTTTCTCCCCTCATCACTCGTTAACCCAAAAGGTTCATCTAGAAAGTAAGTAACTACTTCTTCCTCCCTAACATTCATATTTAACTCCTCGTTATATAGCTTTATCGCTGCACTGTGAGTGTATTTAATTGTTCCATCAATATCGATTCCTAGTCTCAAGAGAATGCCCCTCATCTATTAATAAAATATAATTTTAAATTCATATTGTATCATTTTAACAAATTTTAATAAACTAATAAAGAAGACTTAGTTCATTTAATTATAATTACACGAAATATAAAATCTAATATTGTTTTTTTTGTAAAATCTAATATAATTAATTTATATATTTAGTTAAACGTCTAAATGTATAAATTAACTGAAAGAAGGGATTAAAAAGATGGAGATTAATTGGACACTTCTTTTACCCGTGATAATATTGCAAATATCCCTGCTAACACTTGCTATTATTAGTCTATCTAAACAAAAAAACATGGATCGTACTAAAAAAATTATCTGGCTTTTAATAATTATATTTATTAATATTATTGGACCAATCATGTATTTTCTAATTGGAAGAAGTGATGACTAGTGAACAATTACTTAGATTTTAAAAACATATCTAAGATATATAGTAATGTTAAAGCTTTAGACGATGTATCATTCTCAATAAAAAAAGGAAGATGTACTGGTCTTTTAGGTATAAATGGTGCTGGTAAAACGACAACATTAAAAATTTTAAGCGGATTAATTAGTCCTTCTACTGGAGAAGTATTATTTAATGGAAATAAAATAAATCTCTCTTCCCCAAGTTATAAGGGAAATATCGGTTTCCTCTCACAATCGCCTAAATTTCACGGTTGGATGACAGGTTATGAATTCTTATCCTATATAGGTGATCTATATAGGATGTCAAGCGATGAGAAAAAAAGTCGTATTAACGAGGTCTTAGATATTGTAAATCTAAACAGTGCCCAAAATAAAAAAGTTCACGGATATTCTGGGGGAATGAAACAGCGACTTGGAATAGCTCAAGCAATCTTACATCAACCTCCCTTTCTAATCTTAGATGAACCTGTATCCGCATTAGATCCTGAAGGAAGGTATCAGATTATTAATTTATTAAAAAAGTTAAAAAACCATACTACTATCTTGTTTTCGACACATATACTCCATGATGCTGATAGTATCTGTGATGATGTAATTATCCTTCACGATGGTAAGAAAATTATTAAGACAGAATTAAACCAACTTAAAGAGAACTATCTTGAACCGATTATTAAAATTTCTTTAGTAAATGCTTCTGATAATATATTATCCGTCTTGAAAGGATTCGATTGGATTGAAGGAATTGAAGTTAATAATAGATTGTTATCACTTAGAATTAAAAATCAAGATATAGCTTTAAAAAAATTACCAATTATTTTATTAGAGAATAACAGCCCTTTTACTTCATTTGAGATCTATGAACCTCAATTAGAAGATATCTTTTTAAAGTTGGTGAATAAAAAATGATTTTAAAAGCGATGATAAAAAAAGAATTTATGGAAATGTTTAGAAATTATATGATAATTACAATTCCAATATTGTTTATGCTTTTAGGAGCTATGCAACCAATAACATATTATTATCTGCCAGACATACTGAAAATGGCTACATTATCAGAAGGTGCGATTATCCAGATACCTGTTCCAACTCCTTCAGAAACAATCTATTCTATCTATAGCCAATTTAATCAAGTAGGATTATTAATTTTAGTTCTTATCTCTATGGGAGCAGTTGTAAATGAGGTTAAAAACGGAGTTGCAGAAACTATACTAGTTAAACCGATTACAATAAATAGTTATCTTCTATCTAAGTGGATAGCATATTTTACATTAACTATTTTCAGCACTTTTTTAGGGGTACTTATAGGGAAGTATTATACAACATTATTAATTGGGTCGATCTCCTGGACAATTATTATAAAAAGTACCGCCATCTTTATTTTATATTTATTATTTTTTATTAGCTTTAATTTACTTTTATCTAGTATTTTAAATAGCGGAATAGTTGCTGGTGGTATAACTATATTAACAGCAATTATTTTTGGAATAATATCGTCTTTAACCATCAAATTCTGGTTTTTACCTTCATACTTATTAATTATTAACAAAAATAATCTTTTTGACCTGCCCTCCAATAATTTTTGGTTAAGCATTAGTATTACTATTATTTATATAGTATCAATGTTCTTTTTAAGCGCTAAAATTTTTAGTCAAAAAGAAAGTATTACCTAATTAGAATTAGCTATTATTTGTTTTATAGTAACCCTTGAAAAATTACTATTTCTATACTTAAACTCATTAAAAAATCGATTTTTATTATTTGTTATACTAATTAATGTATCGTAAATTTCTTTATAACTATTTGCATAAATACCATATTTATTCATAATAACATAATCTTTATTGTCTTCCTCCTGACCAGGAATAGGATTTAACAAAATCATGGGAAGTTCTTTATTTAGTGCTTCTGTAATGGTTATTCCACCAGGCTTTGTAATAAGTAGATCTGAAGCATCCATAAGTTCGTCTATATTGTTAACATAATCGTAAACTATGATGTTTTTTTTATTACCATAATTTTCTTTTAGAATATTGTATAAATTTTTATTATGACCTGTAACAATTAATAATTGAACGTTTTTAAAATCTTTTTCTATTTTACTTATATATTCTGTTGATATACCTAACCCTAAGCCACCACCCATAATTAAAATTGTTGTGGTATCTTTAACATTTAATTTCTTTCTGACTATTAATTTATTATTTTTGTTCCAGAAGTTTGGATGAGTAGGTATACCGCCAATAAATATTTTATTCTCATTAACACCAATTCTCATTAACTGGTACTTCACTTCAATCGACGGTGCATAATAATAGTCAATCCCGCTACTGACCCATATACCATGCGCACTATAATCAGTTAAGACAGTATGGAGAGGTCTATTTACACCATTTTTCTTTAATCTTGATAATACTATACTAGGAAAAGGATGAGTAGTTATTATCAGATTTGGGTTATATAAATTTAAAATACTTAAAATTTGAGTGTAAATTATTTTCTGAAGTATAAACTGGTATGAAAGTTTGGTTTCTCGATATTTCCCTTTAGAGTATATATATCCCCATAATTTTGGTGTAAATTTTAATGTTTTTATATAGACTTCTTGAAAAATTAAGTTAATGGTTGGTCTTATATAAGCTCCTAACTCAAGTATCTGAACATCCCAATCAGGTCTATACAAGTTAATTCCTTTTTTTATTGCTTGTGCTGAATTGGTATGACCTGAACCAAATGATTCAGATAATATTAATACTTTCTTTGGATTACTCATTCACTCACCTTCTTACTCTAAATGAGAAAGTATGAGAAAATATTAAAAACAATCATTGAAGTTACTGTACCAAGTAACGCTCCAAAGATACAGTCTGTCGGGTAATGCAATCCTAGATAAATTCTTGATAAACCAATTAATATTGCTATAGGTAAGAATATTAATGCAAGCACATTAGAATGTAAAGCAAAAGTTGTAGCAATTGCAAATCCTGATGTTGTATGGCCTGATGGAAATGAATAATCAATAAGAGGCTTAGAAATTGTTCTGGCATCTGTTATACTTAAATAAGGTCTAGGTCTTCCATAATTTTTTTTAATTATCTGAGCAAGGATATGACTTATGCTTAGGGATAATAATGCTTCTAGAGACCAAATCCTGATAATATTATTAAATAGCAGAATACAAATAAGTAAAGAACTGATAGTAAATGTTGCCCCTCCAAAATGAGTTAAACGAGTCATAATGGTATCTAAAATTCTATTATTTATTTTATGATTGAAAAAGATAAATGCTTTTTTATCACTGACAACTATCCATTTAATCAATACATCCATAATAACTTCCTCCTAACTTATTTCTTATATTCATTATATTATCTAAATGTAAAATCCTAATTAACTAGGTGTTAAATTTGTTAAGAGTTTGTAAATTTTTCTTAAAAAATATCTCTTTCTTTTTAATATAGATAAATTTATAATAAGTTAGCTATTAGATATTTTGCTAAATATTAAATCACTTAACCTAGGAGGGAAGTAAACAAAATGTCCCCATTTAATACAGGCTTTAAGGCTCTCTCTGACCCTACACGGAGAAAAATCATTGAGCTATTGAATGAAAAACCGATGACAGCTGGTGAAATTGCAGAACAATTTGATATGTCTAAACCGAGCATATCTCATCACTTAAATCTACTTAAACAAGCTGATATGATTTATGAAGAAAAAAAAGGTCAGTTTGTCATTTATAATCTAAACACAACTGTATTTCAAGATATAATTAAATGGTTTTTTGAATATACCAATACTAATAAAAATATGGAGTGAAATATTATGAAGAAAATCGATTGGACAATACTAATATTTATTTTATTTACATATATCGTTGGCATTTACTTGTACCCTAAACTTCCTGAGCAGATACCTATACATTGGAATATTGAAGGCGAGGTAGATTCTTATGGAGGTAAATTATTCGGAACGTTTTCATTGCCTACTTTAAACTTATTTCTGTTTGCATTATTTGTGCTCCTACCAAATTTAGATCCTAGAAAAGAAAATTACCAAAAATTCACTGGTCCGTATAAAATAATTCGTTATACAATGCATATATTCTTTATACTTATTTTCTTTATTACTATGTACCATTCTTTAAAGGTAACAGAGGAAACACCAAAATATTTAGAGATTTCCTTTATTGTGCCTTTTACTGTTTCAATATTATTTATAATTCTTGGCAATTATCTTGGAAAAATAAAAGACAATTTCTTTGTAGGAATTAAAACTCCTTGGACTCTTAGTAGTAAGGATGTATGGTATAAAACTCATAGATTAGCTAGTAAATTATTCGTTTTATCTGGAATATTAGGCCTTATTGGAAGCTTCTTTAATGGTACGATAAGTGTTATCTTATTAATTGTTCCAATCTTAATTACAACGGTAGTAGTCATTTTCTATTCATATTATGAATACCAAAAAGAAATTAAAAATCAAGCTTAGAGCTAATTATTACTCTAAGCTTGATAAAATTACACAACTTGCTAAATACTGGTTAAATCTCTAACTACAATGCTAGCCATTATTAATCCAGCAACCGGTGGTACGAATCCGTTACTACCCAGTTTTCCTGTTTCATTATAAGGGCCTATTAGCTCTAATGGCTTCTCAGGTGAGAAAACTACGTTGACGCCTTTATCTATACCATGTTTTCTTAACCCTTGTCGAATAATTTTGGCTACAGGGTCCATATATGTTTTGGAAATGTCAGTTACAATAAATTGAGTCGGGTCCAACTTGTTAGCTGTTCCCATTGATGAAATTATAGGAATATTCCGATTTATACTTTCAACAATAATTTTAATTTTACTATCCATTGAATCGATTGCATCAACAATATAATCAGGATTATATGAAAAAATTTGTTCAGTAGTCTCTTCGTTATAATTAGTTAATAAGGAAGTAACATCACATTCTGAATTAATACTTTTTATCCTGTCCTTCATTGAAGCAGCTTTAAACTCACCTATTGTGCTTTTTAAAGCATGAACCTGTCGATTAATATTAGTTATATCAATAACGTCCTTATCAACTAATATCAAACGTCCGACAGCTGAACGGGCTAATGCCTCAGCAGCAAATGAGCCGACTCCACCAATTCCTAAGATTACAACTGTACTATTTTTTAATTTATTTATTGCTTCCATTCCATACAAAAGTTCTAATCTAGAAAATTCATTAGTCATTAACATCACCTTTAACATAAGACCCTTAAGATTTAACTTAAGGGTCTTTATACTTATTATTTATATTTGTATTTATATACCTGTTTAATAACCTAAGAGAAGCCCCATGTTTGCCGTGTTTCCTTGGTTTTGAACCTGCTATGCAGGTGGATGTCCTGTCTTAAGCTTCATTGTCCCATTGTGTTTAAGTTAATAAAAGAATGGTATCATATCCACTGAAGAACTTAGACTCCCTAATAATAAGTGTTGGATCAAAACTATCAGAATCACAAACAACTTAGGGCTTTTCTTCTTATGATATAATGTTAACATAGGGACGAAATTAAAATCAAGTAATCTTTTTTGGGAAAAATATTAAAAATATTTAGACCATCGTTTTTGTTTTTTTATTTTCAACCTCTAAATGCAGTTCTTTTAACTGTTGCTTATCGACTAAAGTTGGCGCACCTGTTAATAAACAATTGGCACTAGCAGTTTTAGGAAAAGCTATTGTATCCCTTAAATTATTTCTATTTGCCAAAATCATAACAAGTCTGTCTAAGCCAAAAGCAATACCACCATGCGGAGGTGTCCCATATTCAAATGCCTCAAGCAAAAACCCAAATTTTTCCCACGTCTCTTCTTTTGTAAAACCTAGTGCCTTAAACATTTTTTCTTGAATTTCCTTTTGATATATCCTCATGCTTCCACCACCTAATTCATAGCCATTAAGAACCAAATCATAGGCTTGTGCTTTTGCTTTAATAGGATCGATATCTAATAAGGGTACATCTTCGATCCTCGGCATTGTAAATGGATGATGTTCCGCAACAAATCTTTGTTCTTCTTCATTATATGACAGCAAAGGAAAATCAGTAATCCATAAAATCTTATAAACATTGTCTGGAATAAGATTTAATCTTCTCCCAAATTCCAACCTTAAATTCCCTAACGCATCTGCTACTATTTCTTTTTTATCAGCAACAAAAAGTAATAAATCATCAGGCTCTGCTTCCATAATACCTTTAATTTGCTTAATTTCTTCTTCACTTAAAAGTTTAGCAATAGACCCCTTTACTTCACCATCATTAATAACTAGCCATGCTAAACCCTTAGCTCCGTAATTAGCGACAAATCCTGCAAGGTTATCAATATCTTTTCTACTATAGGTACCGCATCCTTTTGCATTAATACCTTTAACTTGTCCGCCACTTAGAATAATATTTTTAAAAACTTTAAATTCAGTATTATTAAGAGCATTAGATATATCCTTTAACTCAATTCCAAAACGAATATCTGGTTTATCAGAACCATAACGGTCCATTGCTTCTTGATGGGCCATTTTTATAAAAGGTCTCTCTATTTCATAACCAATCGTTTCTTTAAATACCCCAGCCATCATCTCTTCCATTAAATCTTGGAAGTCCTTCAACGACATAAATGACATCTCAATATCTAATTGTGTAAACTCAGGTTGACGATCTGCTCGCAAATCTTCATCTCTAAAACAACGTGTAATTTGATAATATTTTTCAAATCCTGAAACCATCAATAATTGTTTAAATAATTGCGGAGACTGTGGCAATGCAAAAAAGTGTCCTGTATGCTTCCTACTAGCAACAAGATAGTCTCGAGCACCCTCAGGTGTGCTTTTAGTTAGTATAGGTGTTTCGATATCTATGAAATCATTCTTATCTAAAAAATTACGAAGATAACTTGATACCTTATGACGTAGAATAAAGATGTTTTTCATTTCATTACGTCTTAAATCTAGGTACCGATATTTTAATCGTATAGACTCATCAATATCTATATCATCTTTAATAAAAAAAGGTGGGTTCTTTGCCTCATTAACAATTTCCAATTCAATAACTTCGACTTCGATTTCCCCGGTACCCAAATTACTATTAATAGTTTCTTGACTCCTTGCAATAACTTTACCTTTAACCGAAATAACGAATTCATTTCTAATTTTATCTGCAACTAAGTGAGCGTCTCCAGATTTTTCAGGATTAATTACTAATTGGATAATACCACTTCTATCCCTTAAATCGATAAATATTACTCCTCCAAGATCTCTTCTTTTTTGTACCCATCCAGATAAAACAACATGATCATTAACATTATTTAATCTCAGTGTCCCGCTGTTATGTGTTCTTTGTAATTTCATGTATTTTCCCTCCTTGATTAAAGCTTCTCTGTTATAGTTTTTGTTTTATTTCTGAAACTAAATTATTTAAGGAAAACTCCTCTTGTATTCCTGTTGTCATATCTCTTACAATAGCTTTATTTTCAGCTATTTCGTCATCACCAATAATAATAACTTTTTTTACTCTTAGTCGGTCTGCTGATTTCATCTGAACCTTCATTTTACGGTCTAGATAGTCTGTCTCAGCGGAAATATTATTTATTCTTAATTCATTAAGGATTTTAATGCCTATTGATTTAGCATCTTCCCCTAATGCAATAAGAAAAACGTCTAACCCCTTATTTAAATCTAATAACAATTCCTTAGATTTTAATGCTAATATTCTTTCTATGGAAAAAGCATACCCAATCCCTGGAACGTCAGTACCGCCAAACTCCTCAACTAATCCATTATAACGACCACCACCACAAAGAGTACCTTCAACTCCTTCACCAACAGACATAATCTCAAAAGCAGTCTGCGTATAATAATCTAATCCTCTTACAAGTCTTGGGTTCTCTATATATTCAATTCCCAGTATATCTAAGTTCTTTTTAACACCTTTATAATGGTTCTGACATTCCTCGCATAGATACAAGTCCATAGTAGGTGAATTTTCCGTTAATTTTCTGCACGTTTCATTTTTGCAATCTAAAATCCTCATCGGATTGCGGTCAAATCTTTCTTTGCAATCTTTACATAAGTCATCTTTTAATTCAGACAAATGTTCCATTAAACTTTCCCGATGATTAGGGCGACATTTCTTGCACCCAACGCTATTAATTTCTAATCTAATCTGATGTAACCCAATTTTCTCAAATTGAAGCATTGCCATGGAAATAACTTCAGCATCAATTGCTGGATTCTTACTCCCAAAAACCTCTACTCCTATCTGATTGAATTGACGAGACCTGCCTGAGCCCGGCCTTTCATAACGAAACATAGGTCCAATATAATATAGCTTAACTAGGTCAGGGTTTACATACATCTTGTTTTCTACGTATGAACGCACAACTGAAGCAGTCCCTTCAGGTCGAAGTGTAATACTTCTATTGCCCTTATCAATAAATGTGTACATTTCTTTCTCTACAATATCAGTTGTTTCTCCTACTCCCCTTTGAAAAAGTTCAGTATGTTCAAATATAGGTGTTTTAATCTCTTTATAATTAAAACATTTAAAGATATCTTCTGATGTTACTTTTATGTAACTCCAAAGTTCTGTCTCTCCTGGTAATACATCCGCTGTACCTCTTGGGATATGAAATTTCATTTAATTACCTCCTCATTTACATAACTTCAATATTAAAAATCTCCCGTCAACTGATGTCATATCAAAATATAACATCAGGGACGAGAGACACTAAAATCACCCGTGGTACCACCCTATTTGGACAAAATCCCACTCAATTAAGTTAACGCCTTAACACGTACTTAGTTATTTTTGAGTTTTCACTAAGTATCCTCCGAGGTGTCTTTCTTTAAGACTAATAGAGAAATGATTTCAGCCTACTTCATTCCCTCTCTAACTATCATTTTCTTAAATACTTATCCTCATTAATGGATTATATTAATTTTCTTTTTTCATTTATATATTGTTAATTATCATACTTTGCATATAAAAGATTGTCAAGGTTACTTTAAGAAATTTTGATCTAATTTCTCAATCTTATTTTTTACTAATACTTCAATGTTTTCACTATATGTTTTTGGATCCTTTGGATTTGGTAGCCGGATTACCTTTTCATTATCAGGTGATACTAGTTTACTGACAGCTCCACACCCAAGTGCAATAATTGTTTGTTTCTCTTCCATCATCAGAATATTATACAAACTCTCTTTTCCCTTTTTACTATAACCAATATTTTCTAAGTTACCTAGAATGTTCTTTTGTCGGTATAAGTAATACGGATAATATCCATGCTCTGTAGACCAGTTACGAGCATAATCCATCATTTTATTTATTTCAATCTTACCAGCTATTGTGAATTCTTCTCTGTTCTTTGCTAAATAAGATGCTGTTTTAAAAGCCATGGTATGAATAGTTAATGAGTCAGGATCTAAATTTTCAACTTGGCTAAAAGAATTACGAATATTATCAAGGTTCTCCCCAGGCAAACCAATTATTAAATCCATATTAATATTTTTTATTCCCTTCGATCTTGCTAAGTTAAATTTTTCAATGACCTCATCTACTGTATGGTTTCTTCCAATAGCGTCCAAAGTCTTTTGTGTAAAAGATTGTGGATTCACACTAATTCTATCAACTTTCCATTTATTTAATATATCTAGTTTTTCAACCGTTATAGTATCAGGTCTTCCTGATTCAACAGTTACTTCTCTAACTTTATTAAAATCGATATAATTAGCAAGATTGGCAAAAATTTTATCTAATTCATTAGCTTCAAGGGAGGTTGGTGTCCCCCCGCCAAAATAGATAGTGCTTACCATACGTTTAGTCTCTTGAAGCCATCTACCTATTAATTGAATCTCCTTATTAATAGTTTTTAAAAAAATTTTAATAGATTCATCTTTTCTATTAATAGCATAAGAAGGAAAAGTACAATATACACATTTAGTTGGACAATAAGGTATACCAATGTAAATGCTAACATCATCCTTTTTACAATATAAATTTGGTACTATACTTAATTGTCTTTTTGCAATTTCACTCATTAAAATGATTTTATCTTCTTTTATCAGATATTCCTCAGAGAGTTTTTTTTGAACTAGTACATGGGATTTTTTTATATTATATTTACTATGATATAGTTTTAAAGGACGAATACCAGTTAATATTCCCCACCCCTGCTTATCATCAGTTAACTGTTCAAGTAACTTTAACAATACAATAGAAATACCCTTTTTTATAATTTTAGTAGTATCCTCTGGGTTAATAAATTTTCTATTAAACGAAAAATAATAGATTTTATCCTTTATCTGGGTTTTACTAGTTACTATTATATTGTTAATATAAATATTATATTGTAAATCTATTAGTACTTTTTCATTAGTATTCTCTTCACCATTTTCATCATTAAATAGATTAAGAATATTTTCAATCTGTCTATTAAAATTTATGTTAGTTGCTTTAACTATAAATTTCATTCTCTTCTTCCACTCCATCTGCTTGCTTTGTTAATTTCTATTCCCATTACCGATTATTTCTTATATTATTACTAGTAGGGTGGTTTTCTATTTCAGTAGCTATTAAATTATTTTCGATAAATTCTTCTTTATCTGAATTATCTTGGATATTAAAATTTATTTTTTTATTCCATAGCTTATTTATTATCTCTTTTTTCGATTGATGCATGTTATACTCCTTTTTATATGATACTTTCATTTTTCCCAAGCACTTAATTTTTTACTCAAATATTCGTATTTATTAAATATATTCTAGAGTTTGAAACGGGGTTAATTTTAGATGCTAAGAAAACATAAAATAATTATTATGCTTCTATCGTTTCTTTTTATAGTCATTCTATTAGTACAACCATTAGTAGGAAAAACAAATAACAATACAATTATTGTTAAAGTTGACGGCTTAAACGTCCGCTCTGGACCTAGTATAGATTATAATATTATAGCAACCTTAAAAAAAGATGATAGCTATACAATAATAGAAGAAGAGAATAATTGGTATAAAATTGATTTAGAAAATAATGAAGGGTGGGTCGCAGGTTGGCTTGTTGAACTAACAGAGTCAATTCCACTCCAATCAAGTACTTCAATAATTTTAGCTGATGTGTTGAATGTTCGTTCAGCTCCATCAATAGATAGCAAAATCGTAGGAAGATTATACCGGAATGATGAGATTGAAATTATAGAGGTAGTCCAAGATTGGTATAAAATAACATCTAAAGATACGATTGGATGGATTGCAAGTGAATTTGCAAATATAAAAAATCCCGAAGAAAATCTAAATAAACCTACTGTTACTATTTTAGAACCAGGTACTAACTTACGTAATGGACCCTCTACATCCCAGCCTGTAGTTTCTATAGTAAACATAGGTGACCAATTTCCTATCATTGAGACCGAAGGTGATTGGTATCAAGTTTTACTGCCTGATGGTACAAAAGCCTATGTAGCTGGTTGGATTGTTTCTACTACCGGTATAGAAAAAAATATTGAACATGGCATGGATGTACTGCTTAAAAACCGAACTATTGTGATTGACGCAGGACATGGTGGTAATGATTACGGGGCAACTGGGGTTAGCTTTAACACTATCGAAAAGGACCTTAATCTTTCCATTGCTTTAAATCTTCAAAAAAAATTACAAGCAACTGGAGCAAAAGTTATTATGACTAGAGATACAGACACAAAAATTTCTCTACAACAACGCATTGATTCAGCTATATTTAACAATGCCGATGCATTCATTAGTATTCATCACAATACAAATATTGATAATTCTCTTAATGGCACAATTACTTATTACCATAAAAATTCTGATAAACAATTAGCACAAGTAATTCATAATGAATTAATTAAATATACTAATTTAAATGATCTGAACACACGATATGGGGATTATTTCGTACTAAGAGAAAATCCTAAACCGTCAATACTTATAGAACTTGCTTTTATTACTAATTACCATGATGAACTAAAAGTAAACTCAGAGAAGTTTCAAGAAAATGCTGCCGAAGGAATCTTTCAAGGATTAGTAAAATATTTCTCTGCGAAATAATCATTAACTGTCTAAAATAATCGTTACTGGACCATCATTAATAAAATCAATATCCATCATCTTACCAAATACTCCAGTTTCGACCTTTACACCTTTTTCTCTGATTATTTCGTTTAATTTGTCATACATTTTTTCGGCATGCTCTGGTTTAGCTGCATTAGTAAAGTTAGGTCTACGCCCCTTTGTAGTATCACCGTACAAAGTAAATTGAGAGATTGAAAGCACGCTTTTTCCAACATCAAGAAGAGATAAATTCATCTTGCCACCTTCATCTTCGAAGATCCTCAGATTAACTATTTTATCTGCGAGATACCTTGCATCCTTAATTTTATCCTCATGTGTAATACCAACTAAAATCAAAGCACCGCTATCAATTGCTCCTACTATTCTATTATTAACTATAACTCTTGCGTTCCTTGCTCTTTGCAATACTACTCTCATTAGAACTGCTCCCTTACTGCATAATTCTCCTAACCGAGTAAACATCTTTAACTCGTTTAATTCTATCTACTACTGACTGTAAATGTTCTGTATTATTAATTAATATGGTCATTAATACTGTAGCCATCTTATTCTTATCCGTTTTACCTGTGACAGCAACCATATTAGTTTTTGTCTCAGATACAGCTTGAAGAACTTCGTTTAAAAGGCCTCTTCTATCCATCCCTACAACTTCTATATCTGCACTATAGGATAATTGCTCTGCATTGTCCCATTCAACTGAAGTTAACCTTTCGCTATCCCCCTCGGACTTTACATTCGGACAATCCATGCGATGAATCGATACACCTCTACCTCTTGTTACAAAACCAACAATAGGGTCCCCCGGAACAGGGTTGCAACATTTAGAAAATCTAACTAATAGATTATCTACACCCTTAACCCTAATTCCACCTGTTTGATTTTTCCTCTTGCTAACACTAGGCTGACGAATGTCAAGTTCTCTAATTGAAAGATTTGCATTAGCTTTTTTTACCTTTTCAGTTAGTCTAGTAACAATCTGTGCAGCTGTAATTCCACTATAACCAATAGCTGCAAACATATCATCTTCTTCATAAAAATTAAATTTAGTCGAAATCTCTTTTAATAACTCTGTAGTCATAAACTCCGATGGATCATAACCATTTCTTTGTAATTCTCTTTCTACACTATCTTTACCTTTAATTATATTTTCACTTCTTTTTTCCTTCTTAAACCATTGTTTAATCTTTGACCTTGCATTAGAAGATTGAGCAATTTTTAACCAGTCCTGACCTGGACCATAACTGTGTTTTGAAGTTAAAATCTCAACAATATCCCCCGTTTTTAATGTATAATCCAACGGTACTATCTTTCCACTTACCTTCGAACCTATACAACGGTTTCCAACCTCTGTATGTATCCGATAGGCAAAATCTAAAGGACCTGAACCTTGAGGTAATTCAATAACATCCCCTTTAGGTGTAAAGACAAAAACCACATCTGAAAACAAATCCATTTTCAAGGATTCCATAAATTCTCTAGCATCACCATATTCGCTTTGCCACTCTAAAATTTCTTTAAATAAAGTCAATTTTTCTTCAAAACTTCCCTCTATTTGGGCTTTTCCTTCTTTATATGCCCAATGGGCAGCAATTCCATATTCTGCCGTATGATGCATCTCAAATGTCCTAATTTGTATCTCTAGCGGCTCACCATTAGGACCTATCACTGTAGTATGTAATGATTGATACATGTTAGCCTTTGGCATTGCAATAAAATCTTTAAATCTACCAGGCATTGGCTTCCATAGAGTATGGACCGTACCTAAAACAGCGTAACAGTCTTTTATTGTATCAACAATAACTCTAATTGCTAATAAATCATAGATTTCATCAAAATTCTTATTCTTTTTTGTCATTTTGCTATAGATACTGTATATATGCTTTGGCCTACCTGATATATCTGAATGAATATCATACTCATTTAGTTTAAACCTTATTGAATCAGCAACATTAGCAAGGTATTCTTCTCTTTCCTTACGTCTATTCTTCATTAAATTAGCAATACGATAATATTGTTGTGGATTAATATATCTTAAGGAAATATCCTCTAACTCCCATTTAATTGTTGATATACCTAAACGATGGGCTAAAGGCGCAAAGATCTCTAAAGTTTCATATGATATTCTTCTTTGCTTCTCTTCAGGAAGATGTTTTAATGTCCGCATATTATGTAAACGATCAGCTAGTTTTATTAAAATTACTCTAATATCTCTTGCCATTGCTACAAACATCTTACGATGATTCTCAGCTTCTTCTTCTTCCTTAGATTTATATTCAATTTTGCCTAGTTTCGTGACTCCATCGACAAGGATTGAAACTTCAGTCCCGAATTCCTTTTCTATTTCTTTCAAGGTAATAGCTGTATCTTCAACAACATCATGTAATAACCCTGAAACCACAGTAACTATGTCTAATTGTAAAGTTACTAAAATTTCCGCAACTTTTATTGGATGTATAATATAAGACTCACCAGAACATCTAACTTGATTCTCGTGGGAATCTTTAGCAAATTGGTAAGCTTTTATTATAAGCTCTATATCTTTATCAGACATATAAGCGCGTGATTTTTTAATTAATTCTTCCATGTATCGTTCCATAAGTTCACCTTTATAAACATATTTTATTATATATTATCATTGATTTGTAAAAAGCCCAACTATTTGTTGGGCTTCAGACTGTTGAAAAAGTCATCTTATGAATTTAGTAAGTTACTAATGAGAAAATTTCAATATCACCAATTTTATCCCTACCATTTAAATAACTTAGCTCTATCAGAAAAGCAGCGCCTACTATTTCTCCCCCTAATTTTCTTACCAATTCAATTGTTGAACTAATTGTCCCACCTGTTGCTAGTAAGTCATCAGTAATTAATATTCTCTGTCCAGGCAAAATAGCATCTTTGTGCACTGCCATAAAATCTTTTCCATATTCTAAATCATAGGCTACCTCTATAGTATCATAAGGTAATTTACCCTTTTTGCGTATAGGAATAAAACCTACTCCTAGAGCATAAGATATCGGTGCCCCTACAACAAAGCCTCTTGCTTCGGGTCCTACTACTAAATCTATTTTTTTATCCTTTGCAAAATCAGCAATTTGATTAATTGAGCTTTTATAAGCTTCTCCATCTTTTAGTAAAGTTGTAATGTCTTTAAATGAAATCCCTTTTTGCGGAAAATCCGGAATTACTCTTATTAAGCTTTTGTAGTCCACTCTAACTCCTCCTAGTAATATATTACTTGTAATATTCTTCTAAAAACCATTTCCTTAGTTTAACATGATCAGAATATAAGAACATTTCTCTTATTTCCTCTTTCTCTAAATATTTTTGATACAAAATCGAACGATTCAAATCTGTTTTTTCGGAGATTAAATTTATTTTAATTTTATCTCCTTCCAATAAAATTAAGTCTAGCTCTTTAAAAACATCAAGTATAAATTTTGATATCTCAGAATTAATATTATATTTTTTTAAATAACTATCAAAGCTTTTTTTATCTTCTATTGAATTATCTTTTAATAACGCAGCATAAGCAATTTTAAATAGGTCTCTATTAATATTGACAATTGTTTCTCCTGTATCTTGATATTTAAATATGCAGTAAATTCTTTCTAGATATGGTAGAGATTTTAATATTTCTTTTATTGTTTGTAAAGATGGTGGTAAATGTAACAATATAATAGTTTTTATATCATATTTCTTAATACTTTGCCAGTCTTTATAAGCAAGAAAATCCCAATTACGATTAAAAGTTTCGTTTTCAATAATTTCATTGTTATGTAATACTATTACACCATGATTAGGTATAATAAGACTTGAAACCTCAATGGATGGACTTCGATAATCAAAAACTTGGACCTCTTCTATTTTAATATCCTTTACATTCAATTGGGGGGTCCTCTTGCCCAACCATTCGTTTATATTTAATTCTCCAACCAAATTTAAATCCGAATAATGGGCTATATCATTAACCAAGTCACCATTTTTAAAATATATTGCTTCAATCTCCTTATCTTTATTTTTAATATTAAATTTTAAATGTTGCTTTTGGTTCCCCAGCGTTGTAATACTAGTAACTGCTACATCAGCAATCAGTATCTTCGGGTATGGATTTCCAATACCAAAAGGCTCTAACCTTTGTATCTGTTCTATAAAATCAATATTAATTTCGTCTAATTTACAGGAAAAGTCTATTTTTTCATAAGGTATAAAATCCGACTCATTTAACCACTCATCTGCACAATCATTTAACTTTTTCCGAAGACTTACTATATCTTGTTCCATAATACTTAAACCAGCTGCAGCAGTATGTCCTCCGTAGTGCATTAATAAATTATTTGCACTTGTTAAAGCCTCATAAATATTATATCCATCAATGCTTCTTCCTGAGCCTTTAGCGATTTTGGTTTCGGAATCTATGCTAAGTATAATGGTTGGCTTGTAATATTTCCCTAGAACCTGTGATGCAACAATTCCAATAACCCCAACATTCCAACCTTCTTTTGCAACAACAATAACCTTATCTTTATCAATGTTCTGTAACTCAATTAATTTTAAAGCTTCCTCAGTTGTTTTCTTTACTAAAATTTGTCTTTCTCTATTAATATTGTCTAATTGCTTAGCTATTTTTATTGTTTCTTCTTTATCGTCCGTAATTAATAATTGCACTGCATCCATAGAAGTGTCCAGTCTTCCACTGGCATTAATTCTCGGTGCTAAAATGAACCCAATATGATAAACCGATAGTTTTTTATCATTCAGTCCATTCTCATCTATCAATGATTGTATACCAATATTATTTGTGTTTCGCATCTGTCCTAACCCCAAAGAAACAATTATTCTATTCTCATCAACTAACGGAACAAGATCGGCAATAGTTCCAATTGCGACAATATCTAGAAATTCTCTAGGAATCCTACCTAATAAAGCATGCGCTAACTTAAACGCTACTCCAACCCCAGCTAAGTTATTAAATGGGTAAGTCTCCCCCACTACTTTAGGGTTAATTATAGCATAAGCATCTGGTAAAATTGGTTGTGGCTCATGATGATCAGTTATTATTAAGGATATGCCTAAGCCCTTAGCTAGTCTAGCACCATCAAGCGCACTAATACCTGTATCAACAGTAATTAATACCTTAACCTTATTTTTATGTGCTTCTTCAATCGCTTCATTATTTAACCCATATCCCTCTGAAAACCGATTCGGAATATAAAATGAAAAATCAGCACCTAGTTTAGATAATGTTTGGTAAAGAAGAGCAGTACTTGTTACACCATCAGCGTCATAGTCGCCATATATTAATATTTTTTCTTTTTTTAATATTGCTATTTGAATTCTATTTACAGCCTTTTTCATATCTCTAAATAGGTAGGGATCGTAAAGCATTGACTCATCTATATTGAAAAACCTTGTTATTTTTTCTTTGCAATTAATTCCCCTGATAGCTAAAATTCTCGCCATCACAGGATGTATGTCCGAATCTTTAGTAATTTGTTCCACTTCATTCTGATCAACTGTTTGAAATATCCAACGTTTTTTTGCCTTTAGCACAACATTCTACCTCCTCCCAACGTTTTACATTATAATGTATAAACAGATAGGTGGCAATCAGATTAATAATCGGTAATATAAAAGCCGCGGAAAACCGCGGCTCTCAAACTGTTAAAAAAAATATTTCTTCATTACTATTAGCATTTTAAGTTTGCAATGTGCCAATTATTCTGATTTTAATTTTAGCTCATTTTTTTTAAAACCTCTAATTTTCCAAACCAACCATATTTGCGATGCAATAAATATAGAGGAGTATGCACCAATAAATAATCCCAATAGTAAAGCGAATGAGAAGTTTTTAATTCCTTCTCCACCTAAAATATAAAGTGCTAAGGCCGCTATAAGAACTGTTAAGGTCGTATTTATGGATCTAACCAGAGTTTGATTTAAACTTCTATTAACAACTTCTTCTAGGTCTTCTTTTCTTTTAAGTTTTGCCGTTTTAAGATTTTCCCTAATTCGATCAAATATAACTATAGTATCGTTAATCGAATAACCAACAATTGTCAATATAGCAGCTATAAATGTCATGTCTACTTCAATATTGAGAATTGAAAAAATAGTTATAACAAAAAAGGCATCATGCAATAAAGCTATTACTGCCGCTATTGCAAAACGATACTCAAACCTAACGGTAACATAGATAATAATTCCTATTGAAGCTACTAATACTGCATACAATGCATTTTTAGCAGTTTCTCTGCCAATCGTTGGATTAACCTTACTCTCATTCAATTCAACTTGATCACCATATTCAGTTCGAAATACTTCTTTAATTATTGGTAATACGCCTGAATCAAGTGTAGTATCAAATCTTACTACCGCAATATCATTCTTATCACCTGCTGTGGTAATAGATGAAGGTGTTAGATTAATATTCTCAATACCCTCTTCTTTTGCCTTTACTTCAACTTCCCCTAATAAATCTGTTACATCATTTTCATTAAATGTCTTCTCAATACTTATTTCGATTCTTGAACCACTAATAAAATCTATACCAAGATTTAATCCAAAAACAAACAATGAAATAATTCCAATTAATATGATTGCCCCAGATATTGAAAAATAAATCTTATTCTTTTTAGTAAAATCAAAATTAAAGTTCACCTATCTCTTCCTCCTTTACTCCATACGCCCATGTCTTAGTTAAGACGTTAGATTTTACGAAGAGATTAAGTAATAATCTCGAACCATAAACTGCGGTAAATAAACTTACGATTATACTTACTATTAATGTTATTGCAAAACCTCTGACCGAACCAGAAGAAACACTATAGAAATATAATACAGCTGCTGCTATGATAGTTGTTAGATTGGCATCAATTATTGTTGTGAATGATCTTCTTGAGCCAGAACGTAACGAAGATTGAAGACTTTTTCCACTTCTTAATTCTTCTTTAATCCGTTCATATGTGATTATATTAGCATCTACTGCCATTCCCATTCCTAGAACTAATGCCGCAATTCCAGACAAAGTTAATGTAACGTGTAACTGCCAAAATATAACCAAAATAAAATATACATAAAGTAATAAAGAAAAACTAGCTATTATACCCGGAATACGATAATAAAAAATCATAAACAAAAGAATTATAATTGCCCCAATAATCCCTGCTTTTAATGTAGATTCTAAAGCCTTCATTCCTAAAGATGCCCCTACACTTTGGGCTTGTATCTCTTCTAATTCTAATGGTAATGCTCCTGCATTCAATAGATCAGCCAATCCTTGTGCTTCTTGAACATTTTCTTGCCCAGTTATAACTGCATTACCAGATGATATTACGTTTTCAACTTTTGGATTTGTTATTCTATCCTCATCAAGATAAATACCAATTTGTTTGCCTAAATACTCTGTAGTAATCTCTTTAAATTTATTAGGATCCTTTAGTTTTAAAACAACTTCAGGCTGACCTAGACTATCAAAATCAACACTCGCTCCACCTTGTTCTAAATCCGAACCATCCATTAATATTTCATTATCTGGGCTTCTAAAAGTAAGCCTAGCAGGCTTTCCAAGTAATTCCCTTGCAGCATCCTGGTCAGTAACCCCAGCAAGTTGTATTCTAATTCTATCACTGCCCTCGATACTTATAGTTGTTTCAGAAACACCTAGTACATCAATCCTTCTTTCAATTGCTGCGGCTGTCTCCTTCAATGCTTCACTAGTAACCTCTTCCCCATTTACTGTACTAGTTTGGTAAAGTACTTCGAAACCGCCCTGTAAGTCTAGTCCTAAAGTAATATTTTCTAAGAGATCGCCAATCGTTGCTATCATAAGTATTGATAGGACTACCACAATAACTATAAGTCCGATTAGTCGGTTAAGACGTAACATTTTAAGCTTGTCCTCCTTTATTTGCATATAGAGCTATAGATAAAACAATTATAACTATTTAATTAGTTCTCTGCAAACTCAATAATCCAAAATTCCTATAAAAAAATTATAAATTCTATATCTCTAACCCTTTGTAAGCCTTCATGGTCATCCAATTCATATACGTCGTAACCTTTAAGGATAATATATCATTTACTATTATATGTAACATCGGCAACTCACCCTTATACTTTTCACGAACACATTCCCAAATTGATTCACCCGATATATTTTTGTAACCCATCAAATAGAATTCCTCTGCCTTGCTAATACATAATCCTTCTATTTGCTTATTTAATTCTTCAGTCTCCACAATACCACCACTCTTTTTTATAAAATAAAAAAATACTTAATCATTATACGCTATTTTATATTTTTTTTCTGCTTAAAGAAAAACATTACTAAATATTGTTACAATTATTCCTGCAACAATTACCCCTAGTGTGATAGCTATAAAAGAATACTTAATTTTTATACCAAAAAAAGAGGCTATGAAGGAAGCGGTCCATGCACCAGTTGTAGGTAACGGGATGGCAGTAAAAATAAACAAACCCGCGGCACCATATTTGTCTAATTTACTTTTTCCTTTACTAAGTGACCTTCTATGTAACCAATTATAAAATTTATTATACCATTTAAACCTTAAAAATATTTTACTTATTGGCTGAAATAAAACCAATATCGGAATAATCGGAATTAGGTTGCCTATTATACTAAAAATTAGTACTTCCCACAACGGTACCCCAAGCCCAAGGCCAATAGGTATTGCACCCCTTAATTCAACAATAGGCAGCATACTAATAAACATTATATATAAAATATCATTCATTCTTCTATCTCCTATGTTCCCAATATTTTAATCATGAGTTTTACTCTAATTAAATATATATAGACTAGCATCAAAAAATTACAGAAAGCAGGGATAAAAATGAAGCAAACATTTATTAAGGGGGCTATGATATTAGTTGTGGGAGGCTTAATTACAAGAATATTAGGAACAATATATCGGATCTTCCTATCGAGATTTATCGGCGCCGAGGCTATTGGTTTATACCAAATGGCTTTCCCCACCTTAATAATGTTAATCACAATTGTAACCGCGGGACTTCCTATTGCTGTATCTAAGCTAGTAGCAGAAGCAGATGCTAAACATAATACATACATGGGGAAAAGAATACTTTATATCTCGCTATCAATAGTAGTACCAATATCAATCTTAATATCTTGTCTATTTTACTTACTTACTCCTTTTATCTCAAGTTATTTATTAACTGATGAAAGGGTATATTTAACTCTAATAGCTATTGTCCCAATTATCCCTATCATCTCTATCTCTTCAATTCTACGTGGTTATTTTCAGGGAAAACAAAATATGATCCCTACTGCAAGTTCATTAATTATGGAATCTACTTTTAGAATGATATTCGGAATGTTTCTATCCTTACTTCTTTTGCCTTATGGGATTGAATACGCATCTCTGGGAGCAATGGCCGGTATGGTAATTGGTGAATTCGTTGGTTTTTTAGTTCTTCTTACTACATATATCTTAAATAAGGAAAAAAGGCAATTAAAAAAACAGTTAATTACTAGCTCTAATAAAAACATTCTCAAAAAAATATCTTATCTAGCTATCCCAGTAACAACTAGTCAAATTTTTGGTTCCTTTGCCTACTTTTTAGAACCCAGTGTCGTAGCTCATAGCCTAGCACTTGCTGGTATTTCAACAAGTATCGCTACTGCTCAATATGGTCAATTAGCAGGAATGGCTCTACTAATTATATCTTTCCCTACTGTAATAACCAATTCTTTATCCCAATCTTTAATACCCGCTGTAAGTGAAGCAAATGCTAAAAAGGATATTAGAACTATTTACAAGCGCCTTCATCAGACACTGAAAATATCATATATTATAGGTATCGGAGCATCAGTATATTTATTTATAACAGCTGATTTAATAGCTATTGTTCTATTTAACATGTTAGAAGTAAGTAGCTTAATAAAAATCCTTGCACCATTTGGTCTTTTTCTATACCTACAAAAGCCACTTGCTTCAACACTTCAAGGTTTAGATAAAGCAAAAGAATCAATGAAGAATAGTATCTCTGGTTCAATAATAAAAACAATCGCCATCTTTTTATTAGCATCAAAACCTGAGTTTGGTATAGATGGTGTCGCAATGGCATTAAATATTGGTTTAGTTTTAGTAACGTTTCTTCATTTTCGAAGTATTGTTAAAATTATCGGTTATAGTATAGAAATAAAACCAATCTTAAAAATTAGCATCTCCGCTCTCTTAATCGGCTATATTTCTCATTACTTAATTAATAATACTTTTCACACATTACCAAATGCAATAAATCTATCTTTGACATCGTTTATTTATATTATAGTTTATTTTTATTTATTGATTTTTGTAAGAGAGGTTAAAAAACAAGATATAGAAAAAATTCCTTGGCTAGGTAGCAAATTTTCAAAATTAATTTCTTAATACGGTTTATCTATAGGATCAACAAATAATTTTCCTGTGTTGTCAATGCTGGCAAAATAAATATCTTTTAAATCTTTGTATCCATTTTTGGATAACTGTTTGCTGAGCCATAATTCATCTTTATTTATTTGCTTTAGACCTCTACTCAATAGTCTACCATCAGCAACTAAGGGTATTGGCATTCCACAACTTTTATTGTCTTTAATATTCAAATCCTCTTTAGTCACAGGGGACTTTTCATATTTAGGAAAAACGCTTAGTTTCCCAGACGTTTCTAGTATAGCAAATTCTACATCGGCTAGATTATTAATATTTTTTTCTCTAACTTGAGTAAGTAAATCGTCAATTGAATATCTTTCTTTAGCCATTTGTTTTTCTTTTATTTTTCCATTCTCTATTAAAATAGTTGGTTCTCCTTCAACAAGTTCCCTTATTTTTTTACTTTTTTGCGTAATATATGAAACAACTATTTGTGTCAGCATTAAAGTTACTATGGGTATTATTCCCATTATAAGTGATATTTCTGTATCTTCAATAACCATAACCGCCAATTCTGCAATCATAATTGATACAACAATATCAAATATTGATAATTTACCTATCTCTCTTTTCCCCATAAGTCTTAGCACAACTAAAACAAATAAGTAAATAAATAAAGTGCGTAATAGTAAAATATAAATATCATTCATAGTATTTTCTCCTTTAATATTCTCTCCTTTAGTATTTTCAATTGATATTATTTGTTACTTTATCGTTTTTAATTAAAAAAAATAAACCTATATATTATATAGGTTATAAAATATGTTCCATATTTTCTTGAAGTAATTCTTTTCCAAAAGCACTACTTTTATCTTTATCACTTTGTTTATTTATTTTATAAGAAGGAACAATCTGAAATAATAAATTTTTTATTTCAGAACAACTGCTATTTATTTTATTATTTATTAAGTATTCAAGCTTCCTTATATTATTAAATAACTCTCTCTTATTTACATTTTGAGAATTACTAACAAATATTCTGTTATGCTTAGTTGCAACAATCCCTTCCTCATTTGTTAAAATTTCTTCATATAGTTTTTCTCCGGGTCTTATACCTGTATACACTACCTCTATATCAATAACTGGTTCTAGTCCAGATAATCTAATCAAATCATTTGCTAAATCTTCTATCTTAATTGGTTTACCCATGTCAAGTACAAAAACCTCACCACCTTTAGCTAATGCCCCTGCTTGAATAACTAATTGAACCGCTTCAGGTATTGTCATGAAGAAACGTACCATGTCAGGGTGGGTTATTGTAATAGGTCCTCCAAGTTCTATTTGTTTCTTAAAAATAGGAACAGCGCTTCCTCTACTCCCTAAAACATTTCCAAACCTTACAACGACGAATTTTGTCTCACTTGTTTGTGATAAAAACTGTACAAACATTTCAGCAATTTTTTTAGTAGTTCCCATTATACTTGTAGGATTTACTGCTTTATCAGTGGATACTAAAACAAATTGATTAGCTTTATATTTATTCGCGCACTCGGCAACATTCTTCGTACCGAAGACGTTGTTCTTTATAGCTTCAATCGGATTATTTTCCATTAATGGTACATGCTTATGTGCTGCAGCATGGAAAACTACATTAGGTTTATATAGTTCGAAAATAGATTCAATTCGTTGTTTATCTTGAACATCCGCAATGATCGATATTATTTTTAATATTGGATAATCTTTTTTTAGCTCTAATTCAATATCATATATGCTATTTTCGCCATGCCCTAATAACAATAAAGTACTCGGCGAATAGTTAGCAATTTGCCTTGATAATTCAGAACCAATAGAACCACCAGCACCTGTTACTAGTACTATTTTTTTATTTACATAACCCATTATTTCATTGAGATTTACTTTCACTGTTTCCCTTCCCAATAAATCCTCAAGATTAACATTGCGTATCATGTTAATACTTATCTTCCCATTAATAATATCTGAAACACTAGGCAAAATTTTAGTATTAATTCTTGTATCTTTACATATGTTGACTATTTTACTTATCTCAGATTTTGGTGCAGATGGTATGGCTATTATTATTTCATCAATATTCAACTTACCAACTACTTTATTAATATCATCTCTGGTCCCTACTACTTTTAACCCTAAAATTTCTAAATTTTTTTTAGTTATATCATCATCAATAAAAGCAATTGGATATATATCAGAATATTTTGAATGAACCAATTCTTTAACAATCAATGCACCAGCATTACCCGCACCAACAATTAAAGCTCTTTTTTGATTAGATTGAATTCTTAAGTAGTTATCTCTAAATACACGCCAAATTAATCTCGAACCACCTATAGCCAGAATTATTAATAGACAAAATATTATATATAGAGAGTTAGGAATACTAAAAACGGGATAAAAATAACTTATTGTTTTGTGAAAAATGAAAAATATTGCTTCCGATAGAACAACAGCGTTAATTACTGCAATTAGTTCACCAATACTAGCATACTGCCATACTTTTTTATATAATCTATATCTCGTAAAAAAGAAAAAAATTGTTATATATTGCATTAATAATATAAAAGGAATATATTCGTAATATTTTTCATCTATTTGAAATTCGAAATGTAAAAAATATGTAAGTAATATAACTATTCCAATTATTATGGCATCAATAGTAAGTAAAAATATGTATCTTTTTATAACACTCATACTATTATCAGTCCTTTGTTTACTTTATTCTTTATAATTAATTTTTTCTATACCATTACTTATATTTATTTAGTATTTAATTATTCTAAAATTTTTAGCTAATATTGTAATCAATTTTTAACATTAATCATTTCCCGTAAAAGTTGTACATAAAAAAAAATGTCTGTGCATAAAATGTACAAACATATATTTATCTATCTAAAGAAATTTAGGAGGGAAGTAAATGAACCCAAATGTTGTCACTGAAGAATCAAATCAAACCTCGCATCCTATTTTAATTGGATTAACCTATACAATCGTATTAGTAATTATTGCAACTTTTATCTTTGCATTTATAATTTACTTTACTGCACTATCAGATAATAACATATCGATATTAAGTCTTGTTTCTACAACTTTGAGTGTTATGATAGGCGGTTTTATTTCTGGTAAAAAAGCTGGTAAAAAAGGGTGGCTTTATGGTGGTACAATTGGTTTTATATATGCGATTATACTTGGTATAATTACTTTTCTTGCTTTTAATGTGAATATTGATTTGAGGTATCTAGTTTTACTTGCAATAAGTACCTTCTCTGGAGCACTTGGAGGAATTTTAGGTGTTAACTATGGAAATAAATAAGAAAAGGTGTCCATTTTAATATAAAATGGACACCTTTTCTATGTATTCTAAAATTCACTATATTATTTTTCAATAACACTATTAACAGCACTTCGATCAAAAGTTATATTATTATTATCATTAACACGAAGTGTTATAACTTCATCAGTCATTTCAACAATTGTTCCATGAATTCCACCTATAGTTGAAACCTTATCATCAATCTTTAAAGCATTTAACATTTCATTTCTTTTCTTAGTTCGTTTTGACTGAGGACGTATTAACAAAAAATAAAAAATAGCGGCCATTATCACCAACCATCCAATTGAGTATAAAGCACTTCCGCTAGATGCTGGTACTGCTGCTTGAGCTAAATTAAACATGACATTCCCTCCCTTCTATAAAATATAGAATATCAAAAAATCAAAAAGAAAGTAACTTATTTATTTCGTAACTAGCAAAAAACTCTTCTTTATACTCTAAAAGTCTATCCTCAAGAATTGCTTGCCGAATATTACTCATTAAGTTTAACAGAAAATATAAGTTATGATAAGTAGTAAGTCTTAAACCAAAGATTTCATCTGCCTTAAGTAAATGACGTATGTATGCTCTAGAATAATTCTGACATGTATAACAATTACAATTAGGGTCAAGTGGACCAAAATCTTTGGCATACTTAGCGTTTTTTATTACAACCCTACCTTGACTTGTCATTGTCGTACCATTCCTTGCTATTCTTGTAGGCAACACACAATCAAACATATCTATTCCGTGTATTACTCCCTCAAATAAAGATAGCGGATCACCTACTCCCATCAAATATCTCGCTTTATTTTCCGGCAGTAAAGGTGTTGTGTAACCCAACACTTCATTCATCAGTTCTTTTGGTTCACCAACACTTAGTCCACCAATCGCGTAACCAGGGAAATCAAGAGATATTAACTCTTTAACACTTTGTTCCCTTAAATCCCTGAACATTCCTCCCTGCACAATCCCAAACAAGGCTTGTTTAGTAGGGTTATTATGCGATTTTAAACACCTTTCCGCCCATCTAGTGGTTCTCTCTAAAGAATTCTTTACATAATTCCAATCTGCAGGGTATGGCGGACATTCGTCAAAAGCCATTATAATATCTGCCCCTAAGGCATTCTGAATCTCAATTGATATTTCAGGAGATATAAATAATTTGTCACCATTTAAATGATTTCGAAAATGGACGCCTTCTTCAGTTATCTTACGATTTTCACTCAAACTAAAGACTTGAAAGCCTCCGCTATCTGTTAAAATCGGTCGATCCCAATTCATGAACTTATGAAGACCCCCTGCTTCTTTAACTATTTCATGGCCTGGTCTTATAAATAGATGATAAGTATTGCTTAAAATTATTTGGGCGTTAATTTCTTTTAATTCCTCTGGACTTATTGCTTTCACAGAGGCTTGAGTACCTACAGGCATAAAAATTGGTGTCTCTATTATCCCATTAGGTGTGTGTATTCTGCCTAGTCTTGCACCTGTTTTTTTATCCTTCTTTATAAGTTCATAACTAATAGCTGACATATTTGCTCTACCCTTCAATTCATTTAATTGAATTTATTTAATTAACATTGCGTCACCAAAGCTATAAAAACGATACTTATTCTCTATTGCTTCATAATAAGCATTAATAGTATTTTCCCTTCCAGCCAATGCACTTACTAGCATAATTAGGGATGATTTTGGTAAATGAAAGTTGGTTATCATGCTATCAATAGCATTAAATCGATATCCGGGGTAGATGAAAATGTCTGTCCAACCATCTCTTGCAACGAATTTTCTAGTTATTATATCATAAGTAGTTTCTAATGTCCTAACAGATGTTGTTCCTACAGCTATGATTCTTTTACCAGATTCCTTAACTGCATTCAATTTGTCAGCTGATTCTTTTGATAGATTGTATAATTCCGAGTGCATTTTGTGCTCTTCTATCTGACTTGTACTTACAGGTCTGAAAGTACCCAACCCAATATGAAGTGTAATATAAATAATTTCTACACCCTTGTGCTTAATCTGAAGTAATAACTCATCAGTAAAATGCAGTCCTGCTGTTGGAGCAGCTGAAGAACCCATCTCTGTTGCAAAAACAGTTTGATATCTATTATTATCAACTATTTGTTTCTTAATGTAAGGAGGCAGTGGCATATTTCCTAATCTATCTAATATCTCATTAAAAATCCCCTCATAACTGAATCGAATTATCCTTCCTCCGCTTTCAGTTAACTCTTCGACTTTACCAATTAGTAACCCATCCCCAAAAATAATTTCACTACCTAATCTAAGTCTTTTCCCTGGTTTAACAAGTGTTTCCCAACAATCGTCTGCCAATTGTTTTAACAAGAGAACTTCAATCTTAGCACCTGTTTCTTTTTTATTTCCAAACAAACGTGCAGGGATTACTCTAGTATCATTCAATACTAAAGCATCCCCTGGGTTTAAATAATCTATTATTTCTTTAAAATGAGTGTGCTCTATCTCACCTGTATCACGATCTAAAATAAGTAATCTAGATTCATCCCTTTTTAACAAAGCATTCTGTGCTATCATTTCTTCTGGTAAATTAAAATCAAACAACTCAATGTTCATGTTTTTTCATCCCTCGTGCCCTATAAACTATAATATTAATCATAATCTATCTCTTAATATATTTGTTTTATTACGATATTATCATAATAGTATTCCAATATCTGTTGGTAGGTATACCCTGCATCAGCCATACCTTTTGCTCCCCATTGAGACATCCCAATACCATGTCCATAACCTTGTCCATATAAAATATAACTTTGTTCCTTCGTTGCCACTCTTAAATTATTTTCAGTTCCTAGAACGATATACTCTTCCTGATTATTATTTGCTGTAGATAAAACATATTTACCATTTGCGCTTTGTACATAAATTTCATTCTGTTTATTTACAACAGATTGCTGAATACCTCTTGCCGCTAATATTTCTATTCTACCCGTCTGTTCTATTTCAAATAGAGTACTTTGTACTCCGACACTCGCTCCACCTAATAATGTACGATAATAATCAGCATACTTTACTGGAATAGGGGTTGTTCCATCTGCTAATAATGTTACTCTTCCAGATGGACCTATTTGTGCAATTTTTAAATCAAGTATTGGATCTGTATAATCCCTAACACTCTCTAACTGATACTGATTAACATTCTGTGTAATTAAATTTGCAGAAAAAGGACCTGCTGTCCAAGTATAAGGGTTGTTTTCTTTGACATTCTTTAAGATAACAACCTCTTCTCCTTTTGTCAAGGTAGTTATAATCTCAAAACTAGAAGTACTAGGACCTGAACGAAGATTAACGTTATCATCATTTAAAAACCCATAACGCAAACCATATTCATTTTGTTTAATAGTTAAATCTATATAATCATATCTTACATAACCAGTATTACCATTTGTAAGCAGTATATAATACCAATTTTTATAGTTAGTTTGTGCCTCTTCATCCCATACAGAAGACTTAACTGAAGTATAAGGAACATTAGAACCCCAAACCTCGCTACCATGTGATGAGATACCTCCATCGTTTGATGAATAAAAGGCAGTAATTGGACTATCATTAAAAGTTAGAACCTTTCCCACTGTCCCATCTACCGCCAGCCGAACTGAGTTAGTTTCTTTATCTATGCCAAAATAAGCTTGGTCTGCAGTAGTATCATAGATATTAGCAATTGAGTTCCTTGGTGCTAATATTTTTTGATAGGCAAAAGTTCTCGCAGCAACAGCCTGAGCTTTAAGTGCTTCAAGAGGCCAACTGCTATACATCTCAGAACCTACTACAGAATATAAATACATATCTAATGGAAGTACATTTACAAAAGCTAATTCACCATTATATATTTGAGCAGATAACTCTCCCCGGTACTTTAGCGAATTACCCTGATATTTTCTTTCGTCCAACTGAATACTGGAATTTTCTGTTGTAGGACTTAGTTTTATTAAAGTACCCTTTGAAAAAACTAGTAAACGATTCTTAGTAATATTACTACTTATACTCGCATTCTCTTTGTATATAACATAAGAAGAACTAATAGGTTCTTGAAGAATAATCCCAAGAAATTGTTGCTCAAGAGACTGTTTTAACTGTTGATGTTCCGCTGATGAAGCTGAATCGCCGACCCAAACTTGATACTCCCAAACCCCATTGTTAAGCGCTTGAACTAAGTAGGAATTAAAACCTTTACTATTTATCTCAACAATCTTAGCGTTAGCGTCGTTTATATTAATGAAAGTTCCTAGTGACCAGTGTAAGTTACCCATAGACCTACTAATGATTTTCGCTTCATTAGTTATTATTTGTTGAGCAGCACAGAGGTCAACTATTGTTTCAAATCCACCAACTGTAACTCGATAATAATCAATGTTATTTTTATTAATTACCTCAATATTTGGTCTAAAGTTTTTATCTTTTATATTTACTATTTTTTCAATTATATTATTTACTTCTACTATATTAGTAGTTTCTAATAAAAATAAGCTATAACGATCATATTGGATACTAACCTTCTCATTAGCCACGCTACTATAGATAAACGGTAATGAATCATTGCTAGATATCGTCATACCATCAGGACTGCTTAAAGTCACTAAGTTCTCATTATCGGATTTTCCATTTAAAAGCATAACTTTAATCCCATCTAAACTTTGAGACTCTACTACTGAGGGTATCATCACACTTGAAAGTAATCCGAATATCAGTAAAGCCGTAATAAACTTTTTCGATGTTTTTCTATGAAGTATCATTATCAGACAACCTTTCACCTTTTCTCAAATTAAAAACTTCGACAATAACTTACATTATCCTGCTGGAAATAAGAGGAGGTTGCAGTTAGTAAGCTTTTTCTAATATGTTCATTACATCTTCATAACTAACTTCCTTAGGATTAAAAATAATTGCCCCATCGTTAATTGCAGTTAATGCTATTTGAGCAAAATCCTCTTTTTTAACACCAACATCTCTTAATCTATTTGGGAGATTCGCTTCTTTATTAAGAAAACTATTATACTCTCGAATAATTTCAATTAATTTTGAAGCTCTATTTTCTTTAGGTGTAACTGCATAAATATCAGCACCAGCGATAGGAAGTAATAACTCTGCATAAAAATTCGCAATAACATCCAGATTATATTCCATTCCATGCGGTAACAATATTGCCATAGCATCTCCATGAGGCACATGACAAACTCCACCTAGAGAGTGCCCAATTGCATGAACAATTCCAACCATAGAATTTGAAAATGAGACGCCTGCCATAAGTGATGCATTAGCCATAGCTAATCTAGCCTCTTCATCTTTACCATCTTTGATAACTTTAGGTAAATACTCTCTAATTAGATTTATTGCTGCTAATGCGTACGCATCACTTAAAGGATTCTTTTGGATACAAGTATAAGCCTCTATTGCATGTACAAGGGCATCCATACCAGTAGAGGCAGTTATCTTTGGTGGCAATGAGATAGTCATTCTAGGATCCAGTACGGCAACATTCGGAAGTAAATTATAAGAAACAAACTCCATCTTAACATCTTTATCTGGATTAGCTATAACTGCCACTAAAGTAACTTCGGATCCAGTCCCTGCAGTTGTTGGCACTACAATAAATGGTTGTTGTTGTTTTGTTAGAATTTCCGCACCCATAAAGTTTAATATATCATCTGAACCTTCTGTGATAACAATATTTAAACCTTTTGCGGTATCAATAACAGAGCCTCCGCCAATAGCAATAATCGAGTCACAACTATTTTTTCTATATATAGCTGCAATTTCATTTACTACTTTTACTGATGAGTCAGCAGGTATATCTTCATATACTGCTCCAATAATCACCTCTGAGCCTTTGAAGGCATTTAAAACTTGCTCAACAATCCCTAGTTTTACTAACATTTCATTAGTTAGAATTATTGGCCTTTTAGCTCCTAAATTTTTTAACTCAAAAGGAATGTTTTCTAACGCTTTTTTACCTGATAGTATTTTTACTGAATTTAAAAATTCATAATATGTTGGTATCAATCTAACCTCTCCTTACTATTATTTTATCTAACACCAAATAATGTAGCTTTATAGATCTTAAATCTACTTGAAGTCTTATTAGGCGTGCTTTTTAGGATTTTTCTAGTAACAAATGGAGGAAAAAGATAGTCCTCAACAATATATATTACTCTAACAAAAGACATCGCAAAACCTATGTCACCCTTTAATGTATACCTGTGTTCAGCAAATGCTTGGGCTATTCCGAGTTGTCCAGTTAGTACTAGCAAAGCTGCTTCAATATTTTTAAAATAAATTGCGAGGTCTGGATTTTCTACTTCCCTAACTCCTAATAAAATTAGCTTGCCATTTTCTTTTCTTATCGCAACAGACGGTCCAAAGTCATTTACCTTAAGCATGATAATAGAGTTATCATTCCAAGTAGTAACTTCTCTCTGGACATAGCTATCTAGGCTCGCAGACGCAATGATTGCCCTTCCTAAAAACCACATAACTATCTTAGCAACAAAGCTTTTAAATTGCTTACTCCCAGGGACTATTTCTTTATATGCACTATCTCCCATTACCTAACCCCTTCCTGTTTATCTGATAATCCGCAATCTAGTAATCTAAGTATATCAATTTTTCAGCATTAAGCTATCTATAAATACTAGAAATAACCTCTATTTTGAGACCGTTAATGTAGATTGTTATTTAAGGAATTGTTTATTATTACTTCAATTATTTAAATAAATTTTTGTTTAATATTTTCATTTTACCTTATTTTTTTCTTTATGTGTTACATTTTTCGACATTTTTTTCTTTTTTTTTATGTTATTGTAAATTATGTAAATTATGTTACTCTGAAAGGAGGAGAGAAAAATCTGAATATTTATACTAACTGGAGTATTTTAAAATTAATATTTAAAAGAAATTAAAAAGAAGGAGTAGATAGAATTATGAAGAAAAAGTTAGTAGTTTTATTTTTAATAGTTGCATTAATGACTGCAACTTCCTTATCTGCTATGGCAAAAGGAAAAGATTTTACAGATTTTGAAATTGAAGAAGTTTTATTCGAAGCAACGGAAATTACGGATATAAATGAATTACAAAATAGAATGAAAAATAATATTAAAGATGATAAAGATCTAAAACCAGAGTTAAAAACTGAAGATAACTTAATAAGAAATGTACAAGATACAAATCAAAAATTAAAATCTGTAAAATTAAAAAATGGAGATATAATAGATTCTTATGTTTATACAGCCATCGTTACTGTATATGATGAAGAATATCCATCTCAAATTAGTCCTTTAGCTTTATACCCTTTACCAGGTAGTAATTCTAAATATGGATCAAGTGATGCAGCTTCTGTTAGTTATGAGATCAGAATCTACTATAATTGGATTGGTAATGAATATATACCTAGTATCGAAAAATATATCGATCCTTTATCTTGTAAGACTACAATACTTAGTGCATCTGATAGCCAAATTTCCCTAACCTCAATGAAAGCATCAATCCAAGCGCATGGGGATACCTTTTATTATAATGGTTCAAATCTTCAGAGGATTCAACCATATATAACTTATAGTGATGCTACAATACTTAATCCTAACGATACCTATAGAAATAATGTAAGTGCTTACGAAAATACAGTAAATTACTATTGGAGTAAGGAAGTAGCAGGAACAGGTATGTACGGAGGTATTCAATTAGACTATATAAGGATACCAACAGGTCAACCAGGAACATATACTGACACTTTCCTGCTTTTTGGTACTATTTAATTTTTATTAATTTCTAGAATTCAGTTAATTGTTTAGCCACTCTTGATAAGTAGATAGCTATATTCAGAGTGGCTAACGTATTATAACTATATATTACTAAATAAAAGGAGGTAAGGAATTGAAAACAAAATCTTTGATTATTTGTATCTTATTTGTAGTTGCTATTGTCGCGATAACGATATACGTTGTTAATGACCAAAAAGTTGTGATGCCTTTAGATAGAATAAATAAACTAGACGCTGATATTGTTTATGAACTAGAAAATGAAAATTGGTATTCAAAGATTATAGTTGTTGATGACCCAGTAGAACTTGGAAGTACTAAATATTATACAAAACAGTATTTTTACTTAGAATATATTGGAGATAAAGACATATTTAAAGAAAATAAATCATTAATCTACACTTTTTCATTTGAAAACCGTAAGGTTATTTCTGGTGAAACTAATTTTACACGTGAATATATTGACCAGGGTTCTATAAATCATGGTGGTATGCTACATATATATCCTGATAAAGCTGCACTGGAAATAGATGTAGATGGTCAAGTAGAGACTTATGAGTTATTAAGACAGTAAAAATACATGAATTATAGTTCGTAACATGTTCACCTTATCTGTTACCTTTCTATTAAAGGATAAATATGAAAAAGAGTAAATCCATTTAATTTTAATTGACGGTATGTTAATATCTTAAGCCCTTCCTTTACGCGTTGTAAGATATGCTTCAAAGGTTAAGTAAGAGAAGTGGCGTAGATATTAACATATCGTCATATGCTATGATTACCAAATATATTAAATAAAAAAAGACTTCATAAGAAGTCTCTCTCCATAATTTATTTATATTTCTTCGGTAATAATATTCTCCAACGCTTGCCCTGGTGGAACCATTGGTAAAACCTTTTCATCAATATCTACAATAAAATCTATAACCACAGGACCTTTACTTTCTAAAGCCTTCTTGAGTACTATCTCAATATCCTCTTTTTTGGACACTCTATACCCAGTAGCCCCATACGCTTCTGCAAGTAAAACGAAGTCAGGACCCCTGTCCAGAGTAGTCTCAGAGAATCTTCCTCCGTAGAACATTTTTTGCCACTGTCTAACCATTCCTAACGTCCCATTATTCATTATTGCTATAATTATCGGAACATTATAATAAACCGCTGTAGCTAGCTCATTACAATTCATTCTAAAACTACCATCACCAGCAATGTTGAAAACTTGTTTATCAGGCATACCTATCTGTGCGCCAATAGCAGCTCCTGTTCCATAACCCATAGTTCCCAATCCACACGATGATATAAACGTCCTTGGCTTCGTATATTTATAGAACTGGGCAGCCCATATTTGATTCTGTCCTACCTCAGTAGCAATTATTGCTTCACCGTTTGTCATGTCATATATTTTTTCTATAATATGTTGAGGTCTTAAAACATCGTCTTCTTTATATTTCAAAGGATGCTCTTTCTTTATCTGCATTATTTCTTCGTACCATTCACCCTTTTCCTTGCCCTCTATCATTTTATTTAATAATTGCAGTACTTCTTTAATATCACCTATTATATGATGGTGAGTTCTTATATTTTTATTTATCTCGGCAGGATCTATATCAATCTGTAATATTTGTGCATCTGGAGCGAAATGCTCAACATTACTAATTACACGATCACTAAATCTAACCCCTATTGCAATTAATAAGTCACATTTGGTAACAGCAATATTAGAAGCCTTTGAGCCATGCATTCCTATCATTCCAGTAAATAAATCATCAGTTCCAGTAAATCCCCCTAATCCCATCATACTCGAGGAGACAGGTGCATTTATCTTCTTAACTAACTTAATTAATTCATCAGAAGCACCGGAAAATACAGTTCCTCCACCAGTATAGATAAAAGGTTTTTTGGAATTCTTGATTAAATCTACAGCAATTTCAATATCTTCCTCGGTAATATCAGCAACTGCTCTTATTATCTCCCTAGGTTTCTCGTAAGTATACTCTGTTAAATTAGCTGTAATATCTTTTGGAACATCTACTAATACAGGACCGGGTCTTCCTTCTTGTGCTATATAAAAGGCCCTTCTTATTATCCCAGCTAAATCTTTAACGTCTTTAACAATAAAATTATGCTTTGTTATAGGCATAGTCACGCCTGCAATATCTACTTCCTGAAAACTATCTTTTCCCAGTAAAGAAATAGGAACATTACCTGTTATGGCTACTAACGGAACAGAATCCATATAAGCAGTCGCAATTCCAGTAACTAAATTTGTTGCTCCAGGTCCAGATGTTGCTATACAAACTCCTACCTTCCCTGTTGCACGAGAATAACCATCAGCTGCATGAGAAGCACCTTGCTCATGCGTAGTTAATATATTTTTTATCTCTGCCTTATGCTTGTGCAGTTCATCAAAAATATTTATTACTGTGCCGCCAGGAATACCAAAGACAGTATCAACACCTTGCTCCTTTAAACATTCTATAATGATTTCAGCTCCGTTAAGTTTCATATTCCTATTTCCCCCTTTATCAAATTTTAATTAGTAAATTTTTTTGCCAGTAATCATATTTTAAATACTGCCCCTGTACTTGCTGAGCTTACTAATTTTGCGTAGCGAGCCAAATAGCCCGTTTTCACCTTTGGTTCTGGTACATGCCAGTTTCTTCTTCTTTCAGCTAAAATCTCATCCGTAACCTCTAAATTAATTGTTCCATTAATCATATCAATAGATATAATATCGCCATTTTCAACTAAAGCAATCGGGCCACCTTCAGCAGCTTCAGGAGAAACATGCCCAATCGATGCGCCTTTTGTCGCTCCACTAAACCTTCCGTCAGTTATCAAAGCCACATCTTTATCAAGCCCCATACCTGCTAAAGTAGAAGTCGCTGATAACATTTCTCTCATTCCCGGACCACCTTTTGGTCCCTCATAACGAATTACAACTACTTCACCTTTATTTATTTGTCCAGACATAATTGCACTAAGAACTTCTTCTTCTGAATCAAACACTTTTGCAGGTCCTTTATGCTGTAACATTTCTTCTGCAACAGCAGAACGTTTGACAACAGAACCATCTGGTGCTAGATTTCCCTTCAAAACAGCTATTCCACCTGTTACACTGTGTGGATTTTCGATATGTCTTATAATATTAGAATCTAGATTAATAGCATCTTTAATATTTTCCCCTATTGTTTTCCCAGTTACTGTTATTAAATCCAAATTCAAAAGATTCTTATGTGATAATTCCTTCATTACCGCACTAACTCCACCTGCTTGATTTAAGTCAGTTATATGGTGATTACCAGCCGGGCTTAATTTACATAAATTTGGAGTTTTAGCACTTATTCCATTAGCTATGTCCAAATTCAAATCAACACCTGCTTCATATGCAATAGCAGGAAGATGTAACATACTATTAGTACTACAGCCTAATGCCATATCTACAGTCAATGCATTAATAAATGCTTCCTTTGTCATAATATCCCTTGGTTTTATATCTTTCTCCAGCAGGTCCATAATAGTCATCCCTGCGTATTTGGCCAAACGAATCCTTTTAGCTAACACGGCTGGTATCGTTCCATTGCCGGGTAAGCCCATCCCTATCGCTTCGGTTAAACAATTCATACTGTTTGCAGTAAACATTCCAGAACATGATCCACAACTAGGGCAAGCATTTTCCTCATATTCATTCAACTCACATTCAGTTGTCTTTCCTACTTGATACGAGCCAAGTGCTTCAAAAACCGTAGTTAAGCTAATATCTCTGCCATTAACATTACCTGGAAGCATTGGACCTCCGCTAACAAATATAGTTGGTATATTAATTCTTGCCGCTGCCATTAACATCCCAGGGACTATCTTGTCACAGTTCGGAACCATAACTAGTGCATCGAATTTATGAGCTAAAGCCATAGCTTCAGTTGAATCTGCTATTAGCTCTCTAGTAACTAAAGAATATCTCATTCCGCTATGTCCCATAGCAATCCCATCGCAGACACCAATTGCTGGTATCTCAATTGGTGTACCACCTTTCATCCTAATGCCAGCTTTTACTGCATCAACGATTGTATCAAGATGAATATGTCCTGGTACTATCTCACTTTTAGCATTAACCACGCCTATTAAAGGTTGATTTATTTCTTCATCAGTATATCCCATTGACTTAAATAAAGACCGATGGGGAGCTCTTTCTAAACCTTTTTTAACATCATCACTTCTCATATTCTCACCACCTAATATATTGGTTCACCGCTATTTTTCGTATATTCATGAAAAGCCGCAATCAATTTCTTAGTTATTGGCCCCACAGTACCATTTTCTCCAATAACTCTTTGGTCGACATTTGTTACTGGAATTACTTCTGCCGCAGTACCAGTTAAGAAACACTCGTCAGCGGTATAAACATTAAATAATGTAAATTCTTTCTCAACTACCTTATAATTCATTTCCTCAGCTAGATCTATAACAGTTCTACGCGTAATACCATCCAATATTCCTACATGAATTGGAGGAGTATAGATAACCCCATTAGTAACAATAAAGATGTTATCGCCAGTGCATTCGGCAACTATCCCATCATGATTAAGCATTAATGCTTCAGGTACTCCCGCTCTATTTGCTTCTATTCTTGCTAATATATTATTTAAATAGTTTAATGATTTTATTTGCGGATCAACTATCGTTGCCTTATTTCTTCTTTGGGTAGCAGTTATTATCGGCATACCCTTTTCATACATTTCTTCTGGGTAAATAGAAATTGTTGAAGCAATAATGAATATTGTTGGTTTATTACTATTTTTTGGATTTAAACCTAAATTGCCAACGCCTCTTGTTATTACAGGACGAATATAGCCTTCTTTAACTTCATTTCTTCTACAAGTCTCTAGTATCGCTTCTTTGAATTCTTCCTTTGTTAAAGGAATATCTAACATTATTGCCTTAGCTGTATTAAAAATTCGATCAATATGCTCTTTACACTTGAAGACACGGCTATTGTAAACACGTATTCCTTCAAAAACACCATCACCATAAAGTATTCCTTGATCAAAAACAGAAACTTTAGCATTAGATTTAGTTACATATTCACCATTAAGATAAATAATTAATTCCTTAGTCATTTAATTCACTCCTACATTTGCAGTATATTATAACTCATTAACAATTAACTGTCCCATTTCCTTTGTTCCTACTAACTTTTTACCTTCACTCATAATATCACCGGTTCTATAGTTTTGCTCAAGCACCTTATTTACAGCTTGTTCTATACATCTTGCTTCTTCTTCCAGATTAAAAGAATATCTAAACATCATAGCTACTGATAGAATAGTTGCAATTGGGTTAGCCTTGTTTTGTCCTGCAATATCTGGTGCCGAACCATGTATAGGTTCATACATTCCTAATGAACTATCTCCAATGCTTGCAGACGGCAACATTCCAATAGATCCCGTTATCATGCTAGCTTCATCTGATAAAATATCCCCAAACATATTCTCAGTCAAAATTACATCGAATTGTTGCGGATTACGTACTAGTTGCATAGCTGCATTATCAACATATTGATGACTTAATTCGACCTCAGGATAATCCTTAGCAACTTTTTCAGTTACAGATCTCCAAAGTCGGGAAGTCTCCAATATATTTGCCTTATCAACGCTTACTAACCTTTTCTTTCTTTTTAGAGCTATATCAAAAGCTCTTCTTGCTATTCGTTCTATTTCTAAAGTCGAATAAGACATGGTATCATAAGCCTCTTCGCCATTAACACCATTTTTTCTTCCTCGTTCACCAAAATATACCCCGCCTGTAAGTTCTCTAACAACCATAATATCTAACCCTTGACCAATTATTTCTGGTTTTAAAGGACAAGCATCAATAAGCGCTTGATAAAGTAAGGCCGGTCTTAAATTAGCAAAGAGTCCTAATCCACTGCGCAATCCGAGTAAAGCCTTTTCTGGTCGGTCGTTACCACCTAAATGATCCCATTTAGGACCACCAACTGCTCCTAATAATACCGAGTCACTTTGCTTGCATATCTCCAAAGTTTCTTTAGGTAGTGGTTCTCCTGTTGCATCTATTGCACATCCACCCGCCATAACTTCTGTGCAGACAAATTCATGCCCGAATTTTTCCCCTATTTTCTCTAAAACTAAAACTGCTTGATCAATAATGTCTGGACCTATACCATCGCCCGGGATAGTTGCAATATTATATTTCATTGAATTACCTCCAACTCAGTCTATCAAGATTATTTAATTAGTTTGTTATGTTTTTATTTAGTTGATTAATCAATCCATTAGATTTAATGATTTCTTGCATAAATTCAGGAAAAGGTTGTCCTTGGTAATATTCTTCTTTAGTAAGATTATGAATTATTCCCGTTGAAAAATCTATTTCAATTTCATCTTTTGCGTCAATTTTATTTACTGCTTCTTCACACTCTAATATTGCTAATCCGATATTAATAGCATTACGATAAAATATTCTCGCAAAGGTTGTAGCGATAATACATGATATTCCAGATGCTTTAATCGCTATAGGAGCGTGTTCCCTTGAAGAACCGCACCCGAAATTCTTGTTAGCTACTATAACATCACCTAATTTAACATTCTCCGCAAAAGTTGAATCGATATCTTCCATACAATGCTTGGCAAGTTCTGCTGGATCAGATGTATTAAGATATCTAGCGGGAATTATTACATCTGTATCAACGTTATCACCATATTTAAATACTCTACCTTTAACTCTCATAGTATATCCCCCTATTTTAATAAATCAAATCCTTATAATATTTATAATAACTCAGGGTTGCTTATTTTCCCAGTTAATGCCGATGCAGCAGCAACAGCGGGACTTGATAAATAAACCTCTGATTCCGGATGTCCCATACGACCTACAAAATTACGATTGGTAGTAGAAATTGCTTTCTCTCCCTTTGCTAATATACCCATATGTCCCCCTAAACATGGACCACATGTAGGTGTGCTAAATACAGCACCAGCTTTCACTATGTCTTCAATTAAACCCTCTTTTAATGCTTGTAAATATATTTTTTGCGTCCCAGGAAAAACAATTACTCTAATTCCCTTGGCAACCTGTTTATCACGTAATATACCTGCAGTAATACGCAAATCTTCCATTCGCCCATTAGTACAAGATCCAATAACTACTTGATCAATCTTGACATCCCCAACTTCATCGATAGTACGAGTATTATCTGGTAGATGCGGAAAAGATACAGTAGGTCGTATACTAGAAAGATCAATTTCAAACACTTGATCATAAACAGCATCATTATCTGGTTCATAGACCGTATATTCTTTTGTAGAGTGTTCCTTTACAAAATCAATAGTTTGGTCATCAACTATAAAAATTCCATTTTTAGCCCCAGCCTCTATCGCCATATTAGCCATAGTAAAACGATTATCCATTGATAAATTCTTAATACCATCTCCAACAAATTCCATCGATTTATAAAGTGCACCGTCAACGCCAATCATTCCAATAATGTGAAGTATCACATCTTTACCACTAACCCATTTACTCATCTTCCCTGTTAATACGAACTTAATAGCCGATGGAACCTTAAACCACGCTTCTCCTGTAGCCATTCCAGCCGCCATATCGGTACTTCCAATTCCTGTTGAAAAGGCACCTAGTGCGCCATAAGTACATGTATGGGAATCCGCACCAATTACTACATCCCCAGGAACAACCAACCCTTTTTCTGGAATTAATACATGCTCAATACCCATTTGCCCAACCTCGAAATAATTTTCAACTTCTTTTTCATTGGCAAACTCACGGATAAATTTACATTGTTCTGCAGCTTTAATATCCTTGTTTGGAGTAAAATGATCTGGTACTATAGCAACCTTTTTCTTATCAAAAACTTCTTTAACTCCAATTTTGTTAAACTCCTGAATTGCAACTGGAGTAGTAATATCATTGCCCAGCACAAGATCTAACCTTGCTTTTATTAATTGTCCAGCCTCAACAGTTTGAAGCCCAACATGTGCTGCTAAAATCTTTTGGGTCATCGTCATTCCCATTATTATTCCCCCTAATATAACTTATCCTGAATTCTAGTATTATTTAATAATATGTGAATAGATATTAATCGTATTTTTTTCTATATCCTTAATTAGCTTGTACTCAATAGAATCAACAAGTGCTATCCAACTAGCTTCAATAATATCCGCTGACACCCCAACAGTGGTCCAATAATCAACCCCGTCTGTTGATTCGATTAAAACTCTAACTTTTGCAGCAGTTGCATCCTTTGTGTCCAGCACACGTACTTTATAGTCCTTTAGTGATACATGCCTTAACTCAGGGTAAAAGACTTCTAAAGCCTTTCTTAATGCTTTATCTAACGCATTAACAGGTCCGTTGCCTTCTGCTGCAGTTATTTCAGATTTACCGTCAACATTTATTTTTACGATTGCTGATGAACTTGTTGAACTCGCTTCAGAGGGTTGTCTTTCAAAGGTAGTATAATTTACAAGCTCAAAAAACGGTTTGTATTTGCCTAAATGTTTTCGAATAATCAATTCAAAAGTACTTTCCGCCCCTTCAAATTGATAACCTTCATGCTCTAATTCCTTAAGTCGATCAATTATCTCTTTTGTCTCTATTGAATCCTTAGTTAGGCTAGAATTAATTTCCTGTATTTTTGATAAAATAGTACTTCTTCCCGCTACTTCAGACATTAGAAATCTTCTTTCATTTCCAACTAACTCCGGATCAAGATGTTCAAAAGATTTAGTTGCCTTGAATACCCCATCGATATGCATTCCACCTTTATGCGCAAATGCACTTCTTCCCACATATGGCATACCATCTTTAATGCTAACATTAGCTATTTCTGCTATTATCCTAGCAGTAGTAGTTAGTTTAGACATTTGACTATCGGGAATACATTGGATACCTTTTTTTAACTGTAAACTAGGAATAATGGTTGAAAGATTAGCATTACCACATCTCTCTCCAAAACCAATATATGTCCCTTGAATATGATCAGCTCCTGCATCAACAGCCATAATAGAATTAGCAACTGCCATGCCGGAATCATTATGAGTATGAATGCCTATTGATATAGGAAATCTTTCACAAACTAACTTAGTTACTTCAAACACTTCATTAGGAAAAGCACCACCATTTGTATCACAAAGCACTAAAGAATCGGCTCCACCTTCATATGCAGCTTGAAGAGTAGACAATGCATATTCTTCGTTTTCCCTATAACCATCAAAAAAATGTTCCGCATCATAAATTACTTCTTTACCCATTGCTTTAAAATAAGCTATTGTATCCTTAATCATGTCTAAGTTTTCCTGAAGGGAGGTTTTTATAATTTCGGTAACATGAAAATCCCACGTCTTACCAAAAATTGTTACTGCAGGTGTATTAGCCTTCACCAAAGACTTGATATTTTCGTCATCTTCGATTTTAGTATCCCTTCTTCTAGTGCTTCCAAATGCAGCTAATTTAGCATTTTTAAAATTAAGTTTTATAGCATTTTCGAAAAACTCCAAATCCTTTGGATTAGAACCTGGGTTACCTGCCTCGATATACTTGACACCTATCTCATCAAGTATTTTTACAATCTTTATTTTATCCTTTACTGAAAAGGAGATACCTTCAGACTGTGCACCATCTCTTAAGGTTGAATCAAAAATCGCAATCATCTTTTTTTGCATTTTGATCTAACTCTCCTTTTTGAATATCCTCACAGACATTTAGCAGCTTATTAATAGCATTTAAGTACGCCTTTATACTTGCTTCAATAACATCTGTACTTATACCACGCCCAGTATAAAGTTTATCATCTTTCTTGAGTTTAACAATAACTTCACCCTGTGCATCCTTGCCCTCAGTAACAGCTCTTAAATCGTAAGTATCTAAGACAAAAGAAATACCAACCAGTTTTTCTATTGCTTTAAAAGCAGCATCAACAGGTCCATCACCTGTTGAGACATCTTCAATTTCCTTATTATCATTATTATCAATTAATTGTATCGATGCAATGGAAGTTATTGTATTTCCACTGTTTATAAAAAAGCGCTTTAAACTATAAATTTCAGGAATATTCATATCCTTTTGTTCAATTAACGCTTCAATATCCCTATCAGACACAGTCTTTTTCTTATCTGCAAGTTCCTTAAATTGTTGAAATGCTTTATTAATTTCTTCACTAGATAAAATATATCCTAATGTTTTAATTCTTTCATCAAACGCATGACGTCCAGAGTGCTTACCAAGAATCATCTTATTTTTTGATAATCCAATTGATTCAGGAGTCATTATTTCATATGTCTGTTTATTAGCTAACATACCATGCTGGTGAATACCAGATTCATGTGCAAAAGCATTCTCACCAACAATAGCCTTGTTTGGTTGAACTCTAACCCCTGTTAATGTAGAAATTAATTTGCTCGCACGATATATTTGTTTAGCATCTATATTGCAATCCATATCATAATAATCTCTTCTTGTTCGAAGATTCATGACTATCTCTTCTAATGCAGCATTTCCTGCCCGCTCACCGATTCCATTAATAGTACACTCAAGTTGTGTTGCACCAGCTTTAGCCGCAGCTAATGTATTACTAACAGCTAACCCTAAGTCATTATGACAATGAACTGAAAGTTCAACCTTATCAATATTTTTTACATTGTTTCTTATTCTTAAAATTAAAGAAGCAAATTCTTCCGGAGAAGAATATCCAACAGTATCGGGTACATTAATCGTTGTTGCACCAGCATCTATAACTGCCTCGAAAACCTTATATAAAAATTCAGGGTTACTTCTAGATGCATCCTCAGCCGAAAACTCAATATCACTGCAGAACTTTTTTGCATATTTCACGATCTCAATTGCCTGCTCTAATACTTCCTCTGGGCTCATTCTTAATTTATATTCCATATGCAAATCTGAAGTAGCTATAAAAGTATGAATTCGTGGACTCTTAGCATTTTTAATTGCTTCCCACGCTGCATCAATATCCTTCGGAAGAGCTCGAGCAAGACTTGCTACAGTAGAATCACTTATGCTATCTGCAACAGCCTTAACGGCATTAAAATCTCCAATAGAGGCAATAGCAAAACCAGCTTCAATAACATCAACTTTTAAACGTTCTAGTTGCTTTGCAACCTTCAGCTTTTCTTGAAGATTCATACTACAACCTGGTGATTGTTCACCATCTCTTAATGTTGTGTCGAATATTTTTACTTGTCTTGCCATTGATATCCCCTCCTGTATTTTTATTTTTGTTCAATCCATGACATCATCTTTCTTAATTCTTTACCCACAGTTTCTATCTGGTGCTCTGATTGAATTCTTCTCTCAGCCATAAAATGTGGTCTATTTGCTTGGTTTTCTAATATCCAATTTCTAGCAAAAGTACCATCTTGTACTTCACCTAATACTTTTTTCATCTCTTTTTTTGTATCATCCGTAATAATACGCTTACCTACAGAATAATCACCATACTCTGCCGTATCACTTATCGAATATCTCATATAGCTTAATCCACCTTGGTTAATTAAATCTACAATTAGCTTCATTTCATGTAGGCACTCAAAATATGCACTTTCTGGAGCATAACCTGCTTCTACCAATACTTCAAAACCAGTTTTAATTAATGCTGTAACTCCACCACAAAGTACAGCCTGTTCACCAAATAAGTCAGTTTCCGTCTCTTCTTTAAAGTTTGTTTCCAAAATCCCAGCCCTTGCTCCACCAATGCCAGCAGCATAAGCAAGTGCTAAATTCTTAGCATTCCCAATTGCATCTTGGTGAACTGCGATTAAACATGGCACCCCTTTGCCTTCTTGGAATTGAGTCCTTACAGTGTGACCAGGTCCTTTTGGTGCTACCATGAAAACATTAACGTCTGCAGGTGGAATTATTTGACCATAGTGAATATTAAATCCATGAGCAAATACTAAAGAATTGCCTGATTCTAGATTTGGTTCGATAGAATCTTTATATAATTTAGCTTGTTTTTCATCATTAACTAAAATCATTATTATATCAGCCTTTTTAGCAGCTTGTTCAGCAGTAGCAACCTTTAACCCAGCTTTTTCAGCCTTTTCCCAAGATTTACTTCCTTCATATAATCCAACAACTACATTTACTCCTGACTCATGCAAATTTAATGCGTGAGCATGACCTTGGCTACCATAACCAATTATCGCTACCGTTTTTCCTTTTAAAAGTTCAAGATTACAATCCTTACTATAATATAAATTTGCCATCTAATTAACCTCCGTATATTTGTTTTTTTTGTTTATATCTTTATTGCCACGTTCTAATGCTGTTAAACCGGTACGAACCAATTCCTTAATCCCATAGGGAGTTAATATTTCAACAAGGGCAGAAATTTTCTTTTCATCGCCTGTGGCTTCCACAATTACGGAACCACTTGCTATGTCGATTATCTTCCCTCTAAATATATTTACCGTTTCAAATATCTCTGCTCGATTTGTCGTATCGGCCTTTACCTTAATTATTGCTAATTCCCGATAAACAGAGTTTTCTGGCATTAATTGAACAATTTCTATAACATCAATTAATTTATTAAGCTGCTTTCGAATCTGTTCTAAAATATACTCGTCTCCCCTCACAACAATCGTCATCCTAGATATTTTAGAATCAGTAGTTTCACCGACAGTTAAGCTATCAATGTTATATCCTCTTCTAGTAAACAAACCTGCTACACGGCTTAAAACACCCGCTTGATTTTCAACAAGTATTGATAGAACATGTCTCTCCACTGTATTAACCCCACCCTCTTCGTTTTTTTTAAAACAATAATTAAGTATATCATTTTATTGCTTTATTACATTAAATTAATGAATGATATTTTTAAAATAATACTTTTTAAAACTAATTAGATAATTCTAATTATTTTTAAAATTTATAATATTTTATTATTTTCAGACAAAAATATCAACATAAAGTTTTCTATTTATAGAAAACTGAATTTACTCCTATAAATGTAAAAAGGCACCAACTTAGGTGCCTTTTTAAAAATCAACTCATCCTTAAATATTATATTGCTAAGTCTATATGCTGTATTGTCCCAGCCAAACCATTTTCCTTTAAAAAAATTCCTGTTGTCTGAATTTTTCCTTCTAATTCATTAGACATATTATTTTTAAGTTCAAATGAAGTATTAATGTTGCCTAAATATATAGCCCCTATTCCTTTTTCACCTATTGCAAATAACTGGTCATTCCCTTCGCTATCCTTTGTCCATATTCTTAACTTATCATAAATAGCATCATTTTCATCAATCCAGTTATTTTCGTCAGTATCATATTGGGAAAGTTCCATAAATCCATCATTTGTTTGTGGCCCAAAAAGTTCATTTCCATCATTTATAACTCCATCGCTGTTTTTATCTAGTGCAAGAAAACCACTACTTTGAGTAATAAAAGAGATTTGATCAAGATTCCCATCACAATCAATATCAAAACTATATTTTTCAGCTGTTAATTGTGGTGCTTGGCCTTCAAAATTAATTACTAATGGATCTATTATAGCAGCATCTCCAGCCCTAATACTAATATTTTGACTTGATGCAAACTCATGACTCATATTTAGACTCACGGAAAAATTAATTTCTCTTCCATCGCTGGTTCTAACAATTCCCTCTGAATTAAAATTCATAACTTGCTTTTCATAAAAGGATTCATGATAATCATACTCTAATCCCCAGCCAGCTTGCTGCTGTTGATTATTATTATTGTTTGTAGTTACTATAGGTGCTTCTACATTACCCCTTAATCTTATTTCATCAATTACATAAAACTTAAGTTTCTTGCCTGTTAAAGCTTCAATCATCTTTTGAATAGATAATAATTTCTGCTTATCTTTATCACTTATCTCAAAAATAAATTTGTCCTCTTTATGTATTCTACCTAGAGAATTAAATTCCATCTCCTGTTTTGCTAAAGCTTCCTTAGAAATTTCGATTATTTCTTGTTCTAACCCATTCGCAAGATTGTTACCATTTTCTGAATTAGAATTATTTCCTACCCATAATCTTAGTTTTTCTTCCTTAGTAAATTTTTCATTAGTAATTGTTTGACTTGTCATATTGACAGTAGAATCACTAATCCTCATACCTTCACCTCCATGTGAATTTATTTACATCCACGTTTCAACCATATCTTCAGTTATATTATATATCGTCAAGTTTAATCTAAATATTTAGATGCTTATAGCTACTTATATAAGAAAAGATAAATAGTCATAAAAAAAGATATATAATCATCTTTAGCGAAGCCTTTGCAAAGCAAGAGCTGAGCGTTAGATGATTATATATCTTAGATTACACTTGTTGATATTTAATAGGAATTGCTATTTTTCTAATAATCTATGAAGGAAACGATTAATTTTCCCTATATTTTTAATAGGCACTAACCCAAGCTTGTTCAATTCGTATAAAACAAATTTATGATTATTTGTTTCCCATTCAAGCTCATAATCCGTTATACCTAGGTATGTGCTTTTATCTAAACTAATTGTGTCAGTGTAAAACATAAAATCATACCGTAAGGTTTGTAAAACTCCAATCATACTCAATCTTTCAATATCCAATTCTTTTAATATTGTAACACTATCTAACAATTGGTTATATCCATCTATTCCATTATTTACAAAATCACCTGCTAGCAACTTTGATATAACTTGACCAGTCTCTTCCTGCTTATTAAACAAACCATCTGTTTGTTTTGGAATTTTTATCTGTAACTTCCAAGAGTCTTCCGTGTTTCGTAGTCTTACGGTAATACCTTGTTTTATTAAGATATGTTCCTTTGTATCAAAGTAATAATTCGTCTGAATATAAGGTGCTTTGGCTTCTGTAAATTTAGAAAAATAACTGAGTAATTCTTCGAATCTTTCTTCGGATAATAAAGCTTTGTATTCAATTTCTATTTCCTTTTCAGTATCATTTTCCTTTAAATCTTGCATTGTACGCGCCACCTTTAAATAATATCAATTAATAATATACTATTCTATTTTAAGTATAAAACTCCTCTGGCACATTTCTACCTAGATGAATAAATGCTGATTTTGTTACCATTCGCCCTCTAGAAGTTCTTTGCAAAAACCCTATCTGCATTAGGTAAGGTTCATAAACATCTTCAATTGTATTAGTCTCTTCACCTATTGAGGCAGCTATAGTATCGATTCCAACCGGACCACCGTTATAGGAATCTATAATCATTCCAAGTAGCTTATGATCTATATGGTCCAACCCTAACCTGTCAACTTGAATACTTTCCATTGCTATATTAGCTACCTCTTCAGTTATTACCCCATCCGCTATTACCTGGGCGAAATCTCTCACCCTCTTTAAAAGTCGATTAGCAACTCTAGGGGTTCCTCGTGACCTTAAAGAAATTTCTCTAGCCGCTTCCTCCACAATAGTGACGTTCAATAAGCTCGCTGCTCTAATAACTATCAAATATAGTTCCTCAGTAGAATAATATTCTAGTCGGCTAATTACACCAAAACGATCTCTAAGCGGAGAAGACAACAATCCCGCTCTTGTTGTTGCTCCTACTAATGTAAACTTAGGTAAGTCTATTCGAACTGTTCTTGCACTTGGACCTTTTCCAAGGATAATATCTAACACATAGTCCTCCATTGCTGGATACAACACTTCTTCAACCGTTCTATTTAATCGATGAATTTCATCAATAAACAGAACATCACCATCTTCAAGGTTTGTTAATATCGCGGCTAGGTCCCCCTGACGTTCAATCGCTGGACCTGAAGTAGTTTTAATATTCACATTCATTTCATTGGCTATTATATTCGACAGAGTTGTTTTTCCTAAACCAGGTGGTCCATATAATAACACATGATCAAGTGACTCTTTACGAAATTTTGCTGCCTCTATGAAAATTTTCAAATTTTCTTTTGCCTTTGTTTGGCCAATATATTCTGATAAATATCGAGGACGAAGACTGAATTCAACACTTTGGTCTTCCACTAGCATTTGTGAAGATATTATTCTCTCCTCCAACCTCTCCTCCTCCTATTCCTTAGAAAGAATCCTTAATGACTTCTTTATTAATAAATCCAATGATGTTTCTTCAGTAATTTCATTAGATAAGCTTTTTAAAACTTGATTTATCTCATTATCTTGATATCCTAAAGTTTTGAGTGAATCTCTTAAATCATTTATATTTTGTAAATCCCAACTATTCTTATTGGTAGTTTTATCATTTATATTTGTAAAATGATTTAATACTTGTACTTTATCCTTTAAATCTAAAATAATTCTTTGTGCAGTCTTCTTTCCTACGCCAGGCATTTTTACCAATAAATCCTCATCCGCATTGGCTATTGCTTGGATAATCTGATTAGTATTGGACTGAGAAATAATAGCTAAAGCTCCTTTTGGACCAATTCCCGAAACATTTAACAATAAACGAAACAGGCTTCGCTCTTCCTTATTTTTAAATCCATATAAGCCCATCCAATCTTCTCTCATATGATGATGTGTATATATTATACATGTCTCATTTAACAATAACTGATAATTTTCAGGCTGTACTACGTATATTTTATAGCCAATTCCACTTACATTTACTATAACACTATCCGTCTCTATTGAGAATAATATCCCTTGAATAAAATCAATCATCTTATATTCTCCTTAATTATATTAGTCATTTTCGCAGAATGTGCATGACATATAGCTATTGCTAAAGCGTCCGCAGCATCATCTGGTTTAGGAATTTCTCTTAAATTAAGAAGTATTCTTACCATTTCCTGAACCTGTTTTTTTTCCGCTCTACCATGTCCTACCAATGCCTGTTTAATCTGTAAAGGGGTATATTCATATAAATTAAGACCAGCTTCAACTGTTGCCAGCATTAACACCCCTCTTGCCTGACTAACAATCATTGCAGTAGTAACATTCTTATTAAAGAAGAGCTGTTCAATTGAAACGGAATCCGGTTTATATATCTCTATTATTTCCTTAGCCCCATCATAAATCTGTTTCAATCTTACAGCATCCTCTATATGTGCTTTTGTATTTATGCAACCATATTGAATAGGACTAATAGAATTACCTTGTTTATTAATAATCCCAAAACCAACAATTGCAACCCCAGGATCGAAACCTAATATAATCAAATTTTTCTCCTCCATATATGCGAACATATATTTTCATTATTTGATTATATCAGATAAATTATATACATAAAAGAAAAAAAGGTCACAAAAATGTGACCTTTTAAAAACCAACTAATCAATTAATCAATGGAGAATTCACTAAAAGTAGATAAGACACTATTAAATTCCGCTAGATCTTGAACTGGTATACCTTCATATAATTGTTGCACTGGTTCAATTGGTAATGAACTTTCTAATTTATCAATATCAATCCTAAAAAAGGTTTCGATTATTGTATATTGTCCCAATCTATTACTAGGGTCACCACTAAATAAGGTCAGATACCCTTCAGGATTTAGGCTAAAGTACGTCCTATTTTTGCACTCGGGTGAGATATCCTCTACGTTTCTAGATAATTTTATTTTATTAACGTTTACTTCTACTACTTCCCATTCTGGGTATTTATTCTTAATTTCATCTATAGATTGAACAACCTCCATTTTCGTCTCTAGTAAATCTTCTCCTACAACATAATGGGTCTCAAATTCTAAGATCATTTCAATATTTGTGTTAACCTGCTGAGTATCTTGAACTAATTCATTATCCTCAGAAAAATTATTGTAAACGATTAATATAACTCCAAATATCAATATAGGAATTATCGCTAACAAGCTATATATTATTCTTTTCTTTTTAGTAGAAAAAAACATTTTAATAACCCCTCTTTTGGTTTTATTTACTTATATTAACCATAAAAAGGTAATCTTATACTTATTTTAATTAAATACTTGCCATTAAAACTCTTTTATGTTCACTATTTTTATGTAGCCGCTCAATTTTTTTTAATATTTCAGGTTCACCTTCTTGGGTTAACAGATAATTATCTAATTGCTCATAAGTAAAACCCATTTCATTTTCATCTGTTTGCCCTTCCCATAAATCAGCTGAAGGAACCTTGTCAATAATTCTTTGTGGTATTGCTAAATATCTAGCTAGAATTCTTATCTGATGTTTTGTTAAACTTGCAATTGGGTTAAAGTCGGCAAGTCCATCCCCACCCTTTGTCATATAACCTATATAAATTTCAGAAAGATTACATGTATCAGATACTAAATATTTCTTTTGTCCTGCTATTGCATACAAGGTAGTCATTCTTAATCTCGCTTTAATATTACCCTTTAATAGATTATCTAATTCAACTACCTTCTCAAGCTCCTGATTAAGAACATCGTAAGTTTGTCCTAAATTTACCGTTATTAAATTAAGTCCTATTGAAGCCGCTAAAATATTGGCATCTTTTTCATGTACTATATTTGAGTAAGCTGGCATCCATACCCCTAACACTTTTTCACTGCCTAAAGCATTAATACATAATGCAGCAACAACCGCACTATCGATTCCCCCAGAAATCCCAATCACAACTCCTCTTGCTTGGGCTTGGTTAATACTATTCTTAATAAAATCTATTCTTTTGCTGATATCATCTTCAATATTCTCTTGGTAAATTTGTAATAAATTTTTAAATTTATTCAATATAAGGCCCCCAAAATTATTATTCTTTACCTCATAATTTAATATAAGATATATAACCATCTAACGCCCTGCTCTAATTACACAAAGGCATTACTAAAGATGATTATATATCTTTTTTTAAGCAGATGTTACTTAATATTACAAATATAAAGTAAATTTAGAATTTTTACATTAGCTAGATATAAAGCTCTAGTCGTCTTCTCCATCTTCATACATTTCTTCATACATTTCTTCAGGCCATTGCATGCAAGGATCTTGCATAAAAGGCATCTGTTGGTATGGCATCTGTCCGTATGGCATTTGACCATAAGGCATCTGTTGGTATGGCATTTGTCCATAAGGCATTTGTCCGTATTGCGGGCATTGTCCCCATCCTGGCATCCCTGTCATTTCTGGCATCATTGGCATAAATGGCATTGGCATAAATGGCATTGGCATATTTGGAAGTTCTGGACATGCTGGCATTTCAGGGCGTACCGGTGGTTTTGGACATACTGGTGGTTTTGGTCGTACTGGTGGTGCTGGTGGTGCTGGTGGTACTGGTGGTGCTGGTGGTACTGGCGCTGGTTGCTCTGGTGCTGGTGGAACTGGCTCAGATTTCTTCGGTGCTGGATATCTAACCTTTTCCCTAGACATATGACCTTGGGGTATAATAATTTTTGTACCTACTTCAAGATTGTCGGGGTTTTTAATCTGTGGATTTGCCTGTACTATTGATTGCATGTCTATATTATATTTTTGCGCAATTATCCAAAGATTATCACCTTTTTTTACAATATGAATCCTCATCTTTTAACCTCCTTGCTAAAATACATTACATCATATGCACAAATGGGCTTTTTGCTAATCATTTTTAATAAAAAAAACTAATCTCATTTACTGAAATTAGTTAGAATATTGAATCTACTTTTTTATAAAACTGTAATTTTTGTTCCTTCTTTTGCAGGTAAGATTGTCTTAATCTCCGCCTCAAAATTCTCTTCTTTTTTTATAATATCAATAATTTCATAAACCTGTGGTAAGTTTTCTTCTTTTGCAAAAAACAGAATTGTTGGTCCTGCTCCACTTAATGCTGCACTAAAAATTCCTCTTTGTTCAGATAATTCAATTACATTTTGTAATCCCTTAATATTTTTTTGCCTGTAGGGCTGATGGGTTCTATCCTTCATTGCAAGAGGAAACTTATCTATTTGTCCTGTTAAAATATAAGCTAATAACAAGGATGCATGTCCTATGTTAAAGGAAACGTCTTTTAATGGAATTCTATCTGGTATTAAGCACCTTGCAACCTCTGTTGAAAGGGTATATTCAGGTATCATTAATACAATCTTTATTGATTCAGGAAACTCAAATTTTGCTAGAGTAGCTTTTTCTCCATCATATGCAGCTACAATAAAATTTCCATATAAAGACGCGCCGACATTGTCAGGATGTCCTTCCAATTTGGTAGCTATTTGCAACAATTCCTCATTAGTTTTTGGTTTTTGAAGTAAGTGATTTGCTACAAATAACCCACCTACAATCGCCGACCCACTACTTCCCAACCCCCTTGAAAGCGGGATATCACTTTCTATTTCTAAGGCAATATGCGGCATTGCTTCATTTTCCTGATTAAACAAATATTTAATAGTTCGAAAGATAAGGTTACTTTCATCTTCCGGTAAAGATGCAAGATTCTTACCTATTAATTTAATCGAATTTTCTTCCGCTACTTTGAAACGAATTGTTAAATAGAGTTGAAGAGCTAATCCGAAACAGTCAAAACCAGGTCCAAGATTCGCAGTACTAGCAGGAACCTTTACCTCATATAATTGCCCTTTGTTTAACATTAGCCCTTCCCCCTCATGAAATTATTGCTTTTAAAACCTCGTTATAGTCATTTTCTATAACATCAAGTTTTGTATCTACCATTTTAATAGCTATATTAGGATCTTTTAGTCCATGTCCAGTAAGTACGCTTACTATCATGTCTCCCTTATTAAAATAACCTTGTTTAAGTTTTTTTATGATTCCCGCAAGTGAAGCTGCAGAAGCAGGCTCCGCGAAAATTCCTTCTCTTTTTGCAAGTAGTCTGTAAGCATCCAAAATCTCTTCATCCGTCACAAAATCAATAAGACCATTAGATTCTTTAGCAGCATTAACTGCACCATCCCAACTCGCTGGTCGACCAATTCTAATAGCTGTAGCGATTGTCTCTGGATTTAATATTGGTTCACCTTTAACGATTGCAGCTGCACCCTCTGCCTCAAATCCAATCATCTTAGGAAGTTTTTGGCATTTATTAGCAGCTTTATAATCTTTAAATCCCTTCCAATAAGCTGTAATATTTCCAGCGTTCCCTACTGGTATTGCCAGATAATCAGGTGCATCACCTAATAAATCTATTATTTCAAATGCTGCTGTTTTTTGGCCTTCTATTCGATATGGATTGATTGAATTTACTAATGTGTACTCATCTTTTTTTGAAATCTCTTTAACTATATCTAATGCTTGATCAAAATTTCCTTTAATAGATATTACCTTTGCCCCATAAGCTATTGCTTGGGCTAGCTTTCCCAAAGCTATATTATCATCTGGTATAACAACTATGCTTTTTATTCCTGCCTTAGCTGCATAAGCACTTGCCGCTGCTGAAGTATTACCTGTTGATGCACAGATAATTGTTTTACTCCCAATTTCAAGAGCTTTTGCTACAGCAAAAACCATTCCCCTATCCTTAAAAGAACCCGTCGGATTCATTCCTTCATATTTAAAAAATATTTTTAATCCTAAGTCTTTAGATAAATTTTTAGCTTCGATTAATGGGGTATTTCCCTCGTGTAAAGTTAACATAGGTGTATTTTCATTTACAGGTAAAAATTCTTTGTATTTTTCGATCATCGATGTAAATTTCATCTTATTCCCCTTCCTCAACTGGATATACACTGTTTATTTGATTAACAACCTCTAATTTTCCTATATCTTTTAATAAATTATTCATCTTATCTTTGGATGTAATATGAGTTATAAGTATTAATTGTGCTTTTGTATCCTCATCGTCAGACAATTGTAATATCTCCTGCAAACTAATCATATTTTCTGCAAAAAGTTTTGTTATTTGAGCTAGGACTCCTATCCTATCTATAACCTTTAATCTAATAAAATAACGATGTTCGATTAATTCATCAGTCTTTATTCTCTTTGTGCGATATGGCATTATATTCTCCCCGTATATCCCGAGTTTGTTATGCTTTATAACGCTAATAAGATCGGAAACAACCGCAGTTGCAGTCGGTAACTGACCCGCACCTGAACCAAAAAACATAGTTTCTCCAACTGCTTCACCATATACGTAAATGGCATTATTAACTCCATCAATTTTAGCTAATGGATGGTTATTTCGAACTAATGTCGGTTGTACACTAACTTCCAATTGTTCATCATTCAATTTAGCGGTACCTAATAACTTAATTACATACCCTAATTGTTTCCCGAATTTTATATCTTCCTCGGTAACTCCAGTAATCCCTTTTACATAAACATCGTTAAAACTAACCTCCATGTTAAATGCTAAATTACTTAAAATAACCATCTTCATTGTTGCATCTAAACCTTCAATGTCAGATGTAGGATCAGCCTCTGCATAACCTAAGTTTTTAGCCTTCTCTAACATTGAATCAAAAGATAAACCCTCTTCACTCATTTTAGAAAGTATATAGTTCGTTGTTCCATTAACTATTCCTACGATTTTAGTTATTCGATCAGAAGAAAAACCTTCCACCAGAGATCTTAATATTGGTATACCTCCAGCTACACTTGCTTCATAAAAAATATTTCTTTTATAGTTATTAGCTTGTACCATTAATTTAGGTCCATGAATTGCGATTAGATCTTTATTTGCAGTTACTATATGCTTTCCTTTTTCTAGGGCGTACATTAAATATTGGAATGTTTCCTCTACACTACCCATCACCTCTATAATTACTTCAATATTCGGATTGTCCAATACTTCATAGGGATCATTGGTCAAGATATTTCTATCTAAGTTAACATCTCTTTCTTTTTCTATATCTTGGACTAATACTTTCTCAACTTTAATATTCACACCTGTTTTTTGAAATATATCCTGCTTGTGTCCTTCAATTATTTTAATAACTCCTGAGCCAACTGTCCCCAACCCTAGCAAGCCTATATTTATCGTATTTTCCTCTTTCATAATGCCCTCCTTTTTAAAAAATATAATTTAACTAATATTTATTCCCTACCAATAATCTGCACTTCTTTTACACCATCTAATAGTTTTATCGATTCCAACATATTTGTTAATTCGTCGTTCATATTTAATGTATCTATAGATAAAACAATATTAGCATAATTCTTTAACGGTATTGTTTGGTTTATCGTCAGAATATTTCCCCCATATTGAGCTACTTTTGATAAAACATTCGATAGTAAACCTTGTTTATGTTTTAAATCTATAGATATAGTTACTATCTTTTCTTTCATCATTGCGTTAAAAGAAAAAACACCATCTCTATATTTATAAAATGCGCTTTTACTAATTCCAACCCTTTTTACGGCTTCATATACAGTTTCCGCCTCACGATTACTTAGTATTTTTTTTACTTCTATAGTTTTGAGAATTGCTTCAGGTAAAATATCTGCAGATACCAAATAGTAAACATCTTTTTCAGTTTTCTTATTCATTTTATTCCCCCTGATAAAGACTACTGTTTATATATAAGGGACATTATAAAGCATTGTTATAAAATAAACAATAGGCTATAAATAGAAAAGCTTGGATTTCTCCAAGCTTCAGACTGTTGAAAAAGTCTGTCAGATTATTAAAAAGCCATTAATTTTCTACAAATTCAAATTCGTATTGTCCAATACTAACGCTATCTCCATTCTTCGCGCCCAATTCCCTTAAGCGCTTATCAACGCCCATTTTTCTTAAGATTCTTGCAAAACGCATCATCGAATCATATTGATCGAAATTAGTCATTACAAAAAGTTTTTCTATTTTAGGACTTTCCAATACAAATATTTCATTTTCTTTTCTAATTGTAAAAGTGTCCACATCTTTTGATATGTACTTATATATTTTTTTCTCTTCAGCCGGATCAACATCATCTATTATTGGTTCAAAGGGAATTTTATCCAATTCATCTGCTATAGCATAAAGTAACTCTTTGATTCCCGAACCAGTAGCCGCTGATATAGAAAATATAGGATACTCGTCTCCTACTTTTTGCTTAAACAAAAGCAAATTTTCATTTCCTTCTGGAATATCCATTTTGTTAGCAACAATTATTTGCGGACGTTCCATTAAGTTAATTTTATAACTTTCTAATTCACGATTTATTTTTACCCAGTCATCATAAGGTTCTCTTCCTTCAGTCGCTGCCATATCAACAACATGGACAACTATCCTTGTTCGTTCTATATGACGAAGGAATTGGTGGCCTAATCCTGCCCCTAGATGAGCTCCCTCGATTAAACCGGGAAGATCAGCCATTACGAAGCTTCTTCCATCATCCACCTCTACAACACCTAAATTAGGCGCCAAAGTAGTAAAATGATAATCTGCAATTTTAGGTTTTGCCTTAGAAACGGTATCTAATAAAGTAGATTTCCCTACACTCGGAAAACCAGTTAAGCCAACATCAGCCATAACCTTTAGTTCAAGAATAATGTAACGTTCTTGCCCTGGTTCACCTTTCTCTGCAATGTCTGGAGCAGGATTTACTGATGTAGCAAATCTCATATTACCCCTACCTCCACGGCCTCCCTTAGCTACAACTACTTGTTGCTTGTTTCGTGTTAAATCAGCAATAATTTCTTTTGTATCATCATCAATTATAACCGTTCCCGGAGGAATTCTAACAATCATATCATCGGCTTTAGCACCATGCTGTGCTTTCGTTCTTCCATGTTCTCCTCTATCTGCTTTAAAATGTTTTTGATAACGAAAATCTAATAAAGTTCTAAGACCTTCATCAACTATGAAAATAATATCTGCCCCTTTACCACCATCTCCGCCTGAAGGACCTCCTTCAGGAACATATTTCTCCCTACGAAATGATTTTTGCCCATTACCGCCGTCTCCAGCCTTAATATATATCTTCACCTTATCTACAAACATCATTACACCTCTATGCTTCCTTTAATGGAAAATGTAAATCAACAATAAATTTTTTATCGTTATTTAAACCTAGTATAAATTTACCCTTCCTTTTAATAATATCTTTCTCAATCTTAGATATTTTATTATACACATTACTGACATTGCCATCAAAGTCAATATTAATTATCAAGTACATTTCATCATTTCCAAAAGATATTATTAAATGTTGTTCCCTATTTTTATCAACAACTTGATATAATGTATCAACTATTTTATCTAATATATCCAGAAAAAATTCATCATTAAATCTTCCTTGAATTAAGTTGATGTTTTCTTCAATCTCTAATCTAATAACAATATCCGGAAATAAGACATGGATTTTGTATAAATATGCTGCTATTTTATCACTTGAAAAGCTTGTTACTAGGCTCCGCTGTTTTTCAAAGTAATTTATAGTATCTAAATAATTAATAATCTCATCAGTTCTCTTTAGACCTACATAACAAGAAATCACCTGCATGTTATTTAAAATATCATGTCTGCACTTTCTCATCATTTCTATAACTGTTTTGTTGCATACTGAATTTTTACACTCTCTCGAATCTTGCTTTTTAGTAGTTATAAACCATAACAACGCAATAATAAATATCTCGAATATTAAAAAAATTATACTAATAATTTCGTCAAACGGTTGAAAAAATTGAATAACCATAAAAGTTAATAATAGACTGAATAAAAGACCAACCAACTTCATCATCTCCACAACATGTTAGAACATAGAACAAGTATACAATATTTTCCCCTATGGAGAAACATAAAAATCCCAGTCATAATGACTGGGACAACAAACCTAAAATCAAAGTTCATTCTTACAATGATATTTTTTTATCCATCTGAAGAATAAAAACTTTTATGCTTCTAGAACAACAGGGTAAACACTTACTTTTTTACGGTCACGTCCAAGACGTTCAAATCTTACGACGCCCTCAACTTTTGCAAATAAAGTATCATCGCCACCAATACCAACATTAGTACCTGGATATACATTTGTTCCACGTTGACGAACTAAAATGCTCCCAGAACTTACTAATTGACCATCGGCACGTTTAACTCCTAAACGCTTAGCCATACTGTCGCGACCATTTTTTGTACTACCTACTCCCTTTTTAGAAGCAAATAGTTGTAAATTCATTTTTAACATAGTGACCACCTCCTATTAAGATGTTTCTATAATAATTCGTATATATTTTTTATACTCTTTTTCAATCATAAGTAACGATTCTACCATAACATTCATCAATAGCTGCAATCGATCATCAGTAAATTCATCATCTATCAACGGGACATCAAAAGCTAAATTACCACCTTTATGATAGTTTTCATTAGGTATTAAATTAACTCCTAATAAACTTTCAACTGAATTTATTATGCCAATTGTAATTGCAGATACTGCAGAACAAACAATATCTCTACCCGATTTGTCATAGTAAGCATGTCCTTCAACAGTTATATGCACAATTCTGGTCTCACTTGATTTTTTAACCAAGACACGAATCATTAGGCAATAATTTTTTCGATTACAACCTTACTAAATGGTTGACGATGACCTTGTTTACGGCGATAGTTTTTCTTGGCCTTGTATTTAAAAACAATAATCTTTTTACCTCTGCCGTTTTTCTCTAGCTTACCAGTAACTTTAGCATTAGGAACGAAAGGATTACCAACAACTAACCCATCTTCTTTAGAAACCATAACAACTTCGTTGAATTCAACAGCTCCACCTTCATTATCAGGTAATTTCTCAATATAGATAGTATCACCTTCTTGAACCTTGTACTGTTTACCACCAGTTTTAATTATTGCGTACATTTATGACATTCCTCCTCTTCTTTAGGGACTCGCCTGTAAAATAGGTGCATATAAGCTTTCTAAACCTATCCAGAGCGGTATCAAGTGTTTTTAGCACTACCCTAGAATATTAACACGTTTAATTCCAAGTGTCAATTTCCAGTAAAATTTTGTTCAGCATTACTTCACTTTATATTGAAATTTATAGCTGTTTAAATTTATAAAATAATTTTCCTTGATTTGTATCTCCTTTTCACTTATCTCAATTAACTTCTTAAGTAATTCCTCTTCGTTTCTATTCAACAAAGCAGCATTAAATGGATGAATCTCCAAAATAACATTACCGCTAAAAGTAAACTCCCTAAAAGTGGTTGCTTCTCTTTTAATATTATTAAATATTTCTTCCTCAGAATTTACTTTTCCCTCACCTTCACACATAGGACAGGTTCTTAATAAGATATTATCTAAACTTCGCCTCACTTTTTTACGTGTCATCTCTACTAACCCTAGCTGTGTAAAGCCTAAAACACTTGACTTTGTACGATCTCTCTTTAACTCTATTTCAAGAACATTAACTATTTCCTTTGCATGCTCCTCTATTTCCATATCAATAAAATCAATAACGATTATTCCTCCAATATCCCTTAAGCGCAATTGTTTAGCTATCTCAACTGCAGCATCTGTGTTAATTTTAAAAACCGTATCTTCTAGACGAGAATGACCAATATATTTACCGGTGTTTACATCTATTACAGTTAAAGCCTCCGTTTTATCTATCACAAGATAACCACCACTTTTTAACCATACTTTTCTTCTTAATGCTTTATCTATTTCATGTTGAATGTCAAATGCACTAAAAATATCTTCTTCCCCTTGATAAACTTCCAATCTATCTGAGTATTCAGGAACAGTCATTTTTATTATTTCGCTTACCTTAGCGTATTCATATTCATTGTCAATTATTAGTTGCTCTACATCTTCAGTAAATATATCCCTTATCAAACGCGCGATTAAATCTAAATCTTTATATATTAAGCTTGGGATAGGTTTATTTTTGCTTTGTTCGTAAATCGAATCCCATATTCCCCTAAGAAAATTTAAATCATCATTTATCTGTTCAATATCTACTTCAAAAGTTTTAGTTCTTATTATCATCCCTTCATTGTCTCTTACAAGTGATTCCCCTAATGATTTTAATTTGCTCCTGTCTACTTCATCTGTAATTTTTTTTGAAACACCAATGTACTTACTTTCTGGCATATAAACAATAAATCTTCCAGGAATTGAAATATGCGTTGTCACCCTTGGTCCTTTATTTCCAAAAGCCTCTTTTTTTACTTGAACTAATATCGTTTGCCCTTGTTGCAATACTTCACTTATATTAATTTCTTCTCTTTCAGTCTCATCTTCCTTTATTGGCAGTGCATCTCCAATGTAAAGAAAAGCATTTCTTTCAATTCCTATATCAACAAAAGCTGCTTGCATCCCGGGTAATACATTAACTACTTTACCAACATATATATTCCCAACTAATTCTTTAGAGGGTTTTTCTACATGAAATTCCACAAGATGTCCGTCTTCTAGTACAGCAGCTCTTAATCTGTCTGGATTAAAATTAATGATTATCTTTTTCATATTGCCCTCCTTTATTATCAGAATCAAGTAAATATAGTTTAACATATTTATAATACAATTATTAACTTTTTATACTGAATATTGGCTGATATAGCTCATTGTTCTTATAGATGCATTGCAATAATTTCTCTTCAGGTATAATTTTAAGTACTTCACCATCATTGGATATTATATAAAATAGATGATATCGTTCACGATGTAAAAGTTTTAACGCAGAAATAACAAGTAAATCTTTATTTACAATAATTGATAACGCAGAAACATTCCTTTTAGATTTACTATCAACTTTATTAAATAGAAATTGCCAGAAAGTATAAGTTGTTTGTTTTATTTCACTTATAGTAATTAAGAAAAAGAAAACTCCCAGAATTATTCCATTAATATTTATTTTACCTATAACTATAAAGCCACATGCCCATATTATAAAAAAAAGATTAACCACTATACTTATGAAAATCGAATATGATATCGCCTTTCTAAACGGTAAAAATAAAAAAAGTATACATTTTAATAATTTGTTACCGTCAAGTGGTGATATAGGTAATAAATTAAACAAACCAATTATTAAATTTGCATTAATAAAAAAAGTGGTCCATTCTCCCGACCACAAACCAAATTTCATACAACTTAGAGCAACAACAACCATAAATAAATTTTGAATTGGACCTGATAAAGCGACTATAAATTCTTCCCAAATCGAGTCATTATATTGCTTCATTGTTGCCATCCCACCAAATGGTAGTAATTGTATCTCTTTTATTTCCCAGCCATAGCTTTTAGCGACGAATACATGACCCAACTCATGTATTACAACTACAGCAAATAATGTTATTATTTCAATGAATTGCCCAGTAAACAACGCACACATAATTATAAGCCAAAAAAAAGGATTTATAGTAATAATTATCGAGCTTATTTTAAATTTAAAAAGAAAATATCCCTTAAAATCAAAAGTCTCTGAGCTACTCAAACATAATCACTTCCACGGGGTTTAGATATTCATTTTTATAGAAAATCGAGAAATATAATTTATTATTTGCTAATCCAAGTATTTGCCCAGTCTCCACCCATTCATCAACTTCTACCTTAATTTCATTAAACATTGCATATGTTGCTACAATACCACCTTGATGTCTGATTTGAATTAAACTACCGATAGTATTTTTCTCATCAATATGTACTATTATGCCTTCCCCTATAGCTACTATTTCTTCTTCGCTTCCTATTTCAAAAATGATACCTTGCTCTGTTTGTTTAAATGTTTTGAGGGGACTTTGAAAAGGAGGAATAAATGCAAAATCATTAAATTCGTTTTTATCTTTTTTTACTAATGTAGGAAGAATAGCTGGGCTGCCAGCAAATTTATCTGTATAGATTTCGTATAATCCTAAAAAATTATATTCTCTTGTCAAAGACTCTCTTATAAAATCTTGAACTTTAAGTGCTACCGGTTGATTAAAACTAAAAATTAAATAGATAATCCCCAATAAAAAAATAGATGCTATGAAGCGGATGAAAAACAAGTCTTTAACCTTTGATTCCGTATTATTATTAATTACAGATTTTTTTTTAATTTTTTTTTTTTGAATATCGGAGTAATATCCCATAAAGCTATCCCCCAGTCATATCTTTCTAATACAAGATATGACTTGTCTATCATATTTATTCAAACATTTTATTTTTTCTCATTCCTATATTTAGGATAATACCAATCGATATAAAGTTTGTTAATAAAGAACTTCCACCGTAACTGATGAACGGTAAAGGTATTCCTGTAATCGGCATTATGCTTAATGTCATACCAATGTTCTCAAATATTGTGAATATTAACATTCCTACCATGCCCGCGGCAACATATAAACCGAATTGATCTTCAGAACTAATGCCAATACGAACAATCCTATAAATTAATAAAAATAGTAATAAAATCAAAAGACTAGCTCCAATAAATCCATGTTCTTCTGCTATAACAGAAAAGATAAAATCGGTATAGGATTCAGGTACCCAGTTGTTTTTACCTTGCTTTCCTTGATATAACCCTACACCACTTAGTTGTCCAGATCCCACGGCAATCAAAGATTGCATAACTTGGTAACCAGTACCTAGTGGATCCTTACTTGGGTCAATAAATGAAGTTAATCTATCCAATTGATGTCCAGGTACAATTTTGGAAAAAATATCATTCTTATATTGATATAACAAAAACAAAGCAAACATTCCTAAACTTGCTATCCCGCCTAATATCGCAAAATGTTTGATTTTTACCCCATAAACTAACATCATACACATCATTATGGATATGAAAACCAATGCTGTTCCTAAGTCGGGTTGTAATAAAATTAATACTAGTGGTATCCCAACAATTAAAAATACTTTATATAAATCAATAAACCTTGTAAAAGGCCTATCATTCCTATTCCCAAGATATTTGGCAAGTGCTAGGATTGTAAAAATTTTCATAACTTCTGCTGGTTGAAATTTCACACCCTTTATTTCGTACCATGCAATAATTCCTTTTGTCTCAGAAGCAAAGAAAAACAACCCCAATAACAGAACTAAGCCGATTCCATAAAAGAAGTATGAATATTGCTTGATTAATTCATAATCAATAAATAATACAATACATAAAATAATGAAACCTATAGCGTACCAAATTAATTGTTTGTTTGCATAATTAAGGTTTGGCTTAGCACTAGAAATTCCAAAATAACTATAGATAGCAAGCCCGAGTATAATTACTATTATCCAATAGTCAATATATTTTATGTATTTTGTATTAAAATCCATATTATTACTCCTTAGCAAGCTAAAATATTAGTTATTCCCAAATATTCTTTTAAAAAATCCTTGTTTATCATCTAACTTAAGTAATGGAACATTTTCACCTAAAATTCTCCTGCCGATATTTCTATAAGCAAGTCCACCTAATGTATCTGGGTTTAAAGCCACGGGCTCGCCGCAATTTGAAGCTTTTATTACATTTTGATCATCTGGTATAATTCCCAATAAATCAACAGCTAATATTGCAATAACCTCTTCAATGTCCATGATTTCTTTATTTTTCATCATATTCGGACGAATTTTATTAATAATTACTTTTGGAGAACTAATATGTGATTCTTTTTCTATTAATCCTATAACGCGATCAGCATCTCTAACCGCGGCCAGCTCCGGCGAAGTAACAACAATAGAATGATCCGCTCCAGCTATAGCATTCTTAAATCCTTGTTCAATACCAGCTGGACAATCAATTAAAACATAATCAAAATCTAATTTCAATGTATCAATAATTTCTTTCATTTGATATGGTTCAACAGAATTTTTGTCCCTAGTCTGGGCTGCTGGTAGTAATGATAAAGCATCAAATCTCTTATCCTTAATAAGAGCTTGCTGTAAACGACATGTTCCTTCTATTACATTAACTAAATCATAAATAATTCTGTGCTCTAAGCCCATAATAACATCTAGATTTCTTAACCCAATATCAGTATCTACCAAACAGACTTTTTTTCCAAAAAGGGCCAATACCGTACCAATATTCGCAGTAGTTGTAGTTTTCCCGACGCCACCCTTACCCGAGGTAATTACATAAGCTTCTCCCATTCCTTTACCCCCTATATTGTAGACCATAATTTAGAATTTACCCTAAAATATTATTATACTTTTTTAAAACTATCCTTCCATCTCTCAGGTACGCATAAAGACTAATATTCTTTTCCTTAAAGTTCTTCTCAAATTTATTACGTACCACACCATTAATCCTTAATTGAATAGGATCCATCTCTGATGCAACAATTACTGAATTATTATCTCCAGTTGATCCTGCGTGGGCTATACCTTTTAGAGAACCAATCACGTATATACTATTAGTGGATATGATGCTTCCACCGGGATTAATATCACCAATGAATAGAATACTTCCATCTACTTCATATACTTGTCCGGAACGAATTGTTCCTGTCTTAACGATAACTTGGTCTTTTATTTTTTGTTCAATTATTTCAAGATCGCTTTCAATGGAATAAACAAATAAATTATTTCTAACCCTAAAAATTTCCTCCAGAATTTCTTTTTGTTTCTTATCAAGTAAACGATACCCTGTTTTTATTTTAACCTTAGTTGTTGGACCATCAAAAAAATTTTGACAACTATCTTCAAGATTGTTTTTTAACTCGGATATGATTTCATCAAAAGAACAATCTTCTTTTAAAATAAATACTAGACCTTCTTTTGTTCCCTTAATACTTACATTACTTCTCTTGTTTATTACCATTTTGCAAATCACCTCAATACTAATTTCGTCACTGTAATTATCACTCCTGCAAAGTTAGATTTATGAAACTTATTTTTTATTGATAAAATTCTAAATAAGCTTCAATAATATCTCTAGCTATAAGACCCGCTGATATGCCACTTACTGAACCATGAGGCACTATAACTGCAAAAGCAATTTGAGGATTATCGTAGGGAGCATATCCCATGATAATAGTATGATCTTCTTTGCTTTTATCTGATGCTTGGGCCGTACCTGTTTTTGCCGCAACTTTTATTGGAAGACCAATGAAAGAGTAATAAGCAGTTCCTCCTGGTTGCGTTACCTGATACATTCCTTCTTGAACAGCCTTTAAATTTTCTGGAGACACATCAATCTTATTTAACACTTTTGGTTCATGCTTATATATGATATTTTGTGTGGCCCCAGAAGTCCCTCCCTCCTCAATTGCTTCGACTAAATATGGCTCTAATTTGTATCCACCATTAGCAATGGTACTAGTATATTGGGCTAATTGAAGAACAGTATAGGTATCATTTTGTCCAATTGATTGTTGCACATAATTCTTTGTAGTAGATAAATATCCTGGTAATTCTTCAGGTAAGTCTATCCCTGTTTTAACACCTAAGCCAAACATATTATTATAATATCGCATTATATCTAAAGTTTCTGCAATACCATATTTATTTTTCAATCTAAGAGCAATTTCAGTCATAAATACATTGCTAGAATATTTAAGAGCGCCTTTTAATGTTATTGATCCAAATGCTTTTCCATTATAATTATTCATATATAGCGTTTGTCCAATTGCATTGCGGTCGTATGCAATTCTACCACCATCATATATAACAGTATTTATTCCTATAACTTCTTTTTCTAATCCAACTAAAACTGTTAAGGGTTTTGCCGAAGAGCCTATCGGATATCTAGCTCTAATCGCAGTATTTGCTTCGTAAGGCATAATATAATTTTGATATAGTTCCTGCGATATAGGCCCATTGTACCAATTAGGATCAAAACGAGGATAGTTTGCCATTGCAAGAACAGCACCTGTATTAACATCTAAAACAACTGCAGTAGCCAATTCTACATCATCTGTTTTTTCTTTTGCCTTAAGAACTGTATCTTCTAAAGATTTTTCAACAGCTTCCTCAAATCGTCTATCAATAGTCAAAATAATGTTATTGCCAGGAATCGGACCAGTTGAAGTTTTTTGTTCTACTTTTGAATAATCACTACTTACTTCGAAAACATTTTGTCCGTCTTGACCATATAGAATATTTTCATACTGTTTTTCTAGCCCGTAAATACCAACATGATCTGTTAATTTATACCCTAATGCTTGATAATACTCTGTTTCACTAGTAGGTATACTACGAGTATATCCGATAACCTGTGCCATAAAGTCACCATATATATAATTTCTCATTTGGTCAGATATAACTTCAACACCTGGAATATCTAATTTATGTTCTTCAATGTATGCACGTATATTATCATCAACATCAACTTCAATAATCCGAGGTATATATTTTGAAGCTTTATAAAAAGGTCCTATATCCATGCTTTCGAGAATAGAATTCTTTTTTTCTTCTTTTTTAGCATCAGAATCTGTCAATAAATCCGCTAAGACCATCGCAATATTATCAAAATCTTGATCAATTTCCTCATTTATTTCAAATGTAATGGTCCAAACAGTTTTATTACTAACTAAAATCTCATTATTGCTATCCTTAATCAGTCCTCTTGGCGCAGAAATAGGAATAGACTTTGTTCGATTTATTTCAGCTAAATCCTTATATTTCTCCCCTTCAATCAGCTGAATATATGCTAAACGAAAAATTATTGCTCCAAAAAGGAGAAATATAATAAAAAAAAGAAAATTAAATCTTGAGACTGAAATATGGACTCTTTGTTTTTTAGTTTTTATTATAGATTTCATTTCTATTACACCTAATCCTTAAACGTTTTCTCTTCCTATAAATTTAATAAAAAGAGGATAAAAAACAATAGCAAATAATAGATTGAAAGTTAAGGTTGGCAATAAAATATAAATAAACATTTCCCCAAAAGGCATCTGTGCTAGTTGAAAAATTCGCAAAACGCCATAAATAAATACCTCGAAAAAGATAATTGTTATTGATTGAATTATTAAATATACTAGAAACGAAGGATGATAAAAACGAACTACCCATACAACAAAATATACCACACTAATAAAACTAATAGTATATATACCAAAAACTCTACCAAATATTAAATCATAGAGTATCCCAAAAAATATTCCTATAAATAATGCGTAATTTTTTTTATAATAAATAGCTAAGTATATTAATAAAACTAAAACTAACCTTGGGAAGATAGAAAAACTCGAAGAGTAAGTATCTTTTGTAAGGACTTGTATAAACATTCCCTCTATAAGAAAAAGAATGAAAAGACTAATAAAAATTAATCTATCTTTCACCTATTCTTCCTCCTCCAATACCTTATCTTCAATATTTTCGACTTGTTCTAAAGTTTCCTTAATTACGAAAACTTCATCAAGATGATATAAGTCAGCAGCTGGTTTAACATAGACAATTTTAGTTAAACCGCCCTTACCATCTTCCTCAGCATATGAAACTTCACCTATCACCAATCCAGTTGGAAAAACACCACCCAAACTTGAAGTAGTAACTAATTGTCCCGGTATAATCTCGACATCTAGACCTACTTGTTCCACTCTTAATAGATTCTTTACTTTGTCATATCCTTTTACTATTCCATATGTCTTTGGCTCACTCTGAATGAGAGCAAAAACAAAACTATTGTGCTCGTTATCTGTAATCAATTGAACATTGGATGAATAATTAGAGACACTATAAACCTTACCAACAAATCCGCTAGTATTAACAACAGCCATGTCTTTCTTAATTCCATCATTAATGCCTTTATCAATAACCAGCATATTATTCCACTTATCCGGGGATCTAGATATCACTTTTGCTACTACTAATTGGAATTCATCAATGTTATCCTCTTTATATTCTAACATTTCTTTTAATCGTCTATTTTCTTCTTTTAATTGATTCGTCTCCGCTACAACCTGTGCATACTGATTTAGATTATACTTTAACACCTTGTTTTCTTCAAAAATAACTCTATATTCCTGCGTGTCTTCAAAAAAACCAATTACCGCTGTAGATGGAATATAAAATAATTCTTGAACCCAAGAAGTTGTATCTTTTATTATTTTTTCTGGCCAAGTTAAATCTCGATGGTCTATTGTCAACCCTATTACGATAATTAAAAGTATAAAAATAAATAATATAATAATTAAATTTTTATTTACAAATCTTGGAAACAAGCATGTCACCTACTCTTCTAATAAAAAAATACAGCATCTAATAATTTTATCTACATGCTGGAAATATTCATTGATCACATATATATTAACTTTGCTTAAGTTTATTAATTTTATCTTTATACTGAAGGGACATTCCCGTACCAAGAGCAACACAGTCTAATGGATTGTCCGCTATTATAACAGGTATCCCGGTCTCCCTTATTATTAACTTATCTAAATTACGTATCATAGCACCGCCACCAGCTAAAGTAATTCCCCTATCCATTATATCTGATGCCAATTCTGGAGGTGTTTTTTCTAATGTTAATTTTATAGCATTTATTATATTGTTAACAGTAATAGATAAAGCCTCAGCAACCTCTGTCGAAGATATCGTAATTGTTTTAGGGAGTCCTGTTACCAGATCCCGCCCTTTAATTTCCATATATTCTTCCTTCTTTGGTGCAATTGCTGAACCAATCTCTATTTTTAAAGCTTCTGCCGTTCTTTCGCCAATCATCAGTTTGTATACTCTTTTAATGTATTCAGTAACAGCTTCATCCATTTCATCACCTGCTACACGAGCCGAACGACTACATACGATACCACCTAGTGATATAACTGCAACTTCTGTGGTTCCACCTCCGATGTCCACTATCATACTTCCTGTTGGCTCCCATACAGGAAGATTTGCTCCAATCGCAGCTGCAAGAGGTTCTTCTATAGTGTTAGCTTCTTTAGCACCAGCGGCCTTAGCTGCATCAATTACAGCTCTTTTTTCTACTTCAGTTACTCCAGACGGAACGCATATCATAACATATGGCTTTCTTAAAATTATACCACGTGTTTTCAGAGTTTTGTTTATAAAATATCGCAGCATTTTTGAAGTAGTATCAAAATCTGCAATTACCCCATCCTTCATCGGTCTTCTTGCTACAATATTCCCCGACGTTCTTCCTATCATTTGCTTAGCCTCGTTACCAACAGCTCTTATTTCATTTGTCTCACTATTTATCGCCACTACCGACGGTTCTCTTAACATTATCCCTTTACCACTTACATAAACTAATGTGTTAGCAGTACCAAGGTCAATTCCAATATCACGATTAAATCCACCAAACATTATAGTATCTCCCTTCGAGTGTCACGGTGAAATTATTGTAAGCCTATGGAGATTTAGGGTAGTAACCCCTCTTCTTTAAATGATATATACTTAGAATCACCTATTATTATATGATCCAAAACATCAATGCCTAGGATTTCACCCGCTTTAGTTAATCTTTTTGTAATTTCAATATCTTCCTTACTAGGAGTTGGGTCTCCACTCGGATGATTATGTGCTAAAATAATAGCTGAAACGCTTTTCTTTATTGCAGGCTTAAACACTTCTCTAGGATGCACAATAGAAGAATTCAAAGTACCAATACTTATTGTCTCTTTTGAGATAATCTGGTTCTTCGTATCTAATAGTAATATTATGAAATGTTCTTGTTTTAGAAATTTAATATCATCTATTAAATATTCTGCAGCATCTTTTGGTGAATGGATTGAGTATTTTACTTGCGGAAGCTGTCTTACTACCCTTTTACCAAGTTCAATACCAGCTTTAATTTGAATCGCTTTTGCTGGACCAATACCTTTTATATTGGTTAATTCCTCAAGAGAAATATCATAAAAACCTTCTAATGTTTCTACTTTAGCCATAACACTATTCGCTAATTGAATAACCGATTCATTAGGACCTCCTGTTCTAAGCAATATTGCTATTAATTCAACATTACTTAAACTTACAGCCCCATATTTTGACATACGTTCTCTCGGACGTTCACTTACGGGAATATCTCTTATCATAATTTGCTTCATATACATAATTAATATACCTTCCTCAAATTATTTAATCCTAGAGGAATTATCAAAGATGTCATTGAATTAAATCCTTTACAATATCTACTTTCAATGAAGTAAGTAATTCCTTTAATAAAGATAAAGGTAATCCCACAACATTATAGTAGTCGCCTTCTATTTTTTCGATAAAAAGCGATCCAATCCCTTGAATACCATAAGAACCTGCCTTGTCCAAAGGTTCTTTAGTATTAATATAAAAATGAATTTCGTCATCTGTTAATGGATTCATATGTACTTTAGTCATTCTATGCGATACTAAAAAAAAACCCGTTGAGGTATTAATTAAAGCTAAACCACTAAATACTTGATGAATTTGACCTTGAAGTTTTTTTAACATTTCAAAAGCTTCCATCTCATTTTTCGGCTTCCCTAAAATTGTATCTTCATATACGACTATTGTATCGGCACCAATTATGATTGCGTCATTATAATGAAAAGAAATACTTTCTGCTTTCATCAAAGCTAATTGCTCTACTACTTCCCAAGGTAAAGCATCATTCTTAAATACTTCTTCGGCATCACTAGAATGAACTGTAAAATTTAATCCAATCGACTCTAACAACTCTTTTCTCCTAGGAGATTTTGATGCAAGCACAATTTTCTTCATAATAGCTCCGCCTATAATTTTTTTATTTAACCAGACAAGTATAAGTGTAGCAAAAGCCTTCGTTTGATACAAGATAATAATACTAATAAAATGTAAATATATTATATATATCTGCAAATACTCTTACATATAAAGGAAAACACTACAATTAAATTGTAGTGTTTTTATGTTTATTCTACTTTTTTTACATAGCCTTCGTAGTATAGTTCGTATTTTATTAGTAGTTCTTGGATATTCCATAAATATTGTGAATTGGGATTTTTTTTGTGTGCATTGACTGCAGCAATTGCATAATTAATTTGATCTGACATGTTTTGAACTAAATCTTTTTCTACTGTTAAATTTTCTTCTTCTAATGCAGCTTTTAAAGTTTGGATATCAAGAAGAAATTCTTGGTGTGTTTTTTGAATTTCGTCGTAATTAATTTTGTATTGTGTATTAACTAAAGCTTGAATCGAATCCTCAGATAAAATACTAACTAGCTCTTGCCCCTTGTTAATAAAATTATAAAATATTGTAAATGTGCTATCCTCCATATTAAATTCCCTTGAACTTATTATGTACTCTTTTGTATATAAATCCGCATCTTCAAAAACTAATAACTCCTTTAGTAAATTAGCCTGTTCTTTAGAATTAGATATCCCAACAAATACGTAATATGAATTATCTTGTTTAATAACAGCCGTTCTACCTAAATCCTTCTGTTTCTTCACAATAGCCTCTGCCCCTGAAATGTTGGAAAAAACACCAGCTTGAATTAAATATGTTCTTTGTTCATGTATAACCTGTCCTGCTATTGTTTGAATATTATCATTATAATTAACAATCTGAGAATTGTTAGATGGTACGATTATTAGTGGTTCCTGTTGATTATTACCAACAAATAGGTTGAGTACTATATAACCAAGAAGGACCCCTGTCACAATCGCTCCTATCCCAATTCCTATTGTCTTAACTACTCGAATATTAAAAAATGTGGTTTTCTTTTTTTTATGTTTATGCTTATTTATATAAAAATCATTACCTATATTATCTTCTTGCTTATAATATCTATTATGTTGGGCTGTATTATTTTTAGGTATAATTATTTCTGGCTGATAACTATCTTCAAATTCACCATAAATTTTCTTATCTACAAAGATACTCTGTTTCTTTAATTTTGATATATCTACCTTTTTACGTCTATCAATAGGTTGCCATGCCCGAATGTTAATTTTCGGTCTATCCATTAAACCCACCCCTTGTATTAAATCTCTTAATCTATACATATGTAATAAGGAGTTTAATAGAACCTAAACATTTATTTGTTAAAATTGCACATTCCAATCGGTTATAGCATATGAACCTGTCGATCCATCGCCACCACTACTTTGATCAATATTAACATCGTTAACATTAACAATATCTATATTCGGAGACGCCAAACCTCCAAGGTTAATATCATCAATATTATTTATTCTTATTTCATCCCTTGCGACGATATATGGAACAGAATAAATAGTAGAATCATTATTATAGAGATAATTTTCCGTTAAAATTAATCCATCAACTATAAAACCCATCTCTGTATTGTTAATAGTAAAATCCCCTTCTACAATTACATTACCCTTAATATGAATACTTCCTTGAGTATTATTGATTGACAATTTTTTAACATAAACAGTTCCCTCGACGACTATATCATAATCCCCGTTACCAATCGTAAGCTCATCAGCATAAACGTTACCATTAAAAACAATTACCCCTGAGCCGTTATTAAAAATAATTTTATCTCGTTCTAAATCTCCCTCAAAAACCTGACTAGAATCTATCCTTTCCGTTCCACTTAATATGTACGGAAAAGGATAGAGCTCATCAACCTGTGTTTTTAGATTATTATATTCATTAGTAAATTCAGCTGAGGTTAGAGGACTAATTTCGTTGCCATCTATATTAAACGAATTGTAGTTATTAATATTGTAATCACCTGCAAAATCTCCCTTAATACTAATATCATGAAAATTATTAGCACTAAATGGATTAACGGTAACAACAGAATTTTTATAAAATGTACTGCTTAATCCACCATAACCACTGCTAAAGTTGCCATTTACGATATAGATAACATCTCTGGTACCATAAAGTGTCATATAGTTAGCTGTAGATCTAACTGAAAAGTTATTACCGCTTGTTGTTATTTCTACATTATACCAATCTTCGGTTCCTCGAAGGATTGTATGGTCACTAATAGTTCCTGTTTGACTATAGGTTTCTTCAACGTAGGATAAACCTTCTTCTATTCCGCCTTTAGAACGCAAAGTTGCATCGAGCTTTCTTTCACCATAAACTGAATTTTCCGTAGAATAGTAACTATTAAACAGAAATGCTGAAGCGCTAATTGCAATAATCGTGACTAAGAAGAGTATAAGAATTAAAGTTGCACCTTCTTGAGATTTTAATATTTCTTTTACTTTATTCATACTTAACCCTCCATAATTACCAAACAATTGGCTTTGCACTTGTTGTTAATGTATAAGGTTGATTTGTCTTTAGGTCGATACCCTCAATCATTCCTTCTATATAATAAGTCCCATCATCTAAGTATATTATGAATGATATTACGCTTTCGGCTAAGAGGTAGTTATCACCCTGTTTGGTAACAGATAATTCATTCCTATCTGTATCGTAAAGATAAATTACCACTTCCGAAGGTTTTGTAATATTTAATGATAGTGTTTGCTCTATACCATTAGAAGGTGTGCAGACAATACTTTCAGCTGCTTCAATATCCATAACAACCTGTTCAAATGCAAAACGCAATCGTTCCTGATCAAGCGTTTGCTTTGGAGTATTACTAGTACTATTAAACCAGATTAATTGTGAACTTGTAATTACTAATAAGATTAAAGAAATTAAAGAAAGAACAGCTAATAATTCAATTAAAGTTGCTCCGCTTTTATCTTTAATAATCATGGTTTCCTCACCACTGTTTTTAATTCCACCGCTGGAAAACTACTATTAATTTTTTTAACAGTAACATTAATCTCTTTTAAATTATTATTCTCTGAAAAATCTATTATTTCAACATCAATATCATAATCGGAATATTCCGGTCGACTTGGATTATAAGTATATTGACCAGATCTAACTAGCAATTTTATTTCTTCAACTACCTCTTGTCCAATGTTAGCTGATTGATTTCTTTCTCCGTCTTCTAAGGAATAATTAAATAAGGAAAAAGTAAGAGAAAGCATAGGACCAATAATCAACATAAGAATCACAACACTAGCCAGTAACTCTATCAAAGTTAATCCCCGTTGATTAAATAGTTTATTTTTCACTAACCCATCCTCCTACCTTTAGATCATATTTAACTAACGTATCGGATTAACCCTATAATCAGGCTTATAAGTTGCTATAGATGGTAACTCTAGAAATAAATCGTTATCATTTGGATAGTAATATGCATCATAATTAAGATAGATGTTAACCGAAGTTTCCCCTGTACTTTCCCATTGCCACTTTGTTAAATTAAAGAGTCTCTCAGCGGAATTAATATCATTTAGAAATGATCTAATATCAACATAATCGCCATTTAAGAACATATTAACCGATACAGTTTTAACAGTAGCTAAGGTAGCTTCATCATTAGAATCTTGAACTTGATTATCTATTTCAATATGCTTAATATTTACGTTGTTTTTTTTCGCTGTCTGAAAAAATATCTGCATAATATTAGGTATGCCAATTTCTTTAGGAATATAAGTATAATAATTAGTTCCATCAATATCTTTCTTTAGTTCCTGTTGTTCACTTAATTCTTCTTTTATTAAATCAACATATGCTTGTTCAGTTATAATACTCTCATTTATCTCTGTAAATTGTTTATTAAAAGTATAATCATAAAATAGATAACAACCGCCTAAGAATAAGAAAAATATAATCAATAAATAGAGGGCCTTCTTCCACTCATTCATTTAAGTCCCCTCCTTCTAACAAGGTTTGGGTCCTTATTTTTAGCTCTATTTCTAGCAAATATCTATCCGTTTGCGTCTGGGATTGGGCAGAATTAATCTCCTCTATCCAATCAATAGTTTGTAACCATTGAATATATTGAGCGCCTATATCAATGGATGCGAACTCAGAATTTATCATTATGCTATCTGCACCATTATAAATTAGCTTTGTTATTTTAGCATCACTTGGCAGCTTAGATGCTAATTCATCAAGGACTATTACCCAATCTATATTCTTGTTCTTTAATAAGTTAAGTTCGGTAAAATAGTCTTTAAACAGTTGTGACTCTTTTTTACTTATTAACAATTGTTCTTCATAATAATTGTGCTCATTCTCTATTGCCTGAAGTTGTTCCTCTTGTGTATTAATAATATTATTATTTTCCCAAGCCTGCCAACCAACAAGTACGCTTGGAGTAAAAACAAAAAAAGCTACAATTAAAGAAATAGGAAATTTATATCGTTTCGTATTTGGGATTTTAGGTAAAAGATTAATTTCCATCCTACTAATTCACCTCTCTAAAAAAAGCTCCAATGCCTAACTCATAACCTTTAAATTGCTTCACTTTTCTAGGCAAGGTTTTGTCAAGACTGCCTAGAACTGTAACCTCTAAGCTAATCCTTGATCTTAAAATTTCTCTAAAGGTATCGTTAATTTCTCTTTCTGATGACAATACAACTCCCGTAATCTGTCTCTCTCGTTTGTTCAACGTATAATTAAAGTAATTCTTTGCCCTCTCTATTTCAGAAGCTAAATCGACAGCAAATTCCTTATCATTAAACCCAACCCCTTCTTCATTAAGATAGTTTTGTAAAGCATTGGGAATATGCCTAGTAAAATAAAGAATATCGTTATCAATAATATGCAAATCTATCCCATTATTCGTAATATAACAAAATAGTTTAGTCTCTTGCTTTAAGCTTGGAAAGAAAACTTTTGCATAACGGTAATAACTTAAAGCTGGAATATCAACCGATTTAAGTTTGAATTTATAATCACTTAGTACTTCCAATATGTTATTTATTATTATACCAGGTGTTGCAACAATAATATTTTGCCTTAAAGTCTCCCCTTGATCATTGACAAATGGTTCTTCTGAATCTATTTTAACTATGTCAAATACGGGTTCTACAAAGGGAAAGTGAATAGTGTTGCCAATTTCGTTTTCGATTATTTTTTTAAGCTGTTCTATCGGTAAATCTGGCATAGCTTGTTGACGAAGAATAACAAGGGAGGTTGGTATTATTACATGAACTATTTTTGTTTTAAATATTTTTTTATCAACAACCTCTTTAAACAGGTTGTTCCATTCATTTTTATCTAATATACCATCCTGTATTAATTTACTATTATTTATTACAAAGGTATTATAAACAGTTTTAATACTGTTACCCTTGACTTTGGCTTCAACAAAACGAACTGAGTAATTATCAAATACGATTGCTAATTGTCTTTTTCTCATCTAATAAATTCACCCGCCTATAATTATACTAAAATACCAATGCCATATCTCATTTCCAAACAGATAAGCTGCCATGGTACCAATAATTATAGCCGGACCAAATGGAACCATTTGTTTGCGCTTCACAAAACCCAATAAAATTAATATCCCGCCGACTACCGTTCCAACAAGAGTTGCCAAGAATATTGCCAGCAAAGTATTTTGCCATCCTAATACTAATCCAATTAGGAAAAATAATTTTATATCTCCCCCACCTATTCCGCCGCGACTTAAGATTGCTATTAATAAAAGTAACCCTCCACCAAGAAAGGCACCAATAATATAATCCCAAAAGCCTAGCGGATGAATAAATACTCGTAAAAGTAGAAAGAAAAACATACCTGGATATGTTATCTTATCAGGGATAATTTTATATTTTAAATCGCTTATTGCAACTACAACTAATAACATAGCAAAAGAATAAGCGATGATAAGTTCGAATGAAAAACCTATAAAAATAGGTATTAATATAAAGAATAATAGCGTTAATAATTCTCCAAAAAGATAGATAGATGAAATTCTCTCATCACAATGTTTGCATTTACCTCGACGTATTATATAACCAAACACAGGTAACAAATCGATTGCGTTTAACTGATGCCCACAATTAGGACAATGCGAAGGAGGCAAAACAATAGATTGATTATTAGGCACTCGTAATGCTACGACATTTAAAAAAGAACCTATAAACAAGGCTAAAATAATATATAAAATCCAATAAAATATTTCCATTTTTTTACCTCAATTTGGTATATTAGTAGAATGCTATTTTTAAGAATAACAGCATTCTACTAGATTAGTGTAATTAATATTAAGGTGTAGTAATAGCTATTCCATAAACATGATCTCCTGTTGCACACTGTGTTCCGTCACTATCAATAAGAACCCAAGCAGTAGCTGGATTTGTACTTGCACTAGTATTAGGGAAATCTGCTCTAATATATGGTCCAGGAGATGTATTAGTACTTAATAATGTGATTAAAGCGGTTGCACTGGAAGTAGTTGCAAAAGTTGGATAAGCCCCTGTCATTAGTGCATAACGCTCGATAGCATCATTCATAATCGCAACATTAGCCTCATCAGCTGCTACTTCAGCTCCTTGAATCTGATTGAATACAACTGGAATACCAACTGCTGCGATAATTCCTAAAATTAGTATAACTGCTATTAACTCTATTAAAGTGACACCACGTTGATTAAATAATCTTTTCTTTATTACATTTTGCATTTGTATCACCTCCCTACGTAGTTTAATAGTAACGCTTGTCCATTTACAGATTAAATCTACTGACCTATTAAATCATATAATCCAAACATCGGCATTAATACTGCCAATACGATTACTCCAACAATTGCTGTTAAAAATACGATCATTAAAGGTTCAATTAATTGCTTCAATTGATCGGTCATACTTTCAACATCTGACTCATAGAAATCTGCTACCTTATCTAGCATTTCCTCTAATGATCCTGTTTCTTCACCAATAGCCATCATATGAATTAATAACGGTGGGAATATCTTATTACTTTCTAATGGCTTGTGTAAAGGCTTTCCTTGACTCAAGCTATCTCTCGACTCTCTAATCGGTCTTGCAAACGCCTCATTATCAACAATGTTGCTAACCATCAGCAATGAATCAAGAATAGGTACTGCGCTTACAAGTAATAAGCTTAGAGTCCTAGAAAATCTTGCAATCGCAGATTTCTGTAAAAGTTTCCCAAATATCGGCATCTTTAACTTAAGATAGTCAAGATGGTACTTCGTATGAGTATTATTATTTAAAAAATTATACAGAAAAATAATAACTAAGAATAAAACTAGTAAAACAATCCAATAGTTTAGAACAAAATGACTTGCAAACAAAACTATCCTTGTTGGTAGTGGTAATTCGGCATCAAATGTAGCATATAAATCGACAAAGCTAGGTACTACCTTAATCAAGAGAAAAATAGTAACTGCGACAGCTAAAACCATAACGACTATTGGATAAGTTAATGCAGACTTAATCTTTTTCCTTGTGATATTTTCTTTCTCAAGGTATACGGCTGCACTATTCAAGGTGTTGTCTAAATTTCCCGATAGTTCCCCAGCCTTTACCATATTAATGAATAACACCGGAAAAACCTTCGGATATAAACTAAAGGCATCAGAAAGACTTGCGCCACCACGAATCTCTTTTTCTATATCAATTAATATCTGAGAAAATTTTTTGTTTTCTGACTGCTTACTTAAAATGTTTATAGAATCAAGAATCGTAACTCCCGCTTTTATTAATGTTGCCAATTGCCTTGTAAATACGAGTAAATCTCCTGATTTAACTGGGCTAAAAATCTGTATATCTTTATAAAGAATACCTTTTTTTATCTCTTTAATCTCTAATGTGTAAATTCCTTTTTGTTTTAATTGTTTAATTACTTCTTCTTTGCTGCTACCTTCAATAGTCCCTTTAGTATTTTTCCCTTTATTATCAACACCTGAATATTGATAGACCAATTAAATTCACCTACGCCCTATCCCAATTTACTACCATTTGTTTAGCGGTCTGTTCATCTATTTTTTGTAAATTAACTAAATTCTTCAATGCTGCTTCCATCGTTTGCATGCCAAATGACTTTCCAGTTTGCATCAACGTTTTGATTTGATGAGTTTTCTCTGTGCGAATAAGATTAGCGATAGCAGGTGTATTTATCAAAATCTCCATTGCTACCACTCTACCATCTCGATTAATTGTTGGTATAAGTCTCTGGGCTACAATGCCAACTAAAACATTAGAAAGCTGTAATCTAATCTGAGATTGTTGGTAAACTGGGAAAACATCAATTATTCTATCTATTGTATTAGCTGCATCTGTAGTGTGTAAAGTACCAAATACTAGATGACCAGTCTCTGCAGCAGTAATAGCTGTCGATATTGTTTCTAAATCACGCATTTCACCAACTAATATTACATCCGGGTCTTGTCTAAGTGTTGATCTTAACGCAGTTGCAAAGCTGCTAGAATCAACCCCTATCTCTCTTTGATTTATCAAAGATTTACCATGCTTATGAAGGTACTCAATCGGATCCTCTAGGGTTATAATGTGTTTATTTTCTGTTTGATTTATTAGTCCTATCATAGCAGCTAATGTTGTTGATTTTCCGCTTCCAGTTGGACCGGTCACCAACACAAGTCCTTGTGGTTTTTCAACAAAGGTTTTTAAGATTGGGTCAGCCCCTAGTTGATCAAGGTCAGGAATAGTTCTTGGGATCATTCTTATAGCTAAACTGGCAGTACTCCTTTGTTTGTAAATATTAATTCTAAATCTAGATACCTTTTCAATTCCATAAGAAAAATCCAGATCTCCCTTTTCTAAAAACTCGGCTAATTGATGATCCGTTACTAAATCTTTTATAAAAGAATCAGTATCTGAAGTCTCTAGTATGTTTTCACCAAAAAATACTAATCCCCCATTAATTCTAAATGTCGGTTTAGCACCTACTGTTAAGTGAAGATCAGAAGCATTTCTATTATACGCTTCTACCATAAGCTCCTTAATACTATACAACCCATTCACCTCATTCATTTATCGTAACCCTTACTACCTCAGAAATTGTTGTAACACCTTGACGCGCCTTTTCAATTCCATCTTCAAACATGGAAATAAAACCTTTTTGTTTTAAATAATTACGATAATCCGAATCTGGTTGCTTATTAAAAATCATTTGTTTTAATTCATCATCTAAAACTACAAGCTCCTGAATAGAAACCCTACCTCTATAACCAGTTCTATTACATTTTGAGCAACCTTTTCCTCTTTTCATTGTAGAGGTTATATTATATCGATCTAATAATATTCTTTCTTCAACCGACGGTTCATATTCCTCGATGCAGTCTGTGCATACCCTTCTCACTAATCTCTGAGCAACTATACCAGTAAGAGATGAAACAATTAAAAAAGGTTCAACTCCCATATCTATTAATCGTGTAACACTTGAAACGGCATCATTTGTATGTAATGTGCTTAAAACCAGATGCCCTGTTAGAGCATATCTTATTGCCATATCAACTGTTTCGCTATCTCTTATTTCACCAATCATTATAATATTGGGATCCTGTCTTAAAATTGCTCTTAACCCATTAGAAAATGACAATCCAATCTTTTCATTTACCTGTAACTGGTTAATCCCTTTTAATTGATATTCAACGGGGTCCTCAATCGTGATAATGTTAACATCATCCTTATTTAATTCATTAAGAGCAGAATAGAGAGTAGATGTTTTACCACTACCAGTCGGACCGGTAACAAGTACGAGACCGTATGCCTTATGAAACATTTTACGAAACTGTTCAGCATTAGAACTTAAAAATCCAAGTTGCTCAATCTTTTTAATTGTCTGATTTAAGTCTAATATTCTTAGGACAATCTTCTCGCCATTTAAAGTAGGTAATGTAGAGACCCGAATATCTATTGCCCGAAAATCAACTTCCATCTTAAGACGACCATCTTGCGGTAATCTTTTCTCAGCAATATTTAACTTACTCATGATTTTAATCCTTGTAATAATAATAGCTTGCATACTTTTCGACAACTTTTGCTCAGTTTGTAAATAACCGTCTACGCGAAACCTTACCAATAATTCATTTTCCTGTGGATCAAAGTGAATATCACTCGCGTTCATTTGCACGGCATTTTTTATTATTTGGTTAACCATGCGACTAACCGGAGCATCTTCCGAACTAAGTTGTTCATTTAATTCATCATCTTTTGGAAGATATTCCATTACCTCGTTAACTGAACCTTGAATACTATATATCCGATTAATTAAAGTACTTATTTCATCCCTAGAGGCTATTACAGGTTCAATCTGTAACCCAGTAATCATCCGCAGATCATCAATCGCGTAATAGTCTAATGGATCAGCCATGGCAACTGTTAACTTATTTTTTTCTTTTTTTATTGGTAAAACTTGATGCTCAATAGCAAACCTTTCATCAATTATTCTAGTAATAGCTTGGTCAATGTTATACTTATATAAACTAACATGTGGTATTCCTAACTGAAACTCCAATACCTCAATTAATTGTTGTTCTCTTATGAAGCCGCTAGATATAAGAATATCACCAAGTTTCTTTTTTGTTTGTTTCTGTTCTAACAAAGCTTCATCAAGCTGGTCATTTGTTATAATTTTATTTTCAAGCAAAATATCACCAAGGCGCTTCCTAACCATAAAACCAACCCTTCCCAACATATGCAGATACTTTCATAACAACTTGATAGGTCTATATTCCTATATATTTTATCATTATCCCTAATAAATTACTACATCAATCAATCACTCTCGACACACAAATAAAAACCTCTCCACAACTAGAGAGGTTTTGGAACTGGGTCCTATTGTGAATCAAGAATACAAATCTACATTATTTAATAACTTTATTTACAAAAACTTCAACTAAATTTGAATCAAATAAAGAAAATGGAATACCCTCGCCAGATTCTTTTTCAACATTTTCTTTAATTCTTTCTTCATCATCTACAATCAAAGTATCCTCTTTACAGAAGGGTTTTCCTGTTTTTTTAATAGATAATATTGTATTCATGAAATCTTCAACTTTATATTCAGGAATAACTTCTTTTAAATTTTTACCTATTAATTCCTCTTTTTTAAGACCAAGTAATCTAGCTGCAGAATATGAAGCGTCTATATAATTTCCATTGCTATCGATAATAGTAACTAAACTGACGTTGTTTTTTAATAGAGCTTGAAATCTATTAATCGATTGTAAATTTTTTTGTTCTGTTTTTTTCTTTCCTTATGTATTTGTATTTTCTTCTAATTTTCCATGTCTACTTTCTTCATGCTGGAATATTTTACCTATTATATTATAACCTAGTTATATCTATAACTTTTTTTATATAACTTCTATTTCCATCAAAACCTACAAGGGTAAAATCCTTCCCTTTTTCCTCAAAGACATAAAAAATCGAATATTCTGCATCTGAAAATTCCCTCATCTGTTTACTAATTTTTTGATAGTCTATTTCTCTATCGTAATTATCAATATATTCCCTGGCATATTTATTTAGTTTAAACAATTGAGTTTCTTTAAAACTATTATTCATATTTATTCCCCATTAAGTTCATATAAACAAAAGAGTTTAAAATCGCTGTAATTTATTGAACTATAATTAAATTAAGCTTATGAATAAACATCCATATGCAGGTATTAAATAAATAAAACAATTATTAGTTATTATACTATATTTTACATTCTTTTTATATCTATTTGAAAATCATCCAAAAACTCCGCTACAAACAAAGACCTGTTTTAACAAGTTAAAGAGGTGGGGGACTGACCCCTTTTGCGAGGAATTGGAAACGATGACCGAGCACTTTCCCTCATCTGGTGTGCAATTTCTTTTATTAAAACAGAACCCTTATCCTAAACCAAAGAATCACTCTTTAGTGCGTATTTCATTACGATAAAATAATAAATTATATAAATTATTGAAAAAGTAATAGATATAATACTTAAATACTCTTCTACCGTTAAGTCTAATAATTTTGTTAATAGAAAACTTATGACAGATGCAATGATAAATAAAACTTGTAAAAATAATTCAAAAATTTGTTTTCTTGCAACTTGAAGTCCGTATGCTATAGTATTTACAATAAACCTAAAAACAAACATAGGGGCTAGAATCCTAACATAAGAACCCGCTACTTCCCATCCACTTCCAAAAATTATTTCAAATAATGGGGGAACTACAAAATACATGCCTAAAAACATAGGAATAGAGAGAATGAATAAAAAAATACTTGTTCGTCTAAAACTATTCTTATAATTACCTTCTTTCTGATATTCTAATGAAGCATCCTTAAAAAATATTTTTGCAATATTATTACTCATTACAGTTAACGGTAATCCTAATGCTTTATAAGATATTGAATAGAATCCCAGAATATTCAACCCAAATAATGATGCGATAAATAAATTTATTGAGGAATATGAAAACCTGTTAGCAAAAACAGCTGGAACCGAAAATACTGGTTGTCTATAATGTTTCTTCATAACTTTTATTATATCTTTTTTCTTTACAGCTTTAATCTTACGAAATGAGGACCTTAATGTTTTTGCTTGCTTATTCAAGCCAACAATCATACCCAATGTATGAGATATGAGCAATCCTAGTACACTAAACTTTAATACCCCTAATATTACCGATCCTAAGTTTTGTACTATAGTTCTATGAATATAAACAGAAGTCATTATTTTATATTCTCTATGTCTGTTATTATATGATTCTAGTATTCTCAGTAATCCGTTCACGAATAGTAAAAGAAATAAAAATATAACAGCGTAGTTATAGTTTTGTAGAGACTCTTGGCTTATAAAATATGTATAACCATATATACTAGCCGCGATAGAACTGAAAATAATAGAAATAATTGCAGATAATTTTATTATCGGAAATACGTCCTCATCCTCTAATTCAGACACTATAGCAACATCATATCTACCGCATATAATTCCACCAAATAAACTTTCAGCGGTTAGAACTAACGCATAAACCCCTAATTCCTCAGGAGAAAATAGTCTTGTTAGTATAGGAGATACAAGTATAGTTATTGTTTGTGCTATTAATGAACCTGAAGTCAATGTAACTATTGATTTACCAAAGTTACCATTAACAAAACTTTTAATTCTATTTATAACAGTTCACCTCCCGACTTTTTTGTATCAAATTGGATTGTTTTTTGATAATCATTAATCTGTTTTCCTTATAATGTTCCCAGGATTACCTGCAATTACACAGTGACCATTAGGGTAGCTTTTTGTTACAATAGTTCCTGCTCCAACGATTGTATTATTACCTAGCACTACCCCGGGTAAAATCATCGCATTCATGCCAATCCAACAATTTTCTCCAATTACAATATCTTGACTTTCTTCATGTTTATCAAGGTTTTTAATATCATGATTCTGAGTTATTAATCCTACGTTTGGGGCTATATAAGTACCTTCTCCGATAGATATTTTCCCTTTATAGTTTTGAAAATAACATCCGAAATTTTGAAAATTATTCATATCATTAGGAGAAAAAATCAAATTCTTATGATTGCCGACAATATTCCTATGTGAAACTGGGAATGGAATTTTTCTATTATATCCTATTACTTTCTGCATAAATAAAGACTTCCAACACCATCTCCACCCTTTAGTATTGTTATCAAACCACCTACCGACTAGATACTCTTTATCATATACTAATCTCATAATCGACTTTGAGAAGAAAATATATAATTTCTTAGTTGATATTTTCACAATATCACCCTATTCCTATGAATGTAATTCTTTTGAGCTTTATAAATATAAATAATAAACACAGCGATTAATACCACATCAAGTCGATTACGAACTATTGCTGAAAGATCATTGTTATTCAAAATATTGATAATTGAAAAACTAAGTCTATATAACACAATTTTTATTACAAAATCATCTCTAAAAAATGCAAATATCCTATCAAAATACTTAATCAATCTGCCAACTATTATGCTTGTAATTAGCAAAGAAATATACCCGAACTGATAAAAATTAATTGTTAAAAAATCAACCGGAATTCCTCCTGTTGGCATCGCTCCTAAAATTGCTCCGTATGCATTTGTATTCATTGTTAATACTGATATTATATTTTCTTTGCTAAACCCAATTATTTTTAATAATGAATTTGGAATCATTGTAATTGGCCACACTAAATAGTCTATTCCAAACCTATACTCAACATATTCAATCAAATCATGCCTTAATGTAAAATTAGCAAATGGATAACTAAATTCACCTAAAAAAGTACTTATGTGATTTGATGAATTGTTTATAGGGAAATAGCCATAAGCTAAATACTTAAAAAACGCATCAATATAGTCAAGTGATAGAACTACAAAAATCATAAGTAACCCTAAACCCAATATGTTTGTTCTTTTTACATTTCTCAATGTGAATATGAATGGTAAGAAGAAAATAATTATGGATGCTCTACCTTGGTTATATAGCAAAAATATTATTGAAAATATCAACGAAACTATAAGTTTAATAATTAATGCTTTACTCTTTCTCAGTCTATACAAAAACAAATATAAATAAGGTGTTGCTAATACAATTACTGATGCAGTTACTAACTGAAGATAGCTAGAACTAATGTAAACTGAGGTATCTTTATCTATCCCCCTTGTTAATACACCCAATGAAAGATAATTACTTAGAGATCCTGTTTCTCTTATTAATAAGAGTATGCTGAGAACAGAAAATATAAAAATTACATCTGTTGCCCTTATTACTTTTTTAAAATAAGGAGAATTTGCGTTGAGCTTACTATTTTGGATATATTCATTTGCATTTCTCTCACTACTTTTTGTTTTTACTGAGTATGAAATTATTATTACAGTTAGAAATACAACCGCCAACAGGAAGTTTAAAAATATTTCTTCTATGCTCACTCTATTTAGTAAAATCGCAAACCAGGAGATATTATTTCTATAAAGTCCAAAATACGTCTGAATAAACGGAACCAGCAAATAGAACAATCCATATGTCAAGATAAACATACACATAAAATTGAATCCTTCTTTTATTAGGATCTTTCTAACATAATAAAATAATATTATATAGACAATTAGATAAACAAGGAAAAACACGTAAGATAAACAGCCTTCAAAAACCATTAACTCCCTCCTTCCGAGTATGCTAATCACACCTATTATAAATTATTTAAATAATCTATTGATACTGTGGATTCTCTATATTTTAGTGCTTGATTACTAGATTCCTTCAAAATCATCTCTTGCTTATACGGATCTAGTTCAAAATAATAGATTAAAGCTTCTTTTAAAGACTTGACTTCATTCGGGTGAACTAACAATCCCGATTCCTTATCTACAATTATCCCATCAATGCCTTCGTTCTTACTACCAATTACAAAACATCCACTTGCCATTGCTTCGATATATACTATTCCGAGTGTCTCTGGCTGACTAACCATTATGAAACAATCACTTCTACGCATAAATTCTAGTACTTCATTTCTATCCTTCCGTGGGAAAAAGGATATTCTTTTTTCTATGTTAAAAACTCTAACCAATTTTTTAAGATATTTCTCGCTTTTTCCAGACCCTATAATAGTAAATTCATAGTTATATTTGTCTTTGATTTCAGCTAAAGCCTTTACTGTGATATCTATATTCTTTAAAGGTATTAAATTCCCAACATAAATCAATTGTTTTTTGTCTTCTTTTACTTTTTTTATTTTTGATTTGCTTTGATTTATTTCAAAAATATAATCAGGCGCTCCTGAAAAAACTTGAAATGTTTCAATGTTTTTGTCTACTACAGATAATATCTTATCTCGTATTTTTTCTGATCTGTATCCTATTTTATTAATTGTTGTAACAATTTTTTTTATTCTTTTATCTGACTTTACATCGCAATTATGAAAAATTGGAATTGGTGTGCAATTTAATAATTTTCTAATGGCTTCAACAATCTGCCACTGTTCTGCGCAGAAATGAACTACAAATTTATCAGGTAAAAAATTTTTTGATTTCAAAAAATCTAAAACTGTTTTTTTAACTTTTCTAACATCACTCTTAAGAATATAGTCAAACTTTGGAATGTATCTATTTATTGGACAATACAGCACTTCTACTCCGTCAATAGTATACGAATCGATATTTTTTTTCTTTTTATTTGCATTGAAATAATCAATTAATTTAATATGATTATGAACAACCACAACACGATGTCCTTGTTTAATCCATTCTTTTGTAAAATAATGAACTGCTTTTGTAGCTGTACTGTCGACATTTTTCAACGGATAATGAATTGTAAAAACCAAAATATTCATATTTTTGACACCTTTCAATATTTTAATTTACAACAGCTCCCTAGCAATTTCACATTTCTTTCTTTTCATTTCACATCGAAACCATACGCTCTTTTTGTAAATTTTCTTACTAATAAATGAGTCAAGTACCTAATTAATAGAAAACAATTCAAATTACCATTTTTTATCAATGAGTACGCTTTTATACGCTTTCCTTTTGTAGTTAAAAAATATCTAATGAGTTGCAAGTTAATCATTTTATATATCATATCTTTATCTTCATTCTCTAATTTATTAATAAAACTACTGAATTTATTTAAATAATCTACCGTAATTTCTTCGAATTTCTCTTTTCCGATTTTGTTCTCATGTACGTGAACTATCAAACCAACTCCATCTACATATGCTAGTTTATATTTCATGAGTACTCTAGTCAAAAACTCAACATCTTGATTTCTTTGAAACGATTCATCAAACCCATTTACTTCTTGAACAACACTCCTTCTAACCATTAAATTAGAACCTGCATGAATAAATAAGTTGCGCATCAATTCCTCTTTGAATAAGGTGCCTTCTTTTTTTTCAGCTCCATAAACTACAATCTTGCCATCTTTTTTTCTGACATAATTCGTATAACAAGCACCCCAGCTATTATCTATAGATTCAAGTTTTGCTACTTGACTAGTTATTTTATCATTTATAAATTCATCATCATCATCTAAAAACATAATAAAATCGCCATTTGAATTTCTAAATCCCGTATTCCTTGCCGCCGAACCATTTTTGTTCTTTTCATGCTTTATATAGTTAACCTTACTATATTCTAAGAATTGTTCCATAGCTTTTTCTGTTAGTCTTCTATCTACCGAATCTGGAGAGTTATCATCAACTACAACAATTTCAATGTTACTATATTTCTGATTCAAAACAGATTTAATCGCTCTTGGTAAAGTGTCAGCACGTTTATATGTAGGTATGATCACACTCACTAATTTATAATTACTCATGTATACTATTTCCCTTCTTAAACTTCATCATAAATTCTTCCTGTACCATTCTATTACTGCATGAATTCCTTTTTCAAAACTCCAGCATGGATGATATCCTAACATCTCTTTTGCCTTGCTAATATCAGCATTACTGTGCCTAATATCACCCTCTCTGTCAGGGCCATATAGTGGTTCAATCTCTTTTCCAAGTGCTTTACAAAGGGAATTATAAACGTCAATCAAATACTCCCTGCCACCATATGCGATATTGAAAGCTTCACCAGCAACTTCAGAAGATGCTTTACAAGCTCTTAAATTTGCCTCAATTACATTTTCTATGTAAGTAAAATCTCTACTTTGTTTACCGTCTCCGTTTATGGTTGGTTGTTCATCGTTAAGAAGCTGTTTTATAAACCTTGGTATAACCGCTGCATAAGTACTGTTTGGATCCTGTCTCTTACCAAAGACGTTAAAGTATCTTAAGCCATACGTATCCAGACCATATATTTTTGAATAAAGTTTTCCATACTCTTCATCAACCATTTTTGTCAAAGCATATGGTGATAGAAGTTTTCCCTCTATTCCTTCTTGCTTAGGGAGGTTTGGTTCATCTCCATACACAGAAGAACTTGATGCGTAGACAAATTTCTTAACTCCGTTTTGCCTAGCTGCTTCCATCATATTAAGAGTTCCTCTAATATTGATTTCTTCATATAATAATGGCATCTCAATACTTCTTGGAACACTTCCCCAAGCTGCTTGATTAAGTACATAATCTACGCCATCACAAGCTTTCATGCATACATCCAGATCTCTGATGTCACCCTCTATAAACGTGTAGTTAGGATTATCAACAAATAAATCCACATTAGTTTGCTTACCATTAGATAGATCATCAAGACATCTCACTATGTAACCTTTATCCAATAAAACCTCGCACAGGTTGGAGCCAATAAATCCAGCTCCACCCGTCACAAGAAATACACTATCTTTTTCAAATGTTATATTTTCATAACCCATTATTTGCACTACCTTTCCTTACAGTCTCCAGTATCTATATCCTGCTATTTCGTACTCTTTTCTATCTACGATTCCTTTAATATCAAGTATGACTTTGCTTTCATTAGATCCTTTCTTGAACATCTTTTTGAAGTCTTTATGAGAGAATTTCAAAAATTGGTCATGCCCAACAGCTACAACAATTGCGTCCATATTTTTTATATCTTCTATATCATCGAACTCAATTCCGTACTCACGTTTTGCCTCTTCAGCATCAGCTTCTGGGTCTGCAATCATAGGAGTTAACCCATACTCTTTAAGTTCATTTACGATATCGATAACTCTTGTATTTCTAGTATCTGGACAGTTCTCCTTAAATGCAAATCCTAGAATCGCTAATTTAGCATCTTTAACGGGGACATCTGATTTAATGAGATTCTTAATTAAATTCTCAACCACATATCTCCCCATATCATCATTGATTCTTCTACCTGAAAGAATAATTTGAGAATGATATCCTAACTGCTCGGCTTTATAAGTCAAATAGTACGGATCTACACCTATACAGTGTCCACCTACAAGACCTGGGGAGAAGTTCAAGAAGTTCCACTTCGTTCCTGCAGCTTTTAGTACAGCTTTAGTATCTATTCCCATCTTATTAAAGATGATGGAAAGCTCATTCATAAATGCGATATTTATATCACGTTGTGAGTTTTCAATCACCTTTGCAGCTTCAGCTACTTTGATTGATTCTGCTCTGTGAACTCCAGCATCCACTACAAGCTCGTACACTTTTGCAATAATATCAAGAGATTCTTCGTCCATTCCAGAAACAACTTTTACAATTGTCTCAAGTCTATGTAATTTATCACCAGGGTTGATTCTCTCAGGTGAATACCCAACTTTAAAATCTTCTCCACATTTCATCCCTGATTCTTTTTCAAGAATTGGAATACAGATTTCTTCTGTTACACCTGGATAAACTGTAGATTCAAATACAACAATAGAACCTTTGGTTAGATTTCTACCTACCGTTCTACTAGCAGACTCAACTGGTCTTAAATCAGGTGTATGGTCAACGTTTACTGGAGTAGGAACTGCGATGATATGGAACTTAGCTTCTTTTAGTCTTGACTCATCTGCAGTAAATTCTACTGTTGTTTCTTTTATAACATCATCCCCAACTTCTTTGGTAGGATCGATTCCCTTTTTATAAAGTTCAACTTTTTCTTTGCTAATATCAAACCCAATGACGTCAGCTTTTTTGGCAAATGCAACAGAAATAGGCATACCTACATAGCCTAAACCTACAAGTGAAATTCTCTCTTCTCTGTTTTTGATTTTTTCGTATAAGTTCATTTTGACTACTCCTTCTCAATGTAATAATCCCATAGTGTTCATAATAGATTTATTAATTAAATTAACATCATACTTTTCTTTAGCAAGTTTCAAACTGCGTTCTGCCATAATCTCATTAGTTTCTTGATCTTCTATTAGAGATTTCATCTTCCCAACTAAAGTATCTATATTTTTAATAGGTACGAGGTACCCATTGTATCCATCAGTAACGGTCTCTCTACAACCTGGCGCATCACTTGTTATAATCGAACGACCCATTGCCATGGCTTCAAGGACTGTCTTAGGTGTACCTTCATGGTAAGAAGGCAATACATAAGTGCTACACTGCTTTATGTAGGGTCTGACATCACTCTGCTCTCCAAACCACTCTATTATTCCTTGATCTATGAAAGATTGCAGCTCTTCCAGCTGTAATGCTGATGGATTGCTATCAAAAGGTCCAACGAGTAAACATCTTACTTCAGGATACTCATCTTTGATCCGTTTGCATGCTTCCAAATACTCCATAACACCTTTGTCTTTTATTAATCTACCTATGAATAAAAAAGCTGGTGTTTCTGGTAAAGGTTCCGATTTAAACTTCTCAAGATTAACCCCTGATCCATTGATAATCACAATTTTGTCTTCTTGAATAAGTCCGTTGTTTATAAACTCATTTTTATCATCATTGTTTTGGAAAAACACCTTCTTACTCGCCTTGCATGCTGAATGATACTCGATTTTCATTACTGCCTTTATTATTTTATTCTTAAACCCTTCGCCTCTAAAAATCGAACCCAGTCCAGCAATCAATGGATAAACTTCAGTGATGCCTTTAGCTTTTGCTGCTAAGCTTCCATAAACGACTGTCTTTGCTTGATATGCAAAAACTTTATCCGGTTTTTCTTCCTTCATAAATTGACAAAGCTCTCGGTATGTCTTCATATCACTAAATGGATTTATGCCGTTACGCTCAACAAAAAGTTGTTTGTACTTAATACCATTATCTTCAAACTTACTCTTCCAGGTTGATTCAGGTTCTGGGCCTAAGGCGATTACTGTATGCCCATGTTTTATAAAATCTTTCATCATGTCCATACGAAACCAAAATAGTGATGACGTATGGCTCGATAAAACTGCTATTTTCATATTATCAATCCTCTTTCATTACATAGTTACTTCGTCAAGTACTGATTTGCTTCAATCTGAATACCTTTTCCAAAACTCATCGGATTGTAAGTAAAATCATTCTTGGCTTCTGTATGAGGATAGCTTCTATCTTCACCAATCCTCTGAACCCTTTCTACATAATCCATCTTTCCAAGAGTTAGTACCTTAGCTATTTGGGCAAGTAAAACACCAAATTCTAGAGGAACACTTACAAAGATTCTTTTCTTATTGAGGTTATCGCTTATCATCCTAAAAATTTCTATCATTTGTAGAGGCTTTTCACCCGACAAGTCATATTCTTTTCCAGCTGTTTTTTCAGGAGACATTAATACAGCATAGAAAGCCTTTCCTAAATCTCTTGCATTTACTGGCTGAATCAAACTTCTCCCACTATTTATAACTGGCATTATCCTCAATTTATCTATAATCTTAATGAATTTACTCATATTTCTATCGCAAAGGTCTCCATAAATCATCGTAGGCCTAAGAATCGTTACTTGAGTATAACAGTCTGGAGCCGATGTCATTTCTGAAACTTTCTTCTCAACATCTTTATATCCTTGAGAAGCATATTTAAAGTTTGAATAAATTCCTGTTGTATGTACGAGGATAGCTCGACCAACATTATTTTCATTTGCTGCTTGAACTATCATAGGAGAATGGTGAATATTGTAGATATGCAAAACAGTATCAACACCGTTCATAATTTTTCTTATGAACTCTTTGTCATTGAGATTTCCAACAACTTTCTCAATATTTAATCTGCTGTTATCCAACATTGAAGTATCAGATGTCTCCTTAACAATGCAGCGGATTGGTCCTTCATATTTATGATCAATAAATTCCTGTAAGAAGTATCTTCCAGTATGTCCTGTAATCCCTGTTACTAATAACATCTGTTCACCCCTATTGTTTCACTGACTCTTTATCAGTTTCCTTACTTCCGGTCCCACCTTCAACAACTCCGTCACTTCTCAACACGCTCATAATAGTCCCCAAGAAACACTTCACATCCATAGCAAATCCAATCTTCTCAACATACTCCCAATCTAACCTTGCCTTTGCTTTAATAGGAAGCTCGTCCCTACCATTAATCTGCGCCCACCCTGTAAGACCTACAGGCACATCATTTGCACCATACTTTTCTCTTTCTGCAATAAGGTCATACTGATTCCAAAGCGCTGGTCTTGGACCGATAATGCTCATTTCACCCTTCAAGATGTTGATGATTTGTGGTAATTCGTCCAGACTTGTCTTTCTTAAAAACTTACCAACTTTAGTAATCCATTGATCCGGATTCTCCAACAGATGTGTTGGCGTATCTTTTGGCGTATCAATTCTCATGGTTCGAAATTTCAATATATAGAAATGACTCTTATGGATTCCAACTCTCTTCTGTTTAAAGAGAACTGGCCCCTTGGAGTCAAGCTTGATTGAGATAATTAGGATTACAAATATCGGAGAGAGGACTATTAATCCTATTGATGATATTAATATATCAATTAACCTTTTAACTCTCAGATACATATGAATACCCCCGGTTTGGATGGTTGGTAAATCTATTTGGATTTCATTAAAAAAAACGGAGCAAACCGTTCTTACAACCTGATGTTTGCAATCTATAAAATGTTCTATTCTATTAGTCTAGCAAATACTGTAATGTTGCTACCAATTAGCTAATATATATCAAAATTACCACTTAAACCAATATATTACTGTATATCTCTAGTAATATTCTACAGATTATGTCATTATCCTTTTAAATTTTGGAAATTATCAAAAAAACATAGTTCAATTGAACTATGTTTCTATATTTAATATATTTTCATTTATCTAATTTATTACTACAATATTTTTGTGTTCATTTCAGTTCCTTCTAAATAGTTTACTAACTGATGGGCAACCTTCCATATGTCTCCTGCACCCATTGTTAATACTAGGTCATTCTCTTTAGTTACTTTGGATAGGTAATTAAATACTTCTTCTTTTGTGGGAAAAAACTTAACGTTATTATTACTATTTTCTCTTATCATTTCGACTAATTTGGTAGCACTTACACCCTCAATATGGCTATCACCAGCTGGTGAATAAATATTGGTTATAATAACTTCATCTGCTTCAGCAAAAGCTTTGCTAAAGGCATCTAATAAAAAGAAGGTTCGTGTATACCTTTGCGGTTGAAATACAGCTATTATTCTTTTATCTGTTGCTTTGGCTGCACTTATGGTTGCTTGGATTTCTGTTGGATGATGAGCATAGTCATCAATTACTGTTACTTGGTTAGGCTCACCAATTACCTGAAATCTTCTCTTTGCACCTATGAATTCCAACAACGCTCTGGCAATACCGTCAATATCCATTCCGATCTCTAAACAAACGATAATTGTCGCCATTGCATTTAAGATGTTGTGCTTTCCTGGAATAGATAATTTCATTCTTCCTAATGTTTTGCCTTTATAAACAACTGTAAATGATGATGTTCGATTAGCGAACTCCAAATCTGTGGCAACATAATCGGCTTCAATGTCAAATCCATATGTAATATAGTTACCATCTAATTCCGAAAGAATTTCTTTAATATAAGCATCATCATAACATAGGATTGATATTCCTTCCGGCTTTACTTGCTTTAAATACTGACGGTATGCTTTTTTAAGGTTATCAAAATTACCGCCATAATTCTCTAAATGATCAGCTTCAATATTAGTTATTACGCTTATATAAGGATAATACTTAAGAAAAGTACCATCACTTTCATCAGCTTCTGCTACAACATATTCACTCTTGCCTGCCTTAGCATTACTTCCAATGTTAAGAACCTCTCCGCCTATAATAAAAGTAGGATCTAAATTGTTAATTTCCATAGCTAAAGCAATCATTGATGAGGTTGTTGTTTTTCCGTGTGCACCTGCTACAGCTATTCCTTTTTTTTGATTAAGAATCATAGCCAGCATCTCTGATCTATGTATGAAAGGGATATCCCTTTCTTCAGCAGCTAATAATTCAATATTATTTTTAGGTATATCAGAAGAATAGACTACTAATTCAGCCCCTTCTAGATTATCTTTATCATGACCAATAAATATGTTTGCTCCACGAGCAACTAATCTATCAGTTATCTCCTTCTTTACTACGTCTGATCCACTTATTTTATAGCCCATATCAAGCATTACTCTGGCAATTGCACTCATGCCGTAACCACCAATACCTATAAAATGAACGTGTTGAGCTGAATTCAAGTTTATCCACCAACCTTTAACCCTTTTTGTTATGACTTCACTAGTAATAATTTCCTAGCGTCTGCGATTAGATATAAGGAACCTGTAATTAATACTAAATCCTCATCTGTTGTTAGTTTAGATGCTTGTGATATAGCTTCACGCCATGCTTTTATCGCAATAACTTCTTTGTTCTTGTCTAACGCGTATATTTGATTTTTGATATCTTCTGCATTTGCCGCCCTTGGCACCTCTGGCTCTGTAATTATTATTATATCTGCTATTGGCAGAATAATCTCAAGATATTCTTTTATCGCTTTATCGCTTAAAATACCTAGAACTATTATCAATCTTTTATAATTGAACAAGGATAAGGTCTGTTTTAAGCTTTCCGCACCTTCTGGGTTATGAGCACCATCAAGAACTAATAATGGTTTTTTTGAGATTATTTCAAAACGACCTGCCCAAAAGGTTTGATTCATTCCAATATACAAGGACTCATCACTAATATTAAATTTATAATCTCGCTTCAATATTTCTAAAGCCTTGATTGAAATAGCAGCATTTTTAACCTGATGAGGTCCAATCATTTTTATTTTAATATCTGATATTACCATATTTTCACTTGTAAATTCAAAAACACTACCACTTTGATTTATATTATGGATTTTGAGAGAAAATTGTTCATTTATCTGATAAAAACTAGACCCGTTTATCTTGGCTGTAGCCCTAATTATCTTTAGAGCCTCTTCGTTTTCCACACCCGAAATTACCGGAACTCCTGATTTTATTATTCCTGCTTTTTCTTTGGCAATATCTTTAATATCGTTGCCCAAATAATTCATATGGTCGTATCCGATATTAGTTATTATTGACAGGAGAGGTAATACTACGTTAGTTGAGTCTAATCTGCCACCTAGTCCCGTTTCCCATAATACTACATCTGTGAGAGCTTTTGTAGAGTAATATTGCAATGCGATAGTGGTAACTACTTCAAATTCTGTCGGAATTCCCCATTCTAAACTTCCCAGTTCCTCTACTAATGGAATTACTTGATTTGTAAGCTCCACTAAATCCTCTCCAGAAATGTCCTCACCGTTAATCTGAATCCGATTAGTAAATTCAATTAAATATGGGGAGGTAAACATCCCAACCTTATATCCTGACTCGATTAGCACCTTGCTTATAAAGCTAAGTGTTGAACCCTTCCCATTTGTTCCTGCTATATGAATAAATTTCAGGCTCTTCTCAGGATTACCCAGTCTCTTTAATAACCATTCCATTCTCTCGAGTCCTGGTTTAATACCATGAATCATTAGTCCATGTATCCATTCTATTGCTTCTTCTTTAGTCTTAATACTACTATAATTCACTTTTTAGATCCTTAATTCTAGCTAATACTTTTTCTCTTTTATCCATATAATCTTTTTCCTTTTCTTTTTCTACTTCTATAACTTTTTCCGGAGCTTTTTCTACAAAGCTTTTATTTGATAATTTATTTTGGATACGTTCAACCTCGTAGTTAAGCGTTTCTAACTCCTTATTTAATCTATTAATTTCTTGCTCAATATCAATTAAACCAGCAAGGGGAAGATAAACCACGGCTCCGGTAAGAACAGCAGATATAGCTTTGTCGGGTGGATTAATTTCTAAAGAAATCAGTAAATCCTCCGGATTACAAAAACGGGTTATATAAGAGTTGCCTGTTGTAAGTATTTGTTGGTTCTCATGGTTAGTCGGTATAATTATTATCTTAATCTTTTTGCTAAGCGGCACGTTAACCTCAGCACGAATATTCCTTACTGAGCGAATTACATCCATTAATAAGGTCATTTCTTTTTCAGCCTTAGGATTGTGGAACGATTCATTATATTCAGGCCATTTTGCAACAACAATACTATCACCCTCATGAGGTAAGTGTTGCCAAATTTCCTCGGTAATAAAAGGCATGTATGGGTGCAATAAGCGTAATATGTTATCTAACAAGTAAGTTAAGATTGACTTGCTTCTGTTCTTAGCCTGCTCGTCATCTCCATATAAAGGAGATTTAGCTAACTCAATATACCAATCACAGAATTCATCCCAGATAAAATGTGTTAACTTTTTTCCCGCTTCACCAAAATCGTACTGGTCCAAAAGTGCAGTTACATCCTTAACTGTCTCATTGAAACGATGTAAAATCCATTCATCTGCAGTAGAAAGAGGCCCTCTAATGTCAATATCTGAAGAGGTAAAATCCCCAAGATTCATTATCGTAAATCTAGATGCATTCCAAATCTTATTAGCAAAGTTTCTTGCCGCTTCTACTCTCTCAAAGTGGAACCTTAAATCTTGTCCAGCCGCTGCACTTGTTGTAAGCATAAACCTTAGTGCATCCGCTCCGTACTGGTCTATTACTACTAATGGATCAATTCCATTACCTAAAGATTTAGACATTTTCCTTCCGTCACTATCTCTTATAAGACCATGAATATATACATCCTTAAAAGGTTTCACACCTGTAAAGTCTAAAGCAGTGAAAATCATTCTAGCTACCCAAAAGAAAATAATATCATAGCCTGTAATTAGTAGACTAGTTGGATAGTATTTCTGAAAATCCATTGTTTGCTCCGGCCAACCCATTGTTGAAAATGGCCATAATCCTGAACTGAACCACGTATCTAGTACATCCTCATCCTGTTTTAGAGATTTTCCTCCACACTTAGGACATGTATTTGGTTCTTCTGTTCGAACTATTATTTCATTACAATCCTGACAATACCATGCAGGAATTCTATGTCCCCACCATAATTGTCTAGAAACACACCAATCGCGAATATTTTCGATCCAGTTAAGATATGTTTTTTCAAAACGCTCTGGAATAAAGTTAACTTTATCTTTACTATTTTGGTGCTCTATTGCTTTATCTGCTAATGGCTTCATTTTAACAAACCACTGAGTTGAAAGATATGGCTCTACAATAACTCCGTTTCTTTGGCTATGTCCAACTGAATGAAGATGCTCCTCAATTTTAAGTATAACACCCTGCTCTTGTAAGTCTTTTACTATTTGTTTGCGACATTCAAATCTATCTAACCCTTGATATTTGCCGGCATTTTCGTTCATAGCTCCCTTTTCATCCATTATCAGAATACGAGGTAAGTTGTGACGGTTACCAATCTCGAAGTCATTCGGATCATGTGCAGGTGTAATTTTTACAGCCCCACTACCAAATTCACGATCAACATAATCATCCTCAATAATAGGTATTTCTCTTCCGGTAATCGGCAAGATAATTGTCTTCCCAACTAGGTGTTTATAACGTTCATCTTTTGGATGTACTGCTACTGCGGTATCGCCTAGCATTGTTTCCGGACGGGTTGTTGCAATATTAATAAACCCACTATTATCCTTTAGCGGATATCTCATATGATAGAAGAAACCTTGAACATCTTTATATTCTACCTCGATATCAGACAAGGCAGTTCTTGCTTCAGGGTCCCAATTAATTATGTATTTACCACGATAGATTAGGCCCTTCTCATAAAGACTTACAAATACATTCTTAACTGCTATGGATAAACCTTCATCTAATGTGAATCTCTCTCTCGAATAATCTAGAGATAAACCTAATTTCGCCCACTGATCATGAATGGTTGTCGAGTATTTCTCTTTCCATTCCCATGATTTCTCTAAGAATTTCTCGCGTCCCAAATCATAACGGGAAGTACCTTCTTCTCTTAGTTTCTCCTCAACCTTTGCTTGAGTAGCTATTCCAGCATGATCTGTTCCAGGTAACCATAATGTATTGTATCCCTGCATTCTTTTCATTCTTGCCATAATATCCTGAAGAGTGAAATCAAAGGCATGTCCTATATGGAGCATTCCCGTAACATTAGGAGGTGGAATTACTATAGAATAAGGTTCCTTATCGCTTTCATTATCAGCTTTAAAAAATTCATTTTTTAACCAGTATTCATACCATTTGTTTTCAATATTTTTTGGATCATATGTAGTGGGGATCTGTTGTTCAACCTTCTCCATTATAAATACCTCCGATCATTTGTTTAATAATTATTTTCAAAATAAAAAACATTCTTCATCCTAAAGGACGAAAAATGTTCGCGGTACCACCTTTATTCATGACAAATGTCATGCACTCTTTCATAACGGACATCAATCCGGTCTACTCTACTCAAAAAAGCATCAAGCAGACTACTTAAGGGCGACTAAGATAGCGAAGCACCAAGAAAATCTTTCAGCTAATGATTTTCCTCTCTTATGGGTCCTACTAATTTACTCCCTAGCATTGTATTTTTCCTATATTTATTAATATAACTTATTATTTATCTATTTTAAAGAGATTAATAAATATTGTCAAATAAGATTTAATAAATTCATTCATATAACCAACCCTGCCTGTCTACAAACCAGATTAATTCTTTTGTCTGAGCCCATCTGACCTGTAATTTTTTGAAGTATATCTCGTCTGACAAGTTCTTTTGTTTCTTTTCATATCGCTTAGCCAGGTTAATTATTTTCTCTGGAAAGAGCAAGTAAATTAACAACAATTTTTTTTCGTAAGCTAGAAGTGGATTTATTTTTAAATATGTATTAATCCAAATTTCCACCCACTTTTGATATTCCTTACTTAGAAGGTAATTCCTAATGAAAAACGCGATATCCCTAACCGGTGTATCTAATCCTACATGGTCAAAATCTATTAGAATTAGATAGTCATCAGGAGTTATTACTATATTACGGTGATAATACTTACCATGACAGATTGTCTTTCTAATATCCCTGATTGAGTTATACTCAATTACCCAATCGTTTAGATGCTCCACTGCCTCTTCCGCCCAATTTCGGAGAAAAGGTATATAGGTCCGAAAGATGTGCTCAAACGCGGTATTAGACTCTTTTAGTTCAAGTCTTTTTTGATATTTCTTTAACCAATCAATTGATTCAATCCAGGATTTTTTTATAAATGTCTCTTCTATATATTGATACTTCAGCTCTTTTGGATCAAAACCAAACCCTAGTTTATGTAAATTAGCTAAAGTAGATATAGCAAGAGCTAGGTGTTTATTATCATTTATTGAAAATGCTTTACCCTCGATCCACTTTGTTAAATAGATAATACCGTCTAGGGTTGGTACATATAATTCACCATATTTGTTTGGAATTATCTCTGAAACGGGAAAACGATTATCATCTAAGAATTTAATAATCGTCATCATTCTATTAACTTGCTCATCTGTTACCTTCGTCTTTTTTAAAGCAAATTTACCAACTTCCGTTTCAATCTTTATTATTGATTTAATTTTCGATAGATTATTTATTTGAATATTATATTCGCTAAAAACATGTGGATGAACACCAATTTCTGAATATTGACTTATAAGAGTCATTTTATACCCCTACTTCGTTTTATATATTGGAAGTGGTAATATGAAAATATTCAAGCTTTAAATTTTGAAATAATTAAATAAATTCTGATAGAGTCCAAGCAATCTAAACATCTGCTCACTTAAAATTTGGTATTCCTTTACAACGTTATTTGTTTGTGTAACTTTTACCACGTAATGAATATATAAGAATTTCCATAAATCATGGGGATAAGCTATATAAGTTAGTATCCACAACTTATCTTCGGTTTTAAGTGGAATAATTTCTTGGTAGTAATCTAAAAATTTATAAATTACCTCATCAGTGCAGTTGTTATCCTTATAAATTCTTGAAACAAATCTTGCTAAATCATATGATGGCATTTCAGAAGTCGGATTATTTAAATCGATTATCCAGCCTTCATCGTACTCATCAATTAGGAAAGAGGATAAGTATAGATTTCCATGGCATAGTTTAGGTTGAGATTCATTTCTCACTGCTATTTTCTCAACCCTTTGAGCCATTTCAATACTTTGTTTTATTTGTTCCTTACTTTTCGCAATATCCTTTAACACAAGGTTATCAATAGCGATTTTATTAGACTTATGTTTAATTGAATCCTCAATTTTATTAATATGTATTAATCCATTACTATAGTTTACGGACCATGGGTTAAAATCACTCTTTGTCTCAATTTTAAATAATGCTTGATGGAACTTCGCTAAAGTACTACTTATAATTTTAATATCCTTCATACTATCTAAAGAAGGTAATCTTCCAAATACCTCGTCTGTTAGCGAGTACCCTATATTATTAAGAACAGCATAAGGATTACCTTCTTTTGTAGGTATAAATCGGTCAATCTTCCTAAAGCCTTCCCTTACAAGCAATTCTCTGCAGCTATGTGCTTTATTTATAGAAGTTTCATCTTTCCATTTATTAACTATTTTAGGTCCGTAATTAGTTTTAAGTTTATAATAATTTGGATAGGTATCTATAGTGCCAACACGCAAACTATAGTTACGCATTACATCGACTATTTCAATTTTATTTTTCATATTTCTCTATTTTTTTACAGGAAGATATAATAACTGTCCAGGTTGTAATTCATTTTTTGTAATATTGTTATTACTAATAATATCTTCACTTCTTAACCCATACTTTTCAGCAATTTTTTGAATTGTATCATCTTTTTGTGTTATATATATTTTCATTTTGTAACTTTGGATCTCATCCCCATGTAATAGACCATATAATATATTACTTTTATTTACTTGTGCACTGCTTGTCACTTTAGCAGTATCATCCTCTATGTCTAATATCTCCGCTTCTAATGTTTCAGCTTTTTCTGTTTCCGCTTTTCCTGTTAAATCATCTTCAAATATATCTGTAAGAACCAGTTTTTCTTCTGCTTCATTTTGTTCTTTTCTTAACAATGTGTAGATAGGACTAAGATTTATAGGAGAATTTATATCAACTTTTGTTGTTATCCCTAGCTTTGACTTTGTTAAAGGTTCATCTATAATTTCATCTTCTGGTTTAACACCTATCAATTTAACCTGAGCAGTTAATTCAATTTCTTGATCCGATATTATTTCATAATCAAATTCTTCGACTTTTACTATTATACTGTTTATTTCTTCCACTCTTTTATTATCAACTTGAATAGTTAAAGGTATTTGTTGTTGGAATGAATCCACCTTGTACTCATTACTAAGTAAAGTATCATAATGAAGTGCATCAAATTGGTCAAGTTGATCCTCCAGATACTGATTTTTAACAATAAATTCTCCGCTTAAAACTAAATAACCTGTTATCTCAACTTCTTTTTTGTTATCATAAACTTTAACTATTGGCTGCAAATCGAGACTTGTCAGGTTATTAAAACTTAATTCTTCATTAGAAAGTTTAACCTTTTCATGGATTTCAAACTTCACATTTGGTAATTCAGATAACAATGTTAACCCCCCTTTTAAAGGTATGTTCTTCTTCATTTAATATATTTAATAAGTGTCCTGGATATGACTTATATATAATTTTTGGGCAAAAAAAAGATAGTTCATAATTATGAACTATCTTAGACTGTCGAACGGTATGTCAGGTTGTTATATGTATATGCATTTGTAATTTTAAAACGTCGCGTAGTAGAAATAAAAAGTACCTACTAATAGAATTCCCGCAAGTAAACTAGCAAGCACTATAAGCAATTTTTTTAACATAAAATTACCAGCTCCTTTTATATGCTACCTTTTTTTCTATTATATCATAATGTTTAATATTTATATATTGTAAGTGTTATACTTCGATTACCATACCTGTTTTTATATCATATAGCTTAGTAATCTTCTGTTTAAGATAATTATAGGCTATCTCACCTGTACAGTGGCAAGTATAATATTCTCCAACATTAAAACCATTTAACTCCTGAGATAGTATGTCCAAATATGCCTGATCTTCTTTCCCCTCTGGGTCCAAACTCATCAAATGCATGCCACCTATCACAGTGGAAATCTTCCTGCCAGTTATCTCAACCGCTTTATCAATTATATTAACAATACCGTTATGTGCACACCCACAGAACAATATGTTTCTTTCACCTTCACTTATTAATAAATTAATTTCATGCTCAAAGTTATCGATTATTAACTTACCATCCATTGCCCGTTTATATAATTTATTATTACCTTTAGGTATAAGCCTCTTTCCTCTAACCGCGCCAAATATCTTTATTCCCTCATCCACTTGAAATTCATCCTTAACAAAAATTAACCTATCGCTATTTTTCAACTTCTTGTCAAGCCCAATATAACGCTTAAAAAAACTACGTGACTTCGAATAATAATCCTCAAAAGCCTTATCACTAATATAGATTTTGGCTTTCTTGTTTATTTCCATAAATGCCTCTAAGCCTCCCCCATGATCGTAATGTCCATGTGAGATAACTAGGGTATCCACTTCGCTCAAGTTTACCTCTAGTTTAAAAGCATTTTTAATAAAAGAATCGTCAACACCAGTATCAAATAAAATTCTATGATTCTCAGTTTCTATAAATAGTGATAGCCCATGCTTTGCTATTAATTCTTCAGATATAGTTCTATTCTCAAATAAAGCAACAACCCTCATGTTATTTCCTCCTAAGTGCAACAAAATTTAGTAATATTAGTACTCTTTTCATAAGCTACCCCTCATTATGAATTATTAGTCAAAGTAAAGATTGCAATCATTATTAATAAATCAGCAATAGAGTGCATAGCAAATACCGATAGATAATCCTGATATCTTTTTATAATATATCTCCAGAACATCCCCGAAATCGCAAGTACAATAACCGAAATTATCACAAACGGAATTTTCACAAATAAAGTTAAAACTAAAATATGATACCCTGCAAATATTATATCAAATAAGAAATCTAGCTTATTACTCTTTTCATAAGTAATTATTAATCTCCAATACAATTCCTCTAAGACAGGGTGAATAGTAGCAATGTAAATTATAAACAGCACAAAGGAAATACCATCTAGATTAAACTTCTTTAACATATTACTTAAATCAAGATTGGGTAATTTAATGAAGTCCCATAACAAAATCAATAAAGGGAGAGTAAATAAAGTAAGTATTATACTTGATAAAAATATTTTCTTGTTTGTAATAAGATACCTTATTTTTTTTAACTCCTTATTCCTCTTTATTAATACAATTACGATAACAAGATGATAGCTTAATAATGCAATCCAAGCATTAGAAAGAACATATAATCCAAAATATGTAGTGATGTAAGGTACAAAAGATAATAATATTAATGCTATCAAGTTCATAAGCGACTACTCCTTATTTCTTGAGTGCTAGTTCTACCGCGGCCGTAGCGTGTATTGTTGTCGTATCAAATAACGGGATACTGCAATCCGCTTGCTTAATTAATAGAGGAATTTCTGTACAACCTAATATAACACCCTCGGCACCATCTTCTTTAAGAGACTCAATAATCTTTTTATATTTATTTCTAGATTCATCCGATATTATTCCACAGATTAATTCATTATAGATTATGTCATGAACAATCTCTCTATCCTTATCGTTTGGTATGATTACTTCAATTCCATTATCTATTAATCTTCCTTTATAAAAGTCCTGTTCCATTGTGTATTTTGTCCCCAATAATCCTACTTTTCTCAAATTCCTTGATTTTATTTCATTAGCAGTTGCATCGACAATATGTAGTAATGGTATAGATAACTTACTTTGGACTTCCTCTGCCATTAAGTGCATTGTATTTGTACAGATTAATATGAAATCCGCCCCTGCATTTTCCAAATTTAAAGCAATATCACACATCTCTTTGGTAAGTTGCTCCCAATTCCCAGAGTGTTGAAGCTCCCCAATTTCCGCAAAGTCTACTGAATACATAATGCTTTTACAAGAATGCGCTTTGCCTAGCTTCTCTTTTACCTTTTCATTTATTACCCTATAATACTCCAAAGAAGATTCCCAACTCATACCACCGATTAAACCAATTGTTTTCAATGTAATTTCCCCCTTAAATTTATTTTTTATATGCAACATATATATCAGCTTCAATCATCGTTCCATCCTCATAGTAGTGATGTGCAAAGTAAAGATTGCCATCATTATCAAGCGTCGGCTCTCCCGCAAATTGTGATACAATCATTTCTGGCTCACCCCAGACATCATTCTTTTTGACAGAGCGAAAAATTGCTGGTGTTCCCTTATATGTTCTTGTGAACCATAACTCGTTACCATCTGAAGAAACATAAGGATACCCATCCATTGCATCCGTATTAACAACAGCTATATTTAATGGATCGGACCATGAATCCCCATTCCTTGTAGTAACCCAAATATCGTATCCACCTTTTCCACCTGAGCGACTAGAATGGAAGTATAGATCATCGTCATTTATATGTACCTCTCCAATCTGAATCTCCTTCATTAATCGGTCTCCTGCATATTCCCAGTTTACCCATTTCTCGTCTACCATCTCTGCCGTGAATATGTTCATACCTTCATAACCTTCGCGCGCGGAAGCGAACCACATCTCATTATTCTTTTGTATGCTTACAGCACCATCTAAGGAAAGAACTTCTGGTTTGTTTAGCCATACTCTTTGAGGATTACTCCAAGTTTCTTCTTTATACGAGACCCACACACCAGTTACTCCATCAAACAATTGTTGTTCAGGTGATACCCTTACATCTGGAGTGAAAAAGAAGTACAAAGTTTTACCATCAGGAAGTATAAATGGAGAATCTTCTGCACCTGCAGTGTTTATTATTGATAATGGAATTGGTTTTTCATAATCATTAGAGTGAAGAACTGGAGGATATTGATCCGTAGCAGGCTCTCGTTTAAAAATGTCATCAGGTAACCTTTCCTCGCGTGAAACAATAGAGTAGCTAACCTCAGAATTTTCATTAGTACAACCAAACATCACAAATACTCCACTAAGTAATATAATAAGCAGTAAAAATCTCAAATTCCAAATCTTCAGTATAATCAAACCCCTTCAAATTTTTTATATACCTTTCATTCCTTTTACTAATCTAAAAATATTTCTTTAAGTGCTTTACTTAATATTGGGTATTTGAAATCGTACCCTGTATCAATTAACTTTTTTGGAATTACTTGTTGTCCGTTAACTAACATATCTGCCATTTCACCAAGTAGAAGCTTCATAGAAAAAGCAGGAACATTAAAAATATAAGGTTTTCCAAGTATTTCGCCTAATGTTTTACTGAATTCATTCATTGTAACCGGATTAGGGGCAGTTGCATTAACTGGACCTTCTATATGCTCATTGTTTATTAAGTTATCAATAATGTTAATCAAGTCATCAATATGAATCCAAGACATCCATTGCTTACCGCTTCCTATTGGACCTCCTAAAAAAAACTTATAGGGTAATGCCATTTGTCTCAAAGCTCCTCCACCACTTCCTAGTACTACTCCCGTTCTTAAAATTGCAACTCTTAGTCCAAAAGCTTCTGCTTTCCTAGCTTCTTGCTCCCAAATAACACAAACATTTGCTAGAAAATCATCCCCTGCTGGGTGGTCCTCAGTAATTTGCCCAACAGTCTGAAATCCATAATAGCCAACAGCAGAAGCGTTAATTAGTGTTTTAGGTTGAAAAACCCCTCTTTCTATTGCATCTACAATTGCTCTAGTAGTTCTAACCCGACTATTCAAGATTTCCTCTTTTTTGGCCTTTGTCCAACGTCCACTTCCAATTGATTCCCCTGTTAGATTAATAACTACATCAACATTATTTAGTTCATCGCAGGGCGCTAAAGTTTTTTCCCAAGTACAGGCTTGAACCTTGTCTCCGAATTTAGCCTTCGCTCTTTCAATATTCCTTGTCATAACTACCACTTCATTTTGTTTAATAGTCAACAACTCTATTAATCTTTCTCCAATGAAACCAGTACCACCAAATATTAAAATTTTAATAGTTATCACTCCTTTATTAAAAATTTTCCCGTATCATCATCTAAGTTTATTTTATCAGATTACCATACAATAGAAAAATCCTCTATCCAAAAAGATAGAGGCCAGGCTGTCAGGTCGTTGAAAAAGTGATCTATTTAAAAAGTGTAATCGATCCAATTAAAGGAAGGCGTTTCACATCGCCTTGAAGAGCATTAACAATTCCCATAACAAACAAAACAAATACAAACAGATTACCAATAGTTAAAATAAAGAACCAACCAATTATAGGGATTATATAACCAACCAAATTAATAACCACAGCAGTAAGAAAAAGAATAAAGCCCTGATTAGTGTGAAACCTTGCATAAGGAGAATCCTTCGCCGCTAGCAAGGGGACTAAAAAAATAATATAGGCAACCACAGCCATAATCTTATTTTTGTCTATATCCTCTTTTGTATATACCTCATTGTTTATCGCACTCAATTAACTCCCTCCTCCTTTTAAAATTTAAAGCCCTTTGTCTTGTAATAATTCTATTTAAAAGTTAGGAGGGATATGCTTAAAATTTAAATTAAAAAAACCATTTCGTTGGCAACAAGAATGCCCACGGTATTGTTACAATCGCAATAGCTAAAACCACTTTTATCCTTAGTTGTTTTTCCTCTACCTGCTTTTTTAATGTGATTCTATCACTGGAGGAATAAACAATAACAACCATTGAAATTTGTGGTGAGGTAAGGAATGATTTTATTTTTATGTATTCATATTATTGACTTTTTGGGCCTTACAGGCGATGACCGAGGCTTAGAAAACTCTTTACTTTGGCTCGTGCATTAACGAATCGGATAATGAAACAGTATGTTGCTTGAATAATCTATCAAACTTATTTGTCACTTTTTATATGTGTTTCCTATTTAGGCAACCAATAAGCTGATTAAATGACATAGGGATGTCTTGTTATATTGAATTATTTTTTTGAAGACTTTTTTACACTCTTTTTTTTTAGAAGGATGCGCTACTTCTTGTAAAAAAAGTTCACTAGATTCTATATATTTAATATTTCTTAACCACGCTTCTTTTTCATCTTTATCGAGTACATTAATAATAATTTTAATAATTTGTCTTTTCTCCCATAGATTAGCCCTATTAAAACATTTGCGAATTTCTATTACATCTTCTCTATTAACGATTTTCTCAAGAGAATCTAAGATTGCGCGTCCAATATAGGCACCAGTATTTAGTTTTATTTCTCTAAAACATTTCATGAGTAATTTTTTATCTGAATAATAAACATTTCCAAGTAATCTTATATAAGCAGTCTCCAAATATTCAGGAATATAATTCTCAACAGTCAATTTATTTGTAAAATATTCTTTAATTTTTATTCTCAAGTCATTACCAATATACTCTGAATGTTTGATAAGTGTATCAACCACATAAGGTGTAAGTTGAAGATATTCTTCAAGAAGTTCAAGAACACTCTCAAAATATTTATATTTTGATTTACTAATAATTGTTTTTATAAATTCAACAAATTCACTGACCTCCAATATGTCCTTTCTTTTTATTTCATTAAAGTAATTAATAATATCATTTTTCTCTAATCTATTCCTTTCTTTTACTGAAATTTTTCTAAATTGTGTTGGTACAGTTCCTCCATAGCCTGCCCGAATTAAAAATGGATTACCTTCCTTATTATTTTTTTGTTCATGAACAAATATATTTTTTCCCTCATCCTTATTCTTTGTATCATTTGAATATGATTCTATTTTAGTTTTACTCATATTTATTGTAAGCCCATCTTGCCATAAACGTTCAATTAATATTGTCAACCAATAATGTGCTGTATGAGCATCAGGTGCAAAAATACGATAATCATCAACAAATCTTATAAAATCTACATTCATGGAATTAAGATAATTATCTACTCCAATCAAATTTGCCTCTGCAATAATCCGACTTGCATTTGAGCCAACTGGTAATCCATATGAATCTCTACCAGACCAAAACAACAATAGTTGGTTAAGTAATTTCACTTTGTCTTTATCACAATTTATTGACAATAGAGTGTTTTCTAATCTATGTAGGTTTAAACGATCATAATAATTTGCTATATCGCAAGATACTATATATTTTGTTTTTTTCATATTTGCACGATCTCTAGTCTTTGATTTAAATGTTGTAATATTGTATTGTTTATTGAAAAGATATCCTTTGTTTTGCATTAATCTATAGGAAAATACTTTCTTTGATTTAATAGGTACTCTAGCTTTTTCTATATCATTAGCAATTGTTAATACTAAAGCTAAATATTTTAATGTATCCATCGGATGAATTAATGCACACCTCCTAAAGTTAAATGGTGAGTTTTTAGGCAATAATACATGATTTATGTCATTAACTCCTAAACTTTCAAAACTATTTCCTTTTAAACTCCTTATAATTTCATTTTCTACCTTTTTTCTAAACTCCATATTTTTTAATAAATTGACTTCAAAAGGTCTATCAAAAATATCAGTCAATCCCTCTTTAAGTACATTTTCTATTGCTAATTGTGCTGCTTTTTGTATTTCCAATTGTTAACCACTCCTAAAAATATTTTCGTCCAACTGTGGGCGGCTTTACGAAGTCTATTAACCTTAATGCTTGCACTTAGGTTAATATATTTTGTCAACGGGGGACCCGCGCGCCGATAAATTAATTGTCGCAAAGGCGACATTTAGCTTATCGTAGTCGTATCACCGACGCCCTTGAGCTTACAGGTGAAGTTCGAACCTTAGAAAGCTCTTTTCTTAGGTTCGGGCTTTGCCTGGTCGGTTAGCGAAAGGGTGTGTCGTTGAATCTACTTCTATGAATTTATCATCTGCGACCGAGGCATCTTCCTATGATTCTTCATCCTTGTTACGCCGATGCGGTGATATTTTGTTATCTGAAGTTGCATAGCCTTAAAGATAACCCAAAAAACAATATCAATGTATTAATTATCCTAAAGTTATTTGTCTTATTTTCTCTTTAATATTTAAAATATATTTTTTAATTTGAAATCTGAAATCTTCAGAATCAAGTGGAGCGGAATTAAGAACTATTTGTTGACCAAATTCCATAAACCTATTTGGTATAAAAATAATATTTATTCCTGTTATAAACTTATACATACGAATTAAAAATCTATGTCTTCTTAATATTTTTTTTGAATCTTTCAATTGTTCAGAATTAACCTCAATATATTGGTTTACACTGTTACCTAAAACATTATATTGAAAATAGATTCCATAACTAAGATCATCTGTTATGCGTGAGTTATTTAGAAACTTAATAAACTGATTAAGTTCTATTTCAACATTATCAGTTAAATAAGCAGTAAAGCCAGTATCATTAAGTGTATGAATATGTTCCCTTAAAGAATCTTCAATCAATTTTATTCTTTCTTTAGAAAAGTCTTTTTCATCAATTAGTTTCTCGACATTATTGATAACTTTGAAGATTGGTAAATAAACTTCTTTAACATACTTTCTTGCGTTTTCCATATATTTATCTTCTAATTTCTTATTATATGTAAATTGAAGCTCATATTTCTTAATCCTAAAGTTTACAAATGTAACTATAAAGGTAACAAAAGCACCAATTCCTGCTGAAATTAAAATTTTTATGATATCTAGTCCCATAATTCCTCCTAATTATATGCAATTTCAGATAACGGCGCGCGGGTTTACGAAGTCTATTAACCTTAGTGCTTGCACTTAGGTTGATAGATTTTGTAAACCTGTTGATAGGCGAAGTGACGTTTTTCCACTTCGCATGTCAACGGGGGACCCGCGCGCCAATAAGCTAATTGTCGCGAAAGCGGCATTTAGCTTATCTACTATATCTCCGTACTATATTCGTAGATGACCTATTCTGAGTTATTTTAAAGCTAGTATACTGTCATTCTTTTTTTCCGTAACTATATTACTCTATTAATATACCAATTACACCACTTATTTCTACTATTTTCCTCTTTTTGAAAGTTTCATTTACATTATAATACATAATAGTACAAAAAACTCTATAAACTTTCATAGAGTTATGTTGATATAGAGAGACTATAGAAAATGTTCCTACTATAAACATCATGGCGATGCCTTTACGAAGTAAGAGCATCGCCATGATGATAGAATACCTTAATAGTAAGTTCATTATTTTTTAATCTTTAAATACCGAATACTATATAAACCCTTAACATAAAAGAGATATTCCATCATCTAAAGCGAAGCCTTTACGAAGTAAGAGCAGAGCGTAGATGATTGAATATCTCTATTAAGATAACATTATACTAATCCAAGTTACTATTATACTAATCCAAGTTACTATTATACTAATCCAAGTTACTATTATATTATTCCATCTTCCCTAAGAATCTCAATAAAAGCATCAACTATCTCCTCATCATAATAGATTCCCCTCAATTCCCTAAGCTCTTCAACAGCCGCTTGTGGTGAAAATCCCTTCCGATAAGGTCTATCAGTAGTCATTGCATCAAAGGAATCAGATACCGAAATTATTTTAGCCTCAAACAATATCTCATCACCCTTAAGACCATTTGGATAACCTGACCCATTCAGCTTTTCATGATGCTGTTCAATAATTTTCGCTATATTTTCATAATAAGTTTTCTCAACCAAATGCGCCCCATCAGAGCAATGTTTTTTTATATATTCAAATTCCTCTTCCGTTAATTTGCTAGGTTTATTCAAAATTTCATCAGGTATATGAACCTTACCTAGATCATGAAAAAGAGCTGCAAATACTAGCGTTTCAATCCTATCTTTTGGTAAATTCAATTTATTTCCTATTTTAAGTGCATATTCCTTAACCCTTTGATTATGATTATGTGTATATAAATCCTTTTCCTCCACTTTCTTAGCTAGCTCAATTAACTCTCTTATAGTAGTGCTAAGAAAATAAAATTGTGGATGCGTTGAAAAATATAAAAGAGTAACATCCGTTAAGGTCTTAAACTGTATTGTTTCATTCAAATGATGTACGTAAAGATAATTCCCAGGCTTTAAAAAAGACTTTATATCCTCTTTATCTACCTCCAACTCACCCTCAATAATATATAAAAATTCCATCGATTCACTTACATCACTAGGTTCTATAAATACAGTCTCTTTAGCCTTTATCTTTTGAAGCATTACCTCTGCTCCGTCACCCTTAGCTAATAAACTTAATTCTCCTGAATTCTGGACAAACTTCTCTATGTGTTTGTCAATACTCCCTATAAAAAAGCCATTCCCCATTTTCCCCTCCGAATATTAGGCATCTATATATATGTTACATATTTCGATAAATAATGACCATCTCCTCCTTTATCAGAATAATCAAATAATTCCAATTCATATCAAAAAAAGAGGATACATCAGTATCCTCTTAAACTGTTGAAAGAAAAACTCAAGTCCCACCAATTCTTAATGGATCTATTAAAATAATTTGTCCATCAATTTCCACTTCAACTAATTCACAATAGATCTCGACATCCTTGTTTGCAGCTCTATCAATCATGTTCTCAGCAATATTGTTTGTCTGATCTATTAATAGGTCTATTGTCTTAGCGATTAACATATCTTCTTGTTCTTTGCCTTCAAATATTTCAACTTTATCTAAAGCATTATCTATCATTGTGTCAATTATCTCGTTTGTTGTATCTACCTGTTTAATAACTTTCTCTAAATCACTCTCTGCTGCTAAAACTACTGGAGAAAATAATAAAAATACTAAAGTCATTACTAAAGTAAAACTAGCTACTTTTTTCATTAATACCCCCCTTTAATATTTATTATATAATTAAAAAATCATTAAGATTTACATATTATACTATTATAAAAGTCCAAATTTAGAACTACATCTTTATACTTATAAATTTTATAGACTGTCAACCAATCTGTCAATCAATATTTTTTACAGTTTTATTTCTACGATCTTACACCTTCATGCAATCCATATACAAATTTTGATACCCTTTGCTCAATATCCCCTTCACTTATACCCTCTTCGATTTTCTTAATAATCGCGCTCCCCACTATTAACCCATCTGAAAGATTTTTTAACTCTCTCACCATTTCAGCATCAGAAATACCAAACCCAATAGCTAGGGGAATATCTGTATGCTTTCTAACCTCTTTCATAAAGACCGCTAAATCTACATCAAAGCTTCCCCTCATCCCCGTTACACCCTGAGAAGAAATACAATAGACAAATCCCTGAGCATCCTTTACGATCTCTTTAATCCTATCCTCTGAAGTTGGCGCAACTAAAGGGATCAAATCGATAGCATAACCCTTCATCTGTTCGTTTAATTCTTTCCTTTCTTCTAGAGGTAAATCCGGAATAATTAATCCATCAATACCACAACTGCGACAATTTATTAAAAAGTTGTTAATCCCATAGCGAAATATTGAATTGTAATAGACTAAGAAAGCAATCGGAATATTCGTTCTTTCCCTAATCCTCTTCACCATATTAAAGATCGAGTTAATATTAGCTCCATTATTCAGTGCCCTTAAAGAGGCCCTCTGAATTACAGGTCCGTCTGCTAATGGGTCGGAATATGGTATGCCTAATTCAATAATATCAACTCCAGACTCTTCTAATATTGTAACTAGCTTAACCGATGTATCTAAATCAGGATCACCACTCGTTATATATCCAATTAATGCTTTTTGCTTATTAGCCTGTAACACCTCGAACTTCTCTGTAATTTTACTCCTCATGGTTAGCACCCTCCAATATCTTAACTACTGTCTGCATATCCTTATCTCCCCGACCAGAAAGATTAAGCACGATAATATCTTTCTTATTAGTCTTTGGAGCTAGTTTCAGCAAATAGGCTACTGCATGAGCACTTTCTAATGCAGGAATTATTCCCTCAACCGTTGCAAGATGTTGAAAAGCTTCAATTGCCTCATCATCGTTTATTACTTCATACTTAACTCTACCAATCGAATGAAAGTAGGCATGCTCCGGTCCAATCCCTGGATAATCAAGTCCAGCTGAGACCGAATATACCGGCATGATTTGTCCATCGTCATTCTGTAATAAATATGTCATCATCCCATGAATAACGCCTAAAGTACCTTTAGTTATTGATGCAGCATGTTGATCAGTATCTATACCATGTCCTCCTGCTTCAACACCATACATTTTAACATTTTTATCCTGAATAAATGGGTAGAACAAACCCATAGCATTACTGCCTCCGCCAACACAGGCTATTAAGTAATCTGGAATTTTTTCTTCCTTCTCAATGCATTGTACCCTAACCTCATCACCAATAATTCTTTGAAAATCTCTTACCATTGTTGGATATGGATGAGGACCAACAACAGAACCGATTACATAGAAGGTATCATCGGCATGAGAGACCCAATCCCTGATAGCTTCATTAGTCGCATCCTTTAAAGTTCCCGTTCCTGATGTTACAGGTACAACATTTGCACCTAGTAGCTTCATCTTAAAAACATTAAGTGCTTGTCGTTCAATATCTTCTTCCCCCATAAAAACTTCACATTGAAGATTAAACATCGCACATATTGTTGCCGTTGCTACACCATGCTGCCCTGCACCTGTTTCAGCGATAATTCGTTTCTTTCCCATTCTTCTAGCTAATAAAACTTGACCGATAACATTGTTAATCTTGTGCGCACCGGTATGATTTAAATCCTCGCGCTTTAAATAAATTTTTCCTCCGCCCAATTTTTTAGTTAGGTTCTCAGCATAATATAAAGGAGTTGGCCTACCAGAGTATTCACGACAATAATATTTATATTCTTCCTGAAACTTACGATTACTTCTACAGTTCATGAATTCTTTTTCTAGTTCTATTAACGGGTTCATCAGTGTCTCAGGTACAAATTGTCCACCAAACCTTCCGAATCTTTTAGGTAATTCCGTTTTACTCAATTTAATCCCCTCACATTTCCGATAAATTCCTTCATCCTGTCAAAACTTTTGATACCATCTATTTCAACCCCACTACTTACGTCAACTACTTGTGGGTTAATTATTTCTATAGCTCTGATTACATTATTAGGTGTAAGTCCCCCAGCTAAAATAATAAATCTATCCTTGACTAGTTTAGAAACAATGTCCCAATTGAAAATGGCTCCTGTTCCCCCGTATTCTCCTTCTGCAAATGTATCAAGCAGATAGCCCGCAACGTTGTAATTGTCTAATTGTTTAAAACTAGTCTCATCTTTTATTCTAAATGCTTTCCATACCCTCTGTGTAAATTGAGTGCAAAAGTCCGGTCCCTCATCCCCATGTAATTGAATGATATCTAAATTGCAAAACTCTACAATTTGTTTGATTTCATCCTCAGAGTGATTTAAAAATACTCCCACTTTTTTTATCCTTTTATCCAACTTTCCAATTAATACTTTAGCTTGATAGATATCTACTTGTCTCTTACTCCTGGCAAAAACAAATCCCCCATACTCTGGCTGAAGTTCGTTAGTATACCAAATATCCTCTTCTCTTCTTAATCCACATATCTTTATTTGAGTCAAACTAATCGCCTCTTAACTCTTTCAATTTATCTGCTATCGAATCTGCTCGCATAAGACTTTCTCCAATAAGCACGCCATCTACTCCTATTCCCCTAAGATACATCATATCCATCCTGGTGTTTATCCCACTTTCACTAATTACGGTTCTGTCTGTTGGTATTAGCTTAATAAGTTGTTCTGTAGTTTCAAGCATTGTCTGAAACGTGTTTAAGTCGCGATTATTGATACCGATAATATCAGCTTGTGTCGATAGAACTATTGTTAATTCTTTTGTATTATGAACTTCAACCAAACATTGAAGCCCTATCTCCTGTGCAATATTTATATACTTAGCAAGTTCTTGTTCGGATAAAATCGAAGCAATTAGCAAAATTGCATCTGCTCCGAGTAGCTTAGACTGAAAAATTTGGTAGGGATCAATAATAAAATCTTTTCGCAATATCGGTACCTTTGTATGCTTTTTTATCATCGTAAGGTATTCATCTTTACCCTGAAAGAATTTATCCTCAGTCAGCACGGATATTGCATCTACATTATTACTATCATAAATTTTAGCTATGGTTAGCGCGTCGAAATCTTTTTTTATTATTCCTTTAGAAGGTGATGCCTTTTTTACCTCAGCAATTATTTTTAGTTGATCACTAGGTTTAATTGCTTTCTTAAAATCTCTTTCTATTGATAAGGATTTTAGCTGCTCAATTAACTTTCTTAATGGTTTTTCTATTTTTTCTTGCTCAATTTTCTTTTTTTTATGTGTAATAATATCATCTAAAATCATTATCCTAACCTCTGACTTAATGTAATAAATTGATTTAATTTATCTAAAGCAAAACCTTTATCTATAGCTTCTTTTGCTTTTGCCACACCTTCTAGTAGTGAGTCAGCCACTCCACCTACATAGATAGCTGCTCCGGCATTTAATGTAACTATATCCTTCATTGGGCCAATTATTTCACCGCTTAATATACTTGTAATAATAACAGCATTTTCAGAAGGATCTCCCCCAAGAATATCTTCAGCAGCTCCTAAAGTGTACCCATAATCAGTAGGGTCAATATAGTAGGTGGTTATTTTATTATTTTTTAATTCTGTAACTTTCGTTTTTGTTGTTATCGTTATTTCGTCTAATCCGTCCATTCCATGAACTACCATCGCATGTTCCACTCCCAGGTTTTTAAGTACTTCAGCTATTGGCTCCGTTAAACTCTCGTCAAATATTCCTAAGACTTGTCTTTTAACCATGGCGGGATTTGTTAGTGGTCCAAGAACGTTAAATACTGTGCGTAGTCCAAGCTCCCTTCTTTGCAAAATAACGTTTTTCATAGCTGAATGAAAATAAGGTGCAAACATAAAGCCAATGTTTATTTCTTCTACACATTTTTTTACAAGCTCAGATTTCAGCTCAATATTTATCCCTAAGCTTTCTAAGACATCGGCACTGCCACACTTGCTTGAAACTGAACGGTTACCATGTTTAACTACCTTTACTCCTGCAGAAGCCGCAACGATTGCAACAATTGTTGAAATGTTAAAAGTGTTAGCTTTATCACCACCTGTTCCGCAAGTATCTAATGCAAACTCACTGTCGATGTCTACTTTGGTGGATAACTCCCTCATAACCTTAGCTCCCCCAGTTATCTCCTCAATTGTTTCCCCCTTCATTCTAAGCGCTGTCAAAAAACCACCAACCTGCGAATCCTTTGCCTGCCCATCCATAATTATTTTCATCGCTTGAATCATTTCTTCTTCTGTTAAATCTTGTTTATCTGTAAGTTTACTTATTATTGTTTTTAGCATTACTATCCCTCCCACTTTTCAAATTTATTAAATTTCAAGAAAGTTTTTAATAAGCTGTTTACCAAAATCTGTAGCAATAGACTCAGGATGAAATTGGACTCCAAAAATCGGGTATTTTTTATGCCTTAAACCCATAATCTCACCATCTAAGCTATTTGCCGTTATTATTAAATCAACTGGAATCTTTTTTTTATCAACTATTAAAGAATGATATCTTGTTGCCTTTAATGGATTATCAATGCCAGCAAACAAATCTTCGCCATTATGCTTAATTAACGATGTTTTGCCATGAACCATTTCTTTAGCATGGATAATCTTGCCACCAAAGGCTTCTGCAATTGCTTGGTGTCCCAAGCATACTCCGAGTAAAGGTAGATCTTTTCCCAATTCCTTTATCGCCCTTATCGATATTCCAGCATCCTTTGGAAACCCGGGTCCTGGTGAAATAATCAAATGGGATATATCCATTGCTTTTAATTCCGAAATAGTTATTTTATCGTTTCTATATACTTGAACATCGGGGTTTATCTCCCCAACGTATTGAAATAAGTTATAGGTAAATGAATCGTAGTTATCAATTATTACTATCATGATATCTCCCTCTCCACTTTGTTTAGAGTCTCCATTAGGGCCATCGCTTTTCTTAACGTTTCTTCATATTCACTTTCTGGATCTGAATCGGCAACAATACCTGCGCCAGCCTGGATATATGCAGTGTTATCTTTAAATACGATTGTACGAATAGTTATACAAGTATCCATGTTACCGTTAAACCCGAAATAACCAACTGCACCTCCATATATTCCTCTTTTTCTGTTTTCTAATTCATCAATTATCTCCATTGCCCTAACTTTTGGTGCTCCGGAAAGCGTTCCTGCTGGTAAACATGAAATAAAACTTTCAAACATACCATTGCCCTCTCTAACTTGACCAATTACGTTTGAAACAAGATGCATTACATGGGAAAACTTTTGTACCTCCATGAATTGATTTACTTCTACAGTTCCGAACTTTGCTATCTTTCCAATATCGTTTCTAGCTAAATCAACTAACATCAAGTGCTCTGCCTTTTCCTTTTCATTATTTAATAGTTCCTGAGCGTAATTCTCATCTTCTTCCTTATCTCGACCGCGCGGTCTAGTTCCAGCGATTGGGCAGGTTTCCACAATTCCATCTTTAACTTTTACCAATAATTCCGGTGATGATCCAACTATTTGATAATCACCATAATCTATATAGTACATGTATGGTGATGGGTTAATACTTCGTAATGCCCGATAAGCTGTGAAAGGATGAATCCCAGTATCCGCTTGTATTCGTTGCGATAAAACAACCTGAAATATGTCACCATTTCTTATATATTCTTTAGCCTTTAATACTTTTTGCACAAACTCTTCTTTTGAAACATTACTTGAATAGTTTATTTTGCCTAAAGCACTTTTCAATGATTGATCAGTATTCAATTTGTTTTCAAGAATTTCATTTTTAATTTCATTTAGACGGCTTAACCCGTCATTGTATAACTCTTCAGTATTTCCATTTTTTATTAAAACGTTTTTTATTATTAAGATTTTTTGTTTAACATGGTCATAGACTACAATTTCATCAGTTAATATTAAGTGCATATCGGGAAATTGAGTATCATCATCATTAATGTTTGGTAAATTTTCGAATTTCCTTACCATATCGTACCCAACGTATCCAACCGCACCTCCAATTAAATCAGGCAGATTATCCATTTTGGGTGTTCGAAATTCTTCTAAGATGTTCTTAATAATTATTAAAGGGTTGCCTTGTTTTTCTGTAACTATATTGTCCTTATTTATTATTACGGAATCGCCAAAGCTCTTAATTGTCATTAATGGATTTCTGCCAATAAAAGAGTATCGTCCCCATTTATTTCCGCCTTCAACGCTCTCTAATAAAAAACTATATTTATCTTGTGCCAGTTTTTTAAATAAGCTTATTGGAGTGTCAATATCTCCTTCGATTTCTAAGGTTAGTGGAATCATATTAGCTTGCTGACTTAATTCATGGAACTTGCTATAGTTCATATTTATCATCTTCTCAACTCCTCAAGTTAATAGAAAAAATAAAAAAGCATACCATCCCCCATATAGGGACGAAATGCTTTATCCGCGGTACCACCCTTGTTAGATAGAAACCTATCCAAAAATCCAATCTAGGTTTTAGAAAATAAAAAAGCACTCCGTCCTTGTCAGGACGAAATGCTTAACATTCCGCGATACCACCTAGTTTAGATAGTTTCCTATCTCTCTTTAACAGGTACGGAAACGGATTCTTACTCCTATCTCGATACCCTGTCCTTGTAACGTAAGACCTACGGCAAATGATACTCTCCAAAGATTTCCCATTGCTTCTCATGGAACCATTCAATAATAAATCCACGTCAGTTTTCCACCAGCCACTGACTCTCTATAGCTTCAATTATTACCTACTCTTCCCACTCATAGAATTTATTAAGTGAAATATATTATTAAAATTATAATAAAATGCTATACAATTGTCAATAAAATAATTATCACTTCTTCAGTAATCTGAGAGCATCTTCAAAAATATTTAACGTTTTAGTTATATCTTCATCTGTCAGTTCTGTAGAGATAAAAAGTGCTTCAAATTGTGAAGGAGGTAGATATACTCCGTTATCTAGCATATAACCATGAACTTGTTTAAAGTAATCCAGGTTAGATGTTTTTGCTGTTTCATAATCAACTACTTCTACGTCTGTATAAAATATACAAATCATTGCCCCAACGCGATTAATATGGTGAGGAACACCTGCAGCCTTAGCTCTTTCAGCTAATCCATCCGCTAGTAATTGAGATTTACGATTTAACTCATCATAAACTCCATCTTGCCTTAATAAATTTAATGTTGCGATTCCTGCAGCCATAGCAATTGGATTACCCGACATTGTTCCAGCTTGGTAGACATTGCCCATAGGTGCAATATGTTCCATAATTTCTTTTTTACCACCAAAAGCTCCAACAGGTAATCCCCCACCGATTATCTTGCCAAAAGCGGTAAGATCAGGGTCAATACCATATAAACCTTGTGCACTTTTTGGCCCAACTCTAAATCCAGACATAACTTCATCAAATATTAATAACGAACCATTTTTTTTAGTTATTTCTCTTATACCTTGGAGGTATCCCTCTTTAGGAGGAACAACCCCCATATTTCCCGCCACTGGTTCGATTATTACAGCTGCAATATCGCCAGCATATTTATCAAAAGCTATTTTAACACTCTCAAGGTCATTGTAAGGAACTGTTATTGTTTGAGTTGCTATCTCCTTAGGAACACCCGGACTATCCGGTAGACCCAAAGTAGCGACTCCTGAGCCAGCTTTAATCAATAGGCTATCAGTATGACCATGATAACATCCTTCGAATTTTAGTATTTTACTCCTGCCCGTATATCCTCTAGCTAACCGAATTGCGCTCATTGTAGCCTCTGTTCCAGAGCTTACCATTCTAACCATTTCAATTGAAGGTATCATCTCAATTACCAATTTTGCTAGTTCCGATTCAAGCACAGTAGGTGTTCCAAAGCTAAAACCTTTAGTTAAATATTCCTGAACATGTGAAACAACCTTCGGATGAGCATGTCCAACAATCATCGGACCCCAAGAACATAAATAATCTATGTATTCATTTCCATCAATATCATAAAGCTTCGAACCAATCCCATGATCAATAAAAACAGGACTTCTATTAACAGAATTAAACGCCCTAACAGGACTATTAACTCCCCCAGGCATTAACCCCTTAGCCTCCATAAATTTCTCAACAGACTTAGCATAACGACTCATAAAAAAACCCTCCTCAATATAAACTAATACCCACCAAAGATGTAAATACAGATGCAAATGTAGATGTAGACATAGACGTACAAACCATTAATAAGAAGACAACCTCATATCCTGACAGTATTTTGATATCTTAAGCTCTTCCTTTGTGCTCTGAAACATATGCTACAAAGGTTAAACAAGAGAAGAAGCGTAGATATTAAAATACTTTCAGGATGATAGCATGTAGTTCAGATATTATTAAAATATCTAAACATTATTATCACGACAACCTCATATCCTGACAGTATTTTGATATCTTAAGCTCTTCCTTTGTGCTCTGAAACATATGCTACAAAGGTTAAACAAGAGAAGAAGCGTAGATATTAAAATACTTTCAGGATATAGAATACATTCAGGATAGTATTAAAATATCTAAACATTATTATCACGACAACCTCATATCCTGAAAGTATTTTGATATCTTAAGCTCTTCCTTTGTGCTATGAAACATAATCTACAAAGGCTAAACAAGAGAAGAAGCGTAGATATTAAAATACTTTCAGGATATAGAATACTGTCAGGATGTAGCATACTGTCAGGATAATATAATACTGCCACGATATTAGAATCCATTTAGGATATTATTAATAATTACCCCTTCAAGCTACTAATTAACTCCCGCTCCCAAATATCTATCCCCGAATCAAAATACAAAAGCCGAGTCTTCTTATATTCCTTAATCGAATACAAAACAAACCTATCTTTAATACCCGTTTCCATCTCAATATTCTTAATAATTTCTTCAACTTGCTGATTATCCTTAGCATGCACCATCGTAAATATATTATAAGGCCAATCAGGATAAGTTGGTCTTAAATAACAATGACTAACGGCCTGATAGGATGACATCTTAAGAGCAATTTCCTCTTGTTGATCCTCCTGAACACTCCATGCCCCCATACCATTTCCATTAAACCCAGCTTCCCTATGATATAAAACAGCAGCTAATCTTCTCATTAATCCGTTTTCTTTATATATTCTTGTTTTATTTAATAATTCTTCTACGCTCAATCCTACTTCATTTGCTAAATTATCAAATGGTCTTGGAACTATTAAAAAATCCTTTTGTAATAATTTAATTATTTCAATATCTTCCCCATCTAACTTATAAGTTACCTTTTTTCTACTGTTTTCACTATAATATTGAGTATTAGTTTTTTCACTAGTTTTCTCGCCTGTCATATCTAATTGAACGCCAATTTTATAAACCTTTAAAGTCGGAAGTAAACGCACCGAATTTACACCCGCTAATTTTCCTAAAATATTTACTGTTTTCTCTAAACCTAATAAACTATCCGGTGGAACAGCAATTGTAAACCAAAGATTATATTCATGATTCCTTTGATAATTATGCGTAACACCAGGGTGCTGATTGATTATGCTTGCAACCTTATCAATAAGATTAGGATTAACATTCGCTGCAACTAAAGAAGATTCATACCCTAAACTTTTAGTATCAAAGATAGCAGAGATTTGTCTTATTACAGTTCCTTTTAATTTCTCTATTCGGTTGATTACTTCTGACTCTGATATCTTTAATAAATTGCCAATCGTTAAATAGGGGCGTTCTACTAAAGGAAACTCCCTCTGTAAAATATTTAATAGTTCTTGATCAATCTTTTCTAAAGTTGCATTTATCATCCCTTAATTCCTCTCCTGAAGCCATCTTGCTATATCTTTAGCAAAGTAAGTTATTATAATATCTGCTCCTGATCGCTTCATGCCAGTCAACATTTCCAAAACAATTGCTTTTTCATTTATCCAACCCTGTTTCGCAGCCGCTTTAACCATTGAGTATTCACCGCTTACATTGTAAGCAACGATTGGAAGATTATAGTTGTCCCTTAATAGACGTATAATATCCATATAAGCAAGGGCTGGTTTAACAATCAACAAATCTGCTCCTTCTGTTATATCTGAATAGGCCTCTCTTAGCGCTTCTCTACTGTTAGCAGGGTCCATCTGATAAGTCTTGCGATCACCAAATTTCGGCGTTGATTCAGCCGCCTCTCTAAATGGTCCATAAAAAGCTGAAGAATACTTTACCGCATATGACATTATTGGGATATCGGTATATCCTGCATCGTCCAATCCTTTACGTATAACTGCTACGAACCCATCCATCATATTTGATGGTGCTATTATATCCGCACCGGCCTTTGCCTGTGAAATGGCTGTTTGTGTCAGCAACTCCAATGAAGGATCATTTAGAACCTTATCCCCTTGGACAACTCCACAATGACCGTGATCAGTAAACTCGCATAAACATGTATCGGCAACTACGATTAACTCAGGTGCAATTCGCTTAATCTGTTTAATTGCCTCCTGAACAATTCCATGATCATCATAGGCCCCTTTTCCTAATGGATCCTTTGTTTCAGGAATTCCAAACAGAATAACAGCTTGAATTCCTAAGGAGACTATTTCCTCTATTTCTTTATCTAATTGATCTAAAGAAAGTTGAAATACATTTGGCATTGAACCTATTTCGTTTTTAATATCTTTACCGGCAATAACAAATATAGGATAGATCAAATCATTTATGTTCAGACTATTCTCTCTAACAAGATTACGAATACCTCCGTTTTGTCTCAACCTACGATGGCGTAAAAAGCTTACATTCATAATGTTTACCTCCTTCTTAATGAATATGCCATTGGGTGCATAGCAAAAACCATGCACCCATTATATTTAATAATATTATTTAGCTAAAATAGCATCGACTAAACCGGGAATAGTATATTCACTTGCTGTAATAGCTACCTTTAATCCTAAGTCTTCTGCAGTTTTTGTTGTCACTGGCCCTATGCTAGCTACAGTAACTCCCTCAAGAAGTTCTTCCAACGATTCACCCTTTATTGATTCAAGAAAATTCTTTACAGTTGAAGAGCTAGTAAAGGTGATAACATGAATGCTTTTCTCTTTTAACATTTCAATTATCTCATCTTTATTTTCCGCGTCTATTTTCGTTTCGTAAGCGTCTATTTCAACAACCTCTAGTCCTAATTCTCTTAAACTTTTCGGCAGTATTTCCCTAGCAATATCTGCTCTTGGAAGCAATACTTTTTGCCCAGCCTTTAGCTGTCCTTTAAGGGATTCAAGTAATCCCTCTGCCCTAAATTCTGATGGTAGTATATCGACAATTAAGCCTTTCTCCTCTAATAATTCGGCAGTTTTTGGACCTATTGCAGCAATTCTAGCCTTAGACATTGTTCGAATATCTATATTTTTCTCTTTAAGTTTATCATAAAACGATTTCACACCATTTACGCTTGTAAATATCGCCCAATCATATGTATCTAATTGTTTAATCGCATTGTTATATACTATTGTATCACTTGGTGGAACAATTTTAATTACTGGGAATTCAACAGCTTCTCCACCTAAATCCTCAATCATTGATGAAAGCTCACTGGCCTGATTTCTCGCCCTAGTTACTAATACACGTTTTCCAAACATAGGCTTATTCTCAAACCACATTAATTCTTCCCTTAGTTTCACAACCTCTCCAATTATAATTAGTGCGGGAGAAGTAATTCCTGACTCTTTAACTTTTTGATCAATATTCTCTAAAGTTCCTACAACAGTTTGCTGCTCAATCCTAGTTCCCAATCTTATAACAGCAGCTGGGGTATCCTTAATTCTTCCATTCTCGATTAATTTATCTTTAATCAACTTAATATTAGCAATTCCCATTAAAAAAACAATGGTGCCTGTTGCTGTTGATATTTTATCCCAATTGATATTGGATTCATTCTTTGTTGGATCCTCATGCCCAGTTACAATAGCAAATGATGATGTGAAATCCCTATGTGTAACAGGGATTCCTGCATATGCTGGTACTGCTATAGCCGAAGTAATACCTGGAACAATCTCAAAAGGCACCTTGTTTTTTGCTAATTCTTGTGCCTCTTCTCCAACACGTCCAAATATACTAGGGTCTCCACCCTTTAATCTAGTAACAATTTTACCTTCAAGTGCTTTATGTACTAATAATAAATTAATTTCCTCTTGTTGTAAGGTGTGACGATCCGGAAGCTTACCAACATATATTTTTTCTGCATCTTCTCTTGCATGGTTTAACAAAGAAGGGTGAGCTAGACGATCATAAACTATAACATCCGCCTTTTTTATTGATTCATAACCTTTTAGTGTAATTAGTTTAGGGTCTCCTGGACCAGCACCTACTAAATATACTTTCCCTATTTTCACTCTAAAGTTCCCCTCTCACTTCTGCCAAAATTTTATCAGCACCATTTATTATTAAATCGTTTGCAACTTTAATTCCCAATTCCACTGCGTTTTCCTTAGCTGCTACACCTTGTTGTTTTATCAGTATTTTCCCATCGATAGAACCGACAATTCCCACCAAACTTATTTGATCATCAACCCACTCGGCATAAGCTCCAATTGGAATTTGACAGCCTCCTTCTAAACGATAAAGCAATGCTCTTTCTGCAGAAATTAAGGTTCGTGTAGATATATCATCTATTTTATCTAGTAAATCAGAAATTTCTTTATCATTAATACGCGCTTGTATTCCCAATGCCCCTTGCCCAACTGCTGGAATACAAATAGATGTGTCAATATAGCCTGTTATCTTATCTTCCCAGCCCAATCTTTTTATACCAGCTGTTGCCAACAATATTGCGTCGTAATCCCCTTCTAGTAATTTTCTTAATCTTGTATTTAGGTTTCCTCTAATCGACTTTATTTGTAGGTCGTTACGATAAGAAAGGATTTGTGCCATTCTTCTTAAACTGCTTGTACCAACTATTGCCCCACTTGGCAAGGTATCAATGTTATACCCTTTAAGGGATACTATGCAATCTCTTGGATCTTCTCTCTTAGGTATGGCTGCAAGTGTAAGTCCCTCAGGCATTTCATAAGGCATATCTTTTAAGCTATGAACTGCAAAATCTATTTCACCATCAATTAATGCTTGTTCAATTTCCTTTACAAACAAACCCTTTCCACCAACTTTAGAAAGGGTTACATCTAAAATTTTATCACCTGTAGTCATTATTTCTTTTACCTCAAACTCATATGCAAGATTTAATAACTGTAACTGTTTAATTACCCAGTGTGTTTGAGTTAACGCCAATTCACTTTTTCTTGACCCTACAATAATTTTTCTCATTCTATGTGATTAATCTCCTTCTTGAAAATCTTCTGAAAATCCATAACGGCATTTTCGATTCCGTACTTTGTAACATTGTCCAACCATTTATCTTCTAACAGATAATTAAAATAATGCCTGCGAATCTTCTCCTCGATATCTTGTTTGAATATCCATTCTCTCATTTCAGCTAAAAATGTTGTATAGTCAGTGTATTCCTCACCATACATCTTCTCTAAATCAGTTCTGATTTTCTTTGAAAATCCAGGACTTGCACCATGAGTGGATATTGCGACTTGAAGAAAACCCCTCCTGAAAATTGATGGAACAATAAAGGTACATAAATCCGGTGAGTCAACAATATTTACTAATTGTATTAGATGATCTACTTCCTTATAAATTTCTAAATTTAATTCATTATTGCTAGTTGCTATGATTATAAGAAAGAAACCATTAATATCACCCTTTTGGTAAACTCTTCTTTCCCATCTTATTAATTGTTTTCTAGCCAATTCTTCCAATTCAGAGGCTCCACCTGGACTTATAACAGTAATGTTAGCATTGGCCTTTATTAAAGAATTTATTTTTCGACTCGCAACGTTCCCTCCACCTATAACCAAACAAGGTTTTCCTGTTAAGTCTAAATATGCAGGATAGTAGTTCTTCATATTATAAACACTTCTTCTTTTCATAAACAATATTCGGATTTATTTCATCTTCCTTAATGTCAAATATCTTCATAAAATAGTCCATTAGGATATCTGCATCTGCTTCAACTGATAACTCTTTAACCCTAACAATGGGATTCTTCAACATTTGGTTTACAATACTTCTTGTATGCTTACGTATTATTTTTAGTTCCCTTTCATTTAAATCAGGCAACTTATTTTCTATTGATTTCATTGTTTCTGCTTGAATTCTTAAGCTTTTCTCTCTCAGTGCTGTAATTAATGGTACCACCCCTAAGGTTTCAACCCAATTATAAAATTTGTCTACTTCTTTTCCAATTAATTTATCTATTTTAGTAGCTACATTCTTTCTCTCATCCATATTTGATGTAACAATATTTCTAAGATCATCTATATCATATAAACTAACATTCTCTATTTCTTTAACGGATGATTCAATATCTCTAGGTACAGCTATATCTATTAAGAGCAATGGTTTGTTGTCTCTTTTGATATTAGCTTTTTCAATAAGTGCTTTATTTATAACTAAAGTATCGGAACCAGTCGAGCTTATAACGATGTCAGCTTTTGCAATAGCATCAGAAATTTCATCCATTGTATAAGCTTCTCCCCTAAAAGAATTCGCTAATCTTTCGGCTCTTTCATAAGTTCTATTTGCAACCATAATTTGTTTTATTCCATTTGAATGTAAATGAATTGCAGTTAATTCGCCCATCTTCCCGGCACCGACAATTAATACGGACTTATTATCTAATTGATGATATTTCTCCTTAGCTAGCTCTACTGCCACATAACTTACAGAAACACTACCCTCATTAATTCTTGTCTCAGAGTGCGCCTTCTTTGCAAAAGTAATGGCTTGCTTAAATAGAGTATTTAAAATCGTACCCGTAACACCGTTTTGTTGGGCAATAAGAAATGCCTTACGAATCTGACCTAATATTTGCGTTTCCCCAACAATCATTGAATCCAATCCAGAGACAACTCTAAATAAGTGCTCAGTTGCTTCTTGATCCTTATTTATATAAAGGAAAGAATTAAGCTCTTCTTTAGGTATTGAAAACCACTTAGCTATGAATCCCTTGATAAAATGCTCTCCAGCATGAAGTTGATCAACAACAGCATAAATTTCCGTACGATTGCATGTAGATAAAATTACTGCTTCTAAAACACTTTTTGTTTGTCTTAGTTCGATCAGTCCTTTATTTAATACATCATTATCAGTAAACGAAAATTTTTCACGCACTTCAACAGGTGCTGTCTTATAATTCAGCCCCACCACTATTACATACATGCCCCATCACCCCAACTACTCTATAATTTATATATATTTTTATAATTTCATACTCAATTATACTACAGTTAATCACATAAAAACATTAAAAACTAATAATCTCTATTATATCACTAGATATTTCTCGTTGCTATATTTCAATATACTTCCATAAAATTACTTAGAATACATAATTTTTTAGATAAATATATATACACTTCACAATTCAGTTAAAGTTATATATTATAATTATATAACTTTAATATATCTAATTAGGAGGATACACGTGAATAATGAAAAGAATTACGAATTAGCTATCCTTAAATTGTTAGAATTAATTGCATTGTTAAGAAAGAAACAACATAACGATGAAACAATTATAAATGAGATCGGATTAACCCAATCTTATTTTAATATTCTTTTTATAATAGAAAACTTCAACGGAATTTCTATTTCCGAGTTAAGCCAAAAAACAGGTATTTCTATTCCTAATAGTAGTAAAGCAGTGGAGAATTTGGTGAATTTAACTTTATTGGAACGAAAAAACGATGCCTCGGATAAAAGGGTTTCGAATATATATTTGAGTAAACAAGGATTAGCTGTAATAAATAAATATAAAGAGAGTCTTAAAGATAAACTTAAGGAAAAAATTATATGTTTAGATGAAGATGATATTAATATTTTAGTAAATTCTTCTAACGATTTAGTTAAAGTACTTTTAAAAATATGTTAGATTTAGTGTCTACAACTTTATCTATTTTGACTCCAATATAATGTACTATCAACAGCTCTTTTCCACCCTTTATATAATTTAGTTCTTTCCAGATCATCCATATTAGGAACAAATTTTCGTTCAATTACTAAATTATCAATAAGCACCTCTTTGTTTTTCCAAAATCCTATAGCAAGTCCAGCTAAATAGGCTGCTCCAAGGGCAGTGCTTTCATTTATCTCCGATCGCTCAACAGACACATTTAAAATATCGGCTTGAAATTGCATTAAAAAATTATTTTTAACTGCGCCCCCATCAACACGTAGCTTTTTCAGGATTACTCCTGAGTCAGCTTCCATGCAAGATAAAACATCCTTTGTTTGATATGCTAAAGATTCTAATGCAGCCCTAACAATATGCTCCTTAGTAGTTCCACGTGTTAATCCAAACATAGTTCCCCTTGCTTCGTTATCCCAATAAGGAGCGCCCAAACCGGTAAACGCAGGTACAACATAAACACCATCATTATAACCAATTTTATTAGAAAACTCTTCAGATTCAGACGAATTTTCCAATATCCCTAAGCCATCTCTCATCCACTGAATCGCTGCTCCAGCAATAAAGACACTTCCCTCTAAAGCATATTCAATCTCTCCGTCTAATCCCCAGGCAATAGTTGTTACCAATCCATTCTGTGATAATATAGGCTTTTTACCAATATTCATCAGCATAAAACAACCAGTACCGTATGTGATTTTTGCCATGCCTGTAATAAAACATGCTTGTCCAAATAATGCCGCTTGCTGATCCCCGATTGCAGCTGAGATCGGAACACTTCTACCAAAAAAATAGTTTGGTTCAGTGTAAGAATATACTTCAGATGAAGATTTAGGTGCAGGTAGCATAGTTTTAGGAATATCTAATATCCCTAATAAATCTTCATCCCATGATATCGTATGAATATTAAACAACATCGTCCTTGATGCGTTCGTAAAATCAGTAATATGAACCTTACCGCCAGATAACTTCCAAATAAGCCAAGTGTCAATTGTACCAAATAATAAATCGCCTTTTTCTGCTTTTTCTCTAGCCCCATGAACATTGTCGAGTATCCATTTTATTTTTGTTCCAGAAAAATACGGGTCAATTAGCAGACCAGTTTTTTCACGAATTTTTTTTTCAAATCCATCTATTTTTAATTTGTTACAAATTTCATTAGTCTGCCTACTCTGCCATACTATGGCATTATAGATTGGTTCGCCTGTATTCTTATCCCAGACTACAGTAGTTTCACGCTGATTAGTTATTCCAATAGCAATGACTCTTTTTAAAAACAGAGGGTTCATTTCATTTAAATCATTTATAACATCTAATATTGATTGCCAAATTTCATTCGCATTCTGCTCTACCCACCCTGGATTGGGATAATATTGCGGAAACTCCCTTTGTGTAATAGCAACAATATTTGCCTTACCATTAAATAATATTGCTCGCGAACTTGTCGTGCCTTGGTCTAAGGACAAAATATATCGATCTTCAACCACAATAATAACCCCTTTCAAGTTAAATTAATTTAACCCAGCACAAAAAAGACTACACAAAATTTCCCTGAAGAAATAATTTATAGTCTCAATTATACCAAATAATTAATAAACAGATTAAATTATATTTGCATATTTATCAGCAGCTTGATTTACTTTCTCTGCCCACTTACCACAACGATCTCCCCAAGCGGCAATTACCTGACCGTTAACTTTAACTTGAATTACTTCACAGTTATTGGAACATCCAGAACAAATGAAGCTAGTAGGTTCAAAATCAGTTTGCAGGGAATTAAATCCTCTGAATTTAGTCTGCTTTCCAGTCTGTTCTAATTCCTCTCGTGCTAGAATAGCAGCACCTACTGCACCCATAACGTTAAAGTTTTTCGGAATGATTACCTCATGTCCTATCTCTTTTTCAAAGGCAGCTTTTATTCCTAGATTTGCCGCAACCCCACCTTGAAATACAAATGGAGGTTCAAGCTTTTTACCTCTACCTAAATTATTTATATAATTTCGAACCAGTGCAACACAAAGGCCATTAATTATATCCGGTTTTGAAAAACCAAATTGTTGCTTAGAAATCATATCTGATTCAGCGAATACAGTACATCTACCAGCAATTCTTACTTCGTTCTTAGCTGTAAGTGCAAGTTCACCAAAATCTTCAATTGGGATTTTCAATCTCTCGGCTTGATGATCTAAGAATGAACCAGTTCCAGCAGCACAAACTGTATTCATTGCAAAATCAACTACCATCTGATCTTTTAAAAATATTATTTTTGAGTCCTGACCACCTATTTCAAAAATTGTTCTTGCGTCTGGAACCTCGTTTATCGTTGCTGTTGCGTGCGCTGTTATTTCGTTTTTAATAATATCAGCACCTACTATAACACCTGCTAATTGCCTACCACTACCAGTTGTACCAACTCCACAAATAGTCATTTTCGGATCTAACCTATCCTTTAAATCATTAAGTCCTCTTTTTAGCGCTTCTAATGGTTGTCCATTTGTTCGTTCGTAATTACTAAATATAATTTCATTGTTACTATCTATTGCAACAATATTTATACTTACTGATCCAACATCTATTCCTAAATAAACCTTTTTCACCGTTTCTCCCCCTTATGCAGAAAACTTATTTACTTTTTTATTTCTTAACAAGTCGAGAAATGCTTCAACTCTTGTCCTACTGTTAGCCTGCCCGGACTGTTCGTCAAGCGATAAACTCAAAACCGGTATGTCATATTGTTTTGATACCTTTGGAGTAACACTTTGGGTAATCAATTCAGGCAAACATCCAAAAGGCATTAAGTGAATTATCCCATCAAAGCCTTTTTCTTTAAAATCTATTATATGCCCAACCGACTGCTTTGCATGACCACCAATACTTATCTCAATATACGGTTCACCTTTTTTCAATATCTCTTCTTCGTGAGACTTAGTATTAGTTCCTTTAATAAAACTAGGTAAACTAAAATTATAATTTAACCAGTCAAAAAGATACTGCGATCTTTCAGTTTCACAACCTAGCTCAGCAAAAAGCTTTTCAATATCAAAATTTACCGAAGGCTCCATTACAACATATATCTCTCCAACTATACCAATCCTAATCCTTTTTTCTTCAACTACAGGATGAAGCTCAATAGAATCTATTATTCTGTTTCCTTCTTCAACAACCTTTTTTAATTCTTTTTTATTTTTCACTTTATCGAATAATTCCTTAATTTCTTCCCATGCCTTTTCCGTCTTTCCGCTCTTTACTTCGTACGCCCATATCTGATGAATTTTCTTATCAAACTTATCGAGTTCTTCAACCATTTGAAACGTAAATCTGATAGTGCTAATTATTTTTAACCATGAATTTTTCTCCTTAAGCTTTTTAAGAACCTTCATAAACTTTTTTTTGTCCCGATAAAAAGAATCAAAAACCAAAAGCTCAACATCATAACCAAGTTCTATAAGATCTTTTTGATGAATTTCCGAATAAAATCCCGCCCTGCAGGGTCCGCTTCCACCACTAGTAACTATAGTATCTACGCCCATTTCGCATAACTCAATATAAGTACCTGTAAGAGTTTTATATGGAAAACACGCATGTTCCGGACTGTATTTAACTCCAAAATCAAATGTCTTCTTTGAAGGGCGTGGAGGAGATATTACTTCGTGACCTAAAAGCTCAAGAATTTTCTTATATACAACAACACTACCCATATGTGGAAAAGATAATTTCATAAATATTCCCCCTAATTAAGTACTCTTGATTTTTTTCTTTTTATCATATCAACAAAAGCCTCAATTCTTGTTAAAAGATGATTTTCTCCAGTATGTTCATCTATTCTAACTACCATAAAAGGTTTACCATATTCCTCCGATCTAAGTTCATATAATCTAGTTAAGAAGGAATCAGGCCCACACCCAAACGCAGTAAAATGAATTGTACCATCAACACTATCATCGGCTATTAGGTTGTATCCAGTCCCTAGAAGTATATTGGTGAATGTCCAAAACATTCTTTTCTCCATATCGGCAATTTCGGCAGCTATTACATCTTCCTGTAACATGTCAAACGTTACAAATTCTACATTTAGTTCCCGAAATTTATCAATAACACCCATATTAACAAAATTATCATAGATATTATAGACATAACCTATAACAGCTATTTTCATTTTTGCTTCGCTTTTTATTGGTCCATAAATCTCTTTTTTACCATTAACTATATCTATCGCTTCGGGTACAGTGTAACCCATTTTATTATACGTTCTAAATTTTCTCCAATGTTGACCAGCAACGTTAGCAGCATCTTTTATTTGTTCATCTGTAACCCCTAATTTTTCGGCAAGTGATAGATAGTTCTTATAGTCTGAAATATCATCATCGTCTGAATTAATATGGCATGTTAATATTTTATCCTCTATATTCTTAACACCATGCCTCATCAAGTCAGGTAATCCCATGAATTTAGGGCAAAAGTATTCCCCTGGATAGATGGAAACCATTCTAGGGACAAAAATATAATCTACTTCTTTTTTTACTAGATTTAATGCATGACCAACAAAAATCTTAATAGGTACACATATCTCTGGTACCGACTCTTTTATACCCATATCTATTAGTTCTTTACTTGTTTCATCAGAAACAACTACATCAATATTTAGCTCTGTAAAAAACTTCTCCCAGAAGGGCCCGTAGTAATAATAGAGTAATGCTCTCGGAATACCAATCTTCATAATTATAAATTCCCCCATTCATAGAACATTCACATGTCCATACCATAATTACTGTTCTAAATATAAATTATTTAATTTTAATATCATTCCATATTAAACGAAAAATTTCATTTTTTCTACTCTCAATCATATTCTCAAATAGCTCCTCCGTAAGTTCAAAGGTGGATTTTATAATTGGTAGCGCTAAAAAGAAGGATATGATTAAACTTAACACATTGATTATAAGTTCATTTGGATCTAACTTTCTTATTTCCCCTAACTCTATAGCTTTCTCTATCTTAGGAGAAAATACGTCAAACGGACAGAACCCAAGGATGTTTTGTGAGTTCTTAGCGATATTAGCAACATTATATTTTTCAGTTTTCGCTTCCCAAAAAAAGAAAAGTAAAAAATTTTCATTCCCTAATTGGAAAGTAAAAGTTCTATCAATTACAATCTTCAATAACTCCTCGACACTATTAGTTCTTTGGCTAATAGTATATACGGAGTCTCCTAAATCCTTTATTGCGTCCTGATAAACTTTTTGAAACAGCATATCTTTACTTCTAAAGTAGTAGTGCAATAATGCTTTGTTAACCCCAGCTTCATTAGCAATGTCTTGCATTCTTGCACCACTTTTACCTTTTTCAATAAAGTTCTTCTTTGCTGCATTTAATATCTCTTGTTCAACTATTGTTTCGTTCATAACAGAATCCTTCCCCAAAAAATTTAACCAGTCAGATTAACTAACTGGTTAATTTACATTAAAAGTATATTAGAAAAGCATTTTTGTCAATAGTCAAAACTTAATTTAGGTAGATTTTATTAGTTATTTAACAATATGTCCTTGTACCTATCTACTAGATCATGTAATTTTTCAAAAACCAAACCAACTATAAACCAAATAGGTAGAAAATCTAATCTTATATAACCATAAAGGCTATATATAGTATCATTACTATAATCCCATGGACACCTTCCTAATACCATGTCCAATAGATAGCCCGTAAAAAATTCAATAGCAAAAATTAAAACCGCCCAAATTAACCCCCTTATTAGAAAATTCTTATCCCTAACAATATCATGTATAGGTTCAAGGAAAACTCCTAGTCCATAGATAAAAAACATCCAAAGGTAGGTATAACCTGTTAGATTATAGTTTCCTGAAAATAGTGAACCTAACCCTGTCCAAACAGTTTCTAATAAAAGTCCCGATAATCCATAGATAATATAATTTATTAGCATATTGGTATTATGTTAATAAATTATATTATTATACTTAATTGGTTAATATTTTCCTATAATTATTTTGCTAGCTCATAAATTGCTTGTGTATATATTGCAGTTGCTTTTAACAAGTCGTCGATTTCAATAAATTCATCCTTCTGATGAGCTGTTTCCGGCTTTCCTGGAAAATTTGGACCAAATGCTACTCCAACATTAAGTGCTCTAGCATATGTGCCTCCACCTATTGAAAGTAATTCTGCTTCAGTTCCTGTTTGTTGCTTATAAACTCTTTTTAAAGTTTCGACTAGAAAATGATTTTTATCCACATTGTGTGGTTTCGCATTGTTATTCTGACTAATAACTAATGCAGCAGGGCTAGCCTTTACTTTAATTTTCTCAATAGTCTCAGCATAAGGGGTAGTAATTGGATATCTAATATTTAACACAATACTGATTTTATTATTGTCTAAGTGAATCATACCCGGATTAACCGTTAAAAACCCCGAGGTCTCATCCTCGTAATCTATCTCAAAATTATTACCAAAATAATCGTGATATAGAAATTGTACGGACCATTTCATCCAACTATCAATTTTTATAAGACTTTCCGAAGCAATGAAAAAGTTAATTAACTCAAGACCTGCATTCACTCCATTCTGGGGTTCCATTCCGTGGGCAGACACCCCTCTTAATTTAACTATCAATTCACTTTCATTAATATCTTCTATTTCTCCGCCCAATTCATAATTAATTAGAAATGTATTAAAGGCTATTTTAATTAAATCTAGAATATCTTTTTCTGCAGTAATTTTTGCTGTAGCAAAGTCAGGAACCATGTTTGGTCTTTGTCCAGCAGTAAATATGCTAACTTGTGCTTTATCTTTACTTACATTATTCTGTTGCAGCTTACCTTCTAATGTTATAGTTGCAATTCCTTTTTCAGAGATGATAATCGGAAAATCTGCATCAGGCGCAAAACCCATTGTTGGCATCTCTTCCCGCTCAAGATAATATTTAATTCCTCTCCATTCAGATTCCTCGTCCGTTCCAAAAATAACTCTTACTTTTTTATTTAATTTAATGTTTAAATCTCTAATTATTTTTAATGCATATATAATTGCCATAGAAGGACTTTTATCATCTATTGCCCCTCGCGCAAAAATCTTACCATCCTTAATCGTTGCTTCGTAAGGCGGATAAGTCCAGCCATTTCCTTCAGGCACAACATCAAGATGACAAAGAATACCTAGGGTTTCACTTCCTTGTCCGATTTCTGCATAACCAGCATAGCCCTCTAAATTTTTAACATCCATATTAAATTCTTTACACTTAGCTAGAGTGAACTCCAGTGCTTCTTTTATTCCTTGACCAAAGGGTGCACCTTCAGAAGAACTTTCCTCATCTAAAACACTTTTAATTCTTAAAAGACTTTGCGTATCTTTTATTAAATCCTCTTGTATTTTTTTTACTTCTTTTTCCCAATTAATCATTATATCCTCCTTTAAAATTTAATAAGATAAACAGATTATCTATACATTAGAAAATAAACCAAACCTTGTTTTTAAGTAGTGAAATATTTCTCTAGGAATATTTACGTTATTGCAACTTTCTAATCCTTTAAACCCTGGCGAAGAATTAACTTCACAAATCTTAAAATGTTCCTTATCAAAAAGCAAATCAACTCCAGCAATATCTAACCCTAAGATTCTAGTTGCCTCAGTTGCTAGCCATTCTATCTCTGGTGAGATTGGGTACTCCCTTACTGTTCCTCCTGCTGAAAAATTAGCTTTAAAGTTATCATTTTCGGAAAATCTTTCCATGCAACCCACTACTCTGCCACCTATAACAAATACACGTAAATCTCTTCCATAGCTTGTACTTACAAACTCCTGAAGAATTATGTTAATATTAGGATTCGTAGATTCTACTAATTGCATCAGATCCTCAAAGCTTTTTTTGTTTTCTGATAGAAAAACTCCTTTACCTTGTGAACCAGACAAAGTTTTAACAACAACAGGAAAACCGATCTGTCCTTCGATTAAAGATGAATTAATTGGCAATTTCATTAACATCGTTTTAGGAACTGGTAAGTTTTTCTCAGCTAATATTTGTTGGGTATACAATTTATCCTTAACAGTTTCAATGCTAAGGGAAGAATTAATACATGGTACTCCTAATCTTTCAAGATGTCTAATTACGGCTAAAGCAAAATATGTTGTTCCAGCACCCATTCTTGGTAGTACGAATTCAGGCAAAGCAACTTGTTCTCCATCAACATAGATACTTTTTCTGTCTTCTCGTGTAACAATTAAATCTATTTGCTCAGGCTTAATTACCCTTATAGTTATCCCTTGCTTTTCAGCTTCTTCTAATAGTCGATTAATCTCAAAAACTTCCGATTTAAGCTCCAATTCATTTTTTTTATATAATATCCAACCTAGCATAGTAGCCCCCATCAAAATTATAATCAAGCTTATTAAGCTTATTAAGCTTAAATTATTTAAATTTATATTTCAATCATTATTATAAGTATATCTAACATATATTTAAAAATATATCATTTCTGTGAAACATTTTTCTAGCAAAACTGTCTATATAATAAAGATAAAAGGTGGTTAATAATATGAACGATAGTAAAAAACCAATAATTTTCATTTCGCTATTATTAATCTTTGTACTAATTGGAGCTGTAACGTTTTTCTTAAATGATTCTAATTTTGAAGCGAAAACAGAGGTTAATCAAACAATTGTATTAGAAGAAAATCCGACGACAGGTTTCACTTGGCAATATATTATTAAGGACACAAGTGTAGTCCAAATAATCTCTGATTCTTATAAACCTAATGAAGGAAATGAGGATATTGTAGGTGGAGGTGGAGTTCATACTTGGATTCTAAAGGGTTTAAAAGAGGGAACTACAACTATAAAATTCGATCATTATCGACCTTGGGAAGGTATAGATAAATCTATTGAATCTGTAACGTACTCTGTTAAAGTCTCATCCGATTTAGAAATTACTGAGATAGTCCCACTTCTTTAATTACTGAAAGTATTTGTAGTTGACAACGTGCTCACCTTGTCCGTTCCTCCCAAAAGCACTCAAGAGTACAAGACCACGCTAAGATGCTAAAGCATCTAGTCGTGCTATGCCGCACTTATGTCAACTACAAATACTTTTGTCTATATAGAAGTAAACTTTGCTTCCCGATTTTAACGCGCTTCTAACTAGAACATTCTCAACTATCTATTAGGTTGTTTAGAAAGAAATATTCGGGTTTATCCTGAAAATTATAGTAGACGATTAACAGTGTTTTTTTCTTTAGTAATTCGCCCTTCTTAAAATAATTATCGAGATCGTATTCAAATACATTTAATGTTATATGTTTATGAATTTCCTTTTCGCTTAAATTAAGGTTTGAAAAATCACCCGATACTAGTTCTGGCTTTTCAACTAAATCCGCTATAAGTTTATTTTGCTCCTGTTTAGTTAATTCAAATTCCCACCAAGTTTTTCTTGGTTTGTATTTATGATTTAATAGATAATCTAATTTCATAAAACAAATTATAAAATCAATATTTTTCGTTCTTCGTGCTTGTAAAAACTCGTGCAATCTTATAAATAATGACTCAAGTTGATGACCTATTCTTCACCAACCTTTGCTTTCCCAATAGTCGCCAAACTCTAGAAAAAAGACAAATGCTGATGTGAACACATTTATGAGCAAATAATTAATATTTAGATCTATACTATGAGAATTCCAATAATTAT
>JBFXJF010000005.1:0-135928 GCA_050175155.1 Vulcanibacillus sp.
AGTACATCAATGGTACAAACTATGGTGTTTCAATCCACGCACCTGTGTAAGGTGCGACAGCAACAAGAGATAGCATAGGGGCAGGAGTATATGTTTCAATCCACGCACCTGTGTAAGGTGCGACCAAAGTATTTGGGATAGAGTTAGACCCATCAACACGTTTCAATCCACGCACCTGTGTAAGGTGCGACACCAAAGGGGCGGCGGCCAAGAGATGCTCTGGAAGTTTCAATCCACGCACCTGTGTAAGGTGCGACTTAAATTATGTGACGCCTTATAGCAGGCAGTAAAGGTTTCAATCCACGCACCTGTGTAAGGTGCGACAGAAGAAAGAGTACAAAGAAAAACCAGTAACAAAAGTTTCAATCCACGCACCTGTGTAAGGTGCGACGCAAGTAAGAGCATCTTACAAAATTGTAGACACAGGTTTCAATCCACGCACCTGTGTAAGGTGCGACTTGGCTTAAGACTAAATACTTTGACAACAAAGAGTTTCAATCCACGCACCTGTGTAAGGTGCGACCTCAAAAGTTAATTTAAACGTACTTACCTACACAGTTTCAATCCACGCACCTGTGTAAGGTGCGACGTGCAAAGATTGTGGTTATGAAAATGCACAGGGCGTTTCAATCCACGCACCTGTGTAAGGTGCGACCTATTGTAGATGTTACATTGGGTGATATACCAGATGGGGCGTTTCAATCCACGCACCTGTGTAAGGTGCGACTAGGAGCTATTAAAGACAGTTTTATGGTTTTTATAGTTTCAATCCACGCACCTGTGTAAGGTGCGACTCAAAACTCAGTTAATAGCTGTAGGGACAAAAAGTTTCAATCCACGCACCTGTGTAAGGTGCGACATTGACCAAATGAGGGTTGCTAGTCCATTTAATGTTTCAATCCACGCACCTGTGTAAGGTGCGACCAACAGATCCTAATAACGCTCTTAGGATATTAGGGTTTCAATCCACGCACCTGTGTAAGGTGCGACTCTTGTATTCATTTCTAAATCCTTTCATATCCAAGTTTCAATCCACGCACCTGTGTAAGGTGCGACGAAATACTAGATAAGGTTATGCAAGCAAACTTGAATGGTTTCAATCCACGCACCTGTGTAAGGTGCGACTTGCATAATCTTTCAATCGGGTATGATTTCGATTCATGTTTCAATCCACGCACCTGTGTAAGGTGCGACCTAGCCATCTATAAAAAAAAGGAGATAAAAATTAATGTTTCAATCCACGCACCTGTGTAAGGTGCGACGACAAAGACAAATTAATAAAAGTCATTACTACAGGTTTCAATCCACGCACCTGTGTAAGGTGCGACCTTAGCCTACGTTCTTTCTCGTTTTTCCAATAAAGTTTCAATCCACGCACCTGTGTAAGGTGCGACTTGAATTGCTTAGTTTCTTTTGTTTCCTTGTCAGTGTTTCAATCCACGCACCTGTGTAAGGTGCGACTTATGAGTATCAGTATGCGTCCTTGAAGGATAAGAGTTTCAATCCACGCACCTGTGTAAGGTGCGACATGAAATCCCTAATGACATAGATGTGACTACAGACGTTTCAATCCACGCACCTGTGTAAGGTGCGACAATCTTACTATAAATTATAGTAATATAGATACTATGTTTCAATCCACGCACCTGTGTAAGGTGCGACCAAAAAAAATAAAATTCGGCTCGCCCAGCGGTGTTTCAATCCACGCACCTGTGTAAGGTGCGACGATAAACGTAGTTTGGATAACGCAGAGGGGAACGGTTTCAATCCACGCACCTGTGTAAGGTGCGACCATCATAGGTTGGATGAAATTGCGAGGCGGTGAGTGTTTCAATCCACGCACCTGTGTAAGGTGCGACTTAATATCACTTGTTTTATCCCAAATTGCGTATGTTTCAATCCACGCACCTGTGTAAGGTGCGACTAAAAAAGGATAGTTAAAAAAGGAGGTAATCTATGTTTCAATCCACGCACCTGTGTAAGGTGCGACGTTTGTAGCAGAAAGGAAGGAGGGAAGTCATATGTTTCAATCCACGCACCTGTGTAAGGTGCGACAGTTGGACCTAACGGCAAATCAAGGGTTGTTAGAGTTTCAATCCACGCACCTGTGTAAGGTGCGACTAAGATTGAGTACTCAGATGAGTACAAATTTCTTGTTTCAATCCACGCACCTGTGTAAGGTGCGACAGTATACGTAAAAAAAATAGTTGTACCAACTGTTTAAAACATTGAATTTGCGAACGTAATATATTGTACTGAATAAATTTTCTTTTTTTTTAAATTATTCTTTTTTTTCAACCTATTTTAAGATTTTAAATATGTGCAAATATTATGTGAACATAGGGTTCGCAAATTTATATCTCTAAGTAATTAGTATTCCTTCAGGATCATACGTTGGTTTTGCCCCAAAATGGTCTATCCGATTCTTCCATTTTGCACCTAAAAAATAGTATCTTAAACTATCAACAGAAGGATCTGCTATTTTTTCTAATTTGTTTCTTAATACTGAAAATTGGGAAGGGTCTACTAAACATTCAAAAACAGAATTTTGAACCCTTTGTCCATTGTTAACACATTGTTTTGCAATTTTTCTTAAACGTTTTCTACCCGCATTTGTTTCTGTGTTAACGTCATATGTTATTAATACCATCATTATTCATCATCTACTTCCATAGAAATGGGGGATATTCATCTAAATCTCCTCTGAGATGACGTGCTAATAACAATGCTTGCACGTATGGTAACAATCCAATACTTATTTTCTCATTTAAAAATGGATGTGTTATTTCCTCTTGTTTTCGTTTTTGCCAAGCAGTTAATACTTCTTTTCTTGTATCATTATCCATTAATACTCCGCCACTTTCTTTGGTTGTAAAACCCTTAGACGTAATTTGCTTTCTATTAATTAAAGAAAGTACAAATCTATCAACAAAAAAAGATCGAAATTCTTCCATTAAATCTAAAGCCAGTGATGCCCTTCCCGATCTATCTCTATGTAAGAACCCTACATACGGATCCAACCCCACTGTTTCTAATGCTGATTGTATATCATGTGCTAAAATAGTATAAAGAAAGGAAAGCATTGCATTTAAATTATCCCTTGGTGGTCTTTTATTTCTATCATGCATAAAAAAATCTTCTTTTTGCTGTAATATCAGTTCATTAAAAACTCCAAAATATGTTTTAGCACAATCACCTTCGATTCCTCGTATCTCATCTAAACTCTTGCTATGTTTCAATCGTGAAATTTTATTCTTAATGTATGATGATGCTTGTTCCAGCATAACAACATCTACTTTTTCACTATGATCTCTAATACTACGTTCAAGCACTACTCTTGAATTTACTAGTTTACCAGTAATACAATTTATCGCAATCGGTATACAATCCAACTCATTACTAGAAACATAATATTGTTTCTTTCTTAATAGAACATTTCCATATACAGGTCCTATCACGCGTGCTAAAAATTTACCATATTGACTCATAAAACATAGTCCAACATTCTTTTCTGCACAAAACCCCATTAGTGCTGGGCTTGCTCCCATATAACCGAAGCATACAATGCTTTCAATATTATGAATTGGTATGCGAAATTTTTCACTTCCTTCAGCGAGAATTACAATATTTTCACCATCTAATGATAAAAATGAATTTGGAGTAGTTACATATAATACATTTAAAAGTTTTCTCATGTTTTTACCTATTCTAAAAATTTTTTAATGTAATTGTTTACGCTTGTTTTTTTTAATCCTAATTTAGGAAGACATATATTCACAAGGGAACAAGATTTGCAATTTCTATCATTTATTATAGCTCTAGGTGTATGTTGTTTTGCATACATGCTATGCATCTGTTCTGAAAAATTTACAACTTGATGTCTAAGACCTTCATCAAATACTACCTTTGTTCTGTGCTTGGTCTCCCCATAATAAAGGTATCCATAATCAATAATAGTATTAAGCATTTCTTCAAGACACATTGCCTGAGCACACAGTTGAACCTCATCTATAATATCCTTTTTAGGTTTACCCCTTTTATACTCAATCGGAACTGGATTCCACTTACCATCCCGTCCCTGTATAGATACGCCATATTTTTCAACTGCATAAAATTCGACAACATCTGAGTTACCATACAGACCTAATATATATGATGAAAGCGGTACAGAACGAGTTGTTAAAATACCTCCTCTAGCTTCAAAAAAATCCGGATTATCAACTCGTTCATGTAATTGTTTGCCCTCAACGGTTTTTAAATTTTCACTCCATTGTTTTTCGATATGTATTAGAGCCCATTGCCTTTGACAATATGCAAAGTGTTGAATACCTGATAAGGCAAGCATATCATCATCACTATAACTACCTATCATATTTTTTCTATCAAGGTTACACCTTCTGGTAATTCCGAATTATTAATTTTTATTTCGAAATCATCATAACTACGGGCAGGTTTCTCTTTATCTATCTTTTTTACACTTATTAATTCAAATAATTTGTGAGATTGTGCATTACCTAGTTCGGTATTATGTTTAAAAACAACTAACTTACGAACAGCCATCTTTCCCCTTGCAGCTGCATGGTCATGTTCGAACATATTTATTATTGCTTCCCATAAAAGCTCTAAATCTTCTTCGGAAAAACCAGTTTTAGCTGCAATATTTGCTGAGACATAGCCTTCTGTTTTATATAGAGCATATGGTACAATATGTTTTCTACCCATTTTAGAACTCGATTCACCCTCATTAGCGTAAGTACAGCTAGTAATAGTTAATTCGTTTGTAATGATTGGTTCTATACTTCTTGCAAAGTTAATTTGGACTGGACCACGTACTTGACCACAATTATACTTCAAGGTCATAACTGCGCCGAATGTTCGAATGTCAAAAAAATTATCACACATAAATCTAGTTATTTCCTTGAATTCTTGTATGTCTTTTGGTTCTTCCGTTCCTTTTGGTGCTTCGATATTTGTCATTTTATATGCCCATTTACGATTTATATCAAGTGTTACCCCTTCTTTAACATAAATCTTATACTTTTCACAATCCTTCTTGGCAACTTCAACATAATTTCTGATTTTTCTTTTAATACAAACATCGGTTACAAGTCCATAATTCGTTTCAGCATCTATACGAGGCATATTCCCAGCATCTGGATCACCGTTCGGATTACCATTCTCTACATCGAACAATACTACAAACTCATACCTATTTTTAATAATTTCACTCATCTAATTTTCCTCCTTAATATTTTGAATTTCTTTTATTTGTTTCTCCCACAATTTTGATCTTTGATGATAATATCCTAAAATAAATATACCTTGTTGATCTAACGTTAAATGTGAAGGAAAACTATCAATATTCTGTATTATAGATTCAATTTTTTTATCATTTAAAAATCCATACTCCGCTTTTGAAATGTGATGTTGTGCAAGTCTTAGTAAAATCGGAAATACTGCCCCTGGAGTTGTCATTGCGGATGCAAAATACTTTGCTCGAATAGTAACGTTACCAGCATCATTTTGTGTTTTTTCAAGAATTGCAAATAATCTACCAAGTAAATATGCCTTTTCTGTTGTTTGTTCATTTAATGCCACTGTTGAAACCTCCTCAAATATTTTATTTTTTGTTATTCTACCTTTTCTTATTAAAAACGCCTTTACAATCGATGCGCGTACATAATTAACTCTTATTTCACCATCAGTTTTTACCCTTTGAAGAATTGAATTGTAAAGCGATTGAGAATACATTCCTCCACAAAGTATTGAACGCATGATTGATCCTGCTAATAAAGGTTTTGCATCTTTATCTGTGCTCTTAGGTGAGATAGTCTCTTTAAGCAACATCCATATTGGTATATTGTCAGCTCTGTTATCAAAATCTTTTATAATCTCTATATCCTTGTAATGTTGTATGATTTTTTCTACGAACTCTCCAAAATTATCCGAATGAAAGAATCTAATTGAAATACGGCTAGCATTAGGGGACAAACCTAAGACATAAAATTTTGTTAATGGATTAATTTCTTTATCTAAGTCTTTATTGATCCTATTCCCTAACCTTGCATTTAATAGAACTTCCTTAATAGTAGCTTCGATTTTTTTATCTCTTCTATTTCCGGTGCTTTTTTCAACATCCTGATCAATACAAGGATTAAGTAGTTCCGCTGCTAAGTCTGTATAAATCTCTTCCGGGCTCTCTGCCCAAAAGACTGTTGTTGCGTCGCCTATTTGAACTTTTTGTTTATGATTTGATAGCATATAGTTAAGAACTGTCGTATAAGCAAAAACAGTATTTTTGCCTATTGGTGAATTGTAACTTTGTATTTTACCATATGATTCGTAAGATTGTGCATTAAATGACACTATTGAAGCACTGTTACTTTTTGTACCCCTTACATTTTTAATAAAAGTGTGTGTTCTGGCTATTAAAGTTTCATTACCTGTAACAAGACACTTTCCCAATAAATCATCTTCATTATCTGAAATATATTTCTCCCATAAACATTTAATCTCATCGTCATTATGAATAAAGTCTCTCTCTCCATCTAGTATAAATACTATATTATTTCCCTCTAATATATCGTCCAAATAATCTATTAATACAGGATGTTGTCTAGCTTCAGAAATATCCCAATTTTCTAAAAAAGCTAAAATGCTTTTTCCAGCTTTATCCTTAGCATTTTTTAATACTTTGTTGTGTAGTTCTTTAAAGTTTACAAAAGCATCTTTTGAGCGAATTGGTTTCCCTTTATTGTCTATTCCCAAAACATATGTACTGTTATCACACATAAAGTTAGCAAAAATTTTAACGCCGTGATCTATTTGTTCCGGTACTGTTAATGTTCTAGATATCAGCTTTTTACCTTTATCCCCTTCTACCTTCAATGAAATTACATCAAGTAACTCACCTTCTAATGAAATATTCAGTGCATATCCTACTTTCGCACTACTATAGCCATTTAAAGGGATGCCGCTTTTTCCATCCTCAGCAAGAATCTCATAATACTTACTTAAGGCATTAATGATCATTTATTTTTCACCTCGCTTTTAGTAAAGCATTAACATCAATTATTCCATTATTCATTAATACTCTGAAAAATATTGGGTTCATATCATTTTGAAAATCAATATCCCATAACATCCATCCTAAATCTAATTCTTGATTATTGTAAAAGCTCTCAATAGATTCGTCTTCAAACAACTCGAAATTAGCAGAAAACTCTCTTGTTCCTAAGGCTGGTTGATGATAACATTGACCTTGTTTCATTCTCCTTAGTGCTATGTTATAATGCTTCTCTGGCGTATCTTCTGGGCCTGCTTTCTCAGTCATTTCAAAATGCGCCTCAATAATATAGCACACATCCTTAAGTATCATTGATGCCCTCTGTTGTCTTATCTCTGGAGCTATTTGATATAGTCCTGAATTATCACCATTCATAACTCTTTTTACATTGCTACTTGATATTTTTTGACTAACCTCATTCCTCCGTATATTTGTAAACTTGATTTCATTAACTACGTATATCTTGTCAATTACCCAGCGTATTGCTGGTTTCCAGTAAATTGCTTCAATTATACCCCTTGCTGCAGATGGAGTTATTACATCATAACTTACACGCTCTACTTTCATTTCAGGTCTTGTAAAACAAGCGTAGTTTCCATAAACCTTTAATTTAATTCCATAGCCCACCTTACACACTCCTTTCTTTATACAAATATACCTTCACCATAAGTATCTTTTGGTATAGCAAGCCCCGTGCTTTCATTATAATAATTAATGAAATCGTCAAGTATAATAAAACTATCATTAATTGTTTTTAGAGCCGCATTTTTAAGTAGCGTCTTATACTCATATTCATATATTGAAACGGTATATGGTTGTAATTTTCTTGCAACACTACGTGGATACTTACTAAATTGAGCCTCATTTATCAATTTTATTGCGTCATTATTAAAAGGAATTACAATTGAGTATGTGTTGTTTTCTATCAATCTGAACTTCTCTGCTGCGTCTTTAAAATCAAACTCCAACATATTCCCTCTTTCTTCAAAACAATCTATAACACTTTTTTTATCTAAAGCTTGTTCTCCTTCAATGTCATATAGCATTTTAAAATAATAGTCTATAGCATCCAGTGAAATAGGATCTTCATATTTCCTAAATACCATATCCGCAACCTTTGCAGTTCTTTCTAAATAGCCTCTAATTTTCGCATGTTCTGAGATAGGTTTAAAGACAAAAACATTTCCCTTATCTAAAATTCCCTCGCGGTTACATCTACCAGCAGATTGTACAATAGAATCAATACCTGCAACTGAACGATAAACCACTGGAAAATCAATATCAACACCAGCTTCAATAAGTTGCGTGGATACTACCTTGCAACTTTTTTTATCTTTTAGGTGTTGTTTAATTTCTTTTAATATCTCTTGTCTGTGAATTGGACACATTAATGTACTTAAATGAAAAGTAGTATCATCAGTTAATCTATTAAATATTTCTTTTGCATGCTTTCGTGTGCTTACTATACATAGTACTTGTTCATGTCTATTTAATTCGTCTAAAAGAGTGTCGTCATCCATCTCTCCTTTCATAACAACCTTTACCTTTTTAAAATCGATATATAACTGCTTAGGATTTTCCATTATTTCAATTGGTTTAATTGATTGAGGAAGTAATTCATTAATTGATGGCTGAGTAGCAGTACATAAAACAGCTGTGGAACCATAATTATTAACTAATTCAGACACTGCTAAAAGACATGGTTTTAAGTATTCAATAGGTAACATTTGAGCCTCATCAAATATAACAACACTTTTTGCCATATTGTGAATTTTTCTACATTTTGAACTTCTATTAGAAAACAGAGATTCAAAAAACTGTACATTTGTTGTAACGACAATTGGAATATCCCAATTTTCTGATGCAAGTTTTAATTTTTCACTAACCATTTGAATATCTTCAGAAATTTCTTTATCATATTGATAATTACTATGATGTTCTAATACATTCTTATCGCCTAAAGCATCTTTAAATACTTTAGCGTTTTGTTCTATAATACTAGTATAAGGTATTACATAAATAATTCTTTCAAGATTATGTATAGTTGCATGATTAAGTGCAAATGCAAGAGAGGAATATGTTTTTCCTCCACCCGTTGGTACTGTAAGCGTATATAATCCCGTTTCCATCTTTGACATAAGTATACATCGTTTTAATATTTCGCCTCGTTTAATATTTATTTTTGAATTATTACAAGTAAAACTTGATAGAAAATTATTAAATGTATCATTTAATTGCTGAATGCTAGCATTATTTCCACGAGGTTTTAACTCATCTGACATGTAGTCCTCAGTATCAAGGAAATCAGCATCTACTAAACAGGAATATATCATTCTAACAAAAAATGCTAAGGTAAAACCAAGAGATTCATTATTAGTAGATTTTATAGGTAGATTTAATATAAATTTATAAGTACTTATATCTATCTCTTTATGAAATTCACTATAATTTTTTATCTCTTTATTTCTTAACCTTGCCTCTAATGTCCCTTCCGTAGATGCTGCAGTACCATGATTCAATAGACCACTATGATGACCTGCTATACAGTAAGCCATTAATTTACCAAGTTTATCACCATATAAATTCATCACTTCCTTTGCTCCGGCTGTTGAATGATCAACTCTTAACACCTTACCTTGAAGTTTTTGTTGAAAATCTAGAGAATACTTGCCTATATCGTGTAGCATTCCACATATATACCCAAACTCTCTAGCGTTAAATTTTGAAGCATACTTTCCTGCAATAATAGCTGTATTTTCTAAATGTTCAGCTACTGTTTGCCATGGTCTCTCTGGGTTGTCTGTAGAATGTGCATAATATTTCATTTACATCAATTCCTTAAAATCATATTAGTTACCATAAATTATACTCCGCTTTGCGGAAGTAAAAGTGTAGTGTTAGAAATTATAAATATTTTTTAATTCTTCTATCTCTTTTCTAATATCATCTATCAATCTATCAGGGGCTATTACTTCGACAAATCTTCCCATACTTAATATCCAACTTTTTATTTCTGTATATCCCCTCATTGTTGCTTCGAATATGATTGCTTTGTCTTCTATTTCTTTAATGCTTTGATTCTCCACCCATATTCTTTCACTGATTATTATTGAATACGGATATTTGATTTTTAATTTAATTTGGACTTCTCCTTCTTTATAAATTCCAATACAATTAGAATAATAATCTTCTAAAGAGAAATTCTCAGGTATATTAAAGTTGTCTTCTGTAACCATAATTGAAACTATTCTACAGATTTTAAAATCTAGTATATCTTTCCTTTTTTCACAAAATCCTAAAAAGTATAAATCTCCTTTATAGTTATATATACTATAAGGTCTAACTATTCTCTCACTTATCCCCGAACTTAATGAATTATATTCAATTTTTAGTTTCTTTCTAGTCACAATAGCCACATTAATATCATAATATTTCTGTTTTATATCTTCTTCGTTTGCGTTAGCTTTATGTTCGATTGTAAAATAATTCACATATCCATCGGTTTGGTTATTCTGTTTATAGAAGCCGTTTATTTTATGATAGATTCCATCAAATTCTGAAGAATACATATATTTATCACGCTTTAATTGTTCTTTAATATTATTTAGTGCATATATCTCATTATTGGTTAAATCGATAAAATTCAAGTGCGAGTTTTCAAGTTTATATCCCCCATATTTACCACTGCTTTGAGTAATAAATATACCACCCATTTCTAAATCATTTCTATAGGTTCTTATTTGTCTTTCACCTACTTCTAACTCTTCGGTTAATTCACTGATTTTCATCTTCCCTCTACTTTGAAGTAAAGTCACCATCTTAATCATATTCCCAAGTTTACTTATACGACCACCCCATCCACATTCTACTAATTCTAAATTAATAGTTCACCAAACACCTAAAGTTTTCCTTCTTTTTTGCCTAAATTCGACAAATTAATCTATACCTTTACTTTTTTTATAAATTTCCCCAAAACAAAAACTCTGTAATAACAACAAGTTGTTTTTACAGAGTTAACAATACAAATATTTATTATTATCCTAATAATATAGCTTTCACTTTAGCAATATCTCTCTCGTTCTTAGTTAGTTTTTCGAATACTAGTTCTATGTCTTGCTTTTGGATGGTTAGAGCATCTAATTGTTCTTGCATTTTATCTAGCCTGTCCGATTGTTGATCAACTTTCTTATTGGTATAACCCACTAAATCTATTAATTGCTCTATCATTTTTTCGTTTCTTTCAAATCTTTTATCCATCTGATCAAATCTTTTATCTACTTTTTCGAACTGATTATTTACTTCATCACGAAAATCTAATATTATGCTTCTCATTTCCGCATCCATTAAAAAATCACCTCACTAATCTATTAAAAGTATTTTATCATGAAACTTGTAAGATTTATAAAGATATATTTACAAATTTATGAAAAAGGCTAAGAACCAGATGAAAACAATAACTCCATCTTAATCTTAGCCTTAATCTTAATCATCTTTTATATTATACGATTTCAGTCTTATTCTCTCGAGAAAGGTAGTCAAAGTAAATTATTAAATAATATATTACATTGGTAACCAGTAATGACATATAAACAAGTTTATTAAGAAGTATGGATAAATTGTTATCCCCAAACACTCCGAAAATTAATCTAAATAATAGAATAACGATTATATCCACAGCAAAAATTCCGAAATACAGAGCTATCAAACGAATGACTTTCTTACCGTTAACTAATTCCCAACTCTTTCTTATTCCCATAACACCCTTTTCAAATATTATTGTAGCAAAATAAAAACTCATCCTAGTCATTATATAAATAAGTGTTGGGGTTATGAGAACAGCCAAAAGTACAATAGGTATCAGTCTCTGGCTAAAGCCTTCAATAAGGGCTAAGCTTAAAGGTACGAAGCCTAAAAAGAATAAGATTAGAACTACAAAGAAAAAGTAGGAAACACTTCCGCGAAATATAGCCCAGTATCTAGCAAGTGCTCGTTTAATCACTTGTGTGAAGGATAAATTATTCCCTTCCTTTACTCCTCCAAGATAAATTATTATAGAGGCTATTGCTAATGGAATTGCTAGAATCTCTAAAAGAATAATTCCGATTATTAATATTTTTATTTCTAAAGATGTTAAAACGGCTAAATTAATCCCCTGATAACTCATTTCAAAAAATCCATTGCTCATGTCCAAAGCACCAAATGTTATTCCATATAAAGAAAACTCTCCTATAAGTTGAGTTATAAGAATATAAAATGGTCCTGTAAAAAGAAGCGTGAATAATAGTAGTTTAAAGAAATATTTCTTAATTATAGAATATTCTAATTTAATAATTTCAGATAAACTATATGGTTTGTTTTCCCATGATTCCATTACTGAGATACCTCTCCTTTCTTAATTTAATATTTTAAATAAAATCATATACCCAAATTAACTCTTTGTAAATTTTATTATATTTATTTAGAAATATTATATCAAATTAAACAAAATCCTCATAGATTAATAATAATTCAAAGTATAATTTAAAATTCCTGAATATACACGAGTCAAGTGTCTATTCAGGAATTATTTATTCGCTTTATCTATTTATTGAATTTTTAAGTAATTGATTAATCTCTTCCTCAGTCATCTGATAATCAAAAAATAGGCTAAAGAATTGTTTTGTTTCTTGTTCAATATCAATTTGATAAACTTCGGGGTACAGTAAATCTCCTAGCCATTGTAATCCCATAATCCTTAATAACGTAGGTGGTTGACTAAACCAATCATATGGTCCATAGGGAATCTCATATACTTCTTTATTCTTTACTGCATCAATATTCGCCCAAGAAGTATCTTCTAAAATGTTACTATATAATTCAGGATTATTGCTTGAATTAGAGCTTAAAATAATTAATTCGGGATTCCAATCTATTAGTTGCTCCAAAGATATTTCCATTCTTCTTAGGTCCTTATCAGTCCCAGGATCTGCAATATTTATTCCAGCAACTAGGTCAAGTACCTCAGTATTTATTGAGGCTTTCGGCATAGTTTCTAGTCCTGTAAGCCCTGCTCCATAGTATACTTCTACTTTTTGGTCATCTTGAATTAGTTGGGATTTGTCTTTAATATCTTGAATTACATCTCTGCTATAGTTAGCTAATTCTTTAGCCCTTTCCTCTTTCCCCAAAATGCTCCCCATGAATTCGTAGGATTCTGCTTGTTTTGTTAAACTTCCATCAACCATTATTACGGGAATATTTAATAACCCTGCAATTTCATCCGACTCGGTAATATATTGCTCATTTATATCACCCATATTAATAATAATATCTGGTTTTACTTTTAATATCTCTTCAATGTTAGTTGAATCTGTACCCTTCCATCTACCTAACACTGGCAAGTCATAATATTCTGGTTTTATATATTGCTTTTCTGAACCTAGTTGAGTATTCCAACCTGCAATCTTTTCTGGTGCCAAAGTATAAACAAATAAAGTACCAATCGAGCTTGTAGCATATATTTTGTTAAGCTCTGTTGGAATCGTAACAGTTCTCCCAGCCATATCCGTAATAGTTCTTGTTAATTCTTGATTATCGCTATTTGTTTGTTCCGATTGACTTGTACTACAGCCCATAAAACTAATTGTGATAATTAAAGTTAATAATAAAATCGATAATTTTTTTAATAGCATTATTGCCCCTCCGATTATAATTTTTTCTTTATTAAGATGCTGAAACACATACCCTAACTCTTTTTTTATTAGAGATTGTTGCGTTTACGATTTTAACTCCCACTCCATAAATATCCCTCATATTTTCCTCTGTAATAATTGCAGTTGGCTCACCAATTCTACTAATGCCATTATCCTTCATCAATGCTACTTTTGAAGAATACTGCAATGCATGATCGGGATAGTGTGTTGACATTATTATTGCTAGACCGCTTTCTGCTAAATGCTTAATATGTTGTAATACTTTAATTTGATTGCCAAAGTCTAAATTGGATGTTGGTTCATCCATTATTAGTAATTCCGGTTTTTGAGCTAATGCCCTTGCAATTAAGACTAGTTGCCTTTCACCTCCACTTATCTCTGTGTATGCTTTATCTTTAAGGTAAGAGATATCTAGAATTTCCATTGCTTCTAATGCTATATCTACGTCTGTCTTGGTAGGTGAAGCATAAGATTTAAGATAAGCGGTTCTACCCATTAGAATCACGTCAATAACCTTAAAAGGGAAAGGTGGAGTATGATGTTGTGGTACGTAACCAATAAATTGCGCTATTTTAGTTCGAGACCATTCACGAATACTTTTACCGTTTAATAAAATATCTCCGTTTTCCACTTTGTTTAAACCAAGAACTGCTTTAAAAAGTGTGGTTTTCCCTGTACCGTTTGGACCAAGTAAACTAAGTATCTCTCCTGACTCTACCGAAAAGGAAACTTCAGAAAAAATCCTTCTCTGATCATAGCTAAAGCCCAAATTATTTACTTCTAATTTCATACCCAACCCCTCCTTGAATAAGCTAGTAAATAGATAAAAACAGGTGCCCCTATTATTGAAGTAAGAATACCCAGCGGTATTTCCACTGGCAGTATCATTCTTGCTAAGGTATCTACCAATAGTAGATAGGAGCTTCCGATTAATAATGAAGCAGGTAACAATACTTTATAGTTCGGACCGACAAGCATCCTAGCTAGATGAGGTACTAACAAACCAACCCAGCCAATAATCCCACTTATTGATACAACAGATGCTGTTAATAAGGTTGAAGTCAAGATTACTATAAATCTAATTCTTTTCGTATTGATTCCAAGGGTCTGCGCTTCTTCATCACCAAATGCCATTATGTTTAGACGCCATTTCACTAAATACAAAGGAACAATCCCTATAACAACGGGTATTATAATAAAATAAATGTCGTCCATTGTAATTCTTGATAAACTGCCCATTAACCAGAAGGTTATAGCAGGTAGTTTTTCATACGGATCAGCAACATATTTTAGCAGAGATATAAAGGAAGAGAATAGTGTACCTATTAAAATCCCCGACAAAATTAAAATTAAAGTTATGTCTGATTTCTTAAATCTAGAACTAATTAGGTATGTTGTAAAAACTGCTAGTAATCCAAAAGCAAAAGCCATTATTTGAATACCAAGGTTATTCATGGATAAAATTATTGCAAGTGCTGCACCAAATCCTGCGCCAGCAGAAGCACCTAAAATATCAGGTGAAACTAAAGGATTCTTAAAAATTCCTTGATAAGCTGTCCCAGCTACAGATAATGCTGCTCCAACCAAAATAGCTCCTAAAATTCTCGGCAAACGAATATTAAAAATAACTGTATCCAGTGTATCAGGCAAGTTATGTTCCAACGAGAAAACTTTTGAATATAATACCGTAAAGAATTCACTTAGCGAAATAGGATATCTTCCAACTAATATAGATAAAAACGCAAGTACAATTAATAAAGCAGATAGGATAATAAATATTGTTTTGTTGGACATTGTACTCCTCCCACTGACATAAAAAATCCTAGTATGCAAAAAACATACTAGGACTTTGATTATCAAAAGTACTCAAGTATCTCCTTCACAAAAAACAAAAAGGTAGGCAAACACGTTTCCATGAATACCCCGCGGGATAAAATTATCCCAGGTCGATTGACCGTAGACTGTTGTGTCCTTAGGTACAATAAACTCGGAGACGAATATTAAGTTTTATATTAAAAATAGTATATCACACATTTCACAAAATAGACACATTTATTTGTCCTGCTATTTGCCACAATAAAATTTATTTTAAATTTTCTGGATTTAATGGTTCGAGCTCAGGGATAACAAATAAACCATCTTTGCGAATTAACACATCATCAAAGTAAATTTCTCCCCCACCATATTCAGGTCTTTGAATAAATACTAAGTCCCAATGAATGTTTGAGTTGTTTCCATTATTTGCTTCATCATAAGCTCTTCCCGGTGTAAAGTGGATAGAGCCAGAGATTTTCTCGTCGAATAATATGTCCTTCATTGGACTTAAAATATAAGGATTTACCCCTATTGCGAATTCACCAACGTACCTTGCACCCTCATCTGTATCAAAAATTTTATTAATTCGTTCCGTATTATTGGCAGTAGCATTTATGATTTTACCGTCTTTAAATTCTAACCTAATGTTCTCAAAGGTTATACCTTCATATAGCGAAGGAGCATTATAACTAATTACACCATTAACTGAATCTCTAACGGGGGCAGTAAATACTTCACCATCAGGTATGTTCATCTCTCCGGCACATTTTATTGCTGGAATGTCCTTTATTGAGAATTTAAGATCAGTACCTTTTCCCTTAAGATGTACTTTGTCCGTCTTATTCATTAATTCTACAAGTCCATCCATCGCTTTTGCCATCTTACTATAGTCTAAATTACAAACATTAAAATAAAAATCCTCGAAAGCTTCTGTACTCATGCTTGCTAATTGAGCCATCGATGCCGATGGGTAGCGAAGAATAACCCATTTCGTGCGGTTAACCCGCTCTTCAAAATGAACAGGTTTTAAAAATAGATTACTATACATTTTCATCTTCTCATCTGGTACATCAGATAGTTCATTAACATTGTTTCCTGCTCTAATACCTATATACGCATCTGCTTCTTTCATTCTTGCTAATTCCCAAGTTGCCATATCCTTTAGCTGCTCTTCACTTGCATTAAGCAATAATGTGCGAGTTACTTCGCTTCTTTTCATAGAAACATATGGTATACCTCCAACCTCATATGCTTGTTTAACTAGGGCATTCGCCAGCTCAGTCTCTTCTCCAATCATTTCAATAAATACCTTTTCACCCTTTTGAAGATTAACTGAATAATTTATTAATTGTTTTGCTAATTGATTAATACGTGAATCCTTCATTTTTATGCTCCTTCGTAATTATATTTTTTTAATCCTCATAGATCATTAACTGATTCTTACCATTTTTTTTGGCCTTGTATAATGCCTGGTCCGCCTTGTGCACCAATAACATGTAATCTATATCTTTATCATCTGCCTTCCAGTTTGCAACTCCACAAGAAATTTTTACGCTAGGATTTGTTTCATCTCTCACGCGTTGTACAATTCTCTCGGCAACTTTTACCGCTATGTTTTGATCTATTTTCGGTAAATATACTGCCAATTCTTCTCCGCCCCATCTTGCGGCAACGTCTTCATCTCTAATATTATTTTTGAAAATTCTCGCTACTTGTATAAGTACTTTATCCCCAACGTCATGACCATATGTATCATTGATATCCTTGAAATCATCCAGATCAAAAAGCAGTAATATACCGCCATTGTCGGCAAGTTGTGATTCTTTTATTTTATCATCAAGATAAGAACGATTAAAGAGTCCGGTTAAATAATCGGTAATAGCCAATTGTTGTATTTTGCTAAGTACATTTGAATTAGTTAAAGAAAGATTAAATTGTTGAGAAAGTAGTTGTAGGAACTTAAAATCATCATATGTATAATAGTTAGCTTCCTCACTGCAGACAGTCAAGACTCCTATCACTTCAGCTTCTGAGAAAATTGGTGCTATTATTAAAGACCTATAACCATAACTGTCGCAATATTTTCCCTCTATTCCATAATCTACTTTACTATCAGCTATTATGATAGCTTCCCCTCTTTTATAACTAAGCCCCAAATATGTGCCGTCAACTGGTATAATATCATCCTTTAATTCTATATTTGACTTCATATTTATGAAATTCATTTTTTCTTTATCTACTTCGATAAACATTATCGTTTGGTTTTTGTAAATTTTACTAAGTCCCTCAATAACCCCATTGATTACCTCATCTTTATACGGATTATTATTTATCATCTTTGTTAACGAATTAATTAACTCTAACCTTTTAATTAAATTTGCCGACTGCTCATTTAATTGAAAATTCTCAAATTTACTACCAATTATTTCAACGATATCATCAAGATAATTAGTCTTTAAAAAACTATCGATTGACTTCTCACTTTTCAGATATATTACCCCATAAGTTCCTTGCCTACCCTTTATCGGAATAGCTAACTCATTATTCTCTGGATTAATTATGATACTTCCTTGAATAAATGCCTTGTCCTTTATGTCGTTAGTGTTTGGAATTTTACTCATAATTTTAACAAATCCACTTGATAATCTATAGTCTTGTGAGAACCAAAATTCAAATTTATCATCAGGATAGAAATGACTAATATACCTTAATGCTTCGAATAATAATTCGTTTATATCATAAGCTGAATAAAGGTTCGTAGTTAACGCATATAGGAATTCACTATGATCCTTTTCTCTAAAAAGCACCTCTTGTTGAAGCATCTCTTTAAATATAATTTCAAAATATGTTAATCTGCTTTTATAATCATTATTTATATTTTCTTTATCTACTAACAAACAGATGATACAGATTGGTTCGTCGGCTTCATTAGTTATTGGCAAGAAATACGATAGATATTCTTCGGATATATCTGGGTTTTTCGCTAGCTCGTTTATATTAATATTAAGCTTCCCCACTTGGTCCTTGCTTAAATATTTAGAAATTTCACCTTCATTTTCCATTTCAAATACTTGTCCATTATTATTCGCTATTAGAAAAACAGCATTCATAGGGTAGATGTTTTTATCTCTTAATAACTTAATGAATTTTCTAAATGTTGTAATTAACATTAACTTTTCTCCCTACTTTCAATATGAGCAACATCGTTAACTTCTATAATCTTCCATTCTAATTCCTGATGGTTAAAAATAACAGTAGATATACTAGTATTAATTAAACGAAAACCTTCTTCAATTATTCCCATGTTATCTATTTCACGCAAAAAAGAGTTTATTGTTGAGCCATGGCTTACTATTACAATATTGTTATCTACATGCCTTCTAGATAATTCATAAATAGATTTATAGGCTCTTGATTTTAATGAATCATACGGCTCAATATCGTAAATGTTTGGTTCATTGCACTTCAAGATATCAAAATCAGCATAAAGTGACTCGACATCTTCCGTTTTTAGACCCTCCAATTTACCGAAGCTTCTCTCTCTTAAATCAATATCTATATTTACTTCTAAATTATATTTTTCAGCTACTTTATAAGCTGTTTGTTTGGCACGTTGTAAATCGCTAGAGTAAATAGCGTCAATTCTAATCGTTTCATCGTAAAAACGTTGTGCTAATTTAATAGCTTGCAAATCGCCAAAACTATTTAAAGGAACATCTTTATGTCCTTGATATCTTCTTTCCCTATTACTGTCTGTCTCAGCGTGCCGTATTAAATAGATTGTAGTTTCCATTAATACTTAATAGGAACCATATACTGATTCTCTCTATCCCATACAAATTCAATAGTTTTAATAAAGCTATTATCAGCCTTAGAAAATATATCAATTACATAATAGACTAACCCTTTGTTATCATGCTCAATTAAACTTAGTTTATAAAAAGATCCTCCCGATGTTTGGAAAATCGATTCACCTGCACTGTTATAGATACCCTCTGAATTTCCATACCACTGCATTTTTCCTGTTGTATCTAAATAAGTCCATTGATCAACCAAGTCATATGGGTTCTCTTCTTGTTCTAAATTCTGATTCTCACTAACCGCTACAGCAATAAAACCTTTTCTGTTACATTCTTCCCATTGGTTATATATAAAATCAAAATCACCATATAACCATCTATCCGCTTCTAGTACTATCCCCTTCACACTATTTTTGTTGGTTAATTTATCTAAATCTATAAATATAGTTTTATGTTTGCTAATTCCACTCTGAAATTGATCAAAATATAAAACAAATATAAGCCAATTATCATTCTCCGGAGATAAAAAAACCTCGGTATATACAGGGTATTGAGATTGATTATTTAATACAAGTGACCAATTATCCTCCATAGTATTTGTAGAGATATTAAACTCCGAGTATTCTTCATTACTTTCTTCATCAAAATACCAAATTCCCTGATTTGTTTCATATATAAAAATATTATTCCAATCCGATTTGCTAGGCGCAATATTTATTTCATAAGCAACCTCTACTAATTCTTTAGCAAAAATAAACTCTTTTGATTCTAAAATAAAATTATTGTCTGGTATAAACAATGAAAAAACACTTTCTGCTGTAGATATGTTATCAATATTAATTATATAACCTTTTTGTATCTTATCTTCATAATATATAGAAGCTAAGTAATTGCCGTCTTTGCTAAAACCATACAAATAAGAAAGTCTATTTACTTTTACTTGTGTTATAAAGTTCGAATTAATAAATAATTTATTTAGGTCGGGAACTTTAGATGACTCGTATAATGAACTAGAGTCATATTTTGGACTTTCGTCTATTTGATTCCAATTTTCCTCTTCGTCCGTCTTATACAAGTTGTTGTAAATTAATATGAATAAAAAATATGATAGTAATAATGCCAATATTATAATAGTTTTAATAGGAATTTTATTGTTTCTCAATTAGACAGTCCACCTCCCTTTACTTTATCATTTTAACATATTAATATTTAATATTCATTAATGCAACTATTGTTTCATAGTTCATTTGTATATAATTTAACCAAATTTTGTTATTCTCCTGCATATTTTTTTAAACTAATTAGTAATTTGAACTAGTTCGCTTGACCTTAGACAAAAAAAGTTTTATTATATATGTTGTGATTATAGGGAAAATTTTAGTAGATGTGAGCACCCTCACTCATTTTGTACTTATAGAGCGCGGCTGGCTATTTCTATAAGACATACATTTAACAAAGCTAATGTATGTATTGCAAAAATGGGCACATCAAATTGATCTATAAAATTATTTAATTGAATACGAGAGGGGTTTTTATAAAGTATGTCACGTTACACAGGACCAAAACATAAGTTAAGTCGTAGAGTTGGTATTTCTTTAAGTGGTACAGGAAAGGAAATGAAACGTCCTTATCCACCTGGACAACATGGACCAGGTCAACGTAAAAAAGTAAGCGAATATGGACTTCAATTAACTGAAAAACAAAAACTTCGCCATATGTATGGCTTAAATGAAAAACCATTCGCAAATCTTTTCGTTAAAGCATCCAAAATGCACGGGATTTCTGGTGAGAACTTCATGATTCTTCTTGAAAGCCGTTTAGATAACCTTGCTTACCGTATGGGTTTATCTCATACTCGTCAAGGAGCTCGTCAATTGGTAAATCATGGACATGTTACTGTTAATGGCAAAAAGGTCGATATTGCTTCTTATCATGTTAGCCCTGGAGATATAATTGGTTTACGTGAGAAAAGTCGTAATCTAGATGTAGTTAAGGAAGCTATAGAAAACCGTAATTATCTTCCCGATTATATTACTTTTAATGATAAAACATTGGAAGGTAAGTATGTTCGTTTACCTGAACGTTCTGAATTACCACAAGAAATCAATGAGAAACTTATTGTTGAGTATTACTCAAAATAATGACAAAAAGCATCCGGATATTAATTTCGGATGCTTTTTTATTGTTTTTTTAATGATTTAAATTTAGTTTGGCAAATTTTCTTTTACCTACCTGAATTATCATATCCTGCTCTATATTTACTAAATAATCAACTTTATCAATTTTTTGTTCATTTATTTTTACTGCGCCCTGTTCAATCATTCTACGACCTTCACCGTTAGATGAAACCATTCCCAATGCTACAATTAGTTTTACAATCCATATCTGATTGTTTTCTAATAGCTTTTCATCAAGATCAACAATAGGTATATCTTCCGGAAGTGCTCCTTTTTGAAAAACAGTTTTAAAATGACTTTCCGCGTCTTCCGCCGCCTGTTTTCCATGATACATATTAACTAAGGTATAGGCCATTTTCATTTTCGCATCTCGAGGGTGAATGCTACCATCCTCAAGTTGTTTAATCATCTCTCGAATTTCAGTATGTGGGAGATTTGTAACTAATTTATAGTATTTAATCATTAGCTCATCAGGAATTGACATTGCTTTACCATAAATTTGATTAGCTTCTTCATCTATCCCAATGTAGTTTCCCAAGCTTTTACTCATCTTCTGAACCCCATCTAATCCCTCAATTAGTGGTAGCATCAATATAACTTGTTGTTTTTTACCGTATTCTTTTTGTAAATGTCGACCCATTAATAAATTAAATTTTTGATCAGTTCCGCCAATTTCTACGTCTGATTCTAATGCCACAGAATCATACCCTTGCATTAATGGATAGAAAAATTCATGAATACTAATCGGTTGATAAGAAGCAAATCTTTTTTCAAAATCATCTCTTTCCAACATTCTAGCAACTGTTAATTTCGATGCTAATGTTACAACATCGGCAAATTTTAGTGGTTCTAACCATTTACTATTATAATTGACCTCCGTCTTTTCCGAATCTAAAACTTTAAATAATTGTTCTACATATGTTTGTGCATTTACTTTAACTTGTTCAGGTGTTAGTTGCTTTCTTGTTTCGGATTTTCCTGATGGGTCCCCGATTTGTCCTGTAAAGTCACCTATTACTAGTTGGACAATATGACCTAAGTCCTGAAACTGCCTCAACTTTTGTAAGGGCACTGTATGACCTAAATGAATATCTGGTGCAGAAGGATCAAGACCTAATTTAACCTTTAATGGTTTGTTTTCTTTAATCGAGTATGTTAATTTTTTTTTGAACTCATCTTCTGGTATAATTTCTACTGATCCTCGAACAAGTATGCCCCATTGTCTATCAAATTCAATTTGTTGTTCTAATGTTAACTCCATAATATTACCCACCCACTATTACCATAATCACTTTTACAGTGTTTTTATATATTGCTATTATTGATATTTATTAACTTTTAACATAATATATTGTTGTTGTCAATGTTACCATATCTTTATATATTTTTTCCCGAAATGATGATAGAACAAAAAAATAATATTTATGATATAATCAAAATTTAGGAGGGAATTTTATGACTCAAAAAAATAAAAAAGACAAGCAAAAAGTTACTTTAATAGTTACCTATCTGAAATATTTTTTAGTAGCGATTGTTCTACTTGGTACTTTAGCACTTGGCGTCCTAACCGGAATTATTGTTGCATACGTAAAGGATGAACCTATTCGTAGTGCTAAGGAGATTCAGGATAAGATTTCTACAAATAATCTAACAGGCTTAGCATATTTTTCCAATATGGATGAAGATGGTAATAATCAATTAATAGGTACCTTAAGAGCTGATGAAGATAGACGTCTAGTTCAATATGATGAGATTTCTGAATATTTTATAGAAGCTGTTGTTGCAATAGAAGATCGTGCTTTTTGGGACCATAATGGGGTTAATCTTGTTTCTACGGGTCGAGCATTCTTTCAACAATTATTTGATCTTGAAGTACAAACTGGCGGAAGCACCATTACCCAGCAATTAGCTAAAAATACTTTTTTAACTTTTGAAAAAACGAATGAGAGAAAAGTTAAGGAAATGTTCTTAGCTTTACGGATTGATTTAATTATGTCTAAAGAAGAGATCTTTGCTGCATATGTTAATAAAAATCCATTTGGAAAAGCAGCAAATTTAAATAATGTTTATGGAGTTCAAGCTGCTGCTAATGGATACTTTAATAAAGATGCTATTGATTTAAATTTAGCAGAATCTGCTTATCTTGCAGGCCTTCCTCAAAGGCCAACCGCATTTTCAGCTTTTGATAGCAATGGTTTTAATGAAGAAAAATACCAAGCTGCTATTATCCGACAACATACTGTTTTAGATAGTATGTTAGATGAAAAATATATAACAAAGGCTGAATATGAAGAAGCTTTAGCTTATGACATTAAGGAAGCATTCGCTTATGATTCAGAATCTTCACAAAAAGATGTATATAATAAATACGCTTATCTTATGTTGGAGGTTGAAGATCGGGCAACTGAACATTTGCTTGAAAGCTTAAATATTACATCTGAATCTTCAAACTACGAATTAACATATGAAAATACTAAACAAGAGTTATTAACAGGCGGTTATAAGGTATACACTACTCTAGATAAGGATGTATACGATGCAATGAGTTCTGTTACTAACAACCCAGATAACTTTAGTAAGCCAAAAACATACTACTATACCCAGACAAATGGAAAAGTAATTAAAATAGAAAATGCTTTAGAGGAAATAGGAGCAACTCTAATTCACAACAAAACTGGAGCAATATTAGGTTTTATTGGTGGAAGAGACTTTGAAACATCACAGGTAAACCATTCTAATTTTAGAGGAACAACCAGTAGACAACCCGGTTCTTCAATTAAACCATTATTAGATTATGGTCCTGCATTAGAAATGGGTTATGTACAACCCGGTACACCAATCGATGATATTCCTCTAGGTACAGACTGGGAACCTGATAACTGGAACCATAAATATAACGGTAGAATTACTGCACGACAAGCATTAAATTGGTCCTATAATATTCCGGCAGTTAAGGTCTATAGTATGGTTGGATCTGATATGGGTTACGAATATTACACAAAACTTGGTCTTGAGGTAGGAGAGACGTTTTTCAAGCAAGCAGGACTTACTCCAGCGATTGGATCAATAGAGACCTCACCAGAGAGAATGGCAAGTGCTTATACAACTTTTGCCAATGGTGGCGCATATATTGAGTCTTACATGATTGAATCAATTGTTGATAACAATGGAGTAGTTGTTTACAAGCATAGTTCTCAGCCAGAAGTTGTGTTTTCTGAACAAACGGCATTCTTAATGACTGATATGTTACGTACTGTTATTTCTAGTGGAACTGGTACTACTGTTCGTAAATATGTAGGATACGATATAGATATTGCTGGAAAAACAGGTACAACAAATGATAATAAGGATGCTTGGTTTATTGGGTACTCTACCGACGTAACTCTTGGAGTATGGGTAGGCTATGATTATCCCGTAACTATCCCGGACAGTGCCATAGCCTCTAAAACATGGGGAAGGTTACTTAATGAAGTTCTTAAAATTAAACCTGAGTTGTCGCCTATTGACTCGAAATTTATAGTACCAGATGATTTAGTTAAAATGGAAGTATCAAGTACTTCAGGGAAATTGCCCTCAGATTTAACAAGAGAAGCAGGATATTTAGTAACAGATTGGTTTAACAAAAAATATATCCCAACGGAAATTGATGACTCTTTAGAACGAGCGAGAATCGTGTATTTTAATGACAAACGCTATATTGCTAAACAAGAGACACCTAATGATATGGTAGATGTAGGTATTTTCTTTAAACGGGAACCATATGTTGTCCCTCCTAAGGGTGAAGATGATACTTATACGAAAACTTACCCAGTTGATTATGAGAAAGAATTACCTAATGAAATCGACCCTAGAATTTCTACTGGAACGCCTAATGCTCCAGTGGCACTTCTCTTAAAAATGCAGGATGATAAAAATGTTCTATCATGGGGTAAAAATACTGATGAAAATATAGTTGGATATAGGGTGTATAGATATTCTTTACTAGATACTGGTTTTGATTATATAGGAACTGTAATTCAAAAAAATACAGCTGTTGATAGAGTTTACTATGAAGATAAAACTGGCTACTATTTATATTATGTAGCTGCGGTCGATGTTAATGGTTTAGAATCTGGTCCATCAAATTATGCAGGAAATTTAAATGTGCTTCAAGAAGATGGTGAAGATTTATCTATCCCAAGTAGCCCTACTAATCTTAGTTCCAATTTTACTCCATCGACTGATTATGTACTATTGGCATGGGACCCAAACCCTTTTAACGAGGAAGTTACAAGTTATAATATTTATTTCAGTACAAATAAGAACGAATCGTACACACTAATCGAGACAGTTGAAGGTTCATCTTATACACATAGTAACATTGGGGAGCAGGATAAATTATACTACTATATTACAGCCGTTAACAAATCAGGTGAATCATCACCCTCGAACATTATTGAAGTGAAATAACTTAAGGGCTAACAAAGTTTAACTTTGTTAGCCCTTATAATGTTGTAAAAATCCTATTTATTCATAACTGTTAACATTAGACATAGTTAACATCCTGTCAACAATTAAACAGCTTCTATCAGCAGCAAATTTTGCAAACTCAAGAAAATTCACTTCTGCGGAATGATCTGCTTTATCAGACATAGAACGAACAATAACAAATGGTATCTCATTCATGTCACATACTTGTGCAACTGCAGCACCTTCCATCTCTGTGCATAAACCATCAAATGTGTTGTAAAGTTCTTTAGCTGTTTCTACATCTGCTATAAATTTATCTCCAGATAATATTTTGCCAGTAAATACCCTTGAGTTACTTACTTCTTTACTTGCTTTAGCTGCAAGGTTAACTAACTCTTCATCAGCCTCAAATATTGATTTTTTTGAAAAAGGAATTATTCCTTTTTCAAAACCTAATGGACTAGCGTCAATATCATATTGCTGTGCCTTAGTTGAAATAACAATATCTCCAATATCCAACTCTGGGTGTAAAGCACCTGCTACCCCTGTGAATATTAACTTTTCTATTTGAAATTTATCTATTAAAATTTGTGTGCATACAGCAGAGTTTACTTTTCCAACACCCGATTTACACAATACAACTTGATTTTCACCTAATTTCCCCTGGTAAAAACTAATATTAGCAAAACTTGACTGTTGTATCCCTTTTATTCTCGGCTTATAATTTTCAATTTCTTCATCCATTGCACCTATAATGCCTATCCTCACCTTACCATCCCCCAACATATATCATGTGTATTAATAGACCTATTGATTAACATAATCTTCATCCGATATTACAATTACTACTCTTCGATTTTTCAATCTACCATCTACAGTATCATTAGTATCTATAGGAACCGTATCTGCAAAAGCTGATATTGTAAATCTATCACTTGAAAGGTTATGTTCCCTTACAAAGTAATTAACGACATTAGCAGCACGATCCCCAGATAAGTTCCAATTAGAAACATATGGAGATGGTTGAATAATTTTTTGACTATCGGTATGACCCTCAACTACGATTAAGTTCGGTAAGGATGTTAAAAGATTGGCTACTTTATCTAGAAAAGGTTTCGCTTGTTGTTTTACCACAGCCTGCCCTGAGTCAAACAAAACATTTTCTTGCAGTACTAATTCAACTCCATGCACTTCCCTTGTTGCCGTTACAATATCTCCTAAGTCATAATCCTCTAAATATTGCTGAACGTCATTTAATAGCTTATCCAATTCTTCCCCATCTCCAACTGGGGGATTTTCTAATTCTATTGGACTTGAAGGTGGATTCTCTAAAATAAATTCAGGATTTTCCTCATAAACGCTTTTAAAGGAGCTAGTTATTATGCGGAATTTTTCAGAATCTATTGACGAAAATGAAAAAAGTAAAATAAAGAAAACTAACAATAGTGTCATTAAATCAGCATAAGTTACCATCCAGCTAGGGACTTTTTTTTTGCTCTTCTGAAAATTTCTAGAAATCATTAAAGACCACCTCTTCATTATTTGAGATAGACTCACTCAATCTAGATTTTCCTTTCTTTTTATCTTTAACAATATAAACATTCAATCTATCTTCTAATACTTTCGGATTTTGTCCTGATTGTACTCCTAATATTCCCTCAATCATTATTTGCTTTACATATATCTCGAAATCTGTTCGACTTTTTACCTTACCCGCCAATGGAATGAAAAATAAATTCGCTAATACTGAACCGTAAAAGGTTGTTATTAAAGCTAGTGCCAAAGTTGGCCCGATTTTACTTGCGTCATTTAAATTCAATAACATTAAAATTAATCCGATTAAAGTACCTATCATTCCCCAAGCAGGTGCTAATTCACCAGCCTTCTCAAGAACTGAAATTCCAACATTTTTTCTTTCCTCAAAAGCCCTTATTTCTGCCGATAAAATTCCTCTTATCTGCTCTGATTCTAAACCGTCTACTGTTAACTGAATTCCTTTTCTGATAAAAGGATCTTCCAATTCATCTAGCCTATCGTCTAAAGCTAGTAAACCTTCTCTCCTTGCTATAGTAGATAATCTAATAAATAATTCTACTATCTCAGAAATATCTTGCTTATCTTTATAAAACGCTTCTTTAACCGATTTAAAAGCAAGTCCAAACTCTTCAGAATTAAAATTAACTAATAATGCTGCGGTTAATCCCCCGAAAACTGTTATCATTGAGGAAACACTAATAAAAATTTTCGCACCCGCATAGCTACCGGTTATGATTATAGCTAGATAAATTAGTACAAGTCCTGCAATCAATCCGATTGGTGTCATAATATCAAGTTTTCTCATACTACTCTCCTAATAAACGTTATCTTCTCTTTAATTTACTTTGCTTCAATTATTTTGTAGATTGTCTGTTAATAAGCTTGTGCTGAAGTATTACAATTTGGTCTTGAATAGGTTCATTTTTTATGTGCTTAGTTAAAAACCTCATCGCTATTGCACCTATATCATATTGAGGTTGTGAAACAGTGGATAACAAAGGACGAACCATCGATGAAATTGCTGTATCATCAAATCCTCTTACTTCAACATCCTCGGGAACATTTAACCCATGCTCCTGAATTAGATGCATTGCGCCAATTGCCATTTCATCACTTGAAGCTAAAATTGCAGTTGGTCTATCTTTTAAAGTTAGAAAATATCTCATCGCTTCCACACCTGATTCATAATGATACTTACCAACTCTTACATAATCCTCTCTAAATGGAATATCCGATTCACTAAGAGCAGCTTGATATCCTAGATACCTCTCCATCCCCGATAACGGATTTGTTAAAGGACAAGAAATAAAAGCTATGTTTTTATGCCCCTTATTGATAAAAGAACTAATAGCGTCCTTTGCAGCCTGGAAATTATCTATACTAACAGAAGGGAAAATTTTATATGGATCTTTTGTAGCTGCAAGCACAATTGGAACGGGTGAACTCTGGAAAGTCTCTAGGTGACTATCGGTAACTTCCCCTCCCATAAATAATAACCCATCTACTTGTTTTTCCAATAAAGTATTAATTAACGATAATTCTTTTTCCTTGTTCCTATCTGAGCTTGAAGTAATAATATTATAATTATACATACTTGCAATATCTTCAATACCCCGCACAACTTCAGCAAAGAAATAGTTGGCAATATCGGGTATAATAACTCCAATTGTTGTCGTTTTTTTACTAGCTAGACCTCTTGCTACAGCATTAGGACGATATCCTAATTTATTAACTGCCACTTGTATTTTTTTTCTAGTAGCTGGCTTAACTTGTGTACTACCATTGATTACCCTAGAAACTGTAGCCATTGAAAAACCAGATTCCTTAGCTACATCATAAATTGTTGCTTGCATTTGCAATTCTCCAATCAGGAACAAATATTGAATTATATTTATACTCTTTTATCGACATAATTATAATATATTTTTAATATAGATATTATTTTTTCGAAAAAATAACAGATACCAATTAAGCTATCTGTTATCACGTTTTATATAAATTTTGCTACCCTTAACGAGGAAAGTAATTCTCTGAATTCATTTATATTTAATTGTTGACCAGCATCTGATAATGCAACCTCAGGATCTGGGTGAACTTCAACCATAAAGCCATCAGCTCCAGCAGCTAGAGCCGCTTTAGCAGTTGGAATTGCAATATCTTTTCTTCCAGAAGAATGGCTAATATCAACCAATACTGGTAAATGAGTCTCTTGCTTTAATATTGGAACCGCTAGAATATCTAGAGTATTGCGAGTCCACTTCTCATAAGTTCTAATTCCGCGTTCTACTAAAATTACCTGTGTATTACCCTTAGATACAATATACTCAGCAGCAAAAATCAACTCTTCAATAGTGGCAGCTATTCCTCTTTTTAAGAGAATTGGAGTTTTAACTTGTCCTGCAGCTTTTAGCAATTCAAAGTTTTGCATATTTCTAGCACCAATCTGAATAATATCAACATATTCAGTTGCAAGGCTAATGTCAGCAGGATTAACGATTTCACTTACAACCTTTAATCCATATTTATCAGCAACTTTTCGCAAAATCTTTAGTCCTTCGATACCTAATCCTTGAAAATCGTAAGGAGATGTTCTTGGTTTAAAAGCTCCAGCGCGCATGAATGTGAACCCTTGTTCAACTAGTTCTTTTGCAACTATGTCAATTTGCTCTTCACTTTCGACTGAACAGGGACCAGCTATTATGATAGGTTGCCCCCCTCCTATCTGTTTACCCCCTAATGTTATTATTGTATCCTCCGGTTGCCTTTTTCTACTAACTAATAGTTTCTTATTATTCTCTTCCTGTTGTAAATCTAATGAGGCCTTAAATATTTGTTTAAATAAATGACGTATTGTATTATCCTCAAAAGGTCCTTGATTATGTTCGATTATTCTGTTAATCATTTCTCTTTCGCGAATCGGGTCAAATCTAGGTAATCCTTGCTTCGTTTTAATATTGCCTATATCTTGAATTATTTTTGCTCTTTTATTGATTTGTTTAAGTAATTCTAGATTAATATCATCAACAGCTATTCTTAATCTTTCTAGTTCTTGATTGCTCATGATTTCCCCTTTTACCCCCTTTTTTTATAACTATTAAAATTGATTATATCCTCTTTTATTTTGAATGCAAATAAAAAAAGGTTATTTTGTCGAAAAAAGAGAATATAGACTAACGAGAAAATGTAGACGAGGTGACAGCTATGAAAGATAATACACCTATTTTTGCTTTGGATATTGGTACCAGAAGCGTCATTGGCGTAATCCTTCAGCCTTTAGAAGAGGGAAAATTTCATATTAAAGAGATAAAAATGCAGGAACATGAAGATCGCTCTATGCTTGATGGGCAAATTCATGATATTCTTGCTGTCTCCAACACTATCAAAAAGGTTAAGTTACAGCTAGAAGAAAATAACGGTCCCCTAAGATATGTGTCAGTAGCAGCAGCAGGTCGTTCTTTAAAAACATTAACTGTTAATTTTGATAGTAGTATAGAGGCCCAACCATTACTAACAAAGGATAATATCAAAGCTCTGGAATTATCTGCAGTCCAAGAGGCTCAAAAGAAACTTTTAGACCAAAAAGACAAAAATGATTTAACTAACTATCATTGTGTAGGATATAGTGTTATTAATTATTTTTTAGATGGTCAAGCTATCGGTAGTCTAATTGATCAGCGTGGTAAGATAGCTTCCGTTGAAATAATTGCAACCTTCTTACCCGAAGTAGTTGTAGATTCATTAATTTCCTCACTTAATAGAGCAGACTTAGAAATGCAGGCACTCACCCTAGAACCAATAGCTGCTATTCATGTTCTTATCCCCCCAACTATGAGGAAGCTTAATATTGTTATTGTTGATATTGGAGCAGGTACGTCAGATATTGCCATAACTGCTGGGGGATCAATTATTGCTTATGGAATGGTTCCTTATGCTGGAGACGAAATAACTGAGGCTATATGCCAAAACTATTTATTAGATTTTCGTGTTGCTGAAGAGGTTAAAAGAAAGTTAATTTCGAATAATGAAGTAAGCTTTACTGATATACTAGGTGTTCTACACACTGTACCATCTAGTGATATTCTTAAGCAGATTGATAAAGATATAAATAATCTTGCAGTAAATATTTCTGAAAAAATAACTGAATTAAACGGGAAATCTCCACAAGCTGTTATATTAGTCGGAGGTGGAAGTCAGACTGCTTATTTAACTGAAAAAATTGCTGTTAACCTTGGAATGCCCACGGAAAGAGTGGCTGTAAGAGGGGCAGATGCAATAGAATACAATCTTAATTGGCCTGAAAACACTATCAAGGGACCTGATTTGGTAACACCAATAGGTATTGGGATTTCTACTAAGGAAAATCCAATTAATTATGCTACTTTTCTAGTTAATAACGAGATAGTGCGCCTATTTGAAATGAAAACACTAACAATTGGTGATGCACTTATAGCTGCGGGTATTCCTATTAAGAAGATTTATGGTAGACCAGGTTTAGCTATGACGGTTAACATAAACGGCACTTTAAAAATTATTCCTGGCGGTCAAGGAACAATGCCAGAGATACTTTTAAACAATGAGCCTGCGAATATCGACACAAGAATTAAGAATATCGATAAAATTTCCATTAAGCCCGGAATTAATGGAAAAGATGCAACATTAACCGTAGCTGAAGCTCTTGACTATTCACCAATTAAACCTTTGACTGTTACTATTAACAATACACAACATAAATTACAACCACTTGTAAATATTAATAATATTGATGTTGGTTACTCTACTTTAATTAAAGACCGAGATTCTATATTAATTTCACACGTTAAAAGTATTAAAGAAGCTTTAATTCTTTCTGGATATACTACAGAACCTTATACAAAAATAAAATATAATTTTAATGTAATGAGTATCTTTAAGATTATCACATTCGTTCAAAAGAAATTATATAGAAATGGTCAGTTAGTTACTTTAGATGACCTGATCTCTGATGGGGATGTAATTGTTTTCGATAGCTTTACAAGACCTCTGCCTACAATAGAAAGCCTTTTGGAAAATATTACTACTCCTAGTTGCCGCATAAGCATAACTTTTAATAGTCAGAAAATTAATATAACCCCTGAATCTTTTAAAGTTCTTATGAATAATCAAAAAGTTGAGCTAGATACAATAGCCGAACCAAACTCAACCATTAATATTAGTTGGGAAAATGATGCGGTTATAACTTTTAGAGATGTTTTTCGTTACGTTAATTTAAATACCTCAAAGGGTCTGAGATATTCAATGCTATTAAATGGAGAAAGTGCTGAATTTAATGCAATTATTAAAAACGGCGATGAGTTGCAGTTGATTTGGGAGTAGGGGTATTAGGAGGGTTGGAGCTTGTCCTTAGATAATCTATATAACATTCAAATACAGCATCTTGCGGTTGGGAAAGATAATTTTTTCCTTATTACAGGAGGAGTTGCACACATTGGGGCGTCCGCTACTGCATATTGGAATGGAGAAGAACTTATAACATATTTAGTAGAATTACCACACCATAAGGAAGGGGCGCTAGCTAAAGAACTCGTTGAATTAGCTGCCAAAAGTTTAAACAGTTCTTGTACCGTTGTCATGGGTATTCATATTGATCAAGCATCTCTAGATGTGATTAATTATATTGTTAATTATGTTAGAGTAGAGATGGTAACTACTATTAATAAAATAAAAAATTAATTATGTTATAATAATTTTGATTTTTCTTGACATTTTTTACATATCCCATATATTTCGAATTTATGATTTAGTATTTTAAAATCTTCCTCGAAATCTTTAAGAATTATCTCCATCGGACATTTTGTAGTTATTGACATATCCCCACACACACTACAAATCATATGATGATGGTGATTCCCAATACAAGGTGCTTTATATTTGGCTTCACCATCTTGTTGGTTAACCTCGATTAAATCTAATTCAACTAATGTAGTAAGATTACGATATATTGTATCGAGACTTATATTCGGATATATTATTTTTACTTGATGTAATATATCCTTAGCCGTTAAATATTTATTATCTTGAAAAATTGATTGTACAATTGCTTTTCTTTGTTCAGTTGATTTATAGCCGTGGTCCTTTAAAACTTTCATCACTTCATTAACTTTCAATTACTTTCACTCCCATAAATATTACTTCTATTTAAAATACAGTATAAAAAAGTATCGGATTTTCGTCAAATTGCTGAGGTGACTAATGTGAAACATTTTCTTACTTTGAAAGATTTTTTCATAAAAAATAAATGGCGCTATATTATTGGAATTTTTTGGGTAGTTTTGGTTGACTTGTTACAACTAACCGTTCCTAAAGTTTTAGGATTTTATATAGATGGACTAAAAGAGAAAGCAATCTCATTTTCGGAAATGATTGTTTACTGTTTACTTATCTTGTTAATTGCAGCATTAGTATTTCTGTTTAGATATTTATGGAGAATTTATATAATGGGGACTGCGAGATTTTTAGAATACAAACTACGTAGTGACTTGTTTTTGCACTTCCAAAAATTATCAAGCAACTATTTTAACACTCATAAGACCGGCGATCTAATGGCACATGCTACAAATGATATTAATGCAGTTAGGATGGCTGCTGGTCCAGGTATTCTCATGGTTTTTGATACATCAATCTTACTTATTGCCACGATTCTAATAATGAGTCAGACGATCTCTTTAAAGTTAACTATAATCGCTTTACTACCGTTACCATTCCTAGCTTTAATAACTAGTAAATTTGGTAGATTAATTCATGATCGATTTCGAAAAACTCAAGAATCTTTTTCACAATTAACAGAATCAGTACAAGAAAATATCTCGGGAATGCGTGTTATTAAGTCCTTTGTACGCGAGGATAGTGAAGTATCCAAATTTACTAGTGCTAACCAAGATTACGTTGATAAAAATATGCGTTTAGTTCGTATTCAAGCGATTTTTAACCCCATCATTCAATTTATTTCTGGATTATGTTATCTAATAGTCTTAGTTTATGGCGGGAGTTTAGTTGTTAAAGCAGAAATAACTTTAGGAGATTTTATCGCTTTTATAAGCTACGTTGGACTTTTAACCTGGCCAATTATTTCAATTGGTTGGATTATAAATTTATTACAACGTGGTTCTGCCTCTATGGCAAGATTAAATGAAATTTTTTATACTAAACCTGAAATTATCGATACACTAGATACAGTTAACCCTTGTTTAACAGATATATCAGGGAAAATTGATATATCTAATCTTTCTTTTACTTATCCTGAATCCTCACAAGAGGTATTATCATCGATTAATCTTAATATTAAAAGTGGGGAAACACTAGCAATCATCGGAAAAACAGGCAGTGGTAAATCGACTTTAGTTAATCTAATTGTCCGACTTTTCGATGTTGATGATGGAATGATTAAGATTGATGATCATGATATAAAGGAATTCCCCTTGGGGGTACTTCATGAAAAAATTGGCTTTGTACCTCAAGATAATTTCTTATTCTCCACTACAATTGAGAAAAATATTGCTTTCGGTCTAAATAATTATACAAGAGAAGAGATAGAAGAAGCAGCTTTAAACGCTCAAATATTGGATAATATTAATTCTTTCCCAGATGGGTTTGAAACACTAGTAGGCGAAAGAGGTGTGACGCTCTCCGGTGGACAAAAACAACGTGTAGCGATTGCCCGTGCGTTAATTAAAAATCCTAGTATTTTAATAATGGATGACAGTTTATCGGCTGTTGATACAAAAACAGAGGATGCAATATTAGCCAGACTTCGAGAAGTAATGCGTGATAGAACTAGTATCATTATTTCTCATCGTATCTCTACAATTAAGGAAGCTGATAACATTATCCTATTAGATGAAGGTAAAATATTTGAGCAAGGTAAGCATGAAGAATTACTTAAACTTAAAGGTAAATATTACGAACTATATCAAAAACAATTACTCGAAGAGATAATTGCTAGTCAATGAAGGATGGGCCCAAATGAATAACAACTTTCATGAAGAAGATAAGCTAGGAAAAGCCTATGATTTACACATAATAAGACGCTTATTTAAATATGCAAAGCCTTACCGCTCTAAAATATTTTTTAGTACCTTCCTTGTATTAATAATTACTATTCTTGAATTGGCACAACCATATCTTATAAAAATAGCTATTGACGATTATATAAATGTAAGCAACGGCTCATTAAATTCATTATATATAATCGGAACAATCTACTTTGGAATACTTGTCGTTGTTTTTATTTTAAACTACATTCAAACATATATCTTACAATACGTTGGACAGAAGGTGATTTTCAATATTCGCCAACAGATATTCGAACACCTCCAGAGTTTATCACTATCATTTTTTGATAAGAACCCCGTGGGTAGGTTAGTAACACGCGTAACTAATGATGCAGAGACACTAAATGATATGTATACAAATGTGTTAGTTAATTTAATTAAAGACTTTTTCATAATAGTCGGTATAGTTGTAATTATGTTATTTCTAAATCTTAAATTGGCGCTATTAAGTTTTGTTTCTGTTCCTTTAATCTTAGTAAGTTCATTCTTTTACAGAAAAATTGCTAGAGAAGCTTTTCGACAGGTCCGAACAAAATTAGCTAAGATAAACGCAGCTATACATGAAAATATCTCGGGAATGAAAATAGTTCATATTTTTAGTAGAGAAAAACAACAATTTGAGGAATTTGATGAAATAAATTTCTCTTATTACAAATCAAGTATGAAGGAATTAAAACTCGCTGCAATTTTTAGACCTTCAATGGACTTCATTTACTCTCTAACTTTAACATTTCTTTTATGGTTTGGTGGCCGAGATGTAATAGGTAATGCTTTAGAACTTGGTACTTTATATGCTTTCGTTGACTATATTAGGCGTTTTTTTCAGCCCATTAATGATATTAGTGAAAAATATACAATAATGCAGTCAGCAATGGCTTCATCTGAGCGGATTTTTCAACTATTAGACCAAAAAGAAACAATTGAAAACATCAATAATACTGTAAACATTGATCAATTAAAGGGTGAAATTGAGTTCGAAAAAGTTTGGTTTGCTTATAAAGGTCAGGACTGGGTACTAAAAGACGTTAGTTTTAAAATTAAGCCAGCAGAACTAGTCGCCTTTGTTGGAGCTACGGGTGCAGGAAAAAGCTCAATTATTAATCTTTTAGGTAGATACTATGATGTCCAGAAGGGTTCAATAAAAATAGACGATATTGATATTAAAACAATGGACAAACATCAATTACGAAAAAAAATAGGTATTGTTTTGCAAGATGTTTTCCTATTTTCAGGGGACATAAGGTCAAACATAAGCTTAAATAACCCGGAAATTACTAATGATTTAATTAAAAAAGTCTCTCATTATGTTAATGCTCATCAGTTTATCGAGAAAATGCCTAATAAATACAATGAGAAAGTTATGGAAAGAGGCTCGACCCTCTCACAGGGACAAAAACAATTACTTGCTTTCGCAAGAACATTGGCCTATGACCCATCTATATTAGTACTAGATGAAGCAACTGCAAATATTGATACAGAAACAGAATTATTAATTCAAGATGCTTTACAAAAAATAACGAAGAATAGAACAACAATTATGATCGCCCATCGTCTATCAACAATTCAACATGTTGATAAGATAATTGTATTGCATAAAGGGGAGATTCGAGAAATAGGAGACCACCAACAACTGCTTTCCCAAAAAGGTATCTACTACAACCTTTACCAACTACAATATTAAGACTTAATTGTAACATTTGATCCATCTAGACCATAGACTATATAAAATAAAGCCTAGGGGGTCGAATGTGTGTACGATTGCTATGATTATAATCAACCAATAGATTGGAGAATGTATAGATTTAAAAATTACCCAAAATTCTTAGAAGACCTAAAAACAGCAATTGCAGATGAGAAGTCAGCAGTTGAGTTTTATGATCAATTGTATGAAATTGCTCCTACTGAAATAGCTAAGTTTAGTCTAAAAACTGCTAGAGATGACGAAATGGAACATTATAAAAAACTAAGAGGCTTATTCCGTTACTTAACTGGGAAAAATCCAAATGTGCAAACTAAAAAAGAAACTTTCGCGCATTTTTATGATGGCTTGCAAAAGGCTTTTCTTGACGAGGTAAGGGCTTACGAATTTTACAAGGAGATGTATCTAGATACTAATTGTCAGGCTATTCGTGATATTATCTATTCTATTCAACACGACGAGATGGAACATGCAAGCTTATTTAATTGGACTTACACAGAAATAAAATAAGTAAATTACCGATTAAAAAAATATGCTGACGGACATAATAATAGGGCTAAAATCTCAAATCATGAGGAGGACAAATTATTATGGAGAAAAAAGAGTTTAGAGATAATGAAGGCCCTAGTAAGGTTTCCAAGGTAAACAAAACCCAAGAAGAATGGCACACAAATACAAGTGACGATGAAGAATCTTTTGTTAATGAACTCGACACATTCGAAGATGAAGAATATTTTAATGAAGTTAAAGAGTTCGACGAGGTTAATGATATTAAAGATTTTGATGATTTAGAGGACGTTGATGACGTCACAGATGCTGCTTATAGTAATGAAAGAAAAAGAGACTAAACAGTTTAAGGTCGGATTAATCCGACCTTTTTCCTTTTAAAACAATACTTTCAAAATAAAAATAGTAATCATTAAAATATAGATTAGCCCCTTAATAATGCTACTCCCTAGCAACCCTACTATTGAAGCTAACCCGATTTTTAATGAGTTTCTTATTGTTGCCCCATTTACAGCCTCAGCTATTACAACAAGAGTAAATGGACCTACTATAATGCCTAATGGCCCAAGCAGTATCGGTCCCAAAATTATCCCTATTATAACAGCCCATTTACTAACTTTTGAACCTCCCCATTTATTTACAAAGGATACGCTAGCAACGTAATCAATAATAAAAGACAGGCCTGTTAATAAAATAAGTGAAACCCAAAAACCCCATCCAACTATAGGTTCTATGCCAAAGTAATAAATAATTACCCCTAACCAAATTAATGGCGCCCCAGGTATTATTGGCAAAACTATACCAATAAAGCTAGACATAAAGAGAAAAATTATAGTTACCCAAATTAAAATATCCATTATATCCCTCCAATTAATGGCGTCACATATATTAAATATTTTACCAAATTATTATTTTAGAGTATAGAGCCCTACTATTGGTTACAATATTATTAATAATTATTGTATAGGAGGTTAACTTAATGCAACAAGGTACTGTGAAATGGTTCAATGCAGATAAAGGTTATGGATTTCTTCAAGCTGAAGACGGAAATGATATCTTCATTCATTTTTCTGCTATTCAAAGTGAAGGTTATAAAAGCCTTGACGAAGGCGACAAAGTCGAATTCGATATTGTTGATAGTGATCGCGGCCCTCAGGCTTCTAACGTAAAAGTACTTTCATAGTTGTCAAAATTATATAGTTTAACACATAGGGACTGACCTAAGGTCAGTCCCTCAAAATTTCTAATTGTCGCTTCCAGTATTAATTATTGGTTGAGCTCCTCTATCTGAAACTATAGCAACCATCAGATTATTAATCATTTGGACTTTTCTCTCTTCATTTAGCGAAACTACTCCATCTTTTTCTAAACGCTCTATAGCCATTTGAGCCATTCCTACCGCACCTTCAACAATCATTGATCTAGCAGATATTATTGCAGAAGCTTGTTGACGTTGTAGCATTGCACTAGCAATCTCAGTAGAATATGCAAGGTGAGTCAAGCGAGCTTCGATAACCAAAACACCGGCTGAATCTAATCTTTCTTGTAATTCCCTTGTAAGTTCGTTAGCAACTTCTGCTGAATTACCTCTTAGGGATATACCTTCATCCACGAAATTATCATATGGATATTTTGTAGCCACATGTCTAAGTGCTGTCTCACTTTGAATTTCTACAAATTCTTCATAATTATCAACATCAAAAGTCGCTTTTGCAGAATCAACAACTTTAAAAACAACTACCGCAGCTATTTCAATAGGGTTTCCTTCTACGTCATTAACTTTTAACTTTGTGCTATTAAAGTTTCTAATTCTTAAAGAAATCTTTTTTCTTTGTGAAAATGGTATTGTCATGTGCATACCACTTCCCCTAATTACACCCATATATTTACCGAAGAACACAACTATTCCCGCTTGATTAGGTTGAATAATAGTCAAACCACTAAATAAAATAGAACCAAAAGTTATTATTAATACGCCTGTTACAACGGATGTATTTGACCCTAGAGCTAATAAGTAAATACCTATAAAAATAATCAAAAATGAAAGCAAAATTCCCAAGAAGCCATTTGTTCTCCAAACCTTTCGTTCTTCCACGTTAAAACCTCCTTATATTAAAATAGGACAAAATATCTACTATATTATTATTATCATAAATCGCCATAAATGTATATTTTCTTAAAGTAATTTAGGTCTTGTGTCTAAGGAATTGATGTTTGTATTTTAATTCACTTATGTTATCATTATTTATGGTCAATAATTTAGAATATAGGTGATATTATTGAGTAATTATTATGATGTTATTATTGTCGGAGCTGGACCAGCCGGAATATATTCCAGCTATGAATTAACTAAAATCAACCCTTCCTTGAAAATACTACTTATCGACAAAGGTCAGGATATCTCTAAAAGAACTTGTCCAATCAGTACGGGAATACTCACTGAATGCCCAACAAATAACAAATTTGAGTACCAAAGTTGTTATCCAACCTGTGCATTAACTGGTGGTTGGGGTGGTTCTGGCGCTTATTCAGATGGTAAGTTTAACATTACTACTGATTTTGGTGGTTGGATGGGGGATTATATCGATAAAACAGAATTATTGAATTTAATTGAATATGTAGATGATATTAACCTTTCTTTAGGTGCTACTGAAGAAATTCATGGAAGTCTTGAAGTAATAGAATCTATCAAGGAACTTGAAGAAGAGATCGACAATGCTGAAATATTAATCAGTGAAAAACCAACATCTGAGCTAAAAAAAGAATTAAAGAAATTAAAGAAACTACATCACTCTTTAAGTAAAATATATGAAATTGAACAGCGAGCTACTTCTGTCGGAATGAAACTTTTAAAAGCGAAGGTTCGTCACATTGGTACAGACGAAAATCGTAAGTTATTAGCAAAATTATATGATTATCTAAAGGATAAAATAGAAATTGTACTCTGTACAAAAGTAAAAGATATTATTGTGGATAATCAGAAAATAAAGGGTATTATTTTAGACAATAATGAAGAAATTTTTGCTAGCTATGTATATATCACACCTGGAAGAGACGGTTGTGAATGGTTAGCTAAAATTTTAACTAAACAAAATCTTACGCTAATAAACAATCAAGTTGACATAGGCGTTCGTGTTGAGGTGCCAAATACTGTTATGGCAGATATAAATGAGTATTTGTATGAAGCTAAATTTATATATGATGCACCTACATATAATAATACTGTCCGAACCTTTTGTTCTAATCCTTCAGGTCGCGTTGTTATTGAAAACCATAGTGGAATTATGACTGTCAATGGTCACGCTTATAAAAATGATGTTAAAAAGCAATTTAACACAAACCTGGCATTATTAGTTTCACACAATTTTACAGAACCATTTAATGAACCAATTCAATATGCCAAATATATCTCAAAATTGGCAAACATGTTGAGTAATGGCAATGTAATTGTTCAAAGATATGGAGACTTAATCAAGGGTAGACGTTCAACGGATAAAAGAATTAATAAAGGTTTTGTAGAACCAACTTTAAAAACTGCTGTTCCCGGTGATTTAGCCTTAGTACTTCCTCACCGTACTATAACTTGTATAATTGAGATGATTGAAGCTCTTGGCAAAATTTCTCCAGGATTCGCAAGTAAACATACCCTACTTTATGGTGTAGAAGCTAAGTTTTACTCTGCCAAGCCACTACTTAGCAATACATTTGAAACCAATATTAAAGGACTTTATGTAGGTGGGGATGGTGCTGGTGTTACGCGAGGATTAGCCCAAGCAAGTGCTTGTGGAGTTGTTGTAGCACGTGATATATGTTCCAAATATTAGGTTTATAAGATAATTTTATATAATGGAGTGAAAAAAATGGAAGAAAAGAAGTTTGTTAAAGAGATTCAAAATATGGAGGAGAATTATTCCCGTTGGTATCTAGACATTGTAAAGAAAGCTGACTTAATGGATTATGGTCCTGTAAAAGGAACAATTATATTCAAGCCATACGGTTATGCGATTTGGGAAAATATTCAAAAAGATTTAGACAGACGATTTAAAGAGACAGGACATGAAAATGCTTACTTTCCTTTATTAATACCTGAATCATTTTTGCAAAAAGAGATGAACCATGTAGAAGGTTTTGCTCCTGAGGTTGCTTGGGTTACACAGGGAGGTAACGAAATATTAGAAGAACGTTTGGTTATACGGCCAACTTCTGAGACAATAATCTGCTCAATGATGAGTCAATGGATTCATTCATACAGGGACTTACCTTTAAAGTTAAATCAATGGGCAAATGTTATACGTTGGGAAAAATCAACAAAACCTTTTTTGCGCACTTCTGAATTTTTATGGCAAGAAGGACACACTGCTCATGCAACAAAAGAAGATGCCGAGGAAGAAACTTTGACAATGTTAAATGTTTATAAGTCTTTTGTAGAAGAGTTTCTGGCTATGCCTGTCTTGACTGGTAAAAAAACTGAAAATGAAAAGTTTGCTGGGGCGGTTCATACATACTGTATTGAAGGTTTAATGAGTGATGGAAAAGCATTACAAGCTGGAACATCCCACAACCTCGGACAAAATTTTTCTAAGGTATTCGACATTAAATATTCTGATCAGAATAATCTGCTACAATACGTTTATCAAACCTCTTGGGGGGTCTCTACGCGTTTAATAGGTGGTTTAATTATGACACATAGTGACGATAGAGGTTTAGCACTACCACCTAAGGTTGCACCAATCCAGGTTGTAATAATTCCTATTATCCGCAAAGATAAAGAAGCTGTTATCGCTAAAGTTGAGCAAATTGCAGAACAACTAAAAAAAATCAATATTCGTGTTAAAATAGACGATCGAGAAGAAATGACTCCGGGTTGGAAATACAATGAATATGAAATGCGTGGAGTGCCTATTAGAATCGAGCTTGGTCCAAAAGATATGGAAAAAGAACAATTTGTTTTAGTGAGAAGAGATACGGGAGAAAAAGAATTCTTACCTCTTAATCAAATAGAAAGTATTATTCCCGAAAAACTTAACGAAATACAGAATAATATGTTTAATAAAGCAAAACAATTTATGAATTCTCGTTCATATCAAGCTGATACTATCGAACAAATAAAGGAACAATTGTTAATTAACAAGGGATTTATCTACAGTTGGTGGTGTGAGGATATTAATTGCTTAGATAAGATCAAAGAAGAGACTGGTGCAACAGCAAGACTAGTACCTTTTGAACAACGTTCAGGAAGCGGTAAGTGTGTCTGTTGTGGAAAAGATTGTAATACCACGGTAATATTTGCAAGAGCCTATTAATTATAAGATCCCTTTCTTCCAACTAATTATGGGAGATAGGGATCAGTTTTTTTTAAAAAAAAATAAAAAAAACCGTAAATCCATTTCAGATTTACGGCACATTAAAAATAATCTCTCACCAAACATTGTTTGGTGAATTAATAATACCATTCTCACGCCGACTTGTGAATATCTTTTTTTTAAATATTGCATTTTTTTTTGAAATTTTTAATATCTTTCAGATATAAATTCTTAATAAACCTTGTATTACCGCCATTTTTATTGCTTTTTTAAATTGTATTAAAATATTTGCAATTGTCCCTTAATTTGCCTTTACTATTGAATTATTAGAGATTATATGTAAAGATATTTATATGTTTACCTTGTGCAGTCTTCAGAAGGAGGCTAAAAAAAATGAAAACTTATCAAGCTGACGTAATAGTTATTGGTTGTGGGATTGCTGGCCTAATTGTATCCGAATTACTATCCCATGAGAAAAACGTAATAATGATTTCTAAGGAAAGCTTAGAAAATAGTAACTCGTTTTTAGCTCAAGGAGGAATAGCCGCTTCAATCGATATAAATGATAATTGGAGGGAACACTTCATTGATACAATTGTCGCTGGGAAAAATCATAACATCGAAGAAACAACAATAGAGTTGGTTAAAAATGCTCCTAAAGCGATTGAACAATTAGTTAAATTAGGTGTTTCGTTTGATCGTGATGAGGATAACAACTTCCAATTAGGTAGAGAAGGCGGACATAATAAACATAGAATTATACACGCTGGCGGGGATTCTACTGGGAAGAAAATATCTCAATGTTTAATCGGTGCAATTGAAAAGGATATAACTATTCATCATTATGTTATGGCTTATGATTTAATAATTGCAGAAGGCAGATGTATGGGAGTAATTGCAAAAAATACCCGAGGAGAAACTATACTATATGAGGCTCAACACACAATACTTGCTACTGGCGGAGTCGGAAGATTATATACTGTAACTTCAAATGACCCCTCAATAACTGGTGATGGTATTGCTATGGCTTATCGTGCTGGTGTAGAGTTGGTAGATTTAGAATTTATTCAATTTCACCCAACTATGCTTGTTACTAAAAGTAATTCATCTGTACTTATCTCCGAAGCTGTTCGAGGAGAAGGGGCTAGACTAATTAACCAAAACGGTGAATATATAATGGAAAATATCCATCCATTAAAGGATTTGGCCCCTAGAGATATCGTCGCAAGACAAATTTACTACTCCCTACAAAAGGGTGACAAAATATATCTAGATATTTCTATGATTGAAAATTTTAAAGTAAGGTTTCCTTCAATCAGCCAGTTTTGTTTCACAAATGGAATTGATATAAAAGATGAAATATTACCTGTTTATCCTGGTGCACATTTTATTATGGGTGGTATTAAAACAAATATTCAGGGGGAAACGTCTCTGCCAGGATTATATGCGGTAGGGGAGGTTTCTTGCAATGGAGTACATGGTGCCAATCGTCTGGCTAGTAATTCGTTGCTAGAAGGACTTATTTTTACAGAGAAGCTATCCAAATTTATTCTATCTCAACCAATAATTCCAACCTATCTTCCTAATATTAATTTGCAAAAAATAGATAACATTATTCTTCCTACAATTGAAGAAATTCAAATTATTATGACCGAAAATGTTGGAATTATTCGCAATGAGGAGCAACTTCTTATTGCGAAAAAATGGTTTGAAAAATACTTAGAACAAATAAGGGAAGACCAAATATACTTAGATGTGACAATTGAACAAAGAAATTTAATAAATTTACTTACTGTCGGTTGGCTTGTCACTACATCAGCATTAATGAGAACTGAAAGTCGCGGTGGACATTATCGACAAGATTACCCTAATCAATGTGATGACCAATGGCTAAAACATTATATTGTTAGAAGGAGAAATTCTGATGAATAATATAAAACTAAGAATGTTACTTCAACAGTTCTTTAATGAAGACATTGGAGATAGAGATATCACAAGTGAGTCGATTTTTTCTCCTGAAGACAAGAGTTCTGGTCAATTTCTGATGAAAGAAAACGGAGTAATTGCTGGACTTACTATAATTAAAGATGGTTATTCGCTATTTGATCCAAATATAGAAGTAATTTTTTATGCCAAAGATGGGGATGTCCTCAAAGCTGGAGACGTTATTGCAACCGTTACTGGTTCAATAACTTCTTTGTTAAGCGGGGAGAGGGTAATCCTTAATTTATTGCAAAGATTATCTGCAATCGCTACTACCACAAAAAAAGCTATAGATTTATTGGCTAATCCAGAAATTAAAGTTTGTGATACTAGAAAGACTACGCCTGGTTTGAGAATGCTGGAAAAATATGCAGTACGTTGCGGAGGAGGCTATAATCATCGATTTGGACTTTATGATGCAGTTCTAATCAAAGATAACCATATAGCTTTTTCAGGAAGTATTACCCAAGCTATCAATAATGTAAAAAGCCAAGTTGGTCAAATGGTTAAAATAGAAGTAGAGGTCGAATCAAAAGAGGAAGTTCTTGAGGCAGTAGCGTGTAAAGCAGATGTAATCTTATTTGATAATTGTACACCCAATCAGATAAAGGAATTTACTAAAGATGTACCTAACTATATTATTACAGAAGCATCTGGAGGAATAACTCTAGATAATATATCAGATTACCGTTATACTGGGGTTAATTATCTTTCTATGGGTGTATTAACCCATTCAATAAGATCATTAGATATCTCATTTAATTTAGTTGGGGGCAAAAAATATGAAAGTTCATGAACGAATCCAAGAACTTAAATCTAAGTTTGGAGATTCCTTATATATACCTGCCCATCATTATCAAAAAGACGAAATTATACAGTTTTCTGATAGCGTTGGTGACTCATTAGAATTAGCTAAATTAGCAGCAAAAAACAAAAAAGCCGATTATATTATTTTTTGTGGTGTTCATTTTATGGCGGAAACTGCCGAAATCCTAGCTGAACCACACCAAAAAGTTTTTCTGCCAAATTTTGATGCTGGTTGCTCAATGGCAGATATGGCAAACTTAAAACAAGCTAAAAAATCTTGGGCTTTTCTGACAGAAGAATTTGGTGAATCTATTTTACCTTTAACTTATGTGAACTCATCCGCTTCAATTAAGGCGTTTGTAGGAGAAAATCAAGGTGCAACTGTTACCTCTTCAAATGCTAAAGAGATGCTAGCTTGGGCATTTAAACAAAAGCAAAGAGTTCTATTCTTACCTGATCAGCATTTAGGCAGAAATACGGCTTATTCTTTGGGTATTTCACTTAACGAAATGGCAGTCTGGGACCCTGAATCTGAACTTCTTGAATATAGTGGGGACAAAAATAAAATTAAAATTATATTATGGAAAGGTTATTGCTCTGTGCACTTAAAGTTTTCAGTGGGCGACGTTAAAAAAGCACAACTAGAGGGCAGAAAAATTATCGTTCACCCAGAGTGCGATTTTGATGTTGTTCAACTAGCCGACTACAACGGTTCGACAAATAAGATAATAAAAACTATTACGGAGTCTCAGGCAGGGAGTAAATGGGCAATTGGTACCGAATCTAATTTAGTCAAAAGGATTATCGTTAACAACCCTGATAAAGATATAATTTCTTTAAATCCCGTTGCGAGTTATTGTGAGACAATGAACCAAATTAAACTACCTGACTTGCTTTTATCTTTAGAGAATATTGTAAATGGAAATAACAATAATCAAATAACTGTTGATAAAAATATTGCAAAAAATGCTAGATTAGCATTAAATAAAATGTTATCGATTTAAAATAGAATTTTTTCCAGAATTGCATAACCGGGGAGACAATAAATAAATGAAAAAAAATATAATAGCAGATTTTATGTTACTAATGGTTGCATTTGTATGGGGTACTACATTTATAGCAGTACAAAATGCTATTGATATTCTACCACCACACAGTTTTAATGCAGTCCGTTTCTTGACAGCTTCAGTGATAATTTTAATTTTGGCTTTTATCTTTGATAGAAAGAATTTATTTAATATTACCAAGGAGGTTTGGATTGCGGGGTTTTTACTAGGGCTGTTTTTGTTTTTTGGTTATGCATTTCAAACATTGGGCTTGTTGTATACATCTGCTTCCAAGGCAGGTTTTATTACTGGTCTGAACGTTATTTTAGTGCCTATTTTTGCAACTATTTTACTTAAAGTAAAACCAAAATTAACTGCAATAATTGGTGTTTCGTTAGCAGCAATCGGACTTTATATTATGACTATGATTGGTAGCACAAGTTTTTCATATGGGGATTTTCTGGTCTTTCTCTGCGCTATATTTTTTGCTCTTCAAATAGTTTCAACTGGTAAATATGCACCCAAATATTCTGCGTTTGTATTAGCATGGATTCAAATCTCAGTTGTAGGCGTATTAAGCCTTATAGCTACTATAATTTTTGAAGATGTGGGTTACCTAACTAACCCTGATATATTATTGGATAAGGATGTTATTATAGCTTTATTGATTACATCTGTTTTTGCAACCGCTTTAGCTTTTCTAGCACAAACAACCTTTCAAAAACATTCTACCCCAACAAAGGTTGCGATAATTTTTGCAATGGAACCAGTCTTCGCTGCTATTGCTTCTGTAATTTATCAAAAAGAAATGTTAAGTATTAATGTAACGATTGGTGGTTCACTGATCTTTATGGGAATGATTTTAGCCGAAATACCATCCGAAAAAATAACAGCTCCATTTATGCGAAAAAAAGATAATAAAATACAAAGTACTACTTAATAAATAAAGACTGTGAAAATTTTCATATTTTCACTAGTCTTTTACCTATTAGAAAACCGATATCTAAAGCTCCTCATTTTCTAAATAAATCATTAATTCCTTCCATAACTCATCTTTTCCTTGTCCTGTCTCAGCAGAAAATATTACTATTTTATCAGCTGGGTCTAACTCTAATGTTTCCTTAGCAATTTTCTTATGTTTATCCCATTTCCCTTTAGGAATCTTATCTGCTTTTGTCCCAACTAATAATACGGGAAGACCAAAAAATTTCAACCAGTCATACATAGCTATATCATTATTTGTAGGTGGATGGCGAAGATCAGTAAGCATAATCACAACTTTTAATTCTTTCCTTTTTGATAAATATTCCTCAATAAATGCTGCCCATTTTTCCCTTTGTGATTTTGACACCTTTGCATATCCATATCCTGGTAAATCAACAAAATAGAAAGATTTATTAATTAAATAAAAGTTTAAGGTTTGTGTCTTTCCTGGGCTTGAGCTTGTCCGAGCCAATTTTTTTCTCTGAATCATCTTGTTAATTAAAGAAGATTTCCCTACATTTGAACGTCCCGCAAGAGCGATTTCTGGTAACTCATCTACGGGATATTGTTCCGGTTTAACTGCACTAATTGTTATTTCTGCATCTATTACCTTCATTGTTTCACCAATGCCCGTTCAAGGACTTGATCGAGATGATCCACAAGGATAAAAGTAATATCTTTTTTTATATTTGCTGGTATATCATCAAGGTCTTTTTCATTTTCTCTAGGTATTATAATCGTTGTTAACCCTGCCCTATGAGCCGCTAAAGTTTTCTCCTTTAACCCTCCTATTGGAAGTACTCTACCACGAAGTGTTATCTCACCAGTCATGCCAACATCCTTATATACAGAAGTCCCTGTTAAAGCAGAAATTACGGCTGTTGCCATTGTAATTCCAGCAGAAGGTCCATCCTTGGGAATCGCACCTTCAGGAACGTGTATATGAATATCATTCTTCTCGTAAAAATCCGGGCTAATATTTAATTCTTTTGCTTTAGATCTAATATAACTAAAAGCAGCCCGTGCAGATTCCTGCATTACGTCCCCTAGTTGACCCGTAAGTGACAATGTCCCCTTTCCAGGAAATATTGACGCTTCAACAGTAAGTGTGTCCCCTCCGACAGATGTCCAAGCCAAACCCGTTACAGCTCCTATCTGATGCTCTTTCTCCATCATTCCATAACGGTACTTGAATTTTCCTAAATAATCTTCTAGGTTATATACTGTAATCCTAACCCTTTTTTTCTCCTCAGAAACTATTATTTTAGCTGTTTTTCTGCACAAAGTAGCAATTTCCCGTTCTAAGTTTCTTACTCCAGCCTCTTTCGTATATCTCCGGATTACTTCTGCCAAGGCATCCTCTTGTATTTGCAATTTATCCTTTGTTAAGCCATGCTCTTTAATTTTCTTTGGAACTAAATAATTTTTTGCAATCTGTAATTTCTCAATTTCCGTATAACCAGATATATATAATACTTCCATTCGATCTAAAAGTGGTTTAGGTATCGAATATGCTGAGTTTGCAGTTGTAATAAACATTACTTTTGAAAGATCATAAGGAATTTCAATATAGTGATCACTGAAAGAATAATTCTGCTCAGGGTCCAAAACCTCAAGTAAAGCTGATGCAGGATCTCCTCTAAAATCGGAATCGATTTTATCAATTTCATCCAAAATAAATACCGGATTAACCGTACCCGCTGTTTTCATTCCCTGAATAATTCTACCTGGTAAGGCACCAACATAGGTACGTCTATGTCCTCGAATCTCTGATTCGTCACGAACACCACCTAAGGAAATTCTAACCACTTTCCGACCTAAGGATTTTGCTATTGATTTGGCCAAGGAAGTTTTGCCGACCCCTGGAGGCCCAACTAAACATAAAATAGGACCGTTCATTTTTTTTACTAATTTCTGAACAGATAAGTACTCAAGAACCCTCTCTTTTGCTTTCTCAAGTCCGTAGTGTTCTTCATTTAGAATTTTTTCAGCACGATGAATGTTTAAGTCGTCATCAGTTGATTCCGACCAAGGTATGTTAAACAACCAATCTATATAAGTATTAATAACTCCACTTTCCGCCGAGGAACCTGATATCTTCTCTAGGCGATGTATTTCTTTGTCAATTTTATCCCTAACATATTCTGGGGCACCAAGGTTCTTTAATTTCTCACGCATCTCGATTACTTCATTGGCAATTCCGTCTTTATCCCCTAATTCTTTTTGAATTGCTTTCATCTGTTCTCGTAAGTAATATTCCTTTTGTGTTTTCTCCATTTGTTTTTTTACACGCTGACTTATTTGTTTTTCAAGTTCCAACACTTCATGTTCATTGTTTAAAATACTTAAGATTCTCTCTAACCGTTCCTTTATTGATACTAGTTCTAAAATTTCTTGCTTCTCTTTAATTTTTATTGGTAAATAGGATGCTATTACATCGGCAAGTCGACCATTATCATCAATATCAGATACGGTTGTTAGGGTTTCTGGAGATACTTTCTTTGAGACATTGACATACTTCTCAAATAAATCTACTACTACTCTTGATAAAGCATCCGCTTCATAACTTTTCCCATCTATTTCTTCTAAGACTTCATAACTTACTTCAAAATATTTATCTTCCTGTAAATATTCAATTATTTTGGCTCTATATAATCCCTCAATTAAAACTCTAATCGTACCGTTTGGTAATTTCAACATCTGTCTTACTTTAGAAATTGTGCCTACTATATAGATATCATCAGGTTTTGGTTCTTCTATTTGCACATCCTCTTGTGTTGTTAAAAATATCAATGAGCCATCACTAAGCATTGATTGATCAAGTGCTTTTACTGACTTTCCCCTTCCAACATCAAGATGTAGTACCATGCTTGGAAATACGAGTAACCCCCTTAAAGGCAAAAGAGGAATTTTTTTTATTTGTTTATTACGACTCATTATGACACCCCCGATTATTAAGCAATATTATTATGTCTATTTACTATAAAAGATATTTAAACTCTATAGAAATTTTAACCTTTTTATCGAGTTTTGTCTAACTAATCAAAGAGTATAAGTAAAGTTAGCCGATAAGCCCCCTACCTAAACAATATTTTAGGTAGGGGGCTTATTAATTCTTTTAATTCATAGATTCAAAATTTACTGTTTTATTAGTAGGGGAGAAAATTTCCTTTGGCTTAATATAAATATCCTCTTGAGCTAACAATGCACAATTTAATACTTGAGTTAAGTTGTCAACTCTTATTATTTCTATATTAGTAATGTTATCAAAACTTTTTTGCCAATTCTCAGTTGGAATAATAACCTTTTTTACGCCTGCCTTCTGTGCAGCTTCAATCTTAGCCACCACTCCACCAATTGGTTTAACCTTTCCAAAAATACTTAATTCTCCAGTCATAGCAACTTTACAATCTATTGGAATCTGTTTTATTGCTGAATAGATAGCAGTTGCTATTGATATCCCTGCTGACGGGCCATCTACTTGCATACCCCCAGGAAAGTTAACATGAATGTTATAATCATAAGGATTAGCATCCGTAGTATTGTTTAAAACGGTCAAGACATTCTCTAAAGACCCTAAAATCATGCTTTTTCTTCTTAATATTTTTTTACTATTACCTGTCTCTTCCTCTTCTACTACACCAGTGATTTTTATCTTTCCTTTACCCAAATTAACTTTCTTAGCCGTAACCTCTATATCTAAAAGAGAGCCCATATTTGGCCCATAAACGGCCAAACCATTTACAACCCCAACTTCTGATGTCGAAGATATTTTATGTTCATAACGAGGGGTAAGCTGACTATTATTTATTACCCATTCAATATCTTTAACTAGAATTTTTTCTCTCTGTTCAGATAACGCAACTCCTGCAGCAATCTGTACAAGATTAACAGCTTCACGACCATCTGAAACATAATTTTTAGCTATGTCTATAACATCCGGCTCATATTCTAGTTCTACCCTTACCAAGGCATTTTCAATTATCTTAGCTAGGCTTTCAGTAGATAAAGGTTTAAAGAAGATTTCTAAACATCTTGAACGAATAGCTGGTGGTATTTCCTCTGGTTGTCTTGTTGTCGCACCTACTAAACGAAAATCAGCAGGTAACCCATTTTGAAACATATCATGAATATGCTTTGGAATATTAGAATCCTCAGAACTATAATATGCGCTTTCAATTATTACTTTTCTATCTTCTAATACCTTTAATAATTTATTAATTTGAATAGGGTGTAATTCCCCTATCTCATCAATAAATAAAACTCCACCATGAGCTTTTGTAACTGCTCCTAGTTTTGGTTGTGGTATTCCGGCTTGACCCATAGCACCCGCACCTTGATAAATTGGATCATGTACCGAACCAATTAAAGGGTCAGCAATACCACGTTCATCAAATCTAGCAGTTGTAGCATCTAGCTCAACAAACTTCGATTCAATTGTAAAAGGAGAATAGCTTAGTAATCTTGCTTCTTCAAGAACCAATCTAGCTACAGCTGTTTTTCCTATACCTGGTGAACCATAGATAATAACATGTTGAGGATTAGGACTGCATAATGCTGCTCTTAAAGCTTTAAGACCTTCATCCTGTCCTATAATGTCCTTAAACTTTTTTGGTCTTGTCTTTTCTGTTAATGGTGCTGTAAGTGATATTGATCTTAGTTTAATTAATTTATCTAACTCCTTATTTGATTCGTGTTCAACTGAAGACTTGTTACTATGTTGATTCTTTAAGAGATTCCAAAAATACAAGCCAATAATTGCTGTAAATATCAATTGAACAAAAATGATTATTCCTGTTACACTCATTACTCTACCTCCCTATATCTAAGTTAATATAAATAGATAATTTTTATTAACTCTCTAAAATATAGTATTTCCTTATAGGTAGGCACATAATCATTAATATTTAATTAATATATAAAAAAACCGTCAAATACTGACGGTTTTTTTATATATTAAGCACTTTCTTCTTTTTTAATATTAATTTCCAACAGCTTACCACTCTTGTTATAGAGTATTGGAGGTACTTTTTTAAGAATAGTATCCTTTGTGATAACACATCTATCGACATCACTTCTAGATGGTAACTCATACATAACATTAAGTAATGCTGTCTCGATTATCGAACGTAACCCACGTGCCCCAGTATTCCTTTTCATTGCCTCTTTGGCTATTGTTATTAATGCTTCATCTTCAAACTCTAACTTTACATCATCCATCTCAAAAATTTTACTATATTGTTTTACTAAAGCATTTTTCGGTTTAGTTAAAATTTGAATTAGCGATTCTTCGTCTAATTGCTCTAAAGTTGCCAACACTGGAATACGTCCAACAAATTCAGGTATTAGACCATATTTCAATAAGTCTTCTGGTAAAATTTTGGTTAAAGTGTCTTCCTTTTTGATTTCTGATAATCCTTCTGAACCAAAACCAATAACTTTTTTACCAATTCTCCGCTTAATAATATTGTCTATTCCATCAAATGCCCCACCTACAATAAACAAAATATTAATCGTATCTATTTGAATAAATTCTTGATGTGGATGTTTCCTTCCACCTTGAGGTGGTACACTCGCTGTAGTACCTTCAAGAATTTTTAATAGTGCTTGTTGCACGCCTTCGCCAGATACATCACGAGTTATTGAAGGATTTTCAGATTTTCGAGCAATTTTGTCGATTTCGTCGATATAAATGATTCCACGCTCGGCACGTTCAATATCATAGTCTGACGCTTGAATTAATTTTAGCAAGATATTTTCAACATCTTCGCCAACATATCCCGCCTCTGTTAAAGAGGTTGCATCAGCAATTGCAAAGGGTACGTTTAATATTTTAGCCATCGTTTGTGCTAGTAAAGTCTTACCACTACCCGTTGGGCCTAAAAGTAAAATATTGCTTTTTTGCAACTCTACATCATCTGATTTGTCCTTAGAATTAATTCTTTTATAGTGATTGTAAACTGCTACAGAAAGTGTCTTCTTAGCTATGTCTTGACCAATAACATATTGATCTAATATTTCTCTAATCTCTTGAGGTTTAGGTACATCCTGAAGATTATTATTTTCCTCGGCATAAATCTCCTCATCAATAATCTCATTACACAACTCAATACATTCATCACAAATATAAACACCAGGACCAGCAACCAACTTTCGGACTTGTTCTTGAGTTTTACCACAGAATGAACATTTTAAAGATCCTTTTTCATCACTAAATTTAAACATCTTCTATTTTCACCCCATTTTTAATGGTTTAACAACCCATAAATCAAAGAGAATCTTACAAAAAAACTTTATATCTATATTTTATCATATATATAGTTTTTTTATAATAATTTTCTATTATCCTTCTTTTATCGGCTTTATTTTGTCTACTATAAAATTGATTGTCTTGCGAAATATAATATCTGATTTTACCCTCTCAATTCCCTCATCATTGCTTCCTATAATTTGTTTAATTTCCTCTATATCTCGTTTATATAATTCAGCTACACGTGTATACTCAGCATCAAGCTCAGCATCAGAAGCTTCTATTTGTTCTTTTACTCCAATAGATTCAATTACAAGATCTGATTTAACTCTTATTACCGCATCTTTTTTAAACTGCTCTTTTAAGCCGTCCAAATCCATACCAACGTATTGAAGATATAAATCAATGTTCATCCCTTGATATGATAATTGTTGCTCAAAGTCCTTAATCATCTTCTCTATTTCACTATTAATCATAACCTCTGGAATATCTATATTTGAATTTTCTGTAACCTTCTTAATTGCTTCTTCTTTATAGTAATTTTCTTTATCTTGCTCAGCGTTCTTTTCCAACTTTTCCCTTGTATCCTGCTTAAGCTCTTCTAATGTCTCGAAATCTACATCCTTTGCAAACTCATCATCTAATTCAGGAATTTTCTTGCCCTTAATCTCATGTAGCTTTATTTTAAAAGTGGTCTCTTTACCAGCAAGATCCGCATTACCGTAATCCTCAGGAAACATTACAACAATATCTTTTTCTTCGCCTTTGCTCATTCCAATTATTTGTTCTTCAAAACCTGGAATAAAAGATTTTGAACCTATTTCCAGTGAGTGCATTGTACCTTTCCCGCCATCAAATGCAACCCCATCAAGAAAACCTTCAAAGTCAATAACAGCTGTATTTCCTTCCACAACTGTACCTTCTTCAAGAATAACTACTTCCGCATGACGATTTTGTAATTTCTCTAATTCTTTATTTATATCCTCTTCTTTAACTGTAAAATCTTTCTCTATAACTTCTACACCTATGTATTCGCCAAGTTCTACTTCAGGCTTAACAACTACAGTTGCTTTAAAAATAAGTGGTTTATCTTTTTCAAATTGTTCAACATCAATATCTGGTCGATCCACAGGATAAATTCCCGTCTCTTTAACAGCTTCTTCAAAAGCCTTGGGTAATAAAATGTCTAATGCATCATTATATAGAACTTCCACACCAAATCGCGAATCAAAAACTTGACGAGGAACTTTCCCTTTACGAAACCCAGGTACATTAATAGTTTTTACTACCTTTTTAAACGCTAAATCTAAAGCCTCTTTTACCTTCTCAACATCTACTTCAACTTGAAGAATACCTTTATTCTTTTCATTTTCAATTTTTCCCCAACTTACATTCATCCTATATTTCCCCCTTAAAATCTTTCAAAAATCTTCGTCTGACTACTATCGACATTTTTTTATTTTATTTAATTAAATGGCTAGATAAGCGATATTATTGCCATAAAAATAAAATCTAAAACCAAACCTAAAACAGTGAATTCATTATATCTTTCGGTATAACCACTACATTATAACATAAAACATTCTCTTTTCAAGAAAGTTAATCTAGTTGTAAATATCTTATAATGATATCTATATTTATTAATTTTTTTAAAACATTATACTTTTAAACTCCCAATTTTTAAAGAATTTTATCGTAATGTATAACAACTAAAAAAAGGGGTGTTAAATTTGTTAAAAACTAAAATTGCTAAACTATTATCTATTTTACTTATTATTGGAATGATTTTCAGCTGCACACCAGTCTTTGCCGAGGAAACTACTGGGGAAGATGGTACAGTAGAAACAACAACTGAAACCGAAGTAATTGAAGATGACGATACTACTGAAGAAACTACTGAAGAAACTACTGAAGAAAGTACTGACGCAGGAATAACACCAGATGATATATTTTATCTATTTGACAGAGTTTTTGAAGAAATTCATGTAGCTTTAACTTTTGATGAGGCTAAAAAAGCAAGTTTATTAGCAAGTATTTCCTCGGAAAGAATTGCTGAGGCTGCTTATTTGATTTCAGTTGCAGATACTGGAGAAATAGACGAGGAGAAATGGAACACACTTTTTCAAACTGTAATTAATGATTATCAAGCAAAAGTTGATGACTCTTTAGAATCAGTTGAGAAAGCATATGATACTGAAAATGTATCACAAGATACAATGGACCAACTTATTCAAGATATAGTAACTTCCGTAAGCTTTGATATTGAAGGGCTTAATGAAAACAAACAGATTGGCGAAATAAAAGATAAGGCATTGCTAGTTGCAAATGTAGTTAGTGATCTAGACCCAGAAAAGGTTGCTGAAATTAGAGCATTAGGAGTAGGCTATGGTCAAATATCTCAAATCTTTGCATTAGCCGAAGCTTCGGCTAAAGATGTTAGTGAAGTTTCTGCTTTATTTACTGATAGTAATATGGGTTTAGGAGAAGCTAAAGAATTACTAGGTGTTGAAGCTTCTGACTTAGCAAAACTTAAAAATGCTACTAATGAAAATGGTAAAAGTAACGAAACCTCAAATAAGCAAGATAATAAATTAGATAGTGAAGTAAATGCTGAATTGGATAATGAATTAAATGTTGAATTAAATTATGAAAATAATAATAATGGTGAAGATACCCAGATACAGGCTAGTAACACCGTAAAAACAAATAATGGTAATGCGAATGCAAAAAATAATTCTAACGTAATTGAAACTGAAGAGGATACAAACCTAGAAAATACTAAGCAAGAAGATACTAATATAAATAATGCTAAAGGTAATAGTGGGAAAAAATCAGGAAACAACTAAAAATTAAAGTAAATCAAAAAATAACCTTTGCAACCCAAAGGTTATTTTTTTGCTTATTTTAACATTGCCCCCCAATTTTAATTAGTTTTTATCGTAATATGTATAAATAATAAATGTTAATATTCTTACCTTAATTTTCTCGTCTCTATATCCGTTTTTTTTGCTATAATTGATGAAGAGAGGGATGAGAGGTGTTACACAGTTATGGTTTTAGAAGAGAGAGTAACAATTGCACAAAAAGATAAGGAAGTTTTGGCGGATCTTCTGAAGGAGTATCAACCGTTTATCAGAAAAGTGGTTTTTGACACTTGTAATAGATATGTCGAGTGGGGTAGAGATGAAGAATTATCTATCGGCTTAATTGCTTTTGAAGAAGCTATCCATCGATTTGATCATAATAAAGGTAATTTCCTATCCCTGTCAAGACAAGTAATAAAAAGTAGAGTAATTGACTACTTAAGAAAAGAAAATAGACATAATAATTTGGCCATTGATCAAATAAAAGAAACATTACTAATTCAACAGGTTAACCCTTTAGTAGAGGAAATCGAAGAGTTGCAAAAATATTTAGTTATATTTAACATATCATTTCAAGATTTACCCAGTATAAGCCCAGTAAAGAGAACATTGCGTGAAGAACTAAAATTAGTTGCAAAAACTATTGCTGTATCAGATACACTAATGCTACATCTGCTGGAAAAAAAACAAATCCCGGTTAAAGCATTAGCCCAAGAATCAAAAATATCATCTAAAAAAATTGAACGAAATAGAAAATATGTAATTACGATGACACTAATATGGCATTTAGAATTACCTTCATTACAAGAGTATATAAAGTGAGGTTTTAAAAATGGATAAAGGTATAATTCTAGAGATGAAAAATGAAAAAGCCATACTTATTACAAAAGAGGGGGAGTTTATCTCTGTTCCTCTTGATTTATCTTGGAATATTGGTGATGAAGTAATTTTTAATCAGAATATAAGCACAGATACCAACAAATCTCCTTACCCGAAAAAATCTTTTATGAAAAAAGGTCTTTGGGTTGCTTTAGCAGCATCAATTATGTTGTTAATAATGCCATTTACTAATATTACTCAAGCAAGTACTTATATAACCATAGATATAAACCCTAGTATTGAGTTAGAACTAAAAGGAGATAAAGTAATAAATATTAAAGCTTTAAATATTGATGGGGAAGAAATAGTCTCGAGAATTCCAAGCGATAGTAGAGATCTTTATTCGATTACTGAGAATATTATTAGTCAATCTAAGAAATTAGGATACTTGATACCAAATGAAGAGAATTATATTATGATTGGGTTATGTGAGGAAAATAAAGACTTTTTAATTATTGAGTACGAACAATTTTTAGAGGAAAAATTGATTGCTGAACAGTTAGATGTGAAAATTTTAGTAGTAAATGGTACAAAGAATGATAAGGACATGGCTGATAGCAAGCAGGTATCATTAGGTAAGTATGTAATACAACAAGACAAAAAATTACAAGGAATTGATATTAGTGACCAACAGTTAAACGAAGATAACGTTAAAGAACTATTTAATAATAATGCTGAATTAATCCAAAATAATAATGATATAGAAAGTAATCATAGTGAATCTAATAATAGTAAATCTAATCAAAATCCGAATTCATCCCAAAATAATAATGCAACCGATTCGGATTTGAAAACAAATAAAGAGAACGAAGAAAATAATTCTTCTCTTAATCCGAATAATAATAAGCAAGACAATGATAACTTAAACAATGAAAATACAAACAAGTCTAATGATAATACATTACCTAATGGAAATAATGAGGAAACTACTGAACCCCCGGATAATAATGATAGGAATAAAAATATTAGCGGTACAATTGAAAATGTAAATAAAAATGAAAGTAAGCCTAATCAAAATACTCGTTAACTTTAAAAATAAAAACACCCTAGAACCTTAATTTAAGTGTTCTAGGGCGTTTACTCATTTATATAAAATAACTTCAGAAATTCTAAATGGTATCCCAGGAGGGATTCGAACCCCCGACCCACGGCTTAGAAAGCCGTTGCTCTATCCAGCTGAGCTACTGAGACATATATGCGTCAATCTAGTGACAACACTATATATTTTACCACGATAACCTTCTATAGTCAAACTATAATTTTCGTTTTAGAACAGCTACCATTTCATTTAAAGCGACCGCCCTGTGACTAATAATATTTTTTAGTTTAGGTGAAATTTCAGCCATTGTTTGATTATAATCAGGTAAATAAAATAAAGGATCATATCCAAAACCATTGCTTCCCTTAGCTTCTAATCCTATCAAACCCTCACAAGTTCCTTTGATAATTATTGTATTACTTTTTGGAACTGATAATGCAAGGGCACAGATATACCTAGCCGTTCTTCTTTTTAGATCAACACCTTCTAAAGAATTAAGGAGCTTTTCATTATTTTTCCTGTCGTCCTTCTCTTCTCCTGCATACCTAGCTGAATAAATACCCGGTTTCCCATCAAGTGCATCAACCACAAGCCCAGAATCATCAGCTAAAACAGGTAAATTTATTAGACGAGAAATAGTCTCTGCTTTTTTACAGGCATTTTCTCCAAATGTATGACCATCTTCTACAACATCAGCGATCTCTAAATAATCATCTAAAGATTTTATCGTTACTCCTAAGCTACTAAATATGCTTTTAAACTCATCCAACTTACCTTTATTCCTTGAAGCAATTACAATTTCTTTAAACATGACTATTTTCCCTGTCCTATTAATTTGTGAATATCACCCAAGGCCTCTTTTTGATATTCAATCAATTGCATTATTCCTTGTTTGCCTAATTTTAATAATTGGAAGAGCTCTTCTTCAGAAAAAGGTGATTCTTCACCCGTACCTTGTATCTCTACATACTTACCTTCACTAGTCATTACAATGTTCATATCAACTTTGGCTTGTGAATCCTCAAGATAATCCAAGTCTAACCTTGACTCATCATTTATTATTCCTACACTTGTAGCTGCAATAAAGGATTCTATCGGCATTCTCTCTATCTTATTTTCCCTAAGCAATTTATAACAAGCATCTACTATCGCAACGAATGAACCAGTTATTGAAGCAGTTCTAGTTCCACCATCAGCTTGAATTACATCACAGTCGATCCAAATAGTTTTCTCCCCAAGATGTTCAAAATTAACAATTGATCGAAGCGCCCTTCCTATCAGCCTCGATATTTCCATTGTCCGCCCGCTTACCTTACCCTTTGTTGACTCACGTTGATTTCTAGTGTGGGTTGCTCTTGGAATCATTGAATACTCAGCTGTAATCCAACCCTTTCCCTCGCCTCGCTTAAAAATTGGTACTCTATCTTCAATAGAAGCTGTGCAGATTACTCTAGTCGCACCCACCTCAATTAACACAGAACCCTCAGCATGTTTATTATAATCCCTAATAATATTAACCTTTCTTAATTCATTATTTAATCTCTCGTCAATTCTCATTTAGGACAACCCCCAATTTATTCAATCAATGTTAGTATAACCATCCACAAAAAAATTCTTAGCTTCTTCAAAGATTATATATGTTATTAATATAATAAAAACTGTAAAAAGTCTATACCAACAGTAACAGCAGACAAAGACCCACTTAATGGAATTTAACAAAGAAAAAAAGGAGTTTTTTGCTATCTCCTCATAAATCTTACTAGATATAATAATATAAACTACAATTATTCTCTAAAATAAAGTTGCATTAATTACCTCTGACCTCATAATAGGTAAAGAGTAATTTTCAGGTAAAGGCTTTATTTGGCCCATAACCTTAATTTGAATTTTTGAAACATTTGTTGTTTCGGTAATCGAAAATACTATCATATCAATCAATTCACTTGTTAATTGATTTTCAAAACCCATCACATCTTCATCGAAATCAGCAATTAATAAACCATTGCTTAATTTCACATTTAATATTTTTGTTGTTGGTAAAAATGTTGATACAAAATCCGACCCCGTTTTAGGTCCAATTATCAATTGTTCTAATGTTGCTTTTGCAAGATTATCAGTTTTCGGTATAAGTCTTGTGACTGGAACTAGGTACTCTTGATCTTGATGAACCCTATAAAAATATAAAGTCACAGCCGTGGTATCAGAGACATTTATATTGTTAGCTAATTCCAGATTAATACCATCTATTCTGCTTAAATCATCTATGATAGGAGTACCCCATACGGGCATTTCTGTTAACTCATAACCATTTACACGTATTTGAACCTTATCAATAGTTGAAAATTCAGTCATGCTCCAGGTAATAGCATCCAAAATTTTCTTTTCTTGAGCTGATGATTCAGCCTCATAATTAAAAAAATCTTTTGAAAAATCAATTATCGCTAGATGCTGATCTGATTTTATATTCACAGTAAATGAAGTATCTTTAGGTATAACTGGTTTAAAACCCTCTGGTAAAAGTTCCTCTGCCGGACCACCAATAGTCATATATTCCAATACTTGTTGAGCTATTCCCTCAACCTTTGGAAGATCAAAAGTTAATGGCACAACGTCATTATTTTGATCCAAAAAATATATTGTTGATTTAATTTTTTTTGCTTCTTGTTCGGTTACAACTTCATCTGTATTATTTAATGAAATTTGCTCAGAATTCGGTATTTCTGAAACACTTAGCTCTTCATCAAGTGTTAATGTTACAGGAGGTGGGTCAATTTCCCCCGTTGTATCTTTAGGACCATATAACCCACAACCGGTTATACCGAAAATCCCTATAAACAATATTAAAAACAATTTAAACAGATTCCCTCTTAACATATCTTGAAAACCTCCAATGCATCTTTTACTTATGTATACGAGCATTGGGAGGAAATATAACTATTTTGTCCAAAAAATAATATAATATTTTTAAGAAGTAATTATCTAAAATTAGTTAAATATTTATATGCCCAACTTCTATTTTTGTTCCTAACCATTTTTCACCAATTTCTTTAAATGTTAAATATTCTCCAGTTGTAAAAAAAAGATTGTCTGTCTTAGTTAAATCATTATTTAAAAGATTTTTATCCTCCAAAATTTGCGTCAGTTCCTTAGCAGTCTCTTCCGCCGAGCTTATAAGTAATACATTTTCCCCTACGACCTGTTGAATATATTCACTTATTATAGGGTAATGAGTACATCCTAGAATTAATGAATCAATTGTATTTCCCTTTAACGGCGCTAGAGCTTCACTTATAACCTTAACTATATTTTCTTCCGTATGCTTACCGTTTTCTTCAACTAGAGGTACTAATGTAGGGCAAGCCAAACCTATAACTTCTAAATCCGGTCTTATCATCTTTAAGGTTTTTTCATATGCTCCGCTTGAAATGGTCCCTTCGGTTCCTATTACCCCAATTTTCCCTGTTATAGTATTTTGCGTTGCTGCAATACTACCTGGATATATTACACCAATTACAGGAATATCAACTTTATTTTTTACATCCTCTAGTGTATAAGCAGTAGCCGTATTACAAGCAATAACAATACTTTTAACGTTAAAAGTCATTAAATAGTCAACAATCTCAAAAGTAAATTGTTTTACCTCTTCTCTAGGACGAGGACCATATGGACATCTAGCTGTATCTCCAACATATATCAGTTTCTCATGTGGTAACTGTTTTAGAATTTCCTTTACAACTGTCAGACCACCTACCCCTGAATCTAAAATACCAATAGGTCGATTATTATCCATCTTATCTGTTACCCCCTAAGAAGTTATTTACATATAATATATATGTAAACATTTTTACATGTTCATAAGTAAATTAAACATTTACGTTTATGATTATATAATAATTGTAAATTTTTTAATATAGATTTTAAATAGTAAATTTTCACTACATTTTAAAAAGCTCTACCTTTTTAGTAGAGCTTTAATGGGGGTTATTTAGGCTCATATTTTAAGTTCCCCGAGCCGAACCAATTCAACAACTGCTTGAGACCGTCCTTTTACACCTAGTTTTTGCATAACATTACTTATGTGATTACGAACAGTTTTTTCACTTATGAACAGTTGTTTCGCTATTTCTTTGGTTGTCTTATCCTGAACTAATAATTCAAATACTTCTCTTTCTCGATTAGTCAGTAACGGCTTAACGTGTTGGTCATTACCCTTCAAAAGTTCCACCCCTCCTTGCTCGGGCTCATCAATTCACAAGGGTGATTTCAAGTTATACTATGTAGATATAAACAATTAAGTGCATAGGTAGTAATTTAATTTTTTAAATAATAAATTCAACAAAAATTTAAAACATTCCAAAAATTTATTAACTATTAAAAAAATTATGATATTATTTATTCTAATGTTTTAAATTTTAGGACAAGCAATTTTCATTGCAATAGTATCTTAATTATTACAAACTAGATTAATTAAAAGGGATTGAGGTAATTTTTATGTTAAATAAGTATCTATTAAAAAGTGATTTTAGTTCATATGAAGATTTTTTTGAAAACTTTAAAATAAATATTCCGGACAATTTTAACTACTCATACGATGTTATTGATGAGATAGCCAGAATAAGTCCCGACAAAATAGCATTAGTTTGGTGTAATGACAAAGGCGATGAAGCTATATTTACTTTTAGCCAACTAAAAAAATATTGTGATAGAACTGCAAATATCTTTAAAAATCTAGGTATTAAAAAGGGCGATCCAGTAATGTTAATACTTAAAAGACGATACGAGTTCTGGTTTTGTATTCTTGCACTTCATAAATTAGGTGCTATTTGTATACCTGCTACACATCTTCTAACACGTAAAGACATTGTATATAGAAATAATGCAGCGGGTATTAAAATGATTGTCTCAATAAATGAATCTGAAGTCCTCAATCATATTGAAGAATCAATAACTGAATCCCCAAAGTTTACTAAAGTACTTGTTGGTGGAAACCGTGATGGTTGGTGCGATTATAATAGTGAGTTAGAAAAAGCATCAGACAATTTTATAAGAACAACAGGTGATGAATCAACTAATAATCAAGATATATCTTTATTATATTTCACATCAGGTACTACTGGAATGCCAAAAATGGTCCAACATAACTTTACCTACCCACTAGGTCATATTTCAACAGCGAAATATTGGCAATGTGTACAAGAAGGTGGACTGCACCTTACTGTAGCTGACACCGGTTGGGCAAAAGCTGCTTGGGGGAAAATATATGGTCAATGGTTATGCGGAAGTGCAGTTTTTGTTTATGATTATGATAAATTCATTCCGAAAGAATTACTTGAGATAGTAATTAAATATAAAGTTACTACCTTCTGTGCCCCACCTACAATTTATCGATTTTTTATAAAGGAAGACTTATCAAAATTCGATATGAGTAATCTTGTTCATTGCTCAATAGCTGGTGAACCTCTTAATCCAGAAGTATACAATCAGTTCTTAATGGCTACTGGTTTGGAGTTAAGAGAGGGTTACGGACAAACTGAGGCAACTGTGATAGTGGGCACTTTCCCATGGATTAATCCAAAACCTGGCTCTATGGGCAAGCCTGCTCCAGGATACGATATCGTAATCATAAATGAGTTTGGGAAATCTTGTGACATTGGGGAAGAAGGCCAGATAGTAGTACGGACTGATAAGAATAAGCCTATTGGAATGTTTGATGGCTATTATCGAGACAAAATTTTAACTGAACAGGTATGGAATAATGACATTTACTATACTGGCGATATGGCATGGGTTGATGAGGACGGATATCTATGGTTTGTTGGTAGATCTGACGATGTTATTAAAAGCTCAGGTTATAGAATAGGTCCTTTCGAAGTAGAAAGTGCCTTAATTGAACATCCTGCAGTGTTAGAATGTGCGATAACAGCTATCCCAGATCCAATCAGGGGACAAGTAGTGAAAGCTACAATAGTATTAGCAAAAAATTATTACCCTAGTGATGCTTTGGCGATTGAATTACAGGAGCATGTTAAAAAAGTTACCGCACCTTATAAATATCCTAGAATTATCGAATTTGTTCCAGAACTTCCAAAAACGATTAGTGGAAAAATAAGAAGAGTAGAAATAAGATCTAAAGATAAAATAATTAATTAATTAGCAGACCTTTACTAAAGTATTCTTTGTCTATAACTAAATAAATTTTCTTATCTGTAAAAAGTTTTTTTACATTATCAATTAAGTTAGGTTGATTTATAAATATAAGTTTGGCTCTTCGAACATCTATCTCCCTTACTCCTATTTCATTCTCAGATAATTGGAGATAAGAAGTACTTAAATTGTTGAACATAAATACTATATTTCCGTACTTAAAACAAGTCTCTAAACATTTTCTGACTGGAAAAGACCCACTAGCTTGTAATAAATGAACTGGTTCAAATCCAAAACGTTCAATTAGATGTTTTCTATCTTTAAGTTGCTCTTTATTTTCTCTTGATAAAATTAATTCCGGAGACAACACGGGATACTGAAATAAGAGATACTCATATTTAATGCCATGGAAGAACATTCCATCAACCCTTTCTATCGAATAATATTTATCATGTTTTTTATAATTTCTCTAATTTTTATGAATATTCTATTATTGAAATTTAGTTTTACTTCTATGGATTAATTTGGGTTTATCAATTATAATTTTATAAGGAGGGATTAAAATGTTAATTAATTTATTGAAAGCTATTTCGGGGATAATATTACTATTTGTAATAGTTTTAGCTGTATTTGTCCTATATATTATGATAACAGACTATAAACCAAAAGATGTTATACCTTTAGAGATTAATAACAATCAAACATTACAACTTAATCCAAATAACACTTTTACTATTTCAACGTTTAATATTGGATATGCTGGCCTAGATGAGGGTCAAGATTTCTTCAAAGATGGTGGCACTTCTTCAAGATCAAGAAGTGAGGAACAAACATTAATTAATATGGACAAAATCATTCAATTTTTAACTAAACAAGCCTCTGATTTTTATATTGTTCAAGAAATTGATGTGAAGGCATCTAGAAGTTATAATGTCAATGAATTAACAGCTTTAGAGGAAAGTCTTTCAGAATATGCATCAGCTTACGCAACTAACTATAAGGTACCTTGGGTCCCCGTACCTGTTTTTAATCCAATGGGTCATGTAGAAGGTGGAATAAGTACTTTCTCAAAATATCAATTAAGTTCAAGTACAAGATACCAATTTCCAGGTAAGGATGTATTCCCAGACAGATTATTCTTGTTAGATAGATGTATGACAGATAGTATAATTCAATTAGATAATGGGAAACAATTGATTATTGCTAATCTTCACTTGTCAGCATTTGATGATGGGTCGGTAAGAGCACAGCAAATAGCATTTGTTAAAAATTATATGATTGACCAATATGAAAAAGGTAATTATGTAATCATAGGAGGAGACTGGAACCATTTTCTTGTTAAAAATGAGGATGATGTAGAAAATTGGGTACAAGAATTACCCGAAGATTTTCTTCCAGAAGGATGGTTATGGGCCGTAGATGAATCAATTCCTACCGTACGAGCTAACGGAACAAGTTATGTAGAAGGGGTTTCTTATACAACAATAATAGACGGATTCTTGATCTCACCAAACGTTGAAATAATTGACGTATACGGGCATGACTTAAAGTTTGAAAATAGCGATCATAATCCACAAACAATGGAGTTTAGGTTAAAATATTAAGTAAGTGATATATACACAGCATTTGAAATTACTCTGTAGTCTGATTAGGAAGATAAAATATGAACCACTTACTTAAAATTGACATTCCTGTTGAATGGGAAGGTTTAATGATAAAAGAGATTCTATTAGAGCATTATAACTTTTCCAGGAAATCTCTAACAAATCTTAAAAACAATAAAGGTATTTATCTTAACGATATTCCTACATTTGTAACAATGAGGGTTAATAAAGGTGATACCTTAAATGTCTATGTAATTAAAGAGACATCTATTGATATAATACCGCAACCTATACCACTCGACATTTTTTATGAGGATAAAGATATTATTGTGATAAATAAGCCGGCTAACATTGTAGTACATCCTACACGTAATCATTATCTAAACACTATCGCTAATGGTTTAATATATTATTGGCAAGAAAAAGGTGTTCAATACCGTTTCCGTCCTGTTCACCGTTTAGATAGGGATACATCCGGCTTATTTGTTATAGCAAAAAACCAATATTCTCATCACAAACTGGCATTACAACTAAATGATAAAAATTTAAAAAGAATATATCACGGAATAGTACATGGTAGGGTAAAGGATGATCATGGGGTAATCGAAGCTCCAATCTTAAAAGACCCAAATCATGGAATGAAAAGAATAGTTGAAGTTGATAACCTTGAGGCCAAGCTTGCAAAAACATACTATAAAACAATAAAATCAAACGATTGTTATTCATTAATTGAATTAGAATTAGCTACTGGCAGAACTCATCAAATTAGAGTTCATATGGCTTGGATTGGTCACCCACTAATTGGGGATGATTTGTATGGAGGCAATACTAAAATATTTAAAAGGCAAGCACTTCATGCTATGAAACTAGAATTTTTTCATCCCATAACTGGTAAACCACTAAGTTTCGAAGCCACTTACCCTGATGACATGAAAAATTTTTTAGATACTTATCTTAACTAAATTAAGGCTTTATTAAACATACATTAAAATAACAAAAATTTTAGTAATAATTCCTTTTTTCTTGGTAATACTTAGATACAAGAAGAAAGGAGGGATTCATATGACAAAATTCGCCTTAGTTTTAGTTATCATTGGTGCATTAAACTGGCTGTTAGTAGGGTTATTCCAATATGATTTGGTTGCTGGTTTGTTTGGTGGACAAACTGCTTGGATTAGCAGGATAGTATATACCCTAGTGGGATTAGCAGGAATTTGGACTATCACACTATTGTTTAAAGAACGTACAGAGGCATAACTAAAATTAAATTTATTCATAATAAGCCTAAGTTAAAATTAATTTAACTTAGGCTTATTAATTAACACTTTGATTAAGCGAGTTAATAATCTCTAATGCTAACCTTTCTCCGATTCCAATCTTATTTAAGTCTTCTACTGTAGCATTTTTAATCTTATTTATTGAGCCAAAATGTTTTAGTAATAGTTTCTTTCTCTTTATACCAATACCATTAATTCCATCTAACTGTGAATAAAGTAAATTTTTATTCCGCGTCATTCGATGAAAGGTGATTGCAAAACGATGAACTTCATCTTGAATTCGTTGTAAGAGATAAAACTCTTGACTATTTTTGTCCATATCAATTAAAGTTAACGGCTCCCCAATCATTAACTGTGAGGTCTTATGTTTTTCATCCTTTTTTAAACCAGCTACTGGTATAAATATGTCTAATTCATTTTTTAAAACATCCATTGCTGCATTTATTTGACCAATCCCACCATCCACAATGATTAAGTCCGGAAGCTCCAATCCCTCTTTTAATACTTTAATATACCTTCTTCTAATGACCTCTCTCATAGTATCATAATCATTAGGCCCTTCAACAGATCTGATTTTATACTTCCGATAGTTAGATTTCTCAGGCTTACCATCAATAAAAACAACCATTGCCGAAACTGGATCAGTACCTTGAATATTTGAATTATCAAAAGCTTCAATTCTATATGGTGTCTCAATGTTAAGCTTCTTGCCTAATGCTTGAATAGCCATATTTGAGATATTATCTTTCTTTTCTTCAAGTGCAAATTTTTCTTTTAAAGCTATACTTGCATTATTCTCAGCCATTATAACCAATTTTCTTTTTTGTCCTCTTACCGGTTGATTCACTTTAATTTGTAACCATTCTTCCAAGAGCTCCTTGTCTGCTTTTTCTGAAAGTAATATCTCCTTTGATAAAATTGGATTTTCAAAATAATATTGTGTAATAAAGGACATAAAGTCCTCTTCTTCATCAGCGTAATAAGGGAATACCGCTACATCTCTTTCAATCAAATTCCCCTGCCTCATAAAAAAGATTTGAACACACATCCAACCTTTTTCGGTATAATAACCAAAAATATCACGATCAATACGATCATTAAGATTAATAATTTGTTTCGTCATTATTGACTCTATATCATTAATTTGATCCTTAATTTCCTTTGCCCTTTCGAATTCCAAGTTATCAGAATGAAACCTCATCTTTTGTTGAAGCTCCTCTTTAACCTTACGATAGTCTCCCTGTAGAAAATGTATAATGCTTTTTACAATTTCATCGTAAGTTTCTTGTTTAACTGGAAACTCACAAGGTCCCAAACAATTTCCTATATGGTAATAAAGGCATACACGCTTTTTAAGATGCTCACACTTGATTAAAGGATAAATTCTGTCTAATAGCCTTTTAACTTGCTGAGCAGAGCCAGCATTAGGGTAAGGTCCAAAATACTTAGCCTTATCCTTCTTTACCTTTCTAACTATCTCTAATCTTGGATAACCCTCTAAGATCAATTTCAAATACGGGTAAGTTTTGTCATCCTTTAACAGTATGTTATAGATTGGACGGTATTTTTTAATCAAATTATTCTCAAGTATAAGTGCCTCTACCGCTGAATCAGTAATAATAAACTCAAAATCAACTATCTTATTAACTAGTTGTTGAGTCTTCGCGTCATGACTTCCAGTAAAGTATGTCCGAACACGTTTCTTTAAAGATTTTGCTTTACCTACATATATTACTTCCCCTGTAATATCCTTCATAAGATAACACCCTGGCTTGTCAGGAAGGACAGCTATTCTCTCTTTAATAATATCCATGATTATCCCTCTTACCTTGACGTTAATATAATAATTATAATTAACATTTTACCATATACTCAACCAAAAAATACAAGTTTGCTAAGAATGTCAATGTCACCCAAGACATACGAAAAAGATATATAGTCATCTTTAGCGAAGCCTTTGCAAGGCAAGAGCCGAGCGTTAGATCATTATATATCTTTGACAACACTTGTAGTAAAAACCCTTAAGAATTTCGATGCCACTCAAGTCATACGAAAAAGATATATGATCATCTTTAGCGAAGCCTTTGCAAGGCAAGAGCTGAGCGTTAGATGATTATATATCTTTGACGTAGATTATCCTATAAATGCTTGTTAATCTTCTCCAATAATTGCTCTTTCGGTTGAAAACCAACAATCTTTTCAACTGCTTGACCATCTTTAAATAATAAAAGTGTAGGTATACCCATTATTCCATATTTCCTAGCAGAATTCTGATTCTCATCTACATTTAGCTTTGCAATCTTTAATTTAGTTCCTATCTCTTTATCGATTTCCTCTAAAACTGGTGCAATCATTTTACAAGGCCCACACCAAGGTGCCCAAAAATCCACTAATACTGTACCAGTGCTTTCAACATCAGTTGCAAATGACTGATCACTAACTTTTATAATTGCCATAATTATTTCCTCCTTAAAATAAGCTTAGTTTATATAAAAAAAATTATATCATTTGTTTTTAAAAATATCCAATGCCCAAGTATAACCATATTGCATTTTATTTTCCAGCACTCTTGTCAGGGTCCTTTGGAGATAAAATAGTTTGTCTTTTGTTTTTGTAAGGTACTGGTGACCTTACTAATATTTCTAATAAAGCGCTCCCGTTAAAAGGAACTAAAGGCCACAAATAAGGTGTATCAAAAGATTTAGAGAAACCAAGTAAGAGTAACCAAGATAAAACTCCTATTACCAACCCCCACAACCCAAACAAAGAAACCATAGTCAATAAAAATAGTCTTATAATCCTATTTGCCAAACCAAGTTCATAACTAGGAGTGGCATAACTCCCAATAGTAGCAACAGCCAAATATAGGATAACTTCCTTTGTGAATAGTCCAACGTCAATCGCCATCTGACCTATAATTATTGCCGCTATTAACCCTAAAGCTGTTGTAAGTGATGAAGGTGTGTGAACAGCAGCCATTCTTAGTATGTCTAATCCTATTTCCGCCATAATAAACTGCCAAAACAGAGGGATTGCCCCTTCTTTATTTGGACCGATAAAAGATAAAAATTCTGATAATAATGACGGCTCATTTGCAACTAATAACCATAACGGTAATAATATTATTGAAGTAATTATAGCGATAAATCTAATCCATCTTAGATAAGCCCCAATAATCGGCTTCTGTCGATATTCTTCGGCGTGCTGAACATGATGAAAGAAAGTAGTTGGCGTAATCATTACACTTGGTGATGTATCAACATATATTAAAACGTGTCCTTCTAAAAGATGTACACTTGCTACATCTGGTCTCTCTGTGTACCTAACCATCGGATAAGGATTCCAATGATTCGTAAATAAATATTCTTCTAAAGTCTTTTCTGCCATTGATAACCCATCAACATCTATTTTTTCTAGCTTATCCTTAATCAGATTAATGAGATCAGGATTAGCTATATCTTCTAAATAAGCAATAGCTATATCCGTTTTCGACCTTTCCCCAACCTGCATATATTCCATTCTTAGTGATGGATCACGCAATCTTCTTCTTGTTAAAGCAGTATTGAAAATTAAAGTTTCTACAAAACCATCTCTTGAACCCCTAACCACCCTTTCTAAATCTGGTTCTGCTGGCCCTCTGGCCGGATATGTTCTAGCATCAATTAATATTGCCTCTTTTTCACCATCGATAAAGAGTGCCAAGGGACCTGATAAAACCTGTGTTACTATATGTTTAAAATCACTAGAAGTATCTACCTCTAAATAACCTATATGTCGCTCTAATAGTTTTGTTAGAGTATTAGGAACTAACTCTTCCCTGGTAATTCTGCCCAAGTACACCATGATATAATTCATAATATCATCTTTTGCGAATCCATCTACAAAATAGAGTGCAAATTCCTTATCACCATAGTTTAGCTTACGGTAAATAACGTCAAAGTTATGATCTATTCCGAGTATTTGATTCATAACCTTTACGTTATCTTCTATTTTTCTGCTTATCTTTTTACCTTCTAGCTCAAGTAGAGTCATAAATATATACCTCATTCAAGGTTAATTGATTTTTTTACTACGACAGACTTCATAAAATACCATGTAACAATTTGTAAGCTCCCAGAAAGTAGTAATAGGAACTTTAGCGATTCTACCCCGAATTTTTTTAAAGATAAAATAAAAATTAAAGTTATCACAATTCTTCCTAAATTAAGACCTATCTCCCGTATTATTATGTATTCTCCACTTAATTTTGCTGAATTATTCGATTCACCAATTTTATCGAAAATTTTTGAAGTTAAGGGTATAAAGTATAACGGAGCGAAAATGCTTGTCCCTATGCCATAAATAAATAAGGTTACATAATTAACATTGACAACTAATGGAACAACTACTACCGCCATCATTATTGAGCCAATCATCATTGAAGAGTTACGCCAATTTCTTTTTATAAATTTCCCAACGAAATAATAAGTGATTAGTGCTACAAAAGAGACTACTGTTGAGTAAGTACCTAAAATAAATTCATTATTTGAATATATATAGACAAGCAGTCCAATTAAGAAAAGGATTAATCCCTCCCTTCCCCCTTGTGCAGATACTGCAATAACAATGCTTCTCCAATCGTGATCACTAACCGTTTGCTTAATTACATTAGTTATTTGGTAACCACCTAAAGATTGTCGTTTATAAATAAAAAAACTAGTTAATATTGCTAATAAAAATACAATTAATGATACAAAAAAAATTATTTTATACCCTGCAAAGCCAACCCGATTTATTATAATAATTCCAGCAAGAAAGGGTGCAACTATGCCGGCAAAGGAGGTTAATAATCCTTCCCAGCCGTTAAAAAAATCCCTATCCTCTGGTTCAGTTATTTCAAAATATAGTTGGTTAAAACTAAACCAATAAAAGCCCTGTCCAATTCCAATTAATATTCCTAACAATTCACTATTATTAGCAACCTTAACTCCAAGTAATAAAGCAACCAAATAAAATAATAATAAAAGACCTATCCCAACCCTTAATAAAATAACCCTGTCAATTACTTTGATTACTCTGCCCGCTACTATAAAAGTAACCATAATTGATAAGTATTGAAAAAAATTAAACCATCCTAAAAGAATATAATCATTAGTAATCTTCCATAAATATACGTTAATAAAAGTATTAGATAAGGTAACTGCTACTGTGAATAATGTACTAATTGTCAATAAGATTACTTTATTTCTATCTAGTGAGTTGGAGTGGCTAAAAGTTCTTCGCTTCAATAATTATCACTCCTGAATAACATTTGTATTTGATTAAATCTTATTTATTATTTCCTTTTCATAAAAAAAAATGTCGGTTAATATAACCAACATCAGATTTAAAAAATTTTTATTTTAAGATTGCCAAAAGCATTTTTACTCTAAAACGCAGATTATGCTATACTTACTCCTATTACAAGTGCTAATGAGATCGAAATTATAAAGGAGATTAGCCCCACTGCACGATTGTCATTTGAAATCTCATCATCCACCTTGAATTTTGGTGTTAAAAACTCAAATAAATAATAAACTATAAGCTGTAGGACCGATCCATAAGTTCCCCAAATAAAAATCTCCCAAAGAGAATCATTACTATTTATTGAGAAAGCTAAAATGATACCGATTGCAAGAATCTTTCCCCCTGTTGCTAATGCAACTGAAAGATTACCATTTTTTATCTCTTCCCAATCATTATATTTTGTTACTAACTCAAAAATCGCTAAAAAAACCACTATAGCAACTACAGCTAAAACAAAATATGCTGCACTTATAACGTAAACATTATCCCATATAGTCATCCGTTCACCCCTATTACTTCAATTCAATAATTGTTACTCCACTTCCACCCTCACCATACTGACCGGTTCTTGTTTGTTTAACGTAAGTGTGTTTCCGCAAAAAGTCTTGAAGCCCTGCTCGCAGTACTCCTGTACCTTTACCATGAATGATTGATACCTGATGATATCCTTGTAAAAAAACTTCGTCTAGATAACGGTCAATTTCCATCATTGCCTCTTCTATATTTTTACCACGGACATCCAATTCAAGTTTTACATCTAGATCTCTTTTAATTCCAGTAATATTTACTTCTTTTTCTTTCTTCTTTTTTTCTATCACTTCTAATCCAGATTCCTCAACCTTTATTTTAACAATACCTATTTGAATTAAATATTCATTTTCCTTAATTTTTTCTAATACAGTTCCAGTTTGACCATAACTAAGGACTTTTACATCATTGCCAACCTCAATCTTACTTTCTTTATTTTGTTTTTTAATTAATGGTTTATCTATTGTTGGAATTGTATCCTCTAGTTGTTTTTTTAATTCAATCAAGCGGTGTTCTTTTATTCCGGTCTGTTCCTCTTTAGCAAGTTTACGTAGTTCTTTAATTACTTCTTCTGCTTCTAGTCTTGCTTTCTTAACTATTTTTTCAGCATTTCCTTTAGCTTCTTCTAATATAAGATAACGCTCCCTCTCTAATAAAACTAACTTTTCTTCTAATTCCCTATTCAAATGTTGAATATTCTTACGAATTTCTTCCGCTTGAAGACGCTCGTTTTCTGTAGTTGAACGATTTTTTTCTAATAAGGCAATCATTGACTCTACTTGTTGATCGTCTTCATTAATCTGCTGTCTTGCAAAATCAATAATTTCCTGTGCTAATCCTAATCTTCGAGCAATTGAAAAAGCATTGCTTCTTCCTGGTACTCCTATTAGTAAACGAAATGTAGGTCTTAAAGTTTCTACGTTAAATTCCACACTAGCATTAACTACATCTCTATGATTATAAGCGTATGCTTTTAATTCACTGTAATGGGTTGTTGCTATTACCTTCGCTCCAATTTCTCTAATTTTCTCGAGAATTGCGATAGCTAAAGCAGCACCTTCAGTAGGATCAGTGCCAGCGCCTAATTCATCCAATAAAACTAAACTGTCATTGCCAATTTCATATAGAATATTAATAATATTGGTTAGATGCCCTGAAAAAGTACTTAGACTTTGCTCTATACTCTGTTCATCCCCAATATCCACAAAAACCGAAGAAAAAATACTAATTTCACTTTCTTCCTCGACCGGAATATGCAAGCCTGACATTGCCATTATTGTTAATAAGCCTACTGTTTTTAAAGATACGGTTTTACCACCAGTATTAGGACCTGTAATTAAAACAGTATCAAAGTCTTTACCCATATTAAAGTCAATCGCAACCACTTGATCGATTGGTATTAAAGGATGTCTCGCTTTTTTAAGATTAATATAACCTCTGTCGTTTAATATAGGTTTGACGGCCTTCATCTCAACGGCAAGTTCTGCCTTAGCGTGAATGAAATCAATAATACTTAGTTTTTCTATATTTACCGTTAATGACTCTACTTCCTCCATTACTACACTACTTAAAATTCTTAATATTTTTTCTATCTCTTTCTCTTCTTTAATTAAAGCCTCTTTTAATTGATTATTTGCTTGTACAACAGCTTCTGGCTCAATAAAAAGTGTAGCCCCAGATCCTGATTGATCATGGATCATACCACCGAAGGCCGATTTATACTCTTGCTTAACGGGGATAACGTATCTTCCATTTCTGATGGTTACAATTGGATCTTGCAGCATCTTAATATTTTTGGAATTTCTTATTATACTTTCTAACTTATCCTTTATTCTTTTCTCAAAAATTTTAATTTGTTGCCTAATAGATCTCAATTCAGAACTTGCAGAATCAACGACTTCTCCTTGTTCATTAATACAAAAATTTATTTTATCTTCTATATCTTTTAAATCCTCGATCTGATTAACATGTGCCGCTAAAATAGGCAATGCTTCCTTATCCGCCAAATTAAGAATAAACCTTTTCAATTTTCTTCCCGCATAAATAGTATTAGATACTGCTATTAACTGCTCAATAGTCAAATCTCCACCAACTCTTAGTCTTGCGAGAGCTGATCTAATATCTTTTATTCCTCCCAGTGGCATGCTCCCCTTTAATCTTATCACCTCGAAGGCTTCAAAGGTTTCTTCTTGTAATTCTTTTACGGCATGCAAATAATTGCTAGGTAATAAGTTGTTCGCAAGCTCTTTTCCCATAATTGTTGAGGCTTTTGTCTCCAACATATCTATTATTTTAGGGAATTCTAAAGCTTTCAATCCCCGAATATTCACGAAAAATCCTCCTTTTAAACTAGTTAACAATTATTATACATTCAATTCTATGATAGGTAAAATATCTTTACATAACTAATAAAGCCATGTATAATTTTACTGATTAATTTTCGGATTTTAAAAGGGAAGTAATTATAATGAGTGTTTTTAAAGACCTTCTATGGTTTTTTAAATTAGAGCGAAAAAGTTATATTATTGGAATATTGGTGTTAATAATTGTAGCAACCATAATTATATTTCCACCTTATGCAGTGGGTATTGTTGTTGACCATATTATAGATGGTACATTAACAGAAACAATACTGCTAAACTGGATTTTACTAATTATGCTAAGTGCTATTTTGTTATATATCCTAAGATATGTTTGGCGCATTATGATTTATAGTGCTGCCGCTAGACTTTCCAGAATTTTAAGAAACAAATTATACAAACATTTCACAGAACAATCCCCTAGTTTTTACAATCAGCAAAGAATTGGGGATCTAATGGCTCATGCGACTAATGATATTCAAGCAGTTGAGGTAACTGCTGGAGATGGTATCCTTACGTTAATAGATTCAATAACTTTGGGTAGTATTGTAATTATTCTTATGTCTACAACTATAAGTTGGGAATTAACTTTAATATGCTTATTGCCAATGCCTTTTATGGCTTTAACTACTAGTTATTATGGTAATTTAATTCATAAACGTTTTTACAAGGCTCAGGCCGCTTTTTCTAATCTTAATGACAAGGTACAAGAAAGCATTTCAGGTATGCGTGTTATCAAATCTTTTGGAAAAGAGTCATCAGAACAAAATGACTTTAGCCTTAAATCGATTGACACTGTTAATAAAAATATTGCCGTAGCGAAAGTAGATGCGCTCTTTGATCCAACTATTACATTTATTGTTGGAATCTCTTATTTTTTAGCGATAGGATTTGGGGCAAGATACGTAGTTCTTGACGAGTTAACAATAGGTAAATTAACAACCTTTGTTATGTACCTAGGTAAATTAATCTGGCCAATGTTAGCTTTTGGTTATTTATTTAATATTGTAGAGCGGGGACGAGCCTCTTATGATCGTATTAATATTCTATTAAATACTAAACCAGAGATTATTAATAAAGAATCTGCTTTAGAAGATATTCCTAAAGGAAACATAAAGTTTGAAATCAACTCTTTTACCTATCCTGGTAAAACCTATCCCACTATTAAAAATATTAATTTCACAATTAATAAAGGACAAACATTAGGTATAATTGGAAAAACAGGCAGTGGTAAAACAACTTTATTACGCCTATTACTTCGTGAATTTGATCTAGATGATGGTCAGATTTCAATTGGTGATAAATCAATATATGACTATACATTAAACTCCCTGCGTTCTGCAATGAGTTATGTTCCACAGGAGCATTTTTTGTTTTCGACGACTGTAGCTGAAAATATAGCTTTTGCTAAGCCAAGTGCTTCTCTTGAAGAAATCCAATCGGTTGCTAAATTGGCCGACGTTCATACAGATATTATTAACTTTAATAATGGTTATGGAACGATAATCGGGGAAAGAGGTACAACCCTTTCCGGAGGACAAAAACAAAGAATATCCATAGCACGGGCTTTTTTGATTAATTCAGATATATTAATCCTAGATGATGCGTTATCAGCAGTTGATGCCAAAACGGAGGAAACGATTTTACTGGAATTACAAAAAAATAGACTTAACAAAACAACTCTAATTGCTACACATAGGATTAGTTCTATCCAGCACGCTGATTTAATTATTGTTCTTGACAATGGAGAGATAGTAGATTCTGGAACTCATGAGGAACTAATTAGAAATGACAATTGGTATAAGGAGATATTTAGACGCCAACAGCTTGAAAACCTTGTAGAACTTGGTGGTGTCTCAAATGAATAAACAAAGTACACTAAAGAGACTTTTACTATACACTAAACCACACACTAAACAGCTACTCTTAAGTTTTTTTATTTTAATGTTAGCCACTGGTGCTGATGTAATCAGTCCTCTTCTTGTTAAGATATTTATTGACGATTTTTTAATACCTAGAATTTTTGATTGGACCTCAATTTTTATTTTAGCATTAAGTTATTTATTATTACTTATAGCCTCAACAGTCTTAAATTATTTTCAATTACTGTTTTTTCAAACAACTGCACTGAAAATTATTCATCAAATACGTGTTGATGTTTTTAGTAAGGTTCAAAGACTTGGTTTATCCTTTTTTGATAAGACCCCGGCTGGAAGCCTAATTTCAAGGATAACAAATGATACAGAAGCAATAAAAGACCTCTTTATAACTGTATTATCTACATTTGTACAAAACATTGTTTTTATAGTAGGTATATTAATCGCAATGCTTTATTTAAATATAAAATTAACTCTTCTATATATAATATTATTACCTATAATTTTTATCATAATTAAATCCTATCAATATTTTAGCTCAAAGGTATTTCACCTTTCGCGAAAAAAACTTAGTCAATTAAATACTAAATTAAACGAGTCTTTACAGGGTATGAATATTATTCAAGCTATGAGACAAGAGAAAAGATTTAGAAATGATTTTTCTAAGACTAATGACGAGTTTTATCAGGCAAGTGTTAAGCAAGTTAAAATCAACGCATTACTAGCGAGAACTGCGGTAGACTTTATATATTTAGTAGCGCTATGCTTAATTCTTGGTTTCTTTGGTATTAAATCTTTTGATAATGTTTTAGAGATTGGAATGGTTTATGCATTCATCAACTATCTCGATCGATTTTTTGAGCCGATTAATACTATAATGATGCGTTTAGGGCAATTTCAGCAAGCTATTGTTGCATCGGAGAGAGTTTTCGAACTACTAGATGAAGAGGATTTGGCACCTATAAAATTAGGGAATGAATTCCCTACTATAGAAAAAGGTCTTATTGAATTCAAAAATGTGAGCTTTTCATACGACGGTAAAGTCGATGTCTTGAGAAATATATCATTTACTGCAAAGCCTGGCGAAACAGTCGCTCTTGTTGGACAAACGGGAAGCGGGAAAAGTTCAATTAGTAATTTACTAGTCAGATTTTATCCACTTAAACATGGTGAAATATTAATAGACGGTATACCTTTGCAATTCTATGAAACCGATGAACTAAGAAGCAAGATAGGGCTTGTCCTACAAGATGCTTTTCTTTTCTCTGGAGATATAAAACATAACATTCGCCTAAATAATGAGAACATAAATGATTTGGATATTACTACAGCAGCAAAATTTGTCCAAGCAGATACTTTCATCGAAAAACTGCCTTTGGGTTACAATGAACCTGTTAGTGAACGTGGTGCTACCTTTTCTAGTGGTCAAAGACAATTAATTTCCTTTGCAAGAACAATGGCAATTAACCCTAATATTTTAGTTCTTGATGAAGCAACTGCTAGTATAGATTCCGAAACGGAAGAATTGATTCAACTCGCACTTAAAAAAATGCGCACTGGCAGAACAACAATAGCAATAGCCCATAGATTATCAACTATTTATGATGCTAATCTTATTCTTGTCCTCCATCGAGGAGAGATTGTAGATCGTGGCACACACCAAGAATTACTAAGAAATAAAGGACTATATTTCAATATGTATTTATTACAACAGGGTGTTAACGGCGGAAACGCACCCGCCTTGTAAGATTCGCTATTCTTAAATTTGTGTTGAGTCCCATAGCGAAAATATCTTTTCTGTAAGATTAGGTGTAAATTCTAAGATACTATTTGAAATGATCGAACCATCAATATATGTCTGCATGCTAGCCCAAGGCATTATAGAAATAAAGTTTACAAGAAGAATAACTATTATCAATGATTCTACTAGCCCAATAAGCGCCCCCGAGGTACGATTAATAATTGCTAGACCTGGTATTCTTACTACTTGTTCTAAAATTACTAAAATAATTGCTAATAAAATCTTAACGCCAATAAAAATTAATATAAAAGCTATAGCATTATAGAACATATCCTGCCAATTAAAAAATTCAGAAAACATATATAAAGACGATGTTTCAAAGCTAGGTAAAGGTATTACTGCTTCAAGATATGGTGATAAAGTCCAATAATATTTATAAGCTACAATGAGAGCAACTATATAACCAAAGAAATTAATTATCTGTTTTACCAGCCCTGCTTGATAACCTTTAAGAATAAACAATATTACAACAACAATTATTATAATGTCCAAAATATTCATTAAATTTCCTCATTTCTCTTCAAAAAGCTTTAATAGTTCATCATATTCATGCTTTAACTGAAAATATTCATCGGAAATATTAATTGCTGTTAGTACAGCAATTTTTTTTGAGTCTAACTGAGGGTAGGCTTGTGAAATCTTATTCATTATATCATCTACGTGTGCGGCTACTGTTCTAAGGTAATTATGCCCTTTATCATCAATAATCTTATATTCTTGACCTTGTATTATAACAGATAAACTACTCTTACGATCTTCGTTCACTAAAGATCAACCTTTCTAATCTGCATTATACTTCCTAATATAGTGTAATGGATTTGTAGCAAACTTACAAATCCATTAACTTGGTGCCTGTCATCCTTCACTGACGCTCAGAATGACAGTTTTTATTTTCTTAGTTCCAATTGATATTTTTCTATTAATATGTTTAGAATTTTATTATATACTTCTACTACCTCTTCATCTGTTAATGTACGGTCCTGACTTCTGAAGGTTAGTGAGAATGCCAAGCTTTTCTTTCCTTCTCCAACCTGTCCTCCCATGTAAACATCAAAAATTGATAAGTCAACTAGTAATTCACCGCCACTCTCCTTAATTGTACCAATTATTTCACTTGTTTCTAAATTTTTAGGAACAATTACAGCAATGTCACGTTGAATTGTCGGATATTTTGGTAATTGTTTATACTCGATATTTGTTTTGTTTAGTTCAAATAGTAGACTTAAATCTATTTCAAATACATAAACATTTACCAAATCATATTGATGCTGCAATTTTGGGTGAATTTGACCTATATAACCAATTTTCTTGTTATTTACTTTTATTACAGCTGTTCTACCTTGGTGATACCCCTCTATCGCTGACGCAACATAGTTCACATCTTTAATTCCTAGTTTTTTAAATAGTTCCTCTAAAATTCCCTTTACATAGTAAAAGTCTATTGGTTCGAATGGCGTTTTCCAATACTTAGGTAGCGTTCCAGTAAACAGACCGGCTAATATTAATCTTTCGTTAGGCAAATCAGATATCACTACCTCATCTGTAGTAAATGATGTTCCAATTTCAAAAATACGAATATCAAGATTCTGACGATTTGCATTATATTGTGCCACTTCTAAAAGATTTGAAATCAGTTCCGTTCTTAAATATAATCTTTCCTCGCTTAAAGGGGTTAATAATTTGATAGGTTTATATTTTTGTTCATTTAAGCCCTGAATAATTCCATTATTTTTATCTGATGTTAATGTATATGTTATAACCTCTTGCATTCCAGATGATTGTAGATACTTCTTAACTTTTCTTTTAAGTTCCTGCTTTTTGGTTAATCCCCCTTGGGTGCTAGAACTGTTTGACATAGTGATTGGAATATTGTCATATCCATAAATACGTGCAACCTCTTCTGTTAAGTCGGCCTCTATCGATATGTCATTTCTTCTAGTTGGTACTAGGACTACTAATTTATCACCATCATCCCTAACCTCAAATCTTAACCTCCTGAAAATATCTTTCATTTCAGCTACATTTATTTGGGTTCCTAACAACTTATTAACTCCCTTTGGATCAACGATAACCATTTTAACATCCGTATTACTAACTTTATGTTCATAAATATCACTAACTACTTTCGCACCTGCCACCTCAACCATTAACTCAGCTGCCCTATTTAATGCTAAATATACACGCTGAGGATCTATACCCTTTTCAAATCTAAGACTCGCTTCCGATCTTAACCCAAGTTTTCTTGAAGTTTTGCCGATAGAAGTGCCATTGAAAAATGCTGATTCTAGTAAAATTTGAGTAGTATCATCTGTTACCTCGCTATTTGCTCCGCCCATCACTCCAGCTATCGCTATTGGTTTTACTTTGTCAGTTATAAGTAACATTTCCTCATCAAGCTCTCTTAGTTGATTATCTAATGTAGTAATATTCTCTTTTGGATTAGCTAATCTAACCTCAATTGCAGCCTTGTCCAAATGATTAAAATCAAAAGCATGTAAAGGTTGCCCATACTCCAATAAAACATAGTTAGTTATGTCAACAATATTATTAATCGGTCTTATTCCCGAGACAATTAAACTATTTTGCAACCAGTAAGGTGATTCAGCAATTTTTACATCCTTTATTATTCTGGCAGCATAGTGATTGCAAGCTTCCGTAGCCATAATATTTATGTTTATTTCATTATCATTACTAATAGTTGTCCCCAAATTGCCCTTAGGAATTATTATTTCCCTATCAAGTATGGCAGCTACTTCGTAAGCTACTCCAATTATACTTAAACAGTCAGCACGATTGGGAGTTAAGTCAAGTTCATAAATAATATCATCTAATCCAAGTAATTTCTTAATGTCCTCTCCTACTACAGCATCATTGTCTAAAATCAAAATCCCTTCTGAAAGTTTATTAGACAATAATTTTTTACTTAATCCAAGTTCCTCTGCTGAGCAGATCATTCCGCAAGAATCTATACCGCGCAACTTTACTTTCCCTATTTTTAATCCACTAGGAAGTAGTGCATTAAGTTTGGCAACTGCCACTTTTTGTCCCTTATCTACATTGCTTGCCCCACATATTATTTGTGAAAGCTCACTTTCTCCAATATCTACCTTACAAAGACTAAGCTTCTCCGCATTAGGATGCTTTTCCCTTTCAACTACATAACCGACAACTACTCCATCCAATTCCTTGCCCAATTGCTCTATTGCATCGACTACTACTCCGCTCTTTGTCAACTTTTCCGCTAAATCGTATGGGTCAATATCCTTTATATCAACAAACTGAGATAGCCAGTTAAAAGATACTTTCATAACATTACCTCCCTTACATTAATTTAAATTGTTCCAAAAATCTTAGATCATTTGTAAAAAAGTGACGTATATCTTCTATTCCATATTTAATCATCGTAATTCTTTCTATTCCTAACCCAAAGGCATAACCAGTATATTTGTTTGTGTCAAAACCAGAGTTTTCTAAAACCTTTGGGTGCACCATTCCAGCACCTAATATCTCAATCCAACCAGTGCCTTTACATATCCTACACCCCTTACCTTGACAAAAACAAGAAACATCAACTTCCGCACTTGGTTCAGTAAATGGGAAAAAACTAGGACGCAAACGTATCTTAGTATTATCACCATACATTTTTTTAGCAAAATTAAGTAATAACCCCTTTAAATCAGACATAGTTACATTTTCGTCAACTACAAGACCTTCAACCTGGGTAAATTGATGTGAATGTGTTGCATCGTCATCATCACGACGATATACTTTGCCTGGACATATAATTTTAACCGGTCCTTCACCTTTTTTCCCCAACATAGTCCTTATCTGTACTGGTGAAGTATGAGTCCTCAATAATATTTCTTCTGTAATATAAAATGAATCGTGCATGTCCCTTGCTGGGTGCCCTTTTGGTAAATTTAACGCTTCAAAATTATAATAATCCTTCTCTACTTCAGGTCCCTCAGCAATTTCAAATCCCATACCAATAAATATATCTTCTATCTCATCTATAACTCGAGTTAAAGGATGTGAATTACCATAAACTAATGGCATCCCAGGAAGAGTTACATCTATCGTCTCTTCTTTAATTATATGACTAATCATATCTTTTCTTATTACTTCTTCCTTACTTTTCAAAATCTCCTGGATAGATTCCCTCAATTCATTAATAAATTGACCAACCTTTGGACGTTCTTCAGGTGACAAATTACCCAAATTTCTTGATATTTCAGTAATCGGACCTTTTTTTCCTAAATTTCTTACTTTTATCTCATTCAGGTCTTCAATATTCTCTACACCTTGAATTTCTGTAAGTATTTTTTGTTTTAGCAATTCCAGTTGTTCCTTCATTTTAAGCCCCCCTTTTCTTATTACCCTAAAAACTAAAAAAATCTTTTACCCCAAAGGGACGAAAGACCGTGGTACCACCCTAATATGAATATAATACTATTATATACACTCTCAGAATTTTTAACGTTAGTAACGTATTCCCCTACTTTAATTTCAGAGAATCTGCTCCAGAGTGAACTTCTTTAAGGATATCTTAGAGATGTTTTCAGTCCCCGACATCTCCTCCCTAGAAAGATATGACCTTAATTACTCTTCTCTTTCATTGCATTTTTATTAAATTTTATTAATTATGGTAATTATTATAACGGTGTATAATAAGAACTTCAAGCATTATTGTTAAAGCTAGATTAAAAGACGTTCCTCTGTCTAAGATGTTCAAATAATATAACTGTAGTAGCCATTGCAACATTTAATGATTCAGTGTTACCGACAATTGGTATTCTCACCATTTTATTTACACTTGCTTGTCTTTCCTCTGATAAACCTCGAGCCTCGTTTCCAATTACCAAAGCCACATTATTAGTTAAATCGACATTGTAATAATCTATAGAAGCGTAAGGACTTGTTCCTATTAAGTCTATCTTCAAAGCCTTTAATTTTTCTATACTATCGTCCAAGTTATTAATTAAAATTGGGACGTGAAAGATACTTCCCATAGCAGAACGGATTACTTTGGGATTATGTAATTCAACTGTATTCTTACCAATAATAATACCACTTACACCTGCTGCTGCTGCACTTCTAATAATGGTTCCCAAATTACCTGGGTCTTGTATTTCATCTATTAGTAATAAGACTTTGTTAACCTCATCTTTTAGTAATTCATTAAACTCCCACCGCTTTTTTTTAACTACCGCTATTATACCTTGGGGTGTTTCGGTGTCACACAATTTATTAAATACTATATTTGAAACATTAACAATCTTAATGTCATTTTGATATATTAGCTTATCTGTAAAATCAGATGGATCCTTATCGTTATTGACAATTACTACTTCGATCTCTTGATTAGTTGTTAAAGCTTCTTCAATAAGCTTGTATCCTTCAATTATGAACCTACCCTGTTCTTCTCTTCCTTTTTTACTATTTAATTGGTACCAAAGCGAAACTCTTGGATTGTGAATTGATTCTATTAATTCCATCTCAGGTTACTTCCCGTTAGATACATATTCTTCAAATTTCTTCATATCCTTATTATTACCAATAACCACCATTATGTCTCCATCCTTTATTACGTCAGAGGCGCTCGGTGCAACATTTATATGTTCGTTATTTTTTAAAGCCATAATATTACATCCATATTTTGCTCGAACATCTATCTCCCCTAAAGTTCTACCCATCATACTTTTACTGGATAGAATCTCTACAATGCTATACTCCTCTGATAGTTCTATGTAATCTAAAATATTTGGAGTAACTAAGTTGTGGGCTACTCTAACCCCCATATCTCTTTCAGGAAAAATTACTTTAGTTGCTCCTATTTTATATAGTACCTTAGCATGTAGTTGGTTTTGAGCTTTAACTACTATAGTTTCTATTCCCAGTTCTTTTATTAAAAGGGTTGTTAATATGCTTGCTTGTATGTTATCACCAATAGCTATAACTACAACATCATAATTAGTAATACCTAGTGATTTAAGAGCACTCTCGTCAGTTGTATCCGCTTGTATAGCATGTGTTACATTGTTTAAATTATCCTGAATCTTCTCTTCATCTATATCAATCGCCAATACCTCATTGTCTAAATCATATAACTCCTTCGCAATACTGGTTCCAAACCGCCCCAACCCTATTACTGCAAATTGCTTACCCATAGTATGCCTCCTATAGCCTAATTATTTCAAAATACATTATAGCACATTCTATTTTTTTAAACTAATAAAACTATTTTTTTAAAATTAGGACATACTAATTTACAGAATTCTTAGAAGAATAAGAACAGGAGGAATCCAAGTGGAGCTCGATTTACGTAACGCCATAATCTCAAATATTAAAGATAAATCAAAAGACCAATTAAATGACATGGTAAATGATGCTTTAAGTACCCATGATGAAAAAACATTACCTGGTTTAGGAGTTATTTTTGAGATAATATGGGAAAATAGCGACTCCCAGATTAAAGAAAACTTAATTGAAACTTTATCTAATAATATTTAAAAAAGTGATGAGAAAATCATCACTTTTTATATTTTAATTGTTCTTTATATCTAACACAGTTTTATTGTCTAGGCCTTTGATTATTTTCACTAATAAATTTACAATGCTTTCAAAGTCGTCCTGGTGGAAAATACCTGAATGAGTATGTATGTATCTTGTAGGAATACCAATATACAAAGATGGAACACCATTACCATATACATGAAATCTTCCTGCATCTGTCCCTCCAAATGCTAATGTTGCATATTGAAATGGAATATTTTCATCTTCGGCTATTTTAATTACGAAATCTCTTAGCCCAGTATGAGGTATCATCGATGAATCGTACAACATTATTTGGGGACCACTTCCCAACTTACCATCCGCATCGTCAGGTTTAGCACCGGGAGTATCTCCAGCTAATCCAACATCTATCGCAAAAGCAATATCTGGTTTAACTGCGTTAACTGACGTTTGAGCTCCACGCAAGCCTACCTCCTCTTGAACAGTACCGACGCCATATATGATATTATTATGTTCAATACCTTTAAGCCTTTTAAATACTTCAATCACAACAGCACATCCGAGGCGGTTATCTAAAGCCTTAGCCATTATCAAGTTGGGGTTCTTCATTAATGTAAATTTGGAATCAGGAGTAATTGAATCACCTGGTCTTACACCATATTCCTCTGCTTCTTTCTTGTCCTTTGCACCAATATCTATAAACATTTCCTTAAAATCCACAGGTTTTTTTCTTTCTTCCGCTTTTAATATGTGAGGAGGCTTAGAGCCGATAATCCCTAACACTTCGCCTTTACGTGTATGAATTAGCACTCTTTGTGCAAGCATAACTTGCTCCCACCAACCACCAAGAGTTTGAAATTTTATAAAACCTTCATCGGTAATTCTAGTTACCATGAAACCAACCTCATCTAGATGTCCTGCTAGTAAAACCTTTGGTCCTTCCTTTCCTTTTCTAGCAATAAGACTTCCCAAATTATCCTCATATACTTCATCAGCATATTCCTCAATATACTTCTTCATTACCTTTCTAGCAGGTCCTTCATATCCAGAAACACCTGGAACATCTGTTAATTCTCTTAGTAAATCTAAAGTAGCATCATCCATAAAAATTCCTCCTTATTAAATTACTGAGCACTACTAATGTGCGAAATTATTTATATTTTTTAATCCTTAACGTTTTACTTACGATAAAAGCTAATATAAATACTACTGAACTAAAGAGGGCTCCCATTTTTGCTGAACCCTGAATCTGTACATCTGTGTATGCTACATCTGCAACAAATAGCGCAACAGTTAATCCCATCGCTGCAACTACCCCTGCAAGAAATAGTTCCTTCTTACCCATAGCTGATGGAAGTGGAAATCCTAATTTTTCACTAATACTAGAGAATGTATAGATTCCTACCGTTTTACCAACTAATAATGACGCAAGTACAATCCATGTTAAATTTCCAACCTCACTAAATTCTACACCGGCATTCGCAATCCCGAAGAAAAATAATCCAACATCAACAAACTTTTTCCAATCATGCTCAAATTTTACCAGTGTAGATTTGTCATTTTTTACATCTTCAAATAAATGACCAATTGCCCTTTTACCATTTGGAAGGAAGGGTATAATTACAACTAAAGATAAAGAAGGATGTAGATGAGCATTATGAAATCCAATCCAACTTAAACCACCAGCTAATATTAAATACGGCCAATAGTTTCTAATATTTAATTTCCTAAAAATAAACGCTAAAATTACCCCAGCTAATATAACCAATAACCACATAGGTTCGAAAGGCTGTAATGGATCTGGATAAAAAATTGCTATAATTATTAATCCGATAGCATCGTCTGCAATTGCTAATAATAAAAGAAAAGAGACAGCAGGATGTTTTTCGCCAAAAACAAATTTCGCCACTAACCAAGCAAGAGCTATATCTGTAGCGGTAGGTATTGCCCAGCCATTCGTATAAACAGGACTCCCTATTAGAGAGTTTAAAATAAGAAAGACTGTAATGGGCCCTAGTACCCCACCTACCGTTGCAATAAGAGGATTTACAGCTTTCTTTATCGGGTTAAGATCTCCTCCAGGTGAGAAGCTTTGTGTTATCTCCACCGCTGCAATTGCAAAGAAAAAAGCCATAAATATATCCTGTACCAAGAAATGGAAATTAAGACCAGCAAAAAATTCAGTATGTACAAACGCATGATAACTATCATGGTCAAGATTCGCCCAAATAAGTGCAACTACAACACCGGCTATTAAAGGCACTGAAAATTCTCGTAGCAAGTTAATTCTTCTTCTCAATCATACTCCCCCTATTCTATAAGATATAATAATATTGTTATTTCTATATTTATAATATGTACTATTTTATCTTAATGAAATAATTACTGTCAATTTTACAAGGGCAGTAAAATAACTTAATATATTTCTTCTTAATATTAATTTTATTTTATAATAATTAATAAATTCTGATATAGTGAACATATATATGCGCAAATATTATTAAGGGGGTTAACCATTGCAAACGGACACAAATACAATTTTAACTTTTAAAGATAAAATTATGGATGTATGGTATAGTTTTTTAAATTTTGATTATTCAATTGTATTAGAAAGTATCCTATATTCATCTTTTCAAATTATACTAACTATATTGCTGACATGGATTCTACTGAAAGGAAGAGTTAATGTTATACACAAAATATTTAGATTAACAAAAATTCATAAGCGAAAAGAGGAAACTCTTATTTCTCTTTTGTTGTCCCTAACTAGATATATAATTTTAATAATAGCAGCTATTATTGTTCTTGGGGAAGTTGGCATTGAAACAGGACCAATCTTGGCAAGTGCAGGAATATTGGGATTAGCTATTGGATTTGGAGCTCAAAATTTTGTTAAAGATATAATTTCAGGATTTTTTATTTTATTTGAGGACTGGATGCGGATAGGTGACTATGTAACAATAGGTAATGTATCTGGAACTGTTGAAGAAACAGGATTGAGAAGTACAATTATTAGAGAATGGTCAGGAAAACAGGTCCATCTATTAAATAGTTCGATTACACAACTAGTAAATTACAATCGCGATTCTATGAGACCGATAGTATCATTCAACATCCCATATGAGTATCCAACTGATATTATAAAAAAATTAATAGATGAGGCTTGTGATAAAGTCAATGAGCTTCATTTCGATCGATTACTAAAGGATTCTTTTGGTAATATAGTCGAACCAATCCAGTTATATGGTATTACTGACGTAGAAAATAATGCTTTGGGAGCTAAGTATACTATTGTTGGCTTAGTAATAGACGATGAATACTTTTTTATGTCAAAGGAAATTAGAAGGATTACATTAGAACATTTAAGAGTTAATGATATCCAAGTAGCTTATCCAAAACGTATATATTCTAACGATTCGCTACCCAACTAAATTATAATTACCCCTTCTAGTATGTGGCATAATTTAACATAAGAGGGGGTAATATGATATTAATGGCTTTTTTTATATTTAACAAATGAGCTTACAATCCTATCTAACCTCATGGCATGCGATGCTTTAAACAGAACTGTTGAATTAGATTTTACATTGCTAATTAGATATCTAGTTAGGTTTTCTTGACTATAAAAATTTTTTATTTTTTCTTTAGGAAATTTTGATTCTTTTGCACCTTCTGCAATAGATAGTGCATCTTTTCCATAGGTATATAAATAGTCGATTTTCTTATCAGCCAGATACTTGCCAACTTCTTTATGCCCTTTGTATTTATAACTCCCCATTTCCAACATCGAACCTAGAACAGCAATTTTTTTACCAACCCCAATACTGCACATTACATCAATTGCTGCCCTAACCGCATTTGGATTAGCACTAAAAGTATCATCAATAATCAATATTTTATTTTTAATTGGATAGACTGTTAATCTTCTATATGGTTTTTTATATTTTGCTAAACCCTTCCTAATTTCTTGATAAGTAAACCCTAATTGGTGAGCCACAGCTATAGCAAATAATGCATTATATATGTTGTGTTTACCATATATTGGTATGTAGAAATCATAGTACTTGTTATCAATTTTAGCCTCAAATTTCATACCTTGTTTTGCATATTGAACATTTCTAGCCTTATAAGTAGCTTGGACGTCGCTATTTTGACTCACAGTAAAAATTTTACCTTTAAATTCTTTTGTGTCTAGTAGTTTCGAGTTTCTATCATCGGCATTTAAAAATAGTAATCCAGTTGATTTCATGTAACGAATTAAATCTGATTTAGTATTTGCTACACCATATATACTACCTTTAAAATTGCCTATGTGTGCTGTTCCAACATTAGTTACAATACCAATATTCGGTTTAATAATTAGACAACTACGTCTAATCTCTCCTGGCTTCGACATTCCATATTCTAAAATTACTGCCTTATGAAAGCTTTTAATACTTTTAGCATATTTTGCTGTATGTCTTGGGGCATTAGCGTTCCCATATGTTTTGAATGTTTTCCAACTAATTTGAAGAATAGAAGCAAGCATCTCTTTTGTTGTTGTTTTGCCAGCACTTCCTGTTATAGCGATTACAGGCTTATTTAGTACCAGAGGCTTAGCCACAGCAACCTCTCCCTTTCCTTAGACCTTAAACATAATAGTCATATTTGTTTATAATATATGTCTAACGAACGGTAGGTGATTGGGTATATACCTCAAATTGAACAAAATTATATCCCCTATAACAGATTAACTCAATTATCTGTTATAGGGGATATTTACTAAGGGGGCAGTATTAGTTAAGTAAAAACCTTAATTCCTTGGATAATATTCCATACTACTATAAAGAAATTCATAATAACCGCGATAATTACGAATCCAATTATGGTAGCCGGAGAAAGCGTAATTAGACTAATAAGCAATGATATAATTGTTAACAAGGGAATTATGTGTGATATTAAAGCCCTTTTAGCATGATATTTGACATCGTCGTCTTTTACAATAAAATACACAATTAAAGGGAAGATGAACCCCGCGAAAAAGATACTGAAATAACATAAAGACGATAATAAACGATAATCCTTCATATTTACCTCCTAGAAATCATTATTTTCTATCTTCTATACGATAATTATAATGGAAGGTCGCAAATATCATTATTTATTTATCTCATTCTCCTTGTTAGTATCTAATAATTTTATTTGAATTCTTTTACTAATCCTCATTACACATTCATATAACTCTTCTAATTCATTTTCGAAATCTTTATTACTTAGTTTTGATTTACATTTCTTCAGAACTTCTTGTTCTCTATCTTTATGCAATATTGGTTGATTAAATTTCTCTTTATGATTAGCAATTTGTTGGACCATTTCCATACGCTTTTCAAATAATCCAACAATCTCTTCATCTATCTTATCAATTTCTTCCCTTATACTCTCTAAATCCTTCATTGTTCACCCTTCTTTAACAAAAATCATTAGCTTTTGAGTAATATTTCCTTCTTTAAACTACCGGTATTAAGTATCGTCGCTAATTCCTCTTTGTTACCTAATTCGATTGCATTTTTAATATTTGAAATATTACGTTCGAATAAACTAATCTTATTTAGTATATTCTCTTTATTCTCCAGTATTAGCTCCAGCCATAAATCTGTGTTTATTTTAGCAACTCTTGTCGCATCGTTAAAACTTCCTCCAACAAACAAATTGGTGTTAACGTTAATGTCGCTAGTTATTAAAGCAGCTGCTAATACATGTGGCAAATGACTGGTATATGCAATTATTTCATCATGTTCCTTTGGAGTAACATGAACTACATTTTTACAACCAATTAGTTTAGCTATTCTTTCAATCATTAAAATATTTTCCAGCTTATTTCTTTCTGTTGGAGTAAGAATATAATTCGCACCATTGAATATATCTTTTGATGCATTATGAATTCCTTTACACTCTCCTCCTGCCATTGGATGCCCTCCAATAAAATCAATATTATCTGGTAAAAAAGTATTAACTTCATTTATTAATATTTCTTTTATCCCCGCAGTATCAGTAATTACCGCTCCATCCTTAAAATTTATTATATTATTTTTTATAAATTCAATTGTTGTATTTGGATACAAACAGATAATTACAATATCAGACTTATTTAGAGGTATTTTCGGGTCTAGATAACCACAGTCTATAATCCCTTTTTTCTCTGCAAATTTTAAAGCATCCAGATCTTTATCAACGCCCCAAAGGTTTCTTGGATTTAATTCTCTCAATGCCATTGCAAAGGATCCACCTATTAGACCTAATCCAACTATTGTTATATTAAAGTCGATTTCCTCCAATAAATACCTCTCCCTTACTTAAATTTCTCTATCTAGTACCGTTGCAATTCCTTTTAGGGTATCCATAAGTTTCGCGAATTTTTCTGGTTTTATTGATTGTTGTCCATCGGACTTAGCATTAGAAGGATCATTGTGAACTTCAATCATTAACCCATCAGCTCCAACTGCTATTGCAGCTTTTGCTAATGGCTCTACCATCCACCACATTCCTGCAGCATGGCTTGGGTCGATAATTACAGGTAGATGGCTAAGTTTCTTTATTGCTGGAACCATACTTATATCTAAGGTATTTCTAGTATATGTCTCAAAAGTTCTTATCCCACGTTCACAAAGAATTACTTTTTCATTTCCCTCTGCCATAATATATTCTGCTGACATTAATAATTCTTCTATTGTTGCAGATAACCCTCTCTTTAATAATATAGGTTTTTTTGTTTTACCTACTTCTTTTAATAAATCAAAGTTCTGCATGTTTCTTGCACCTATCTGGATTATATCAACATCCTCAATAAATCTTTCAAGATGAGCTGCTGACATAATTTCCGAAACGATCGGAAGTCCAGTTTGTGCTTTTGCCTTTTTTAATAGATCCAATCCTTCATACATCATTCCTTGGAAACTATAAGGTGATGTCCTGGGTTTAAAAGCACCACCCCTAAGGAAACCTGCTCCCGCTTTTTTAATTTCCTGTGCAATATTAATTATCTGTTCCTCACTCTCAACGGAACAAGGGCCTGCAATAACAGCGAATTTCTTCCCTCCTATTACCCTACCATCAATATTTATCTCCGTATCCTCAGGATGAAACAATCTATTTACTTTTTTAAATGGTTCTTGAACACGAATTAATTTTTCTACGTATATATTAGCTTGAATTAGATTAGGATCGATACCACTTGTATCTCCAACTAAACCTAAAAGAAGATGGTTCTCTCCTGCCGACTCATTTATCTTGCAACCTAAATCCTCCATTTTCCTTTTAATCTTGTTAAGTTCACTTTCTGGAATATCTTGCTTTAAAACTATAATCATCTTAATCCACCCCTTATAAGATTTTATAAAAAATAGACCCATCAATGAGTCCCGTAATGTAATAAATTAATTTTACTTTACTTTAACACTCATTAGAAAAGAGCTTTTAACTTTTTGTAGAACAAATTACCGACGCTATAATAAAAATAGCCCCAGTTATAACTATAATATTGTCCTAAGAAAGTTCTCATTTCTAAAGTATTAGCCATCTGATTTCCCTCCAAAACGCTTTAACGGTTTATAGTGTTAAAGGAATTATATCAAATATATTTTTTATGTCAAGAAAAAAATAATAAACTTAGCAAGGCTTCTACACCCCACTAAGTTTATATAATGTCTTTTTAGACCTCTTTTTTATGATGCTAAATTAGTCAACTCGGCTTTGTTGTATTCTTCTAAAATATTTTCTGTCACAACACCGTTCCCATAACTTACTAAATAAACATCTATCATCTTCTTGCCCCATTGGGTATATACATCCTCAACAGTATCAAAATACAAATCAATCTTATATCCTTTTATTGCTGAACCAGTATCTGAAACTACACCATATCCATAACTAGGTATATATAGTACTGTACCTATTGGAAATATTGTTATATCTGCAGCAATCGTTGAATATAAGTCTCTGCGAACCTCTACGCCAGAATATGTAATGCCATACTCCGGATGTGAAATATCTTTGCCTGTTGATTCCACTCCTGCTGTATAACCTGTTGCCATAACGGAAACCTTTTCATATTCGGATAGATTCGGAGTTTCCATTCTTTTAATTAAAGATGAAAGATTATCATTATTATATGCCGACTTTATAGTTGTTTCATAATTAACCATCTTGATTTCTTTTAACATTGCATCATTTATTAATGAATTATTAATATTTTCATCACTATCTAATAGGTTAATATCGTCGTTATTTTGGTTAAATTCCGCGTTAGCTACAATTAAACCAATGGTAGCAAGGGATGTTACGCTAAGCATCATCAAAAATATTTTTCTAGCTCTTTGTGTTTTAATAGTAGACATAATATTATTCTACCTCCTCTCAAATACATCTTTCACAAAAAATTGAGATAATATACCCAAGATGGAAAGATTTTTTTGATCTAAAAAAGACTTTTATAATGTTATATGATAAGCATAACTTTGTAAAGTCTTTTCGGCACTTATATTATGTTTAAATCTCTATTAAAATAAATAAAACTATTGCTACTTTAGGATAGTAAAGTATAATAAACATTAATTATTCTTTATCAATTAATTTACTCTCACTTTCTATTAAATCGGCCAGACTGAATGTATCCAAAACAGCAACCATGGATTCCTTAAGTTTTTCCCATACAATTTTTGTGGAACAATTATTAGTTTTAATACAACAACTACCATCATTATCATCTAAACAATTAACAATATTCATTGAGCCTTCTAAGACCTTAATAATATCGCCAACCGCTATGTTTCCTGGTTTATCTGCTAGCAGATATCCCCCCTTAGCACCTCGCACACTTTTCGCCAAACCTGATTTTCTTAGATCAGCCAATATCTGTTCTAGAAATTGTTCAGGAATTTGCTCATCTGTTGCGATTTGCTTTAAAGGTATAGGTTTCTCAAAACCAGACCTAGCTAGGTATACCATTGCTTGAAGACCATAATGACCACGAGAAGATAATTTCATTTTATCTCCTCCTCCCAAAGTATAATTATTTTTTATAAAATATCAATTCTATTATATACTTATAATTACAGTATATTTTATTAAACGGAATAACAATAGTAAAGTAATAATCTTTGATTAATTGCGGAGAATGTTATATTGTTTTTATAATAAAACTTGCAAAGGTGGAAATAAAATTGGTACAGGATAAAAATATCTTCGAAATAACAGTAATAGGTGGAGGCCCAGCAGGATTATTTGCTACTTTTTATGCTGGTATGAGGGGTTCAAGCGTTAAAATCATTGATACTATGCCAAAACTTGGTGGTCAATTAAGCGCACTTTATCCAGAAAAGTGTATTTACGATATTGCTGGTTTTACTAAAATTAGAGCAGGGGAATTAATTGATCGCTTACTAAAACAAGCATCGCAATTTAATCCTGTTATTTGTCTTGAGGAAAAAGTAGAAAAGATTGATAAACAAAGTGATGGTTCTTTCCTCCTTACAACAAATAAGGGTACACATATATCTAAAACAATTATTATCGCCGCAGGTATAGGTGCTTTTGAACCACGTAAATTGGAAGTAGAAAATGCTAGTAAATTCGAAGCTACCAACCTTCACTATTTTGTTGAAGATCTAAAAATTTTCAAGGATAAGAAAGTATTAATCTATGGCGGTGGCGACTCAGCAGTTGATTGGGCACTTATGCTACAAAATATTGCAAAAGAAGTTACACTCATTCATCGTAGAGATAAATTTCGTGCTCATGAACATAGCATTGAAAAACTGTACAATTCAAATGTTAAAGTTATAATACCAAGTATTATTGCCAAGCTTGAAGGTGAGAATACCATTAAATTAGTGACAATTACTTCACCAAAAAATGCTGAAAACGAACAAGTAATTGAAGTTGACGATGTTATTGTTAATCACGGATTTATATCCTCTTTAGGACCTATCTCGGAGTGGGGTCTTGAGATTATTAATGATCAAATCGTTGTAGATACGACTATGAAAACAAATATTGACGGTATCTATGCAATAGGGGATATAGCTAATTACACAGGTAAAATAAAACTTATAACTGCTGGTTTTGGCGAAGCAACAACTGCAGTAAGTAACGCCAAACATTACATACACCCTGATGAGCGTTTACAACCTGCGCGCAAACAAACTATAGAATAATTACAGACTGTAGAAAACGCCCTATTTCTTCGTTGCCACCCTGAACTAGAACATTTTCTACAGTCCGCTTATTTATATTCTTCACTGGTTAAAAACGAAGGAAGGTCCCGTATGGGGCCTTCCTTCGTTTTTAACAGACTTATTGTAAATCTAACATACGATCGATTAAGATAGCTAACTCAGTTCTTGTTAATGGCTTGTCTGAACCAACAGTCCCATTACCATAACCTTTAACTATACCAAGTTTATACAAAGCAGTAATATATGGGTCTGAACTATCTGAAAAAGGTGAAGCACTTGAATCCGGTTGGATATTTAATGCCTTTGCAATAAAAACTAAAGCTTCGGCACGAGTAAGTTCTCTAGTAATACCATTCGTAAGAACTGGATCATTTTGAGACATAAGACCTTTTTCTATTGCCAATCCTACATCATTTTGAGCCCAAACTGGAACTGATGATACATCGGCACTTCCATTAGGTAAGTTGTTATCTAAATTTAATAACCTTAGCATTACTAAAATAAGTTCAGTACCAGTTGTTGGCTTGTATGGTTGAAAATTCCCTGATGAATCACCTCTAAAGATGCCCGCCTGAACAGCTTTTGCTATAGAAGGAATAGAAACGCCTAATCCCTCGTCCTCTAAATCATTAAATTGCTCATACAAGTTACCATAAGTCTGATCGGTAACAGTATTTACTGCGAAGACTGGTATTACAGAAAATAATACAAGCACTAATGCAACGGTAATTGATATTCCTTTTTTCATTATTTGCCTCCTTTCTATTGTATATATAATCAATTCTACATCCAGGTAAATTTTTCCTTTAAAAAATATTCCTTAGATGAAGAAAATTATCATTTTTTGGAATTAATCTATTTAATGGTTTATTAAGTAAACTATTAGCCTTATCTATTTCACCATCTTTCTCATATAGAACAATTAGCCACATCTCAGATTCAACTTTAATAAAATTATTCTTATTTGCCAGCATAAGCTGTTCTTCCGCTTTCTGATAATCTTGAACTATAAAATATGCTTGCCCTAGAACTAAATTATCTACCTCTCGTAGTCTGTAATTATACTCATTAGATAACTGACATGCATCTAACACTGTAGCACTATATTTTTCTAATAATAGTTTATCTTCATTTGTTACTGCTTCTTTCATGCAATAACGTGAGCTTTCAAAGAATAGAACGAAGTTCTCCTTTACTGGTTGTCTCTTAACTAGCGGTAGGGATAACGTATAAGCATCCTCGTAACGCTCTAATGTAAGCAATTCCTTGATATAATAATGAATTATTTCTGGATTATAGCTGTTATATTTATATGCTTTTTCTAATAAATATTCCTTCTCCATTGAAGTAATACCCTCTTTAAACATTGTTACATATAAGTAACTCATACTATCCTTTGGCATCCATCTAGTTGCATTTTCAAACATAACCACTGATTCAACATATTGATTCTGTTCAAGCAGCTTCTCACCTTGTACTTTATAATGAGATCCAACTAACATTGTGCCTAAGCCATAAATTAAGTAAACTGATAAAATTAGAAATACTCCTAATATAACAGTATTGTATTTATTAAAGAACTTAATATTACTATTAGTTCTATTGGTTTGGCTCGCTAATAAATAAAACAAAAAAGAAACTGATGTAAATGATAAATCAAAATCTATTAGACTGTGAGTAAATAAAACCATAAAGGATAGACCAAGTATAAGATAATAATATCTTGTGTCGGACTCTTCAATAAAATAGTTTTTAATAAACCTATAGATGGCCACTAAGCTAAATAAAATAAAAGCCACCATACCTATAAAACCGGCCTCCACTCCTACTTGTAAAGGATGGGAATGTACTTCTCTAGCAATAATAAAGTCTTTGATGTAATCATAATAGAAGCTTGCCCAGCCTTCCCCACCTATTCCAAGTGGATAGTCCTTAATAATTCCCCAAGCAGCTTCATAGAAATCAAATCGAAGTTTTACACTACTTGTGCTAAAATTAATATCTTTAATTCTAACAAGTATTGTTTCTGGTATTAGCTGATAACCAAAATAAATAAGTAAAACCCCACTAAATACTATAGCTATAATTCCATACATATATACCTTTTTGTTAGAAAAGTTAATTCTACTTAATAAATAGTCTAAAATAATAAATAAAACAACCGAAGTAATTAATAAAATTGTTAAATATTGAAGTCCCTCAGAGGGTTTCCCAAAGGAACTTATGAAGTATCTAGAAAAGAACAAAATAATCGCTAGCCCAAGTCCATTAAATAAGATATAAGTAATCTTCTTAACATTTGGTAATAGTAATAAAAAGATTACTAGAATTAAAGCTATTACTAGGAACCCACCACGAGATATTGTTAGCATAAGTGTTAATAAATTAACGATAAAAACTAGAAAACCTGTTGTACGAACAATAATTGATTTACTAAATAGAATTAATCCAAGCATAGTCACAATACCTATAATATTTATTACAGCCAATGTATTAGGATACTGAAGTAATGATCCAATCCTGTTACCTAAATATAAAACGGAAAATGGCAATTCGAAACCAAAGTATGCTAATAATCCGACTATTGATAAGGAGGTAGTCAAAAAGAGAAGAAATCCTACTAATAATCTTTTATGGGCAAAAAATAAATCCTTGCCCATTAAATAGACAAAGAAATAAATAATAATTAAATATAGTTCTTTCCAGGCTCCAATAGAATCAACTGAATTTATTAAACCGATAACATACCCTACAATAATTAACATAAACAGACCATCTTGATAATTAAAGGTATAGTCATCCCAGTTAATATATTTCTTTATTAACCAAAATAAAAAGATAACTAATACAGCAAAAGCAAATATTGTTTGTTCATATTGAAAAAAAGAACCACGAAATAGAAAACTTGCATAAATTACAATTAGATAAGCAAAAGCAAATATTGTATTAACCATAAATTCTCCTCCCTAATTAGTTAAGCATAACATTAACAGTCTCTTGATTAATTTCCGTAAATAAAGTTAGATATTTATATGCTAGTTCCTTTAGTTCAGCTAATTCTTGATTAGATAATCTAGCATGAACTAGTTCCTCTAACTCTTTTTTTTCGTTATCTGTTAGTCCGTCGCTAGCCCTATTCTTCCAATCATTTAACTCATTAAGAGTAAAGTTTCCTAATGAAATACTTATTAATCTAAATTTATCATCTATATTAATTAGATTAAGATTATCTTTAAAAAGCTTTAATATATCGATTTCATTTAAAGTAGGATTTTTATCTTCAAAGCCTTCCACAAATAGATCAAAGTCTTTGTCTTTATTATCAGTTATAAACTCTTCAATCTTATTATCTTCCAAGCTGGACTCATCTAATTTTAAGTATTCCTCATCTAAAAGATTCTCCTGTAACATGTCATAATTAAAATAGTCCTCTACAATATCTTGGGATTCTTTAACTTTCAGGCTACTATAATTACTAATAACTACTATAGCAATAATTAAAAATATCAACTTTTTCATAATTTCTCCTTTGAATCACCTTTATTGAATAATATTATTACCATTAACCATTAATGATAAAACAAAGGAGCTAATCAATTTTGTATTAATTTTTCTCAAAACGACAAACATCCCTACACATTTCGCTTAGACCATTTTTAGCTGTCCAACCAAGTTCTCGTTCTGCCTTACTTACGTCGGCATAACATTCTTCAATATCACCTGGCCTTCTATCCACAATCTTAAAAGGCACTTTTATACCGTTTGTTTCTTCAAAAATTTTTACTAGCTGAAAAACTGAAGTCCCCTGACCTGTCCCAAGATTATAGATAGTTACTCCCTCCATTAATTTTGCTAGTGCGGCAACATGTCCCTCAGCTAGATCCGCCACATGGATATAATCTCTAACCCCAGTACCATCAATTGTAGGGTAGTAATTTCCAAAAACTCGCAACTCTTTTTACTTTCCATTTGCCACTTGAGTAATATAGGGCATTAAGTTGTTAGAAATATCATTAGGTGACTCTCCTATAAGTCCACTTTTATGAGCTCCAACTGGATTAAAATACCTTAACAGAGATACTTTAAACCCAAGATTTGCTCTGGCAAAATCAGAAAGGATACGTTCATTTATTACTTTTGTTTCACCATATGCATTCGTAGTAGGTTGAAGTCTCATAGTCTCTATGAATGGAACTTCATTCTCTCCATAGACTGTTGCCGATGAACTAAAGACATAATTCTTAACTCCATATTTTTGACAGGCTTTATCAAGAATCATCGTGCTAACTGTGTTGTTGTAATAATAGGTAAGCGGCTTTTTTACTGACTCATCTACGGCTTTAAGAACAAGAAAATGAATAATACCATCTATTACATGATTAGAAAATAGATTATCAATTGTCAGCAACAATCACCATATGCCCTGCTTCGAGCAACGCAACACAAGTATGTGAACCTATATATCCTGCACCACCAGTTACTAATATTTTCATTGAGTAGCCTCCCTCTTAATTTTTGAATAATAGAACAAAAACATAGTAATACCAACAACTGATCCGGCACTATCAATGAGAACATCTTTAAGTCTCCCATCTCTTCCAATAACGAAGAGCTGATGAAATTCATCTGATACTGCATAAAGAACACAGATTAGTAATGTTATTACTATGCTACGAATACCACATACACCACATTTCTTTATAGCATTCATCATCAATATTCCCATTATTAGATAAGCATAGAAGTGGGCATTCTTTCTGACGATGTAATTAAAGCTTCTTATATCAAATTCCACAGTAGGAATAGCTTTCTCTATTGTATTTATGATAACCTCTGTTAGCCCTGCGCTAAGTTGATTGGATTGCATTGCTGGTTGATGTGATAAGATAAATATTAATATCATCCATAAAATTACAGCTGTCCAGGAAAGAGTTTTTTTTAGTGTCATGTTATCAAGTTTCCTTTTTTGATATTACATTAACAAATTGTTCTTGTCCCTCTATCACTTCTAGTAAATGAGTAATATAAGTAGGACTTACATTATGACCTACATAATAAATTTTAGGCCCTTTTCTCTTTTCGTTTGGGATTTCATTATAAACACTATGGTTTAGCATTTCAATTGCTGTTCTTGCTCCTAGGTAAGAACCACCTATACCTACTACTAAAAAATCTCCGCTTTATCTCTTATTTCTTTTGCAACAGCTTTAATTCTTTCAAATTCTGCTTGATTCTAGTTATCAGGTAGTTTTACCCAACCTATATTATCGTACCCTTTTCCAGTAGCGTTATGAAGCATTTTATGGCATATCTCTACCTTTTCTTCTAAACTGTCTATTTCATCTTGATTAAAAAAGCTTAATGAATTTAAATAATCTAAAGTTATTTTACCCATATCTCTTCACACCCCGTATTTATATCCCTTTAACACTTGCATATATTTTCAGTTTCTTTCGCCACAACTTTTATCAAATAATCAAGAAAATCTTCTTTTAAATCTTCTCTTTTAAGAGCAAATTCTATGGTAGCTTTTAGAGCATCTGTTAATTGGATTTCCCCACTTTTCCCTGGCTTAGTATTCTCTAATATTTTAAATATATCTGGATTAATAATATATCTTCCTAATATAGCTATATTTGATGGCGCCCCTTCTATTGATGATTTTTCTACTAGATTCTTAACTTTATAAATTATATCCTCTATGTACTTTCCATCTACAATTCCATATTTATAAACATCTTCCTTAGGTATTTCTTTTACTCCTAATATAGTTGTCTTATACTGGTCATAAATTCCCATCATTTGTTTAAAACAAGGTTTACCCTTCTCAACAATATCGTCCCCTAGCATTACTGCGAAAGGTTCGTTCCCTATAAAACTTTTAGCATAATGTATAGCATGACCTAAGCCTTTAGGCTTTTTTTTACGTAAATAATGAATGTTAACCATATCAGATATTTTCCTTACCTCTGTTAACAAGTCATTTTTCCCTAATTTTTCTAACTCTAGTTATAATTCTACCGATTTATCAAAGTGATTTTCTATGGAAGATTTGTTTCTTCCTGTAATAATTAAAAATTCCTCATTTCCTGAATTTACAGCTTCCTCAATAATATATTATAAAATAGGCTTGTCCACTATTGGTAGCATTTCTTTGGGTTGTGCTTTAGTTGCTGGTAGGAAACGTGTACCTAAGCCCGCCAATGGTATAACTGCTTTACGCACTTTCATTTTTTGGTTAGCCCCCTTTATAATGAAGTAGCCAATACTAGCCTCACTTTAATTTGGTAAGTTAAAAATTAGTTAGGATTTCTTCCTCAATTTTATTATTAACTATTTGGAGTAGTATTTTTTTTAACGATTCATTTTCTATGTTATTAAAGGTTTCTATTAGGTTATCAATCTGGTTCATATTTATATCACAACATTTTCCTCTATAAATCTTTTGATATATTTGTTCACTATGAATCTCATTTTCATTTAATAGTTCTTCATATAGTTTTTCGCCTGGTCGTTTCCCCGTATACTTAATTTCTATTTCATCTTCTGAGTAACCAGATAGTCTAATAAGATTTTTAGCTAAATCTATAATTTTAACCGGTTCACCCATGTCTAGCACAAGGACTTCTCCCCCTTTTGCAAGAGCTCCAGCTTGAATAACTAATTTTGATGCTTCAGGTATGGTCATAAAGTATCGTTGCATTTTGGGGTCGGTTATTGTTAAGGGACCGCCCTTCTTTATCTGTTCTTTAAATCGTGGTATAACGCTACCTCTACTTCCTAGAACATTACCAAATCTAACTGCCACATACCTTGTTTTACTAACACTGTCCATATACTGAATAATCATTTCGGCTAATCTTTTTGTTGCTCCCATTACACTTGTTGGATTAACTGCTTTATCTGTTGAGAGCATTACAAATGTATTAACATTATGTGTATTAGCAGCTTCTGCTAGATTCTTAGTACCAATAACATTATTTTTAATTGCTTCATCTGGGTTAAGTTCCATTAACGGAACATGCTTATGTGCTGCCGCATGGTAAAGCACATCTGGTTTATGAAATTTCATTAATTCAAAAATTTTTTTTCGATCTTGAATATCCGCTATTTCCGTTACTAACTCAATCTCTTCGTATATTTCTTTTAACTCCATATCTATTGAGTAAATACTATTTTCACCATGACCTAGTAGAATAAGTTTTCTGGGTGAGTATTTGGCAACTTGTCTACAGATTTCTGAGCCAATTGATCCTCCTGCACCTGTTACTAGAATAATCTTATCTTTTATATTTTCGAAAATACTTTCTGTAATTAGTTCTATGGGATCTCTACCAAGCAAATCTTCTACTTGCACATTTCTTATGTTATCAATTGTGATTGTCCCTAATATTAACTCTTCAATTCTAGGTACTATTTGAGTTTTGGCTTGTGTCTTAACACATTGGTTATATATCTTATTTAGTTCCTGTTTGCTTAATGAAGGGATAGCTATTATTATATTAGTTATTTTAAATCTAGTAACAACTTCACCTATATCTTCGATTCCACCGACAACGGAAATTCCCATAATGTTAAGGTTTTTCTTATTAATATCATCATCAATAAAAACTACCGGATTGAAATCGCCCTCATCATTGTTTTGTATGTGCCTGACAATCATAGTACCAGCTTCACCTGCACCAACTATTAGTGCTCTTTTTTTATTGATTCTTTTGTTTTTGTATCTGTCCCTACTCAGACGCCAAGTGAACCTAGAACCACCAATTAAAAGAATGTGAATCATCCAGGTTACAGTTAAGATACCAACATAGACTTTACCAGAGGTAATTAATTGAACTACCCCAGTTATTGTTATCGATATAGTCACTGCTTTAAAAATTGCAATTAATTCACCGATACTGGCGTATTCCCATGCACGTTTATATAGTTTATATATATAAGCAAATGTATGATGACAAATAAATAGAGTAATAGAACTAATAATTAATACTTTGGTATTCATGAGATAACTTAGGAGTAATAAAGAGTTTGTAATATATATTGATGTTAATACTATTAATGAATCTAGTATTGTCAGATAAAATAATCTTTTTTTATAACTCAATTTTTTTACCCTCCTTTAATTCAATGAAAACCATAAAACCTATACTCAAAAATCAAATGCCTTTATCAAAGCTTTTCATTTTAAAGTATAGGTAATGGAATAAAGCATATTATTCTCTCCTCAAATCAAACCATTGACGATTTACGTCTAAGGTGCATTACATACCCACAGCTTTACCGAGTGCCTCAATTGATAATGGTAATGAGACATCACCATATACCTATTAAATTATTCCAAAAAATTTTTTCTTTTTAATAATTTTGATTGGCAAATCTACATAGATATCTTTACCCAGAAATATACCTTCTGCATTTCTCTTAAATTGATTGACTATATCTTCTCCAACGTATGTTTCTAACATATCGTAAGCTTCCTTAAGATTAAATCCTCTATCACCATCAGCTTTATGAGTATCAGTTGCAATAAGATGAGTAAGGTTATTATCTATTAATTGAAACGTAAACTTTTGAACCTCTTTATTAAATATTCCCAACAGACTACTTGAAGTTATTTGTGTAAGTGCTCCCTTTTTTACAAGTTGATAGAGCTTTAGGGGATTATTACGAATATCCTCATTCTTTTCTGGATGTGGAATAATTGGTATATAACCTGCTAGTTGAATCTCAAATATAACTTGTTCTGCCGATCTTGGAACTTCATTAGATGGTAGTTCAACAAAGACATACCTTTTATTATCATTTAAAGTAAAGAATTGACCGTTGATAAGATCATTTACAAAATCACCATAAATCTGAGTTTCATTACCGGGAAAGACTTTAATTGGTATCTTTCTAGATTGAAGTATTGAATTAAATTCATCAATTAATTTTCCGACCTTAATCTTGTTGTTTAAGTAAACTCCATTTTGATGATGGGGAGTTGCAATTAATTTTCTAATTCCATTTAAAGTAGCGTTTTCAGCCATCTTAATTGATTCAGACCAGTCCTTGGCACCGTCGTCAATTCCTGGCAATATATGACTATGAATATCTATCATACTGCGCCCTCCAAATAACCTTTTTATTAATTCTATGCAGAATATTAAAAATATTAACCATTTATTTAGCCATAGTAATAATAATAATAACTATTTCCTGTAATCTCTTTATTATTTAGAACTACTCCTATAACATTTGCCTTTACATTTTCAAGTAAAGATTTGGCTCTTGCAGCTAATTCCTTATTTGTCTTACCACTACTAACTACTAATAAGACACCGTCTATGTACTGAGAAAGTATTTGAGCATCAGTAACTGCAATAACTGGTGGAGCATCAAAAAGAATGTAATCATACATCCTACTTAACTCCTGAATTAACGCTTCCATTTTTTTTGAACCTAATAGCTCAGCCGGATTAGGAGGTATAGGCCCAGAAGTAATAACATCTAGATTAGCAACGCTAGTGTTTTGGATAGTCGTTGAGTAATCTTTAGTTCCAGCCAAAATATTGGTTAATCCAACCCTGTTTGCTAATAAGAAAAAGGTGTGCAATGTTGGTTTACGCAAGTCTGCATCGAGTAATAATACCTTTTTTTCATTTTGTGCCAATACTATTGCATAGTTGGAAATGGTAGTTGATTTACCCTCTTCCGGACCTGTGCTTGTTACCATTATTGTTTTAATAGATTTATCAAAACTAGCAAATTGAATATTAGTCCTTAAGGTCCTATACGCTTCAGAAATTGGTGACTTTGAATTCGTAATTGTAATAAGTTTATAGGCTCTTTGGCTACTTTTCTTTTTTTTATGCTTCATGTGCTTCACCCTCTTGCTTTAGATCATTACGCTTCCTCTTATGTCGTTTTTTTATTGGCTTTTCATCTTCAATTGTTGAGATAATACCTAAAACAGGATAACCTAGTATTCTCTCAACATCTTGTTCAGTTTTTAACGTATTATCTAAGTATTCTAGTAAGAAAGCTAGACCAACTGATATCATTAATCCAATGATAAGAGCAACGGCAATATTTAGCTTTATATTCGGCTTTACTGGACTTGGATTGTCTACATTCCTTGCCGATGTAAGGATTTGTACATTATCTACATTCATAATTTCTACTATTTCTCTTTGGAAGATTGTTGCTATCGCATTAGCTAATTTTACAGCTTCACTATGGTTTTCATCCTCTACTGTTATCTTCATTACCTGTGAGTCTTTTACTGTACTTACCTTAATCTTATTTACAAGTTCTCCATTTGTTAGATTTACGTTATGTTTTTCTATTACCAAATCTATTATTCTCGGACTAGTTATAATGACATTATATGTAGAAATTAATTTCAGATTAGTATTAATATCGTTAATATTATATAAATAGGTTTGTTCGCTTTCCGACTTATTAACCAAAATTTCTGTTGATGCTTGATATATAGGAGTAATAAATAATATACTGAAAATCCCACTAGATACAGTCACTAATAATGTGATTAAGAATATCAATATCCTCCTCTTTCTCAAGATTGAAAATATTTCTTTTAAATCTATTTCTGCATCTTCATACTTCCTATCCTCCATATTGTTACCCATGTATTAACTTCCTCCATATATGCTCTTTTTTTTAGGTAGATTGTACCACAGAAATTTAAGGATTTGTTAATATTTCCTAAAATAAATATATTATGACAAGTACCGACAAAAAAAAACAATTATTTTGACATTTCCAAAATAATTGCCTCTACTGTATAGTTTCTCTACCCTGTATCATACTAAAAATTATACTTCTATTATTGTAAAAAAAGGAGAAGTAGATTACTGACTTATCTTTGTCCCGTGTGTAACGGTCTGTCAATAATTAATACAGTATGTCAATATTGCCAACATCAGTTAGTTGATTGCGGCGGAATTGATGAATTTTATGGACCCTATTCCCCATATAGGGATATAGACTATATGAAAATGACAAACGGTTTTCTGGACTTACAAAATCACTATTGTATACATCTAGTAAGCTGCCCAATCTGTAACAAAGAATATATTGTAAAAGTTGAGAAGCAATATCAAAATTTATGAGACTTGTAAGATATAATTTTCTCTTAAAAAATCATCTATCTTCTTCTTTTGAACATAGGTAGATTGAACTATTATTAATTTAGTATGAAGGCGATCTATTCTTTGGCTTATCTTCAAAACTTTTTGATGATTCAAGCCTAGACGCTCTGCTTCATGTTCCATCATCTTTCTTAATCTTTCTATTTCTACTTTTAATCTTTCTTCTTCCATTTCATCCTCCCATTTTGTTTATTCTTTAAATCTTATATCTAAAGAATATATCATAATTTCCCCTAAGTCAAACATACGTTCGTGTTTTTTAAGCTAATTGCTTGCGCATTTTAATGAGAAGCCTTATAATTGTAAACATCGAAAAATATATAAAACTAACTAATGGAAGTGATATTCTTGTTCGATTCCTCTCTATCTGATATAAGAGAAAAGATTAATAATGATGAGCGTCTTTCTTTTGAAGATGGTATACATTTGTTAAAATGCCAAGACTTATTATCTATTGGCCAATTAGCTGATATAGTCCGTCAGAAAAAAAACGGTGATAATGTATCATTTATAATTAATACTCATCTTAACTACACAAATGTTTGTTATCTAGGATGCAAATTATGTTCATTTGGTTTAAATGAAAACGATTCAAATGCTTATACTATGTCTCTTGAAGAAATTGAGAAAAAAGTTACCGATTTATCTAAAAAAGGATTCAAAGAGATACATATCGTTGGCGGTGTAAACCCAAAACTTCCTTTTGAGTACTATGAGGAAATGATTAAGGTCGTCAAAAGATTAAATCCAGACATCCATATCCAAGGATTTACTGCTGTAGAATTAGACTACATAGCCAAAATTGCTGGATTAACTATTAAAGAAACTGTTATAAGGCTTAAGAATGCTGGTATAGGTTCAATCCTCGGTGGAGGGGCTGAGATATTCGACTCTGAAATTCGCAAGATAATTTCTGGACATAAAACAGATTCTGATAGATGGTTTGAAATTCATGAGATAACCCATAATCTTGGAATGAAATCAAATGCTTCTATAATATACGGACATATCGAACAGCCTGAGCATGTTATTGATCATCTAATCCGTTTAAGAGAACTTCAAGACAAAACTAATGGCTTTAATGCCTTCTTTGGTTTTGCTTTTCACCCAGATAATACTAAACTTGCAAATGAGTATAATCTTAAAGGTGAAACTAGCGGTATTTATGATTTAAAAATGTTAGCTGTAGCTAGATTAATGCTCGATAATTTTGCGCACATTAGAGCTTTTTGGATATCCATTGGTCAAAAGCTTGCCCAAGTATCCTTGTGTTTTGGTGTAGACGATCTTGACGGTACCGTCATGGAGGAGCAAATTTTTCACTCTGCAGGTTCAAATTCAGTACAAATGATACCTAAAGAATCCTTCATAAAGATGATTAAAGATGCTAACCGAACGCCTGTTGAACGAGATACTTTATACAATACTATTAAAATATACTAACTATTAAAAAGGAGAAGCAGATGAACTTATTTTCTTTCCAAGATAAAACATTAGAGCCTATTGCCGAAAAAATTATGAACAAGGAAAAATTAACTTTGGAAGATGGATTAAACTTATATAAATCAAATGACCTATTAACAATAGGTCAACTCGCTAATTTTGTTAATTACAATAAAAACGGTGATAACGTCTATTTTATTCAGAACTTATATATTAACCCAACTAATATCTGTGAAGCTAGATGTAAATTTTGTGGTTACAGAAGGGATCCTGGTGAAGAAGGCGCTTATACAATGAGTATGGATGAATTACTTGAGTATGTATCAATGAGATATAATGAAAATATTCGTGAATTCCATATAGTTGGTGGACATAATCACACAGTAGACTTTAGCTATTATGTAGATACATTAAAAATACTTAGAAAACATTATCCTGATGTTACATTAAAGGCCTATTCTGGTGCTGAAATAGTTTTTTTTGCTAAGTTGTCTGGATTATCATTTAAAGAAGTTTTAAAGGTATTAATTGACGCTGGTTTAGATACTTTGCCAGGTGGCGGAGCTGAAATTTTAACTGACGGATATAGAAAGAAATTAAGTCCTGATAAGGCCACAGCTAGTGAATGGCTAGAAGTACATGAGATTGCACAATCCATGGGGATGAAAACTCATTCGACTATGCTTTATGGTTCTATTGAAACGTTAGAAGAAAGATTAATTCATATGCTTAAACTTCGTGAGTTGCAAGATAAATATCAAGGCTTTCTTGTATTTATACCACTTGCTGTACAACCAAAAAAGGCTTCATCATCATTAAAAATGAGAACTTCTGCTTATGATGATTTGAAAACTATTGCAATAAGTAGAATAATGCTTGATAATTTTGACCATATTAAAGCTTATTGGATTGACATTGGACCGCAGTTAACTCAGATAGCTCTTAGTTATGGTGCTTCGGACGTTCATGGTACTATTGTTGAGGAACGAATAAGTCATGCAGTTGGTGCAACTACACAAGCTGGATTAACAAGAGAAGAAATTATTTGGTTAATTAAAGGAGCGAATAAAGTTCCTATAGAGCGGGATACTTTTTACAATAAGGTAAAAACGTATTAACGAATTCATGATATTCAAGAACTGGTCAATTTAAGTCTAGTATGATAAAATCCTTATAATATCCATAAAGTCTAGAAAGGGGTTGAAATAATGGCTCTATACGATGATGTGAAAGAAATTCTTGATAAATTACGTCCTTTTTTACAAAGTGATGGTGGTGATTGTGAATTAGTTTCTGTTGAGGATGGTGTAGTAAGTGTACGCCTTGTTGGTGCATGTGGTACCTGTCCTGGTGCAACAATGACTTTAAAACATGGTATCGAACGTTCTCTTAAGGAGGAGCTTCCGGGGCAAATAGTAGAAGTTCTTCAAGTCCGATAGTCGACTGTATAAAAATACCCTATTTCTTCGTTGCTACTGAAATCTTCGGTGCTCACTTACCTGAGTAAGCTCCGCTCCTCGATTTTAGTGCGCCTTGAACTAGGGTATTTTTCTACTTAAACTGGAAATAGTTGTTTTGGAATGAAGACGTGTTTTATGGTTAGAATATGGGTATTGAAACTATAGGGGGAACTGATTAAAGTGAAGGAATTCTTGCCCCACGAGGATCTCTATCTTAAGACTATAAAGCTTTTAAATGATAGAGGTGTTACAACTAATGATATCGCCAAACTTGTAAACCAATTACAGCACGAATACTTCCCGGATATTACTGAAGAAGAGTGTGAATTCCAGGTAAATAAAGTGTTGCAAAAAAGAGAGGTGCAAAACGCAGTAATTACAGGTATTGAGTTAGATATCTTAGCTGAAAAAAAATTGTTACGTTCACCATTATTAGAAATGTTAATCCATGATGATAGCTTATACGGTATCGATGAGATCATCTCATTATCAATAGTTAATGTTTACGGAAGTATTGGCTTTACTAATTATGGATATATCGACAAGCTAAAACCTGGAATTATAGGTGAACTTAATAAGCACCATAACGGTCAGGTTAATACTTTCTTGGATGATGTTGTTGGAGCAATCGCTGCAGCATCATCTAGCAGAATTGCTCATAATTATGACCCTTATTCCCATTAGAATTTCTTAACACGAAATACACAGTATTTATCTCCATTTGATAAGCATTGAGTACATTTTACTTCTGTCTCTAATATGTTATTATAGAGTTCCTTTTCAATCTCACATACTTGATTAAACTCCATTGCTATTGCAGAAATAGGGCAGTTATATTTTTTAATAATATATTCGTCTTCTGTTACTTCGAGTTCAGCCATATACCCTTTTTGATTTTGAATATTGATTAAAGCGTTAATTCTATCTTCCATATTTATAATAGCGAACATTTTTTTTTGATATGTTTCAATAAATCTTTCTTTGCCTATATTAAATATTTCTGTTAATTTTTCTCTTCCGTCCATTTCAATAATTAAATTGAGAATATCCTGTGCAAAACTTTTATATGTTTTTGGGTAAAAATCGTCTGCCCTTTCAGTTAATGAATAATTGTTTGTTGGTCGACCCATTGTTTGTCTAATTAGTGATGACTCGATTAATTCATCCCGCTCTAGTGTATTAAGGTGACGTCTAACAGCCATCTCCGTAATACCAATATCTTTTGATATTTCACTAGCAGAAAGAATCCCTTTTTTCTTTATCATAAGTAGTATTTCTTCTCTTGTTGTTAAACTTTCATTACCCAACTAATATCACTACCTTCCTCAATATATTTTAAACGAATTTTATAAATAAATATATATAGAAAGTTTTCTAAAGTGTATAATCATGTTTAAAAGAAACTATTTAGGAGACTTTTATGAATAAAATAGAATTGGTTTATGAGCAAGGTTTTAATGAGGAAACAAAGGAATACTTTAGTAAGGAATGGCCATCTGCTAATAAAGAAGTTTTTGATTTTACAGACCAGAGCAAATGGAAAATGGAGGAACATCTAATCACAGCTCGGGAAGATACTAAAATTATTGGGGTAGTTCAATTCAGGATTATTGGTGGCGTTGGATATTTGAGTACACTACTAGTGAGAGAGGATTACCGTGGTAAAGGAATTGTTGGAAAAACTTTGCTATCCGAGTTTGAATCTCTTGCTCTTAATAAGAACTGCCATAAGCTAAGTCTAAAATCATACAAAGACAGTCGTTCTACTAATTTTTTCATTAATCACGGATATGAAATAGAGGCTATATTAAAAAACGATATCCATGGGATTGATTGGGTAATGATGGGGAAATATTAGGTCCCTATTCTTTTTGCCCAAAATCCACCTTGAAAGAATATTGGTTCATGAGAAATAACAAATGCTCTACTATCAATCTCATTAATTGTTTGAACTAATATTTTCATATTTCTTCTCTTTGTTAATACATGTAAAACTAGGCGATCACCATCTCTTCCTTTTGCTGGCCAAGAGGTAACTCCGTACCCTCTTTCTCTTAATTTTACAGATATGTTAGACTCTACATTTTGAGTTATTACCTGAACTGTAACATGTCCTAATGCTAGTATTTCCTCAATCTTAGAACCTACTAAAATACCTACCCCATAGCCTAAGCTATATGCTAATAAATATATCGGATTGCTTAAACGATCAAGTACTAGGCTTAACGCAATAATATTAATTGTTACCTCTATTACACTTATTAGAGCTGCAAGATTTTTTCTTCCTTTTATCATAAAAATCATCCGTAATGTAAATAGTGAAACATAAGAAATTTGAATAACTAAAATAATTAATATAAATATAATATCCATTAGTATCTTTACTCCCTATTTTAAAATTTAGAAAAAAATAAAAGAGCTTGTGCTCTTCATATACTATTTATTTAACTTTTCAAGAACAAAATATGCGCATCCAAAATTACAATATTCTACCAGATATTCTTCTATCGTTTTTATTTTCATTTCCTCTGGTACGCTCTGCTTATTATTATTATAGAAACCATTCAATCTTAACTGCTTGTAACCCCAGTCACCAACAATATAGTCATATTTATCTAAAATATCACTATATCTTCCTTCAAATGCTCCAGGGTCCCACCCATCTTTATTATTATCTATAAGTGAATAGGTATTTCCAAACATTTGTATCATAAGTAAAATCGTCTCCTAATTTAATACTTTTACTTAATATTGTAGCACATAAAAAGATGTTTTGTTAACAAAACATTAATTAAACCTTACTTTTTTAAAAACAATTATAAATAGAAGCAAGAAAACACTTACTAATACTATTGTACCACCTGATGCTAAATCGAAATAATAGGCTGCGAAAAATCCAACTACGGTTGCGATTTCTGCAAATAAAATCGACAAAAATATTGCTTGCTTAAAACTCTTAGAAATTTGAAGACTTGTCGCGACTGGTAATATCATCATCGAAGAAATAAGTAATATCCCAACTATTCGCATAGAAGTCGCAATAGTTAAAGCTATTAAAATCATAAATACTAAATTTAATTTCTTATATGGAATTCCACTAATTTTTGCTCCCTCTTCATCAAACGATATGTATAATAATTCTTTATAAAGAAGAGAAACTGTAATTATAATTACTATACCCATTACTACTATAGTTAGTAAATCAGTCATGGTTACCGCAATTATACTACCAAATAAATAGGTTGATATATTGATTGTAAAGCCACCAGAAAAGCTGATTAATACTACGGCAAGTCCCATACCAGCTGACATCATAATAGGCATAGAAAGCTCTTCATAATGTTTATATTCTTCACGCAGTTTATTAATTGCTAATGCGGAAAATACAGCAAAAATCATCCCTCCAAAAATAGGATTAATTCCTACAATAATACCTATTGCTACACCAGCCAACGCGGTATGAGATAACGTGTCCCCTATAAATGACAAACGTCTAAAGACAATGAATGTACCAATTAACGGGCTAACTATTCCTATAATCAGAGCAGCAATTAACGCTCTTTGCATAAAACTATATTGAAAAATTTCTAACATAGATTATTCCCCCGTATGATGGTTATGGGATACAATTTTCATATCCTCCCCATACATATTCTGTAATATATTACAAGAATCAGTGTTATAGAATTCCGGTTCTCCATGGTAAAGCAATTTCCTATTTAGACAAGCAATATTTGATACTTTGTTCGTCACAACACCAATATCATGCGAAACTAGAATAATCGTAATATTTTTTTCTTTATTTAATTTTTCTAATAATAAATAAAATTGGTTCGTAGACTCAGTATCAACACCTACTGTAGGTTCATCCAAAATCAGAAGTTTTGGTTGACTGACCAAAGCTCTTGCAACAAAAGCTCTTTGCTGCTGACCACCAGATAACTTGCCAATACTCCTCTTCGTATAATCCTCTAAACCAACCGTCTCTATTGTTTTATAAACTTGTTCTATATCAGAGCTATTTAGACGTCTAAATAGTCCTTTTTTACCATATAAGCCCATGGCAACTACCTCATAGACCGTTGCAGGAAACCCAGAATTAAAGCTATTAGCTTTTTGTGATACATATCCTACATTACTCCAAACAGCAAATTTATTTAACGGTTTATCAAAAAGGAAAATTTCACCTTGCTGAATTGGCAATAACCCTAAAATAGCCTTTAGTAAAGTAGTTTTACCGGAACCATTTGGTCCAATTAATCCTAAAAAATCATTTGATTTAATAGTCAAATTTATATCATCTAAAATTACTTGGTTAGAGTATTTAAAAGTTAAGTTTTTAATTACAACAACATTGTTAGACAAGATACCACCATCACTCGCTTAATGATATTAGTAAAACATTTAAATTCTTTTCCATCATTTTAATATAATTTAGTCCCAAAGCGATTTCATCTTCACTCAAGCTACTAATAGTATAAATGTTCTCTGTTTTTACGTCTATCTCATCCGCCAATACTTGAGATATTTTTGTGCTCTCGGTTGGATCTGTTAATATGTATTTTATATTAAGATTCCTTATTTCATTTATTAATTTGGATAATTCAGCTGCACTAGGTTCATCTTCTGGGGAAAAACCACTTATGGAATGCTGTTCCAAACCATATCTTTCGGCTAAATAGCCAAAAGCCGCATGGGAAACGAAAAAATCTTTTTTCTCAACATTCTTTAGCGATTCTTCAAACTTACTATCTAAAGCTAATAATTCTTCTTTTAGGTCTTGATAATTTTCTTCATAAAAGAATTCATTCTTCGAATCTAACTTGATATATGTATCCTTAATTGATTCTGCCTGTTCTAATGCAAATAAAGGATTTAACCAAACATGGGGATCCGTTTGCGCATCACTTTGGTGCTCATCATTCTTGTTAATTAAATTAATATTTTGACTTGCATTAACTATTTCTACGTTTGTCTCCTTAAGATTTTCTATAGCTTTATTTACCCACAACTCTAACCCTCCACCATTATATATAAATACATCTCCCTGCGCTAAATTAGTAATATCTTTAGCAGAAGGTTCATAATCATGTGGACTAACCCCGGGAGGGACAAGATTTATTACAACGACATTTTCGCCACCAATCCTTTGACTAAACTCTTCTAATATGTAAAGGGTTGTATAGACATAGATTTTATCTTCAGAGGGATTAGAAATTTTTTCCTGACTATTAGATATATTGCAGCCTGTTATTAATGGCAAGATTAAAAGAATTATTGTTAAACTAAAAAGCACTATTTTTTTTATACACATATTATCACCTTTTTATTATATTTAACTTCATTCTTACTATTAACTAATATCATTATACATAGGAATTTTTCTATTGTAAATCGTAGCGGTTCTTATTTAGAATTATTTTCTTAAATAAATCCATTGATTGATTAACTCATTAAAGTATATACTTATATCTAAATAGGTTTCTACGTTCGTGAAAAACAGGATTTATGAATTTTAGAAAGGCGGTAATAATACTTGGAAAAGATTATTGAAATTCGTGGTGAAATAATTAATAATAACATTTTAAAATTAATTGATGATTCAATTAAAAAATATAATGGTAAATATCAAATTCTGGAAGTCAATGTAACAGAATCGGAAGTTAGTAAGCCATATATAAAACTTTCTATAACTGTTGAGGAAAATAATATTCAGTCTATTCTTGAAACTCTCGCTAATGTAGCTATTAATATATCTTCGGATATTGAAGAACCTATAATTGAAGCAAGTACAAAGGACGCTACAGTGCCTAGCAGTTTCTATTCTACAACTAACCATCATACAGATGTTTATTTAAATAACGTTTGGGTACCTGTTCAAAATATGCGTATGGATGCTGTGATTGTTGTTAAAGATCAGAGTGTAGTTGCAACCAAGTTGCGTGATATTAAGAAGGGTGATCTAGTTATTTGTACTTCAAGGGGTGTTAGAGTTAACGCTGATAAAGAGATTGATTCTACACAAGGATTTGCATTTATGATTAATGAAGTTAGTTCAGAAAGACGGGTAGAGTTAGCCGTTCGAGAATTAGCAAAAGAAATGAAAGAAATTAAAAAAAGAAATGGTAAAATATATTTCGTTGCGGGTCCGGTAGTTATTCATACTGGCGGAATGACTTCATTTCAAGAAATCATTCAAAAGGGTTTTGTAGCCGGGCTATTATCTGGTAATGCTTTGGCAGTTCATGATATCGAATATGATTTATATGGCACCTCGTTGGGAATTGCGCTTGATACCGGTAAGGTGATAAAGGGCGGACATAGTCACCATATGAGAGCAATTAATGAGGTTAATAAACATGGTAGCATTGCTGAGGCAGTAAAGAATGGAACTGTTAAGACTGGGATTATGTATGAGCTGGTAAAAAATAATGTTCCTTTTGTATTAGCAGGTTCAATTCGCGATGATGGACCTTTGCCTGATACAATTATGGACTTAATTGAGGCTCAAGCTGCTTATGCTGATTTGATTAAAGATGCCGAAATGGTTATCATGCTATCAACTATGCTTCATTCCATAGGAACAGGTAATATGCTTCCTAGCTGGATAAAGACTGTTTGCGTAGATATTAACCCCGCTGTTGTGAATAAATTAATAGATCGTGGCTCTGCTCAAGCAAAGGGACTTGTAACTGACGTTGGCTTATTTCTTACATTATTGAATCAAAATCTATAGAATCATTAAAGGATGAGAATATTGACAGCTATAGAAAAAGAATCAACCTTAATTGCGATTATTAAAGAAATGAAGAAAGTAGCAATCGCCTTTTCTGGAGGAGTAGATAGCACATATCTAATTGCTATTGCACAAAAAACCTTAGGTGAAAATGCTGTTGCTATAACATTAAAAACTGAGTACATATCTAATCGTGATATTAACGAGTCGATTAATCTTACTGCACTTATTAAAATTAAACATATAGTTATTAAAATTAATGCTTTAGAAAATAAGCAAATTGTTGCTAATACAGAACAAAGATGCTTTTTTTGTAAAACAGAAATGTATAAACATTTAATCGATGCAGCAAAGGAATGCGGTATCAATAACTATGCTGATGGATCAAATATAGATGACCTTAAAGAAGATAGACCGGGCTTAAAAGCCCTAAGGAATCTTGAATTTAGAAGTCCTTTACAAGAAGCTGGACTCTCAAAAGATGATATCCGTTATCTTTCAAAACGTTTAAACTTACCCACTTGGAATAAATCTTCATATAGCTGCTTAGCAACAAGCATTCCCTTTGGGAACAATTTAACAATTACGAAGATTGAACAAATCGAGAAAGCTGAAGATTTCCTACGAACGCTTGGCATTAAACAATTTCGCGTTCGTCACCATGACACCATTGCTAGAATAGAAATAAGCCACAATAATTTTTATCAGCTAATACTAAATCAAGATTTAATAATACCTTTTTTTATACAGTTAGGATTTATTTATGTAACTTTAGATCTTCGAGGCTATCAAACAGTTAGTCTTGATGAGGTTGCACAAAAGGAAGGGTAGCTATGGAAAATAAGTTAAATAATTATATTGATTTAGGTTTTGCTCAGGTTGATATTCAAAGGGAACAACGAACAGGGTTCCCTGAAGTAATCTATGGAGAAGGAAAAAGTACTGAACAGGTAATAAAAATTTTTGAAAATCTTTATAAAACAAGCAGTGTAGTTTTAGCTACAAGGGTAAATAAGGAAATGGGCTTCGAGCTAGTTAGAAAATTTACTGATTCTATATACGATCAAGTTGGAAGAACGGTTCTATGGAAACGCGACAATACTTATAAACATTCTGGTTATATTGCAATAGTATGCGCAGGTACCTCAGACTTACCCGTTGCAATGGAATGTGCTTCTACTATTGCTGCTATGGGTTGTAAATCGGAGCTAATTTGTGATGTTGGTGTTGCTGGTTTACATAGGCTAATTGATAAACTCGATATCATTCGTAAAGCAAGTGTTATAGTAGCTATAGCAGGCATGGAGGGGGCGCTCCCTACTGTTATTGGCGGCTTAGTAAGTAAACCAATTATCGCTGTTCCTACAAGTGTTGGATATGGAGCCAACTTATTTGGAATATCAGCATTGTTAGCTATGTTAAATTCATGTGCGAATGGCATCTCGGTTGTAAATATTGATAATGGTTATGGTGCAGGCTATCAAGCTAGCTTAATTAATAAACTGATTAACCCGACAAAAGGAGAATAGAATATGAAAATAGTTTATTTTGATTGTTTTTCTGGTATTAGTGGTGATATGACTTTAGCTTCTCTAATAGATGCTGGAGCAAATAAGGACTACATTGAAAGCGAATTAAAAAAGTTGCCAATTGAACCTTTTTCCTTGGAAATTCATCAAGTTCTTAAAAAGGGAATTTCAGCTTCCAAATTAGAGATCCAAACTGATTCAACTATAACCCCTTTCAGGAGAACATATACAGATATTGTTGATATGATTAAAAATTCAGGCTTAAGTGAAGCAGTAAAAGCTAGATCAATTAAAATATTTGAAAATATAGGGATTGCTGAAGCAAAAATACATAATATTTCAATTCAAAAGGTACACTTTCACGAAATCGGAGCAATTGATTCGATTATAGATATTATAGGTGTTAGTTTAGCATTGGAAGATTTGAAAATTGAACAAATATACTCAACGCAAATCCCTCTAGGTGCGGGAAAAATAAAAATTGAACATGGAATTTATCCTAACCCAGCACCAGCTACATTAGAAATTCTAAAGGGAGTGCCTGTTTACTTCTCGAAAATTAATTCCGAAATGACTACCCCAACTGGAGCAAGTATAATTGCTAGCTTAACAACTGATTTCAGCCTACCTTCAATGGTTATTGAAAGTATTGGTTATGGCGCGGGAACCAAGGATTTACATGATCGCCCAAATGTTTTACGAGCAATTATAGGAAAAGTTCAAGATTTTAGCTATAAGGAGTCTCATTTCCAAATCCATGAGCATCACCATACTCATGAAGAAATCCATCCTCACATAACAAAATAAATCGAAATTTTAACCTCAGAATAAAAGTCGAATTAATATATGTATACTAAAAGATAGATGGTCATCTTTAGCGAAGCCTTTGCGTAGCAAGAGCAGAGCGTTAGATGACCATCTATCTTTAAAATACTTAATGATGTTTCTTCATTTTTAATCCAGAATGTCACGTTGTTTTGCTTAGAATGATGTTTTGTTATTGCTCAACCATTGATTTCCTTTATCTTTTGCTTGATCGTATACTTGCTTTAATGGAACTTTATTTTTTTTTGCAATTACTTCACATTGCTTATACTCAGGTGAAACCTGAACTATTTCCCCTTGAAAAACACCAATTTTTACATCAATATCTCCCCACTCCGTTGTGACAGATATAAAGTTCCTTTCAAGTCGATGAACAGTATATGGGGTATATCGAATTCCTAACGTTGTTGTTTCTCTAAATATAAAATTAACCACTAAATCCTTTATCTCATACTGGCACAAAACATTTAATATTTGTCCTGGTCTATTATTTTTCATTATGACCTGCTGAATATAGACGTCATTAACTCCCAAATTAAATAATCCCTCGAATATATATCCGTAAAATTCTGGGTTCATGTCATCCAGAGAGACCTCCATCTTTAGCATTAGATTATCTATATGCTCAGATGTAGTTCTACCCATAATAAATCCATCATTTTTTTCCATCAATATTCTCCTTAATTAATTATTGAAAAACTTGTATCTCTAAGCATATATTAAGTGTTATAAAATCTTAGGTCAATATTTCCAAGAAATTATATACATAAGTTAAGTTCATATTCCCTACAATACATTAGATAATATTTTTTTGTAGCACCTAATTTAAAAGTTATGGAGTATGATAACATGAAAAAAATAAACTATATTATAAAAATAATTCTTGTTTTATCATTACTAGCGACATTATCAATGGGTGTCTATGCAGCCGAAAAAAGTGATAAAACAGCTGTCTTCGAGGCTAGAATGGAGCTTTTTAAAAACCTTGAAACAATTTATCAAATTCCTTGGTATTATTTAGCGGCCATTGATCAATTTGAGAGAAATATTCAACCAATTAGAAATGACATACCCGAAAAAGATGGTTTAATTGCAATTTATTTTTCTAAAGAAAGATGGTCTGGTTTATTTAATCCCTTCTCAAATGATCAAGAGCCCTCTAATATCCAGTATTTTCAAGGGTTTGGTGTTGATGGAGATTGCGATGGAATTGCAGATAGTAATAATGACATAGATGTATTAATTGCTTTCATTAGTTTTATCTTACGCTATGGAACAAGCGAGGATGAGATACTGAATGCTTTAACCGATTATTATAACGAAAAATCAGCAAAAATTATTACTGAGATGGCTACTATATATAAAAATTTTGGTACTTTAAATTTAACTGAACGGTTTTTCCCAATCCCCAAAGGGTACAATTATTCATATCATAGTACTTGGGGTGATGCAAGAGGTTGGGGAGGTAGAAGGATACATGAAGGTACCGATATATTTGCTTCATATGGTACACCAGTAAGAAGTGTATCTCATGGTTACGTGGAAATTTTGGGCTGGAATGAGTATGGTGGCTGGCGAGTAGGGATTAGAGGAATAAATAATATCTATTACTACTATGCACATTTAAGTTCGTTTAAGAAGGATTTAAAAGAAGGAGACATAGTAGAGCCGGGTACTATTATAGGATATGTTGGCAATTCTGGATATGGACCTGTTGGTACTCAAGGTAAGTTTCCTCCACATTTGCATTTTGGAATATATACCTATAATGGTCGTAATGAATGGTCATTTGACCCAACACCATTTTTAAGAATATATAAAAAGTAAAAACACTTCCCTCCACTATTGGAGAAAGTGTTTTTTTAACCCAAATATTTTAGATTTCATTAGGTGTTTTTAAGCCTAAAATACTTAATCCATGTCTTAATACACTAGAAGTTGCTTTTGACAAAGCCAATTTTGTTCTTTGTTCATCTTGATTTTCAGTGATAATTCTCTCTTGATGATAAAAGCGGTTAAACTGAGTACTTAGATCTAACAAAAATCTAGCAATAACTGACGGTTCAGCTTTGTTTGCAGCCTTAATTAAAATATCTGGATACTGAGCTAAGATATGTATTAGTTCCCAAGCAGCTTCGCCCTCTAGAAATTCTCCAAAAATATTATCCAAATCGTTTCCAATTATATTCGACTTTCTTAACAAGCTTTGAACCCGTGCATAGACATATTGAACATATGGTCCTGTTTCACCCTCGAAATTCAAAGCCTCTTCCCACGAAAAATTAACTTCATTCATCCGATTGTTTTTTAAATCATTGAAAATAATTGCCCCCACACCAATAGCTTCAGCAACTTCCTTTCTATTTGCCAACTGAGGATTTTTCCCCTCAATTATCTTGTCAGCCATCTCGATACTTTTTTGTAATACTTCTTCTAGTAATACGATTGTGCCTTTTCGTGTAGACATCTTTTTGCTTTCAAATAACATTAAACCAAATGGGATATGAACCATATTATCTGCCCACTCATAGTTCATTTCTTTTAATACTTTAAAAACCTGCTCGAAATGTAGTTTTTGCTCATTTCCGACAACATAAAATGCTTTATCAAAATCAAAAGTGTCTTTACGATATAAAGCAGCCGCTAGGTCGCGAGTTGCGTAAATTGAAGAACCATCTTTTTTCTTAATAAGTGCTGGTGGCATATCATGTTCGGATAAATCAACAATTAATGCTCCTTCACTTTCTGTTAATAATCCCTTTTCCGTTAATTCATCTATCACACGTTCCATTTTATCATTATAAAAGCTTTCACCCATAAAATGATCGAAGCTAACATCTAAAATTTTATAGATTTTTTCAAACTCTTTGATACTTTCTTCAACAAACCAATTCCATAATCCAACAGCTTCCCCGTCGCCATCTTCAAGTCTTTTAAACCATACTCTGGCTTCATCTTCTAACTCAGGATATTTTTCTGCCTCTTCATGAAACTTTATATATAAGCTAACTAATTCCTGTATTGGGTTATCCTTTATTTTTTGATCATTGCCCCATTTTTTATAAGCTACTATTTCCTTCCCGAATTGTGTACCCCAATCTCCTAAATGATTAATACCTATAACTTTATAACCTAAAACTCTATGTATTTTTACTATTGCATTACCTATCATTGTTGAACGTAAATGAGGTAGACTAAACGGTTTAGCTATATTTGGAGATGAAAAGTCGACGACTACTTTTTTTCCAACACCTATTTTGCTCTCACCATAATGCCCATCTTTCTCTAATATATCTTTAATTAGATGAACAGCATATTTAGATCTTTTATAAAAAAAATTAAGATAGGGTCCGATAGCTTTAACTTCGATAGACTTATCCTCAATCTTTTCCGCTAACTCCTCGGCAATTATTTGGGGACTCTTTCTTAAAGCTTTCGAAAGTGAAAAACATGGAAATGCAATATCCCCCATATCACGACTTGGTGGTATCTCTAACAAAGTTATTATCTCATTTTCAGTAAGATCAAGATATTTAGTTAAGATCTCTGATACATATTTTTTCATATTTCGAACCCCCATTTAAGATTGTTAACAAATAACTATTAATTAACAAATATATAAAACCCCTCATCTCAAAGAGAGGAGAGGATATTCTCATAGTAACTATGCTTCACATTTGATATGTCTGAAACTATTATACACAAATTATTTTAAGAAAATCAAGATATATCGTTTATTTATCCATTTTCGGATCTAAAGCATCCCTTAACCCATCACCAAACAAGTTAAATCCTAGCACCACAAGCATTATTGCAATACCTGGGATAACAACTGTCCAAGGTGCTAGTTGAATATAATCTTTGGAATCTGCCAGCATTGTACCCCACTCTGGTGTAGGTGGAACTGCTCCTAATCCAAGGAAACCTAACGCCGCTGTCTCAATAATTGCAGTAGCAACACCTAAAGTACCTTGTACAATAATAGGAGTAATACTATTTGGCAAAAGATGATGACTAATAATTCTTCCATTCTTCATTCCAATAGCCCTGGCTGCAAAGATATACTCTTCTTCCTTTAAACTTAATACTTTTGCCCTTACTAACCTACCATAAGTAGGTATGTTCACAATAGTAATTGCTATTAATGCATTTGTTAGTGACCTTCCCATAATCGTTACAATTGTAATTGCTAATAAAATACTTGGAAAAGCTAACATAATATCAAATACTCTTGAGACAAGCATGTCTACCCATTTTCCATAAAACCCTGCAAGTAACCCAAAAAATGTACCAATAATAATTGATCCAGATACGGCCATCACACCTACCCTTAAAGATATTCGTGCGCCGTAAAGAATTCTAGTAAATAGATCCCTGCCTAAATCATCAGTACCAAAGAGATGGCCCTCCGTTAATGGAGGCAAAAACCGATCCTTTAGTATAACCTCTTCATAAGTATAGGGTGTAAGTAAGGGCGCAATTATAGCAATTATTACAAAGAAAAGAATTATCCCTCCACCAACCATTGCCAACTTTTGCTTCTTTAATCTATAGAAGCCATCTTTCCATGGAGAAGATGCTTTCAATTTTACATAATCTGTTTTATCTAGTATTTCTGATTCTAATTGATTCATCCTATTCTCCCCTAACGATACCTAATTCTTGGATCTACAAAAGAATATAGTATATCAACAATAAGATTAACTAAAACAAAAATTATAGCTATAACTAATATCCCAGATTGAATAACCGGATAATCGCGGTAAGCTATTGCATCGTATAAATACTTACCAACACCTGGCCATGCAAAGATTGTTTCTGTTAATATTGCTCCACCTAATAAAAATCCCGTTTGCAAGCCTATAACAGTCATAACCGGTATTGCAGCATTCTTTAATGCATGCTTATATACCAAAAAGAATTGACCGACTCCCTTAGCTCTTGCTGTTCTAATATAATCTGAACGCATTACCTCTATCATACTAGAACGAGTCATCCTAGCTATTATTGCCATAGGTATAGTTCCTAACGCAATTCCCGGTAATAACAAATGACTAAGTACTTCTTTAAAACCATCAAAGTCTCCTACTATCAAGGTATCAATTAATAATAAGTTAGTGATTGGCTGAACAGAACTAACCACATCTGTTCTACCCATAGAGGGCAAGAGATGCAACTCCTGAGCAAATATCCATTGCTCCATTAATCCTAACCAAAAGATTGGCATTGATACACCTATTAGTGCAACAAGCATGGCTATATAATCAAACCAAGAATTTTGCTTCCAGGCGGCTATTATCCCCGCATTAACACCTATTATAACTGCAAAAGTCATCGCAAAAAAAGTAAGCTCAATAGTTGCTGCTAAATAAGGTTTAATTTCCTTAGATATCGGAACTTTTGTTTTTATCGAAGTTCCCATATCACCAGTTACCAAACCTGTCATATATTTTGTGTATTGTATGTGTAAAGGATCATTTAATCCTAAATTTTCTCGCATATTCTCCAAAGTTTCTTGAGATGCCTTCTCACCAAGTATTGCTTTAGCTGGATCCCCAGGTATTAAATGAACTATCGAAAAAACTAATAGGGACATCCCTATAAGAACTGGTACTAGCATTAAGATACGACGAATAATGTATGATATCATGTTTTCATCCCCAATATAGTTGTTCTTTTAATATTGGAAGAAAAGGGTAGGAGTCCTACCCTTTTCTAATTAATTATTTAAAATACACTTGTGCAAATTTGTCTGTACCTGTTGGATGAGGTACATAGTCAGCAAGATTATTCTTTCCTATGATAGGAGGTGTAGAATGTACCAAAGGAATCCATGGTGCATCTTCGTGAATAATCACTTGTGCTTCCTCATACAATGCAGTTCTTACTGCAATATCACTAGCTTGTTGAGCTTCGATTAAAATATCATGTAATTCTTGATTCTTATAGAACGCTATGTTACCAGCATCTGGTATTCTAGCATTGTCTTGATCTAATAATACATAGATAAAGTTATCTGGATCTCCATTATCACCTGTCCAACCTAAGAAGGCCATAGTATGTTCGCCCTTACCTGTTAAATCAAGATAAGTACCCCACTCTTCAGTTCTTAAGGTAGTAGTTACACCAATCTTAGCAAAATCTGCTTGCATTGCTTCAGCAATCTTTTTACCTTGAGGTATATATGGTCTTGGTACAGGCATATACCAGAATTCGGTCTCAAAGCCATTTGGATATCCAGCTTCAGCTAATAACGCCTTTGCTTTTTCTAAATCATATTCATAATCTACTATATCATCATTGTAACCCCAAAGTTGTGGTGGCAATGGATTTTTAGCTGGTTCAGCTAAACCATTATAAAATGCATCGATTAACCCTTGTTTGTCAACAGCCATATTCAAAGCTTGACGTACTTTTGGATCATCAAAAGGTTCTTTTTCAGTATTAAACGCTAAATAGCCAACGTTCATACTTGGGCGTAACCATACATTTAAATCAGCATTTGCTTCAGCAGTAGTTACGTCATTTGGATTTGCACCATCCATTAAATCAATTTCTCCACTCTGTAATGCAATAAAACGAGCTGAATTATCTGGAATGGATTTAAAAATTAGTTGTTCTAATTTTGGTAGACCTTCTTGATAATAATTAGGGTTTTTATTTAATACTACTTTATCGTTACGTACCCATTCTCCGAAAACAAATGCTCCAGTACCTACTGGGTGTTCACCAAATGCTTCTCCCCATTGTTCAACAGCAGTTGGAGAAGCAATTCCAAATGCAGCCATTGCTACGTTACTTAAAAATGGACCTTGAGGGAAATTAAGGTGAAATTCAACTGTATAATCGCCAGTAGCAACTACTTCGGAAATTACATGCCCTTCGTCACCTTTATATCCACCAAACATATATCCGTAGTAAGGAAAATCACCTTGATGTGAAGGATGTGCAGGATCCATCCAACGATTAAAGTTGAATACTACTGCATCAGCATTAAAATCAGTTCCATCATGGAATTTCACACCTTCTAGCAGTTGGAACGTCCATACTAAACCATCTTCTGAAGATTCCCAACTTGTTGCTAGTCCAGGTACTAAATCAGTTGTACCTTCTGCATAATTAATTAAAGTATCAAAAATGTTTGTTGTAACATTAAGAGATTCACCATCAGTTACATTTGCTGGGTCTAATGAAACAGAGTCTCCGCCTCTACCAAAGATTAGAGTTGTTTTCTCCTCAGCTGGTGCCGCAGGTGTTTCAGTTGCTGGTTCGTCACTGCTACCGCAACCTGTAAGACCTAATGTAAATACTAATGATATCAATACCAAAATAATAAATCCTTTTTTCATTAATAAGCCCCCTTATAGTTATAAATATATTTTCAAAAAAACAAATTCTTTTTATCTCCCCCTTTCATTTAATTATTTACTATATTAGATGACATGCTACTATATGGTTATTTCCTACATCGCGAAATTCAGGTCGTTCCTCTACACATATATCCATTTTATATTTACATCTAGTATGAAATTTACAGCCAGATGGCGGATTAGCTGGACTAGGTACATCACCTGATAATAATATTCTATTCTGTTTAATATCTGGATCAGGTTCAGGAACTGCTGATAATAAAGCCTGTGTATAAGGATGAAGTGGGTTATTATATAATTCCTCTTTATCTGAGAATTCCACTAAAGCTCCTAAATACATAACACCTACACGATCTGAGATGTGTCTAACTACGCTTAGATCATGTGAAATAAAAATATATGTTAAGTTAAATTGTTCCTGTAAATCTTCTAATAAGTTTATTACTTGTGATTGTATTGATACATCAAGTGCAGATACAGGCTCGTCCGCAATAATTATTTTTGGATTTAATGCCAAGGCCCTTGCTATACCTATTCTCTGCCGCTGACCACCGCTAAATTGATGTGGGTATCGTGATGCTTGATTTTTATTTAAACCAACAATTTCAAGCAAATCAAAAACTTTATCTCTTCTATCACTTTTGTTCCCATAATTATGTACTATAAGAGGTTCCTCTAAAATCTTTTGTACAGTTTGTCTCGGATTTAATGATGCATAAGGGTCTTGGAATATTATTTGTAAATCTTTGCGCTTTATTCTCATTTCTTCATTACTTATTTTAGTTAAATCTTTTCCTTCGAAAAAAATATTCCCTTCTGTCGGTTCGATTAGTCGAATTATAGAACGACCTGTAGTTGATTTACCGCATCCGCTTTCTCCAACTAAAGCTATAGTTTCCCCTTTTTTTGCGTCAAATGAAATACCATCAACTGCTTTAACATAGCCAATCTTTTTTTGAAGTATTCCCCCGTAGATTGGAAAATATTTTTTTAGACTATTTACTCTTAATATGGCCTCTGTCATACTGATGCCCCCTCAAAAGTTGTAAGATCTTTCTCTTCTAACCAGCATCTGAATATATGTCCATCTTCTACGACTTTCAGTTCTGGAGCTTCTTTATGACACTTGTCCATTGCATATTCACATCGAGGTGCAAAACTACAACCCTCGGGCATCTCATTTATACTTGGAACATTTCCAGGTATAGAGTACAACCTCTTCATACCTCCGATTAATCTAGGTGTAGACTTAATTAATCCTTTAGTATACGGATGTTTGGGATTATGAAAAATAGTTCTGACATTTGCCTCTTCAACCACTTTGCCAGCGTACATTACAATTACCCTGTCACACATTTCAGCAACTACTCCAAGATCATGAGTTACTAATATAATTGAAGTATCGTGCTCAAACTTTAATTTTTTCATTAAATCTAGTATCTGTGCCTGAATTGTTACGTCTAATGCAGTTGTAGGCTCGTCCGCAATAAGAATTGATGGATTGCATGATAGTGCCATAGCAATCATAACCCTTTGTCGCATACCTCCAGATAATTGATGTGGATATTCATTTAATATTTTATCAGCTCTTGGTATGCCAACACGTTCTAGCATCCTAATGGCATATTCTTTCGACTCTTTTTTAGTTAATGAAAAATGGATTTTAATAGCTTCTAACATTTGATTACCTATCGTAAATACTGGGTTTAATGAAGTCATTGGTTCCTGAAAGATCATTGCAATTTCTTTACCACGTAGTTTTCTCATATCCTTTTCTGGGAGATTGACTAACTCCTGATCTTTATACTTCACAGAGCCTTCAACTTTACCAGATGGTTTAGCTATTAAACCAATAATAGATAGCGAAGTTACGCTTTTGCCACTACCAGATTCACCAACTATTCCTAAGGTCTCCCCAGTTTTTAATACAAAAGTAACACCATCAACTGCTACCGATGTGCTTTTATCTGAGCTAAAACTTGTTTTAAGTTTCGTTACTTCTAAAACGTTTTCTCTGTCCAATATGGTCACCTACTTTTCAAGTGCGTAGCGAAAGTATTTATTAGATTAAACCTATTATTGTTTAGAACCTAATTTTAATACTATTTTAAATTTTCTATATCGTCAAGAAATTTATAGAATTTTCAATATATTTCAAATAATTAATTATTTAATAATTTGTAAATAGACATTAATTTGATATTGCCGGATAAAACTCTTCCAACCCCAGTACGGGGAACTCTTCAGATGAATTTGATGAAGCCGGTTTAGATTCCATCTCAATTTGACTACTCGGAATTATTGTTTCGGGAAATATTTGGATAGGTAATGCTCCTGAATTACTCGTGTCTCCATAATAAGTACCTTTTCCATCATAATAGAATTGTGGTACTTCTCCGAATACCTGTGACTGTACGATAGGAATTGATGACTTGATTACCGTTGATTCTGTTACAAAAGGGATTACAACCTGCACTTCAGCTTGGATATCAATTAATACAGTCATTATTACAACATTTATTCCGGCATTCTGATATTCAGCCCTAGGACTAACCTTTACTGATCCAACAGGTATAATAGATATTGGAATTGTTGGTCCCATATTTCCCAATATATCACTATTAAGAACTGCCCCAAATTGTATTGACTCCTCCAATTTTTCCAATTCATTTAAGGTCTCTTCAATTCTCTTAGTAGTTTCTCCAACTATGCTTGCAAATTCGCTATAATTAAAAACTGCTGCTCTGACATTTCCATTCTCGTCTAATTCAAATTGAATTAAATCTTTAAAATTGGTTTTACCTGCTATCTCAATCGAAATTGCATCATTAATTACATTAGTTGCAATTTGCTTTACTCTAGTTTTTGCGATATTTATTAATATCGGTTCTAGTTGGCTCTCAATATAAATAAATGATATTATAATTATACTGATGAATATTAGCATATAACTAAGCATTTTAGCCCTTTTACTTAGATTAAGTTTTTTCTTCCCCCATCTTGGCATGCTAATCTCCCCCTAAGTAAATTCTATTCTTTAATTTAGACAACTGAACTTTTTACTTAATTATTTTTATACAAAAGGAAAATATTCTGTTAAAATCAATTAATGGGGGTTAAAAAAATGTCTATAGATTTTAAATATAATGGGGTTGAATATTCAAATTTAGTCGATTTGGCAAGAGCCTTGCCATTAAATTCAGCAAAATTGGTTCAATGGACTGAGGATTCAGATAGATTCGCCGCTGAGGCTGGATCTCTTTGTTATGAAAGTAAACCGCATCTTGGTATAGTTAATCATTGCCGTGATAGTGGTCATAATACTGTTCTTGAGCATAATATTTTCACTTTTGTTAAGAAAGTTCCAATATTCGTTGCTAGGCAAGATATGAGGGCTAGACACGCTACATTTGATGAAAGAAGTCTTCGTTATGTTAGATTGGACAATGGAGGCTTTGAATATTATATACCTCCTAGTTTGAAGGAATTAGGAAGGGAACAAGAGTTGGCTCAGTGGATTGGTCACCATGAAAAAGCCTTTGAACTGTACAGTCGCTATACTGAAGAGGAAATTATGGAGAATGAACATGCAAGATCGATTCTTCCGCTTGGAATTGCTACTATTTACGCAGATTCAAGAAACGCAATTGGTTGGAGACATCATATTATGAAGAGACTTTGCTTGCGGGCACAAACCGAAATCAGATTATTATACCGTTCTATCACTAATCAATTAATAGAAAAATCCCCAAGATTATTTGAAGATATTAATATGCCCTGCTACATGAAGCAAGGTTGTACAGAGACAAAACCATGCGGACTAATTGAACTTGATCAAAACACAAAACGCGCACTAAACTATGAGGGAAAATTAAATCAGAAAATTTTCTAGTTCAAGGCACGCTCAAATCGAGGAACGGAGCTTACTTCGTAAGTGAGTACCGCAGATTTGGGCAGTAACGCTGAAATAGGATATTTTTATATAATAAATCAGACTGTAGAAAATGTTCTAGTTCAAGGCACGCTCAAATCGAGGAACGGAGCTTACTTCGTAAGTGAGTACCGCAGATTTGGGCAGTAACGCAGAAATAGGATATTTTATACAGTCTGATCTAGAAATTGGCGCATTCAACTATAACCTTCGACAATACCTTAGTAAGATCTATTTCATAAAATTCCTTTAATTCCCCTAATTCTTCATTTTCTAACACCCGAACAACTGGTCTTGAGGGGAATTGATTATTAATATCTACTACTATCCCACTCTCACCACTACTTAATTTTACGTTAGTTCCAATAGGATATATTGCCACTGTATTCTTAAAAATTTCTACCAACTCTATATCAAAATCCTCATTAACCCCTGTAAATAAAAGTTCTAATGCTTCATGGGGAAGTTTTGGTTTTTTATATACCCTTTCACTAGTTACAGCATCATATACATCTGCAATAGCAACTATTTTTGCATAGATATGGATTTCCTTATTTCTTAAACCCCTAGGATATCCTGAACCATTTAATCTCTCATGGTGTTGGAATGCACAGTGTGCAGAAGACAATGGTATCCCATATTCTTTGCGAAGTATTTCAAATCCAGCTTCAGAATGACCCCTTACCAGCTCGTATTCCTTTTCTGTCAATTCACTCGGCTTCCCCAATACTTCAATTGGTATTATCGTCTTTCCAATATCATGCAACAAGGCCCCCAATCCTAATTCTACTAATTGATTTTGGTTTAACCCTTTTGCAATTCCAATGGTAATAGAGTACAAAGAAACATTAAGTGAATGATTATACAAATATGTGTCTTTCGCATATATAGAAGATAACATTAACATTGCATCTTTGTTTGATTTTAAATCAATTATAATCATATTTAGAACTGATTTAAATGTCTCTGCTAAATTTCCCCGCATTACTGGTTTTAGAATTAACTTTTCATTATATAATTCTTCAAAAGTATTTTTAATTGTGGATAGAGCTTTCTCCCTAGTCTTCTCTGATATAGGGTCTCCAACATTAATATCATCAGTTCTAGAATCCTCTATAAAAACAGAATCAATTCCCCTATTTTTCATTCTAGAAATTATTAATTCAGTTAAGACCATACCCTTACTTATTAAGGTTTGCCCAATTTCATTATATACTGATTTAGCCAATATCATGCCAGGCTTACATTTTATAGTCGATATTCTCCTCATAGAATATGTTCCCCTTCTCCTGTTGCACTATTTCACCATTACAGTATAGATAATTTCTCTTAATAAAAAAATAGTTATTTATTCCTATTTTAATGAAATCTATGTTCAATTCGGGACCATTTTCCTTCTATCTCGTCTATTTCTCCTTTGGCTATTCTAACCTTTAATGCCTCGATTAAATATATACTTAGCATTTGGTATATTTCATAATCATCCATTTCATTTATTTTGCTTAATAATTCCTCGCGTTTATGGTCTTGAAGTAGATTCAAAACTAACGCAATTGCATCTTCTTCGTTTCTGCTTAAGTGACTTTTATACATGTCATATATTTCATCAACAAAACTCATATCATTCTCCACCTTAAAATTATAATCTTAATCTTTATATTCTACCCACTATGTAATTAATATATAAATTAGCCTATGTTCTTATAAACCTTTATAAATCATCTGAATTGCAATAATAATTATTATTACCTGCAAAATATTAATAAGAAGTCTATTGCTGATCTTTAACGAAATAAATGAACCCACTTTACCGCCTATATATGCACCAATGCCAATATAAATTACATAAGTAATTATAATGTTTCCCAAAAAAATATGTGAAATACTACCTATAGTTGAAGACAAGAGAATTATAAACATTGAAGTAGCTGTTGCTATATGGATAGGAAAACGAAAAATAATAACCATCATTGGAACTAATATTGCGCCACCACCTATTCCCAATAGTCCAGCTAGAAAACCAGCTAATGCAGAAAGTAGTATACCAAAATATTTGTTATAACCATATTCATAAATAATACCATCTTCACCCTCAAAAAACCGAATTACATTCCACTTAAATTTAACAGGCTTTATTCTATCCTTTAATACTAACAGATAACTTGTAAGAAGCATTATCAACCCAAACAAAATGTAAAACTGTTTTTCATTTATATATTCGCTAACTAATGAACCTAATATAACCGCAGGCCCAACTCCAATAAAGAGAATTAAACCACTTTTGATATCAACTTTTTTATGTTTATAGTTATAGATGGTTGAAGATACTGCTGTAAAAATAATCGCCATCAGTGATATGCCTACCGCATTTTGATGTTCTATTGGTATTGCTAATAAGCCTAGAGATTGAAGATACAGCAATGAAGGTACAATTATTATCCCCCCGCCAAGCCCTACTAAACTACCAATTGTTCCTGCAATAATACCTAAGCTAAATAGCATTATAAATTCCATATTTACTTATCACTCCAGATATATATATGGTGCAATATACAAAAAGTAAACCCCTATGGGTTTACTCTATACTTTATCTTAACCGATTGGGTCTTATATTTCAAATTTAATCATTTAAAATTAGGGATAAATAAAATAGATTAACTTGCTTCTATATTAGTAGTTTTCCGCCCTTTAACCTGCTTTAATGTTGATACTATAAGAAAACTAACAATCACTAATAAGAGCCATGAACTTACTTTTCCTAAATGAACGAGGCTCCATGCATCTGTTTGATTTGGATATTCCCAGGCTCCAAAGAAGGTTGCTATATTTTCAGCTATCCATATAAAAAATCCAATAAGTACAAAGGAAAGTACAATTGGCATACGATAACGACTTCCATCAATTTCATATGTGACCCACGACTGCCAAAAGACTATAATTACAAGCCCAAATAACCACCAACGAACATCAATCCAAAAATGATGGGTAAAAAAATTCAAATAAATCGCTGCTGAAAGAGGTACAACTACCAAAAACGGTGGCCACTTAACCAGTTCAACCTTAAGTCTCCTCCACGCCTGACAAAGATAACTCGCTACACTTGCGTACATGAATCCGCTATACAAAGGAACTCCGAGGATTTTAAAATATCCCTCCTCTGGATAAGACCAAGATCCCATGTGTACCTTAAAAATTTCAAGGGTGAGTCCAAAAAGATGGAACAATGTGATAACTTTTAGTTCATCCCGTGTTTCAAGCCCAGAATATACCATTAACAACTGCATCAAAAGGCAGATGATGAGCAACCAGTCATATCGTGGTAGTAAGGGAAGCGGCAAAAATTTTGTAACAGCCAAAGAGGCAAAAATAACGACAGGAAACAAACATGATAAGGCCTGTTGCCAACCAAAACGAACGAGTTGTTTTAACGCTCTCATGATTTGTTTGTCTGTTTTTTAATGGTTGTTTTTAAATGTTTATTAATCATGAATATCTTCATCGCTTCGATATACTATAACATCTCCGGGTTGGCACTCTAAAGCCTTACAAATTGCCTCTAAGGTTGATAATCGAATTGCTTTTGCCTTACCGTTCTTTAATATAGAAAGATTAGCCATCGTAATCCCAACTCTCTCCGATAGTTCTGTAACGCTCATTTTCCTTTTAGCAAGCATTACATCAATATTGATTATAATTGCCATATTATTCACCTCGATTTAAACTATTAAATCATTTTCCGCTTTTATATCTATCGCTTCTTGTAAAAGTCTTTGAAGAACGGCGGCGAAAACTACTATAACCATTGAAGCAAAAATCATGGCCATCCCAACTAATATAACGCCTGGAGCGTCATCCATCTCCGCTATCAAATAGAAAAGCGGCATTCCTACAACATATAAGATACTAATTGCAATTGCGCAATATTTTATGTTTTTTAAAGCTCTTACAGATAATTCCGAGAATGCTTTATTCTTGTCAATATAGCTTAAAAGTTTAAGGGTTTGAAACAAAGCAAAGTAAAAAGGTATAACCATTGCATAAAAATCAACTAATATGAGATATTTTATAGAAGCAATATTTGGATACAATTCCGATGCATAATTTGCAATGTCAGGCACAAAAAATATGCACAAAAAAATAACTGGGATTCCAATAAGAATAACAGCTATCTTTAAAAAGAGCGTTGAACCTCGTTTCATAACAAGCACCTCACTTATTTTTCGTTTATTTGATTTTAACACGTATTATATCGTTTTACAATAAAATAATATTGTTTTTCATCATATTATTATTGTTTTAGAAAAACACTAAACTATTTAATATACAAATGATATAATTATTTAAAACTTATAAAAGGTTTATAGATTTGATGTAAAAAAGCTTGAATTTTTATAATGTTAGGGGGATTTCGGAATGAATAATGAGGATAAAATATTTAACCTGTTGGAACAAGTTTATATCGAATTACAAAAAAATACTAAAGATTTAGTAGAAACAAAAACCGAGATGCGTAATGGTTTTAAAAAAGTAGAAGAAAGACTTGATAATGTTGAGAATAGATTAGGGAATGTTGAAAAAACCGTAGTTCGGATTGAAAATGAACATGGACAGAAACTAGATGCGTTGTTCGACGGATATAATCAAAATTCAGATAAACTGGACAGAATTGAAACTGAAGTATCCAAACATGAGGAAATAATATTGAGAAGGGTAAGATAATAAAAATAAAAGGGACTGTGAAAAAAAGTCTGTAAAAAAAATAAGCTTTCTATGATAAAGTAAAAATATCATAGGAGGTTTTTTTATGGTTAAGAAAAATGTACACAAAATTGGTCCGTTGACCGAAGGGAAAAAG
>JBFXJF010000006.1:0-125862 GCA_050175155.1 Vulcanibacillus sp.
TTAATTCAAATTCCCACCAAGTTTTTCTTGGTTTGTATTTATGATTTAATAGATAATCTAATTTCATAAAACAAATTATAAAATCAATATTATTCGTTCTTCGTGCTTGTAAAAACTCGTGCAATCTTATAAATAATGACTCAAGTTGATGACCTATTCTTCCCCAACCTTTGCTTTCCCAATAGTCGCCAAACTCTTGAAAAAAGTCATATGCTGATGTGAACACATTTTTGAGCAAATAATTAATAGTTAGATCCATACGATGAGAATTCCAATATTTCTCCAATATTTGCTCGACACTCTTAATCCTAATCAGGTCCCCGTATGTTAAAACTCTATTTTGTAAGACCTCATAAGGCGCACTATCCATATATAAATAATCATATTTGTCTACTTCTGCTGACATTAAAGTACCACGAAGAACTTTTAAAAACCCTAATTGCAATTCTTCTGGATTTAATTCAAAAGTATCATTGAATGTTTTTCTGAAAGAATCATAATTTTCCTCTGGTAATCCCGCTATTAAATCTATATGTAAAGCAATATTATTATTCTTTTTTAATCTTATAACATTATCTTTTAGTTTTTTAAAGTTTTGTCTACGTTTTATTAGACTATTTGTATTTTCATTAGTTGATTGTACTCCAATTTCAAAGCGAAATATCCCTTTCGGTGCATTGTTAACTAGATAATCTATCGTCTCATTGTCCATTATATCCATAGTAATTTCAAACTGAAAGACTGTTCCTTGATAGTTTTCGATTAAAAATTTAAATATTTCTAAAGCAAATTTATTATTGGCATTAAAAGTTCTATCAACAAATTTTATCGTTTTTACTCCATTATTAATCAAATTTGTTAATTCTATCTTTACTCTTTCAATACTAAAAAACCTAATATTATTGTCTGTTGATGATAAGCAATATGTACATGAGAAGGGACATCCCCTGCTCGCTTCAAAATAAACAATCTTATCTTTAATACTAAGAAGGTCGTTTATATCACTATATGGACTTGGCAAATCATCTAGATTAATTTTTATTTGTGGAGGGTTTACTCTTACGCCATTCTTATCCTTATAAGCAATACCCAATAACTTATCATACTCTTCACCACTATTAATTGTTTTTAATAGCTGGTTTAAGGTAAGTTCCCCTTCACCATATATTATATAGTCAATTTCTTCTACCCTATTTAACCAATATAAAATATCAAAAGAAACTTCGGGGCCTCCAAGTATTACTTTAATGTTAGGTAGCACTTTTTTTATCAACTTAACTAACCTTATAGTTTCATCAATATTCCATATATAACATGACAACCCTATAACATCAGGATTTTTTCCATATATATCACTTAAAATGTAGTTCGTAGGTTCATTTATTGAGTATTCAATTATTTCAATATTGTTAAAATCCTTATAGCTATAAGCTTTTAAATATCTGAGAGCCAACGATGTATGGATGTATTTGGCATTTAGTGTTGTTAATAATATTTTCATTATTATAACTTCCTTTATTTAATTAACAAAAAACACCCCATGGGTGCCTTCTATTTTATGCTTTAATTTTTCCCTTTGCTAGCTCAGCAAGTTCTGAAAATGTTTTTTGATCGTTTACAGCTAGTTCAGCTAACATCTTTCTATTGATATCCACCCCAGCATTTTTTAAACCAAACATGAATTTACTATATGATAATCCATTCATTCTAGCAGCTGCATTTATTCGAGTTATCCATAATTTACGAAAATCACGCTTAACTTGACGTCTGTCACGATAAGCATATAAAAGTGATTTCATCACTTGTTGATTGGCTGTTCTAAATAAACGATGCTTAGAACCGAAATAACCTCTAGCTAATTTTAATATTTTTTTATGGCGACGGCGACTTGTAAATCCACCTTTTACTCTTGGCATGTTAATTCCCTCCTAAATCGGATTAATTATAAATAAGTTACCATTTGTTTAATACGTTTAAAATCACTACCACTTACAAGTGTTCCTTTACGTAATTTACGTTTTTGCTTCTGACTTTTATTTATTAACAGATGGCTCCTGTAAGAATGGCTTCTTTTCAATAGTCCGCTTCCAGTCTTTTTAAATCTTTTAGCGGAACCTTTATGAGTCTTCATTTTTGGCATCTCTAATACCTCCAGTTATATACAGTTTATTTTGGCGATACAATCATTATCATACTACGACCTTCTAGCTTTGGTTTAGATTCTATAACTGCTATAGTTTCTATTTCTTTTGCTATGCGGTCTAATATCTTCTCGCCTATACTTTGGTGAGCAATCTGACGACCTTTAAACCGTATCGAAAATTTCACCTTATCCCCAGTATTGATGAATTTATAAGCATTACGCAATTTTGTTTGAAAATCATTTTCATCAATCGTCGGACTTAATCTTATTTCTTTTGTATTAATTATCTTCTGGTTTTTACGCGCTTCTTTTTCTTTCTTGCTTTGCTCATATCTAAACTTCCCGTAATCCATTATTCGGCATACTGGCGGTTTAGCTTGAGGAGCAACGTTAACTAGATCAAAGTTTTTCTCTTCAGCTAATTTTAAGGCATCCTTTATCGGAAGAATTCCAATCTGTTCTCCATCAGGTCCTACTACTCTAACCTCACGTACGCGAATTTCTTCATTAATTAAAAGTTCCTTACTAATAGTCTTCCACCCCCAAAAAATTTGAATAACAGATAATAAAGCAAAAAAGCGTGAGCACGATATGCCCACACTTACCCTTTAAAAAAGAATATTCAACCCACCAACTTATGTCGATAAGGTGAGAAGCGGGCGCTTCTGCTTTGTTAATCCATTAAATTTATTCACTAATAATACCATAATCTGCATCTCATTGTCAACACAACTTACCTTGTCATTAAAAATTTTTCAAGATAACCTAATAAGTATTATTAATCTAGAGATTTATCTTTAATCTCTTCCATTATTTGTAGTATAACATCATTTAGAGACTGAGCACCCAAATCTCCCTTACTGCGTTTGCGAACTGATAACTCTTTATTTTCAATCTCCTTATCCCCGATTACAAGCATGTAAGGGATTTTTTTAAGTTGAGCTTCCCGTATCTTATAGCCTATTTTTTCATTTCGATCATCTAATTCTACCCTTATTCCCATCCTCCTCATGCTCTCATAAACTTCCCTTGCATATGAATAATGAGGTTCAGCAATTGGTAATAATACCGCCTGCACAGGAGCTAACCATGTTGGGAAAGCACCCGCATAATGTTCAATTAATAACGCAATAAAACGTTCCATCGAACCATATATCACACGATGAATTACAACTGGAGTGTGTTTCTGATTATCTTCTCCAATATAATTTAATTCGAATTTTTCTGGCATTTGAAAGTCTAATTGAATAGTGCCTGCTTGCCAACTCCTTTTTAATACATCTGATACATGAAAGTCAATTTTAGGACCATAGAAAGCACCATCGCCTTCATTTACAATGTATTTCATTCCCATTTTATCTAGAACATTTTTAAGTGCCTTAGTTGCTTGTTCCCACAATTCATCTGATCCCATTGACTTTTCAGGACGTGTAGACAACTCTACATGGTATGTGAAACCAAATAGTTTGTAAAACTTATCAATCAGATTAATTACACCGGCAATTTCCTCTTCGATTTGATCCGGTCTAACAAATAGATGTGCATCATCTTGAGTAAAACTACGAACGCGAAGCAAACCATTTAAGGCCCCTGACATTTCATGGCGGTGTACCATACCCAATTCTCCATAACGAAGGGGTAAATCGCGATAACTATGCAATTGTGTTTTATAAGTTAACATCGCCCCAGGACAATTCATTGGTTTTACAGCAAAATCTACATTATCTATTTTAGTAAAATACATATTATCGTGATAATGGTCCCAATGACCAGATTGCTCCCACAAACGACGATTCATCATTATTGGTGTTTTGATTTCCTTATATCCAGCCTTTTTGTGTTCTTCTCTCCATAAATCCTCAAGCTCATTTCTTATTACCATTCCATTTGGGTGGTAAAAAGGCATACCAGGTGCTTCTTCAGAAAAACCAAAAAGTTCGAGTTCTTTCCCTAGTTTACGATGGTCACGTTTTTTGGCCTCCTCAAGAAAAATCATATGTTCTTCTAGATCAGACTGCTTTAAAAAGGAGGTGCCATAGATGCGTTGAAGCATTTGCCGATCAGAGTCGCCCCTCCAATAAGCGCCTGCAATACTTAATAATTTAATTGCCTTGATTTTACCAGTTGAAGTTAAGTGAGGCCCACGACATAAGTCAACGAAGTCTCCTTGTTTATATATAGAGATTTCTGCATCAACAGGCAGGTCATTAATTAATTCAACTTTATATTTCTCCCCAATACTTTCAAAAAATTTCAGGGCTTCATCTCTAGATAGAACAGTTCTTTTTATTGAGATATCTTCATTAATGATCTTTTTCATCTCTTTTTCTATTTTTTCTAAGTCCTCTGGAGAAAAGGATTCTGATAAATCAATATCGTAGTAAAAACCATCTTGGATTGTAGGACCAATCCCGAATTTAGCCTCAGGATATAAACGATGAATTGCATGGGCTAATAAATGTGCAGTACTGTGTCGATATATCTCCAGACCTTCTTTACTATCCAATGTAATAATTTCCACAGTGGAATCTTCCTCAACAGAAGAATACATGTCAACTAATACGTTATTTACCTTACCTGCAACTGTTTTCTTTTTTAAACTTGGACTAATTGAAAAAGCAATATCTTCAACAGTAATTCCTTTTTCATACTCCTTAAACGCACCATCTGGAAACGTTATATTGATTTTTTCCATACAAAAAACACTCCTTTATAAATTCATCTCGACAAATAAAAAAGACACCTAAATAAAATCCCTATGGGACGATATTTATATGCCGTGGTTCCACCCAATTTTAGTTTATCCTAAGCTGGATAAACACTTATTAATAATAACGGTCGATACCGGTAACAGTTACTAAAATTCACCGTTACAGCTCAAAGGTGGTAAATAATTAACCCTTGTTAAGAATCTTCCAGCAAATGACTCTTTCTCTATGAACTGGTCCTTAATTACTATTGTCCTTTTCAAAGCTTGAAATATTAAGTTATATAATTGAGAACATTATAAGTATAAACTACTCCCAAAGTCAAGTTAAAGTAAATTCAAAGAAATCAAACCCTAACTTTTTACTTGTTAAGGTCTGATCTCTCTCCTGAAACCAAATATATAACACTTTCTCCTATATTAGTTGTATGGTCAGCAATTCTTTCTATATATCTAGCTACTAATCCTAATAGTTGCCCTTGATCAACATTTCTTGAATCCTTAATCATATAATTAAGCAACTCATTTAAAATGCTTTTATAGCCTTTGTCTATTACGTCGTCCAAGCCATCTAGTTGTTTTGCCAACTCAATATCTTCTTTAATATAAGAATCAATACATAGTCTCAACATTTTCAATGTATGATCAGTCATTTTAGGGATATCAATTAATGGTTTAATTAATTTTTGTCCATGTATTTTCCTTGTAACCTTAGCAATATTAACAGATAAATCTGCTATTCTTTCTAAGTCATTAGCTATCTTAATCGCAGATATTATCTTTCTTAAATCCTTCGCAACAGGTTGCTGAGTTGCAATCAATCTTATTGCAAAGTTATTAATCTCTATCTCTAGGTTATCAACAATACTATCTAACTTAATAACAGACTCTGCTAACTCCAAATCCTGAGCCTTTAAAGATTCTACACTATCTTGCAATATCCTCTCAACTGTATCGCTCATTTCATATAATTTTTCTTTTAGTTCTAGTAATAATAAATCAAAATTTTGTCTATTAGAAAACATTATTAAATTCCTCCTTATCAACCAAATCTACCTGTTATATAGCCTTCCGTACGCCCATCAATTGGATTTGAAAATAAATCTTTTGTTTCAGCAAATTCTATTAATTCTCCGCTTAAAAAAAATGCAGTCTTGTCAGAGATACGAGCAGCTTGTTGCATATTATGTGTTACGATTACTATTGTGTATTTCTTTTTTAATTCAAGAGCCAATTCTTCAATCTTACCTGTTGAAATTGGATCTAGAGCTGATGTCGGCTCATCCATTAGTATCATTTCAGGTTCTACCGCCAAAGCTCTTGCAATACAAATTCTCTGCTGTTGCCCTCCTGAAATACTTAATGCACTTTTTTTTAAATTATCTTTTACTTCATCCCAAACAACTGCATCTTTTAAACTTTTTTCAACAATCTCATCTAATATACTTTTTTGTTTAATACCATGTGTTCTTGGACCATATGCAATATTATCATAAATACTCATGGGAAATGGATTTGGCTTTTGAAAAACCATGCCTAGTTTAGTTCTTAATTTTATTACATCAATATCACCACATATATTTACACCGTCTAAAAGAACTTCACCTTCCGTTCTCGTACCATCTATTAGATCGTTCATACGATTAAAAACTCTTATAAAGGTTGATTTCCCACACCCAGAAGGTCCAATAAATGCAGTTATCTCATTTTCATTTATATTAATATTAATATCTTTTAATGCTTTTAATTCATCATAATAAAAATTTAAATTTTTTACGATAATTTTAGGATTTGCTTCCACAATATCACCTCTACATAAAGTTTAATTGAATATTAGTTAATTTTTGAATACCTTCTAGTAATTAATTTTGACATACCATTTAAAAATAAAATAATTAAAATAATTACAACCCCTATAGCACAAGCAGTCGCAATATCTCCTTCTTCTTTTGCTAACATATAAGCTTTAATTGTTAAGGTAGCACCACCTTCAAATATACCATCAGGTATTCTTGCTATTGTACCTGCTGTTAAATATAGTGCTGCTGACTCCCCTATAATTCTTCCAATACTTAATATCACAGCTACTACTATACCAGGTGTAGCAGATGGTACAACAACTTTTCTAATTGTATATAGTTTGTTAGCCCCTAGTCCATATGAAGCTTCCCTATATGACATTGGAACAGCTTTTAAGGATTCCTCTGTCTGTCTAACAATAACAGGTAACAATATTATCGATAAAGTTAAGGTTCCTGATAAAATAGAATATCCAAAATCTAAAGTTACAACAAATACTATCATTCCAAATAAACCAAAAATAATTGATGGAATACCTGCCAAACTCTCTGTTGCAAAGCGTATTAAGTTTACCAGTTTACCAGGCTTTGCGTATTCAACTAGATATATTGCTGCGAAAATACCTATTGGGATGGCTATAATTAGTGTTAATCCAATGATGTAGAGAGTAGTAATAATCATGGTTAATACTCCCCCACCTTCCCTTGTAACTTTGATTTGAATAGATTCTTCTAGCTGATTATTAATAAGAGAATTTGCCTCCTCAACTGATAATCCTTCTAAATTAACATCACCAATTTTTTTTATAATATCTCCAGTTTTTATTTTGTAAATATCACCTAAACTATTAGTAGCTTCTTCAATTTTTGAGTTATCTTCAATTTTTGATATTGAAAGATAAGAAACCCCCTGAATAACTTCATTCTGTAATATAATTCCTAATCTATTTTCTGTTCCATTAGTGGTTTCCACGTTAACATAGTTTGTTTTAGAATCGTATTCTGAGCTTAAAAAATCAAAGCTTAATTCTGGTGCACCTTTTATAAATATAAATCCAATTATTAAAACTAATATTCCTATTGTAAAAGCAGTCGCCAATCCAATAATTCCATAACTTATGCCATCTTTAATTTTTCTACTATAATTTTTAGTTTCTAAGGATTTATCTCTTTTGCTATAATAAGATTTGTTATGCTTTTCATCATTCATATAATCACCCACCTTATATAAATTAGACTATTTTTTTGTTATATTAACAGTAATTTTATTTACAAGTAGATTTATTATAATTATAAATATAAATAGTATTACTCCAGTTGCAAATAACATCTCCTGATGTAATCCCTGTGCATACCCCATCTGCATGATTATATTAGTTGTCAAAGGTCTAATCTTGTCAAATATGCTTGTTGGAATGCCGCCACTATTATTTCCTGCTACTAACATAACAGCCATTGTTTCGCCAATAGCCCGTCCTATGCCAAGTACGACTCCTGCCATAATACCAGATTTAGCTGCTGGAACAACTACTTTAAATGTTGTTTGAATCTTTGAAGCTCCTAAGCCATAAGACCCTTCCCTATAAGAACTTGGAACTGCGTTAATTGCACTTTCTGATATTGCAACAACAGTTGGGAGAATCATTACTGTTAAAACAATTATAACCGCGAGTAGTGATTGTCCTTGGGCCTGCGGTGATATCTTCATAATAATAGGTACTATTACCCCTAGTCCGAAAATTCCATATAAAACAGAAGGAATACCTGCTAGTAACTCTACAGCAGGTCTAACAAATTTTTTAACGTTGTCGGGTGCAATTTCAGCAATAAAGACTGCTGTAAGTATACCTATGGGTACACCGATTATTATTGCACCAACCGTTGCAGCAAGTGACCCAACAATCATGTATAGTACTCCATAATTTGCCAAGTCCACATTGTCATTATGTTCCCATCTTAAGCCTGATATAAATTCCCAAAAAGAGTATGTACCATAATCATTTCCAGGTATAAAAGGTTGTAATCCTTTATAAAAAACAAAGAAAGTAATTGAGACTACACAAATTACAGCAATGCTTGCATTAATTAAAAACCACTTTTCAGCCAAATATTCCATTAAATCTCTTCGCTTATTAGCTTTTAGATCAATGTACCTTTTCGACATACTTCTGTCCTCCTTAAAAGTAAAGAGATATAGTTACCTCAACTATATCTGTCTACCTTTATTTAATTCTTAATTAATCTATATACTTACTTAACAGGTATTCCGCCGCCTTCTTCTACAATCTTCTGACCAGCCGGACTTAGAACAAAATCTACATATGCTTTTGAAGCATCAGTCATATTTTTATCATGGTATATTACTACGAATGGTCTAGATACAGAATATGTGCCATTTAATACATTTTCTGTAGTTGGAATTACTTCGTCAATTAACATTGGTTTTACTGAATCATTAATATATGTGAAGGATACATAACCGATAGAACTTGGATTTTGAGCTACTGTTGTTTGAACTCCGCCATTTCCCTCTACTACAGTTGCATTATCTGTTAATTCACCTTCAAATTTTACAATCTCCTCAAAAGCTCCTCTTGTTCCTGAACCCTCTTCTCTTGATACAACTACTATTTCACCAGGTTGTCCACCAACTTCAGACCAATTAGTAATTTCACCTTTAAAGATTGCTTGAACTTCCTCAAGTGTTAAACCCTCTATTGAATTACTTGGATGAGTAATTACCGCTACTCCATCATAGGCAATAACAACTTCTGTTAATCCCCATGCTTTTTCACTTTCCTTTATTGCTCTAGATGCAGTTCCTATTTGTGTAACACCATCATTAGCATTTTTAACGCCGTTTGAAGAACCTATTCCTTCATAAGTTACATTTACTTTTGGATTTAAAGCCATAAACTCCTCAGCAGTTGCAACTCCGATTTTTTCTACTGAAGTTGAACCCGATATCGAAACAGTACCTTCTAATTCAACTGGTGGTTGTGTTTCAGGAGTATTTGTTGGAGTTTCTGTACTACTCTCATTTCCACATGCTGTTACAGAAAATACTAATGCGATTGCAATCAATATAAAAACTAATTTTTTCAAACTAATTACCTCCTAATTTTTTTAAAAATTATTTTATATTACATAATAAAATTTAACACATGATTGTTAACCCAATATTAAAAAAATGGCATGAATTATTAATTTAATGTAAATTTTGAATAATAAAAAAATACTATTCAACCAATTAGTCTTACAGGTGAAAATGTTCTATTAGTTCATTGTGAAATCTTTATCTATCTTCTCTCCGTTTTGGAAGATGCGTAGAATTTCGTATCTGGTGTTTCTTTGGGCAGGTGTATAACCCGCTTCTCTGATTAGATCAATTATTTGGTTAGTATTTATTTTAAACGCAGTCCCAGCTGCAGAAACAACATTCTCTTCCATCATTGTACTTCCAAAGTCGTTACATCCGTAATTTAAGGATAATTTGCCGACATCGGCACCAACTGTAACCCACGATGATTGAATATTAGCTATATTGTCTAACATTAAGCGACAAATCGCAACTGTTTTTAGATAATCCTCGGCAGGAACCTTTTCAGCTTTTAGATTTGTATTATCGGGTTGGAAAGTCCAAGGAATAAAAGCGAGAAAACCCTTTGACTCATCTTGAGCTTCTCGAATCCGCTCTAAATGTAAGACACGTTCCTCATTTGATTCACCTAGTCCAATAACCATTGTACCTGTAGTTGTCAATCCAACCTTGTTAGCTGTTTTCATAACATCTATCCAATCTTTCCAAGATCCCTTCTTCTTGCTAATCTTCAATCTTGTCCGATCATCCAAAATTTCTGCACCTGCACCGGGTAAAGAATCTAATCCAGCTTTTTTTAATTGTTGAATCGTTTCTTCTATTGATAAACCAGATTTTTCCTTCATTTTTTCAATTTCTGCTGGGGAGAACGAGTGCATATGAATCTTTGGAAAATGTTTTTTAATCTCTTTTAGTAAATCTAGATAGTATTCAAATGGTAGTCCAGGATGTGTTCCCCCTTGCATTAATATCTCCGTACCACCTACATCGACAGCTTCCTGTATTTTACTAAGTATTTCATCTGTCGATAAAACATAACCGCCTGCCTCACCATGCTTTTTATAAAACGCACAAAAACTACAACATGTATCACATATGTTTGAATAATTAATATTGCGTCCTATTACAAAAGTAGCCAATGGCTCTGGGTGTAAACTTTTTTTAATTATATCTGCCGCCCTACCGATTTTCTCTATTTCGTTACTTTCAAATAATTTAAGACCGTCTTCAAATGACAATCTTTCTTTATTTATAGCTTTCTCTAATATGAAATCTATGTTAAACAATCGATTACCTCCTAAGTTTTAAAGAAAAACATTATTAAATACTTTTAGATGTACTACTTCTCTCTTTGAAAACTTTACTAAATAAGAGAAAAAATACTCCAACTATCAGGACACTAACAGATAATATACTTAATTTAACCGCAATATCATTTATTATTAAATCTAACAAAGTCATTACAGACGAATTAAGATACTGATAAAAATCATGATTCAAGAATTCAGTATAAAACTTTTTTTTGTCAATAACGTTTATGAGTAAAGCTGGTACTAATGTTAAGGTTCCTGTAATAGTAAAAACAATTCCTAGCCATCTTAACGTCTTTTTAAAATTAGAAGCTAGTATTGCACCGATAACTATAATAAAAGCAAGTAATATATAGATAACAATCTCAAGAACCTTCATCAATTGATAGTTTTTCTTAATCTCCTCAATTTGTTGCGTATAGTCGCTAAAATAATCATTTATATCTATTGATTGAGGAAGGAATTGATCTATATATGTATTTACAGAATTCTCCAAGAACGAGATACCGCCAGTAAACTTGTTTACTTCATCTTTAGCAATTTCTTTAACATAAATATTAAATTCTGTTAATGAAAGGGGACCTATTGTATCACTTTCATCAACTATATATCTCCACAACAGATATTGTATTTCCTTCGAAAAATGAGATATCCAATCTTCTGTGACTGTTCTACTTATAAGGTTACCCAACATATCAGAAGGGATAATAATATCTAATGATTCTAATTGCTTAAGTATTTCTTCTTCTGCTACTATCTCGGCCTCTTGATAGATTCCACTTTCATCAAGATATCTAATAGTTTCATAGGGTTTTAATATAGTTGTGTTAAGCGATTCATAAACTAACGTTAAAGGTATAAGAAGAATAAAGATTATGCTCAATAAGATTAACATAAAATTTTTAAAATATTTCATTATTACCACTCCTAATCTTTATTTTTTTATATCTTACAGATTGGATATTTGCCAATCAATTTCAATAATACCCAATTCCTTTAAAATCCTATTAGTTTTTGAAAAAGGCTTACTCCCAAAAAAACCTCTATTTGCAGAGAGTGGACTAGGATGAGTAGAAGTAATTAAGTAATGCCATGGAGAAGTAATTAATTTTAATTTCTCCTGTGCATTTTTCCCCCATAAAATAAATATAACAGGTTTCTTACGTTCATTTAGAACAGAGATAACTCGGTCGGTAAACTGCTCCCATCCTATACCTTTATGAGAATTAGGCAGATCTTTTTGCACGGTTAATACAGCATTTAATAGCAGTACACCTTCTTTTGCCCATTTAATTAGATAACCATTATTTGGTATATAGCAGCCTATATCACTTTGTAACTCTTTATATATATTTAATAAAGATGGTGGTATAGAAACGTCACCTTTAACAGAAAAACCTATACCGTGTGCTTGTCCCTCCCCATGGTAAGGGTCTTGTCCTATAATAACAATTTTCGTATCCGAATAAGAAGTAGTATTAAAAGCATTAAAAATATCATTATAGTTAGGAAAAATTGTTTGAGTATGATACTCTTCAATTAAATGCTCCCTTAGTTTTAAGTAATATGGTTTTTGAAATTCATCACCTATATAATTGTTCCAATCATTATTTATTATATTCACCTGGTTACACACATCCTAAATATATTAAGCTTATGATTCTGTGAAAATACTAATGAATTGCCTTCTTCTTGTACCTTTTTCCTATTACTTCTACACTGCTAATAGTTATTAGTGCATTATCGTCAATATTATAGACAACAGATTTTAGCTTGGCAACTTCTAAACGAGAAATTACGACATAAACAACACTTCTTGGCGTACCACTATATCCACCTTTACCATTAAGTAAGGTAACACCCCTACCTAATCTTTTCATCAATAAATTAATAATTTCTTCATATTTATCTGATATAATGATTACTGCTTTTGATTCGTCTAATCCTTCAACAGTAATATCTATCATCTTATAAGCAATAAAATATGTGATTAAAGAATACATCGCCCTATCCCAGCCAAAGACAAAACCAGCTGAACTCAGGATAAATAGATTAAAAAACATTACTATTTCCCCCACGGAAAAACCAGTTTTTCTATCTAAAATTATGGCGATGATTTCTGTTCCATCTAACGATCCATTATTTCTGATAATTATTCCAACACCAATACCAATTAATATTCCTCCAAAGACCGAAGCCAGAAGTACATCATTAGTCATGCTAGGAAACGATTCAAAGTAAGTAACCGATAGAGATAATAATATTATTGCTGATAACGCCGTTAAGACAAATGATTTTCCAATTTCCCTATAACCAACAATAAGAAAAGGAATATTTATGATGAATATATATATCCCCAGAGGAATTTCAGTTAAATAGCTAAGAATAATAGATATACCAACAACTCCGCCATCGATAATATTATTTGGTATAAGAAACACTTCTAATCCAATCGAGACTAAAATAACACCAAGCACGATGAAGAAAGCTTTATTAATAAATCTTAAAAACCTATATTTTCCTTTCACCAACTTACCACGTCCTTTCAAAAACTTAATTTAATAATATCATAGGATTTGATACATATGTAGCATTAATGATTACTTCAAATAAAGTTTTAAAATATTTTAGTGTTTTTATTATTTGTAAATTACAATTAATTTAGTAAAATAGGAATTAGATGTTGAGAGGAGAAATTATGAATAGAATAAAATTGTTTGCAGACAGTACAAGTGATCTACCTAGAGAGAAGATTAAACAATATAATATAGAGATTATTCCCCTTTATATTAATTTTAACGAAACATCTTATAAAGATGGCGTAGATTTAACTGTTAGTGAAATGTACAAGATGGTAGAGGAAAAAAATAGTCTTCCAAAAACAGCAGCACCTTCTCCAGGTGATTATTATAATGCTTTTAAACAATATATAGATAATGGCGACGATATAATCTATATAGGCATATCATCAAAACTATCATCTTCAGTTCAGAATGCATTGATAGCCGCTTCAGAATTTCCTGAAGGTAGAATCGAGGTAATAGACTCTTTTAACCTTTCAACTGGTATAGGATTGCTAGTTTTAAAGGCGGCCGATTTAATAGAGGAAGGTCTTGATATTAAAGAGATAGTTAGTGTATTGAAAACTGGGGTTGCCAACGTTAAAGCAGCATTTCTTATTGATACCCTAGATTATTTATACATGGGTGGTAGATGTAATTCTTTAGAAAGTTTTTTTGGCGGAGTACTTAAAATCAAACCTATCGTAAATGTGGTAGATGGAGGAATGATACTTGGTCAAAAGTCAAGAGGAAAAAGGCAAAAAGCACTTGAAATGCTGCTAAAAACAGCGCTTGATAACATAAATACTATTGATGCTGGACGTATATTTGTACCACATTCGATGAGTTACGACGATGCGGTGTACTTAAAAGAGCAACTTGAAGCACATGTTGACAATGAAATATTAATAACTGAAGCAGGCTGTGTTATATCCAGTCATTGCGGTCCAGGAACAGTTGGTATTATGTATATTAGTAAATAAATAAAATAAGAGAAGCTTTTTGAAAACAAATTCGAAAAGCTTCTCTTATTTTTGATATTATTAATATCTTGATTTACTTTTTTTAATATAACCAAAAATAATCAATATTATTAGTAATAGTAAAACGAACATACCAAGAATAAGACTAATGTTATAATCTAGTATTGTTATCACAATATCATTTTTTTCTCCTAACTTTAGATTCCATATTAATTCATTTGTTTCTTCATCAATTAAACCGGCATTATGCTCTGATATTTTATAGGGGATTTTCATTGATAAAATAACATTTGTAATTTTATCTGAATCTGAATAGTTAATATATCCTTCCCTTTCATCTTTTTCTAAATAGATATCGCTTTGTATCTGATAACTTGTACTAATTAAAAAATGATTAGCTGTTTTTTTGCTTGTAGATGTTTCAGGTGTAGCAAAAAAATCATTAAAAGATACATCAGAAATATTGTTGTAAATCTTACTTAAATGTAAAATGTGACCATCTTTTTCTTCAGATATTGTGTATCTGACACCAAATTTATTTAATCCCTCAAAAAAATTATCATATTTAACTTGATCCAAGTCCTCAAATATATATAAAACTTCAATACTTATTCGATTTGCTTGACTGTTTGCTATATTAATAGATACAACTAAGACTATTAGAATAAACAAGATGAATAAATAAAATTTTTTACTTCTATTTTTTTTATTTCCCATATTTTCTATATCCTCCATTATTTATTTTTTTTATCTCCTAGTATTTACATATTTTAATATTTTGATATAATTTTACCATATCTAGCTAGATAATAAAATATTAGGAAAGAGGAGTGGAGAATGAAAAAATTTTTATTAGTTACTTTATTATTATTAGTTCTTACATCTTTATGTGTTACACCGATCTTTGCAAAGGATGTCGATAATGATAGCGATATATTAGCCCCACTTAATAATGTAGAATTAATACCTCTAGAATAATTAGATAATTATTTAATAGAAATGGGCTTTGCAAAAGATGAATTAAATAATATCCCTACAGAAATTAAAAAAAATATTGCACGTACTGGTGGTAAAAAAATTAATGTAAATCTCGTAGATTTTGAATACTATAATAGTGAAGCTGTTGGTATTCAACAACAACTGATAGCAACTGAACAAATGATTATAGATGGTATATTTACACTCTTTGACCCACTTGTAATAAAAAAAGGTTATGTTAATGGTGGACTTGAAATTGAATACGATATTTATGTTCAATTTTCATGGAGTAATACACCTGAATTTGCATGGGTAGATACTCTAGCTTTAGCATGGCAGAATATCGTCGTACCTTATGGGGATGCAACAGGCAAAATTACTAGATATCCTGCTAACGACCCTTTACACCCACAAGAACGAATTTTAATTGCACATGAAGAAATTGAAGGTGATTATTGGGAAGTTGATGTTTTTACTGGTGGAGACGGCGATACCCAGCGTGGATATGGTTTGCAAACTGTTCGAGTAAATAAATATTACGAAGGATTTACTGGTGTTTTAGAAACCGCTTATGCCCATATGTTTATTCCAAGTTTCGTTGTTCCAGAGATTTCTTATGGTAATATTACTTTTGACTTATCATCATTATTTGGTGAAGAATGGAATATAAGATATAACTTTACCTACTAATAATTAATCATTAATCATTAAAAATACTAGCTATTCAAATTTTTGAATAGCTAGTATTCTATTATTTCCTTCTCTTGCCTAATTCACCTTTAACATCTTCCAATTCAATTCCTTCATTCACCATCAATACTAATAGATGATAGACTAAATCGCTGATCTCATATACTAATTCCTCTTTATCTTTATTCTTTGCTCCGATAATTACTTCACTAGACTCTTCGCCTATTTTTTTGAGTATCTTATCTAAACCTTTTTCTAATAAATAGCACGTATATGAATCCTTAATAGGATTTAATTTTCGGTCTTGAATAAGTAAATATAAGTCATGTAAAATTTCTTCCTCTTTAAATTTATTGCCTTCATTTATAACTGCATTAAAAAAACAAGAATATTCCCCTGTATGACAGGCAACTCCGATTTGTTCAACCTTAAGAAGAATTGTATCCTTATCGCAATCATAGTAAAAACCTTTTAGCATTTGAAAATTACCCGATGTTTCTCCTTTTTTCCAAAGTTCTTGTCTACTTCTGCTGTAATAATGTACTATCTCTTCCTCCAATGTTCTTCTTATCGCTTCTTCATTCATATAAGCAAGCATTAATACCTCTTTCGTATTAATATCTTGAGTAATTGCTGGAACTAAACCCTTGTCATCAAAATTTATCTCATCAATAACCTTTTTAATATCCATTGTTTCACCCCTATATTCTAATCTCTACTCCATTACCTTTTAAATATTTTTTTAAATCAGCTATTTTTATTTCTCCAAAATGAAATACTGAGGCAGCAAGAACACCGTCAACATTAGCATATTTAATCGCTTCATAAAAATGTCTCATTTCACCGGCACCACCTGAAGCAATTACTGGAACATTAACAGAATCACATATTCTTTTTAATAATTCAATATCATATCCATTCTTCATTCCATCCTCATCCATACTATTAACAACTATCTCTCCTGCACCTAGTTCGACACCCTTTATCGCCCATTCTATTGCATCCAAGTCAGTCTTTTCTCTGCCACCTTTAATGTAGACTCCCCATGAGTCCGTTTCGTTCTTTCTGATGTCTATAGAAAGAACCACGCATTGTGAACCGAACTTCAAGGAAGCTTCTTTAATAAATTCTGGATTTTTGATAGCAGCAGAGTTGATAGATACTTTATCCGCACCCCTTCTTAAAATATCAGTAAAATCATCTAAGGTAGAGACCCCACCGCCAACACTAAAGGGGATATAGATATTTTGGGCCACTCTTGAAACAAACTCTAGTGAAGTCTTTCGTTCCTCATGTGAAGCAGTAATATCATAAAAGACTAGTTCGTCTGCACCACTATCACTGTAAAATTTGCCTAGAGCTTCTGGGCTATCTACATCTATAATGTTTTGAAACTGCTTTCCTTTTACTACCCGACCATTCCTTACATCTAGACAAGGTATTATCCTTTTTGTAAGCATTGTATGGCCTCCTTAAAATCTACTCTGTTATCATATAAGGCTTTTCCAATAATAGCTCCATAGATATTCATTCCATTTAACTTTACTAAGTCTGGAATTGAACTAACTCCACCTGAAGCTATTATATTAAGCGAAGTCTTTTCTGATAACTCTCTATAGATATTAAAATTAGGACCTTCTAGCATACCATCTTTAGAAATATCAGTATAAACAATAGTTTTAACCCCGATTGCTTCGAGTTCTTGACATAGCTCTATGGATTCTATTGAACTGATAACCTCCCAGCCACGAACGGCAACGTAACCATCTTTGGCATCGATTGAGACCACAATTTTATCTCCATACTCAGCTACTAATTGTTTTAATAACTCCCTGTTCTCTATTGCTATAGTACCAACAATTACTCGGGAAACACCTAGTTTAAGTAAATTGGCCACTTTCCCTTTGCTTCTAATTCCTCCACCTATTTGAATCGGAATATTAAGATTATGGATTATTTTTTCGATAGAGGGTCTGTTAATAAATTCTTCAGTTCTAGCACCATCTAAATCAACTAAATGCAGATATTCAGCGCCCTCTTTCACCCATTTTTCTGCCATTTCACTTGGGTCATTAGAATATACTGTAACTCTGTTGAAGTCGCCCTGCGTAAGCCTTACACATTTATTATCCTTGATATCGATTGCTGGTATTAAGATCATTTTATTATCTCTCCATATGCTTTAATAATATTAAGTCCTACATCCGCACTCTTTTCCGGATGAAATTGAATGCCGTATATATTATCTTTTTTCACAATCGCAGGAACTTGTACACCGTAATTGGTGTGTGATATTAATTCTTCGTTACTGGAATTGACGTAATATGAATGAACAAAGTAAACATAATCATCTTCGTTAATATACTTTAAAATCTTATCATCTTTATTAAATTTCAGATTATTCCATCCCATATGCGGAACTTTTAGCTTAACTTCTAATTTATTAACTGACCCTTTAATATATCCTAAACCCTCATACTCACCATTTTCATAACTTTTTTCGTATAAAAGTTGCATTCCAAGACAGATGCCAATCAGATATTTTCCCTTATCAACATGTTGATTAATTAATGGGATTAATTCCCGTTGCTTCAATAGATTAATAGCATCCCTAAAAGCTCCAACTCCAGGCAAGATAAGAGTTTTTGCCGATAATATATCCTTCTCAGCACTTGAAATCTTCGTTTCAATACCCATCCTTGCAAAAGATCTAGATATTGAATCTAAGTTACCAAGTCCATAATCAACAATTATATGCAATTATAGGACCCCCTTCGAGGAAGACACATTATCTGAGATTATATCTACTCCTTCTTTTAAAACTCTGGAAAAAGCTTTAAATATAGCTTCAATCTTATGGTGATCATTCTCACCGTACATAAGGTTGATATGAAGTGTAACTCTAGCTTCGTTAACAAAAGCTCGAAAAAATTCTTTAAAGCTTTGCGTAGAGATATCCCCTAATTTCCCTCTTTCAAAATCAACATTAAAGACCAGATATGGACGATTGCTAATATCTAAGACTACATTACATAGGCTTTCGTCCATTGGAATATAACGACTAGAGTATCTTTTTATCCCCTTTTTATCGCCTAAGGCCGAATTAAAAGCTTGCCCTAATGCTATGCCAATATCTTCAACTGTGTGATGATCATCTACAGAAATATCGCCAGTACATTTAATTTTTAAATCAAACGAGCCGTGAAATGCGAATAAAGTTAACATATGATCCAAAAATCCTATGCTAGTACTAATTTCACTTTTACCAGTACCGTCTAAATTCAATTCAACTGAGATATCGGTTTCAGCAGTTTTCCTCTCTATCTTAGCTTTTCTCATTTTCAACAATCTCCCCTAAAATTTTAATAAAAATCTCGTTCTCCTGTTGATTACCAATAGTAATTCGGTAAAAACCATCTAAGTTACCTGCATATCCTCTGATTTGAATTCCTTTATCAGCTATTTTATCACCCAAATTTTTAATATCTGATTTTGCAAACAAGAAATTGCCATGCGATTTATAAGTTGTTAGTCCGAAGTCAATCAATTTCTGTTCTAATCCGTCTCTCTCTTGTTTAACTAGCTCAGCATAAGCAAGTAGCTTATCCTTATTTTTTAGTGCTTGGATTCCAATATATTGTGTCAAGTAATTAATATTATAGGGGGAACGAACACCATTAAGAATCTCTGATAATTTTTCATTTGCTACTATATAACCAAGCCTAATCCCAGCAAGACCAAATGCCTTCGAAAGAGTTCTTAAGATAATTAAGTTATCATAGCAGTTAATCTCTTCAACCAAAGTCATTGAACAAAATTCAAAATACGCTTCGTCAATTACGACAATTGAATTAGTATTCTCTAGGAGCTCTATTAAATCTTTTCGCTCGGTTAAGTAACCAGTTGGGTTATTGGGATTGGATAGGAAAATTACCTTCGGATTTACTTCTTTAGCTTTATTAATTAGTTTTTTTATGTCAAATGAAAAATCCTCATTGCTTTCAACCCCGATGAATTTGGCTGAGTAAATTTGACTAAATACTGCATACATATGAAATGTTGGAACAAAACTTAAAACAATTTCGCCCTTATCAACAAAAGTTTTAATTATAAGTTCGATTGACTCGTTGGAACCGTTACCCACAACAATGTTAGATGGTTTTACATTTACGTATTTACTTATCTCTTCCCTTAATTCAGTTGAATTGCTATCAGGATAGAAATTCAAAGCAAAATCCTTGTTAATGATAATACCCTCTTTGAATACTTCCTCAAATAAAATGTTTTTACCCTCATTAGCATCAAGCTTAATCTCGCACGGAGCTTGCTTTGGTATATAACCCTTAAAATCTCTTAGACTTTCTTTTACTAAATTCATCATTACACCTCATCTTCAAATCTAATTTTTATTGAGTTAGCATGACCTGTTAACCCTTCGTCTGTAGCTATTTTGATGATTGAATCCTTGGCTTCTTTTAAAGCTTCCCTAGTATAATAGATTAACGAAGTTTTCTTAATAAAATCTTCGACGCCTAAAGGTGATGAGAACTTCGCCGTGGAGCTTGTAGGCAGTGTATGGTTAGTCCCTGCAAAATAATCCCCTACTGGTTCGGGAGTGTATTCTCCAATAAATATCGCACCAGCATTTTTAATTCTTTTACTAATATCAAAAGGATTCTCTGTAAGTATCTCTAGATGTTCTGGTGCTATTTCATTAGCTATCTCTATTGATTTCTCAATTGAAGTAGTTATTATTATTTCACCATAGCTTTCAAGTGCTTTAGTAATTATCTCTTTTCTCTCAAGCATCTTAATCTGTTTGTAAAGTTCCTCAGTAACGTTTTTTGCGAGTATCTCAGAATCAGTTATCAAGATAGAAGCAGCCATCTCATCATGTTCTGCTTGAGATATTAAATCCGCCGCGACATATTTTGGGTTAGCGGTATGATCTGCTATAATCAATATCTCGCTCGGACCAGCAATCATATCAATTCCCACATAACCTGAGACCCTTTTCTTCGCCATAGCAACATAAATGTTCCCTGGACCAACTATTTTGAAGACTTTAGGTATACTTTCTGTTCCATAAGCAAGGGCAGCTATTGCCTGAGCACCACCAACTTTAAAAACCTTGTGGACTCCAGATATTTTTGCAGCTACTAGTATTGAATCCCTGATTTTCCCCTGTTTATTAGGTGGGGTAACCATTATGATCTCATTTACTCCGGCTATCTTTGCTGGAATTGCATTCATTAAAACAGTCGAAGGATAAGCGGCTTTACCACCCGGTACATAGATTCCAACTTTTTCAATCGGATTTACTATTTGACCTGTAATAGTCTCGTTTTCACCGTTTATAGTAAAAGAGTTCCTAATTTGATTCCTGTGAAAATTCTCGATATTTTCTTTCGCTTTTAACAAAGCATCATATAATTCTGCGTCAATATTATTATGTGCGCTTCTGAATTCCTCTTCAGACACTAAAAAATCATCTATATTTACATCATCGAATTTCGCTGTATATTCTCTTAATGCTTCATCCTTTCTCTTTTTAACATCAGATAGGATATCTTCGACAACTTTATTAATTTCTCCGTGTTCAAATTGATTTCTTTCTAATAACTTGTTTAAAAAATTATTATCTTTATTAGAATTGATTATTCTAATCATTTTAATCACCTATCTCCTCAGTTAACAATTTTAGCATTTCTTGAATTCTGTTGTATTTGAACCTATAGCTTATTTTATTTGCAATTAATCTTGCACTTATGTTACACATATCCTCAATTACCTCTAAACCGTTAGCTTTTAGGGTGTTACCTGTTTCAACCAAATCGACAATCACATCTGCTAATCCAACTAATGGAGCTAACTCAACTGAACCGTTTAACTTGATTATCTCAATCTTTTGTTGTTTTTCTTCAAAATACTTCTCTGTAAAATAAGGATATTTAGTCGCTACCTTTAATACTTCATCTTTTCTGTATACCTTTTGTCCTGCTGGTCCTGCAATAGAGAACTTACATTTCCCAAATTCTAAATCAAGGATTTCGTAAATATCTTGATTGCTCTCTAGAATTGAATCCTTGCCAACAATCCCTAAATCTGTCACGCCATTTTTAACATATGTAACAACATCGGAAGGTTTAACGTTGATAAAACTAATTTTATTCTTTTCATCCTTAAAAATAAGTTTTCGAGAATCTAAGTCTAAAGAGTCCCCGAGTCCTATTTTTTTAAAAATATCACTAGCATCCTTACCAATTCTGCCTTTAGAAAGTGCAATTGTTAGATAGTCCATTTAGATTCTCCTCCCAAATTCACAACTTTAAGAAGTTGGTCTAAATCAATTGAAAATCCAATCGCAGGAACTTTGGTACCAAAGAGAGAGGTTAGCGAATCATACCTACCACCACTAATTATTTCTTGATGTGAATTAGGATAATAACCTTTAAAAATTATCCCGTCATAATAGTCCAACTCAGTAATCATTGATAAATCTAAGTGAATATTATTATAAAAACTTGTTCCTTCTATTGATTTTACCAATTCCTTTAATTCATCTAGTGAATTTTTCATCTCGTCATTCAAGTAATATGCTTTTGTTAGCTTAGTTACCGTGTCGATATTTCCCTGAAAATCTATAATATTTAGTAGCACATCGACTATACTTTTATTTGTGTCTACAGATTCTAAATATTTGCTTAACTCTGATTTATTTTTTCTATAAATCAAGTTTTTTATCTCATCGACTATCTCCGAAGATTTTATTTCCTTTAATAATCCTTCGAGATACTTACTACTACCCAATTCTAGGATGAAATCAGCATTATATTTCTTCAGAACCTCTAATGCGACTAATATTACATCCTTATCTGCTAAAAGAGAATTTTCACCTAGATATTCAATTCCCATCTGTTTAAGCTCTTTAATGTTCGAGTCAATTCTATTGCGATAAACAGTCGTATTGTAAAAAAGCTTTAGTCTAGCTCCCATTTCCCATCTAGGAATTAAACTTCGAATTATGTTCATTGTAATATCTGGTCTAAGAATTAGAACCTCTCCATTACCTCCAATTACCTTAACCAAAGTTTTATTAGTTATTTTACTGTTAAAAGATCTGAAATTATCGTATTCTTCAAATGTTGACGGCTCTATCTGTAAGTAACCTTCATTTACGAATATATTCTCGATCTCTTTTCTTAAATAATATCTACTTGTACAATAGTCTAATTCATCTTTAATTGTTAAAAACTCCATTATCGACACCTTCCTTACTAAACTAAAAGCCATACAGGTTTATACCTATATGGCTTAAATATCATCTTAATATCTTCCATCATAGATACTTACCCGAATTTTTTGTAATAGAACTAGGGCTTGTATCTATGAACATTTAGTTCATTGTTACAATCCCTTACTATGATGATGGTGATTAAATTGTGATTTTGCTTGTTTTATAGTAATAATCATCTTAATCTCCCCAAACGATACTTTAACTCATTAATATAGTAAAACATGAAATTATTATTTACAGTATACCATGTAAAAATTAAATTTCAATATTATCTTCAATATTTTATCTTTAGTATCGGATGTTTATGTTTATTAGTTAATCTCGAACGAGCTTTTTAATGAAACAATTCTGTTAAAGACAATCTTGTCCTTAGTTGTATATTTTGGATCAACATTAAAGTAGCCGTGTCTAAAGAATTGAAACTTATCTTCTGGTTTAACATTTTTCATATTAGGCTCAATAAATCCTTGTAATATTTCTAAAGAATCTAGGTTTAGATAATCTAAGAATGATTTATCATCCTCTTGCTCCTCATCTGAGATAAGAGATTCGTATAGCCTAAACTCGGCAGGTAATGCACTCTTGGCTTCTACCCAATGAATAGTACCTTTAACTTTTCGTTCAGTAAAACCTGATCCACTTTTTGTATCCTGGTCATATGTACAATGGATTTCAACCAGATTACCATCTTTGTCTTTTATAACATCATTACACTTAATAAAATAAGCGTTCTTTAATCTTACTTCGTTTCCTGGAAATAATCGATAATACTTGCTAGGCGGTTCCTCCATGAAATCTTCTTGTTCAATATATATTTCATTTGAAAAAGGAATCTGCCTATTCCCTAAATCAGGGTTTTCAGAGTTGTTCTCAGCATCAAGCATTTCAACTTGTCCTTCTGGATAGTTGGTTATTACCACTTTTAGTGGTCGTAGGATACCCATGGTTCTAAGAACTGTCAACTTTAAATCATCTCTAACAAAGTGTTCAAGCATTCTAATATCAACAGCACTATTTATTTTAGAAACCCCTGTTTCCCTGACAAAATTTCTAATAGCTGCAGGGGTAATACCTCTTCTTCTTAATGCTGAAATTGTAAAAATACGCGGGTCATCCCAACCGTCCACATATTTCTCTTCAACCATTTGCTTTAGTTTTCTTTTTCCTAGTATAGTGTTAGTCAAATTTAATTTACCAAACTCGATCTGTCTTGGTGTATGTTCCATTTCACATTCTCTTACTACCCAATCATATAAAGGTCGGTGGTCTTCAAACTCTATTGTGCAAAGTGAGTGAGTTATCCCTTCAATTGCATCCTCAAGCGAATGAGCAAAATCATACATCGGATAGATGCACCATTTATCACCCGTATTATGATGTGTTGCGCGTGCTGTTCGATAAATTATAGGGTCCCTAAGATTAATATTAGGTGAGGACATATCAATTTTCGCCCTTAAGACCTTTTCTCCGTCCTTGAATTCGCCATTCCGCATTCTATTAAACAAATCAATATTTTCATCAACTGTCCTATCTCTATACGGGCTCTCTTTACCAGGTTCTTTGAATGTTCCGCGATATTCTCTAATCTGCTCAGCAGTTAAATCGCATACATACGCTTTACCTTTTCTGATTAATAGCATTGCACGAGTATACATTTCTTCAAAGTAATCAGATGCAAAATAGAGATTATCCCATTCAAAGCCCAACCACTTAATATCTTCTTTAATCGCTTCAACATATTCTACATCTTCCTTTGAAGGATTTGTATCATCAAAACGTAAATTGGTCTTTCCGTTAAATTGATCGGCTAATTCAAAATTTATACAGATTGATTTAACATGTCCAATATGTAAATATCCGTTTGGTTCTGGCGGAAAACGTGTAATTATCTGTTTGTGTTTGCCCGATTCTAAATCATCTATCATAATATTCTTAATAAAATTCGACGAAGAATATTTTTCTTCCATTAAAACTCACCTTCCATACTTTAATTCAATTAAATAAATATATCATACTATTATTTATAGCTTTCTTCTATTCAACCCGTCTACAAAATATGCATCTGTATAATGGCGGATTCTCTCCATAATCCTTAACGCTTTCAGTCCTTCTTCTCCACCTTTATTAGAATACCTAAAGTGTTCCTCTAAGGCATCATAATTTAGGTTAGAAGTATACATAGTCGGAAGTTCTTTAACCATTCTAGCTTGTAAAATAGATCCTAGGATTTCATCACGTTCCCATTGACTTATTGTTTCCGCACCTATGTCGTCCAATATTAGAACTTGAACATTTTTTAATATTTGAATTTTTTCATTTATACTATTATCATTAATCGATTGTTTCATTTCCCTAAAGAAGTCGGGGACATAAACCATTAATGTAGATATATTTTTTTCTGCCATTTTTTTAGCTAGAGCAACCATCATATAACTCTTACCTACTCCTAAAGGTCCATACAGATATATTCCCTTTTGTCCTGCTCCTGACTTAAAATTATCACAGAACTCTAGTAGCGCTGTAAAGGCGTCCGCCCTACCTTTGCTATTTCCATCAAAATTGCCAAATGTTGCTTTTAATAAAGCGTCTGGTATAAACTGATTTTTAAACAGCTTGTTTTTATAATCTTCCTTATCTTTATTTATCCTTTTATCACATTTCTTTAAATATAATTGAAACTGTTCATCCGTATATTCAATCACAGAGTAATGACCCGCTAATAAATTTGGACAGTTATTTATGTTTTTACATTCCTTACAGTTATTACTTTCTTCTATGTACTGTAAGATTAAATTCAGAGATGGAAGTATTTTTTCTTCAGAAATTTTGTTCTCTACAATAATTGTTTTTATTTCTGGATACTTAATTACCTTCTCTAGTATATTTTTTGACTCTACAGCTAGGTTCGGCATAAGTTCCTCTATTACTTGTCTAATACTATTCATATAAAGTAAGCCTCCTCACCAAATTATTACTAAAACTATCATATCAAAAAATAATTTTAAAGGTATACTTATCTATTTTTCACCTAAGTTCTTTAATAAACGGTTAATATTTGCCATTTTACTAGAATCGACTTCATTATTTTCATTACCGTTAGTATTTTTATGATATTTATCTTCTTGATTTAGAATATAATCTGGTACCTTTTCCTTCTTCACCTTAGCAGTTGCCCTGCTTTTGAATTGTTCTGAGGTATTTTTTGAACTAATAGGTGTAGTCCATTCCTTATATAGTTGATGCTCTTTTTTTGCAACCCCTAAAGCTTCTTCAACTGTCGCTATTTTCAATCTTTTCCAATGCCCGGCTATTTTTTCAATAAAATTTTTAGGTAATTTATAATCATTGGAAAGCATTACATATTCAATTAATACATTAGTTACCCCTGAAGAAAGTTTAAAGTCATAAAGCAAGCTGTCAATAATTTTCGAATCCGAATCAGAAACTTTACCTCCACCTTGATACTGTTGGATTAAATCAATTGGCGAGTAATTCTCTAATATCCATTTATGTCTTTGTGCCTTATTCTCAATTGAAGGTTGTTCTTCCTTATCTTTCTTTGCACTATCGTACTTATTTACTAACTGTATTTCCTTATTGCTAATTTGATATTTTCCCCTTGCCCTAGTTCTTAGTTGTTCTGTTTCTATTCTGCCTGATTCGTTATAAATAGTATGATCGTTTAGTAAATTAATAATTTCCATTTCAGAGAGTTGATAAAGAAATGCTAATTCTTGCAGTAAGGTAACCAACTTCTTATCCAAAATTTTGTCCAATTGATATAAATTGCTTACCATGCCCTTAATAAATTCCATGTCTAGATATTTTTTCTTCATAACTATATTACTACCTTGCTCATCTTTATAATCACATTTTTGTAATAACTCTTCTACTTCTGAACCGGCTGGAACTTCTATTTCAGATGTAAGTATAGAGTCAAATACTTCGTCAAATGACTTCGTTATTTCTTCTACAATTATGTATTTTTCTTTATCCCAATCTACCTTTTTAAGTAACCTTTCCCTCAGTTGTTGATAGCTGGTTTTACCGATTCGATTTATTAAAAGTAAACTTAGGATATCGCTTTGGAAGAATTCTTTTGCTGAAAGTGGTTGTAGTAAATTATACTCGTATATATATTCATTGTTTTCAATATGCTTAAACTTTTTACTTTTTACCAACCCTATAGCTTCTAATGTTTTTCTTGCTCGCATTATGACTGGAAAAGAAAGACTCATTTTACTCATCAATTGACGATGTAAACAAATTTTCGAATACCCTACTTCACCCATTGTTATATGGTTATGTAATGTTAGATAGAAACTTGTTGCCTCTAAGCCGATAATCGGCTGATATAAATCTATAAAATTTGAAATGTAAGGAAACACAATCGAATTGCTTACTACTACTATATAAGAATCTTGTGGTGTTATTTCACTAAATACATTTTCCATACAATTCTGTCTCCTCCATTAAATTTACTTCTCTTTCCACCAATTTTGAATATCCCCATACGGTAACAAACTATTGGTTATATTAACGTGTAATTCAGGCTTATAAATAAACATTGTTTGAGGACTTACAATAGGTATAATATAATATTGGCCCATGAAATAGTTTTGCCAATCTTTATAAAATCCTAATCTCTCCTCCTCTAATACTTGAGTTGCTCCTTCTATTAAAAAGCCGTCTGATGTTTGATCATTTACATGACTAACATTGAATCCATTTAATGATACATCGTTTTTAGCTAACCATTTTTTATTTTCAGTTACAGGATCTATCTCATAGGTCCAACTCGCTAAAAATAGATCGAATTCACCTTTTGAAAATAAGGTAGGAATATATTGGTTTCTCTGAATAGGCTTAAGCTCAATTGTAATTCCATATTCACCTAATTTATTTGATAATTGTTCTGCAAGCATTTGATATTTTAATGTATCTTCATAAGCAAGTTGTAAGTTTAAATCTTTTTTTTCAAGTATTGCTTTAGCTTCTTCTAATATATAGTTTGACTCTTTAGCAGCATAGGCCCATGATTTTGGATGAATAGGTGATAATGGCTTATCTGCATACCCTTGGTAAATATTAGTTATTATTTCTTCATAATTAATTACCGATGCCAAGGCTTTTCTTATAGTTATATCTTTAAAGACATCAGCATTAAGATTCATTCCCAAATACTCATATCCTTGTCCTTCAACTGCCAGAACATTTCTTAATATTACATCATCACTTTTTATGTCAGATGGTACAGCTAACATAATATCATTGTTCGTTTTGTCTGAACCTTCATAAATGATTATACTATCAAGATAAACATCTTCTTCAAACGAATCATTTCTTACTAATTTCAATCCTGAAGCATCTAGTTTTTCTATCCTATATGGTCCATTAGAGAGAAATTCTCCCTGCCTAGCCAATTCTTTGAGCTCCGGGATTGATGAATATGCTATTAATTGTTGCTCCGACAATATTGGTGCAGTTAAAAATTCTAAATCTACTGCAGTTAACTGCTTATATTGAATAGTAATACTACGATTATTCGGGGCTATCAATATGCCTGTTACATCCTCATTTTTATCAGTACGATATAAATCCGTTCCTATAATATTAAGTGTAGCAGATTTCCAATATCCATTGTAGCTTCTATTACTATACAACTCATATGTATATTTAACATCATCGACTGTTATTGGAGTTCCGTCCTCCCATTTAATATTATTCTTTAAAATGAATTCTACCTGATTCTTTTCATTATCGATTATAAACGATTCAGCAAGATCAGATGTAAGCTGTAATTTGTCATTATATTTTAATAATCCTCTATATAAAATTGGGGTAAGATCGTTAGTCGGTATTTCAACTCTCGAAGTAAATATTGGATCAATATTATATCCGTTAACACCTAGAACTATTTCTCCGCCCTTTACTGGTTCCAAAGTTACTGGGGTTTGATTTGACGAATTACAAGAAGATAAAAATAGCATAAATATTATGCTGAATAAAAATATTTTAATTTTCACCTAGTGTCCTCCTGACTATTTTCGAAAAAGACCTGATATTTCACTAATAAATACATTAATATCCTTAAATTGCCTATAAACCGAAGCAAAACGAACATAAGATATTTCATCTATGTGATATAATTTTTCCATTACCTTTTCGCCTATTTGTTTACTATCTACCTCAAATAGCATGTCATTTCTAAGTTCTCTTTCAATATCATCTACTATTCCCTCTAACGTGCTTAATGGTACGGGTCTTTTTTCGCAAGCACGAATAAGCCCTCTTAATAATTTTTCCCTATTAAACTCTTCCCTATTACCATCCTTTTTAATTACTAAAATAGGAGTTTCTTCCACTTCTTCGTATGTATTAAACCTTCTTGTACAAGATTCGCACTCTCTTCTTCTCCTTATGGACTTACCCTCTTTAATTGGTCTAGAATCCAACACCCTAGTACCATTATAGTTGCAGTATGGACATTTCATATTATTCACCTAACTTAATATATTTTTTACCGTCCTAATTAAATTTATTACTTATAAGTTTCCCTTAGATAGGATAAAACGTCAAGAAATTTTTGGCTATTGGCTATGAAATATCTTAACATAAATTGTTTAAACCTTTTATTTATATAAATTTTAAAGTATAATGACTTGGGCTAAAAATATTCTTATATCTAAAATATAGGGGGATCTCATGGACTTACAAGAAATGATTTTAATATTTTTAGGCGGTCTCGGTATCTTTCTATTTGGTATAAAGTATATGTCAGAAGGACTTCAGAACGCTGCAGGCGACCGTTTAAGAACCATTTTAGAGAAAATGACTTCAAATCCCTTAATGGCTGTACTAGCTGGAGCTTTGGTCACAGCCATCATTCAAAGTAGTAGTGGCACAACTGTCATAGTAATAGGTCTAGTTAATGCTGGCCTGTTAACTTTACGTCAGTCAATTGGGGTTATTATGGGTGCCAATATTGGAACAACTGTAACAAGCTTTATTATTGGTTTTAATATTTCAGAATATTCTTTACCTATCATAGCTCTTGGAGCTATTTTACTTATATTTTTTAAAAAGAAGAGTATTAATAATCTCGGGCAGATTACTTTTGGTTTTGGTATGCTATTCTTAGGTTTAAGGTACATGAGTGAGGCAATGACTCCTTTAAGGGATGCCGAAGTTTTTCTTAATTTTATGCAAACTTTATCAGATCAGCCCTTACTCGGTGTACTAACAGGTACAATATTTACTATGGTTGTGCAAAGCAGTAGTGCAACAATCGCTGCTTTGCAAAGTTTAGCCGAAGCTGGTGCAATCACGCTGCAACAGTCATTACCTATTCTTTTCGGAGACAATATCGGTACTACTGTTACGGCTGCATTAGCTGCAATTGGTACATCTGTGGCTGCAAAACGTGCTGCCCTAAGCCATGTTTTATTCAATATAATCGGTACTATTATTTTTCTACCTCTACTAAAATTAGGTATTTACCCATACGTTATAGATTTATTAGCTGGAAACTTAGACATTAAACTTCAAATAGCATGGGCACACGGTATATTTAATATATCTAACGCCTTGATTCAGTTACCTTTTATAACTTTTTTAGCTTATATTGTTACCAAACTAATTCCTGGCGAAGTAAAAGAAATGCAACATGGCGTACGATATTTGGATAAGCGCCTACTGACCAATCCTTCGGTTGCACTTGGTCAAGTTACAAAAGAATTAGTTCGGATGGGAAACGTTGCTAAAGACTCCTTAAAAAATGGAATAGATTTCTTTTTATCTGGAAATGAAGAGAAAAGAAAAACTTCAAATCAAGAGGAAGAAATTGTTAATATTTTAGATAAAATGATTACACAATATCTTGTTAAAATTAGCCAAAACTCGTTATCAAAAAAGCAGTCTAATCAAGCCTCTATATATTTACATATTGTCAACGATATTGAACGTATTGGTGACCATGCTGAAAATATTGTTGAATTATCACAATACTCCTATAAACATAATTTATTCTTTTCTGAACAGGCTCAGAATGAACTTGTCTCAATGTTCGATTTAACTGTTTTAAATTACGAATTAGCTTTAATTTCATTAGAAAAAAAGGATATAGTGTCTGCAAAAAAAGTTATGGAAAATGAAGATTTAATTGATAAAATGGAGAGGGATTATCGTAGAACTCACTTAAAACGTCTTAATGAAGGAGTCTGCGGTGGTAGTTCGGGAGTTATCTTCTTAGAAATAATTAGTAATCTAGAAAGAATTAGCGACCATTGTTTTAACATATCTCAAGCAGTTATTGAAGATATTAAATATTAACAGACTTTTTCAACAGTCTATAATAAAAAAGAGAGATGCTTCTTAGCATCCCTCTTTTTTATTATTTTAATCTTCTATGTTATTGTGCATAGGTTTTTGTTTTATTAGGTTGTATATTCACAGGTCCCATCCCACGAGCAAACTCAATCGATTCACACTTAGTTGCTTCAAGTTGTTTAGCAATAAATTCAGAAGCTACATTAGGATCAATAATATCCCCACATGTGTAAACATCTATGCTAGCATAGGCATGTTCTGGAAAACTGTGTATAGTAAGATGTGACTCAGAAATTATAACCACACCACTTACTCCCATTGGCGCAAATTTATGAAATGCGACCTCGCGAATTTCTGCTCCCGCTTCTAATGCTGCATTAACCATTATTTTCTCAATTAACTTTAAATTATTAAGCTTTTCAATATTACAATTCCATAATTCTGCAATAACATGACGACCTATAGTATCCATTATTAAATTCCCCCTTTGACATTGATTCATGCCCTTTCAAGCATGCGGGACCTACGTTATCTACAACGGGGGCAAGTTAGTCCTATGAGGTCCTAACCCTTTAAGTAGACACTGGTACCTAAAATAAATAATAATTTTCACGACTTTTAGTATACTTGTTTTACTTCATTTTTGCAAGAAAATTTTATTTATTTTTATTATAGTATTACGCACTGTTTGTCTTGAATATTCGATTTTTATATAATTAAAAATTATAATAGCTATTGGCATTTAAGGAATGACTTACCTGTAATTATTTTTATAATTAAACACATACTAAAATTACCAACTAATAAGGAGGTGACAACAATGGCAGCAGGTCAAGAACGTAGTAGCAATTGGTTAGTTGTTCCTCAAGCATCTCAAGCTTTAGAGCAACTTAAGTATGAGATTGCAAATGAATTAGGTATACAAATCCCTCAAGATGGATATATGGGTAATATAGCTTCTCGTGACAACGGTTCTATCGGAGGACACATTACTCGTCGTTTAGTTCAAATGGCTGAGCAACAACTTGCAGGTACACAATATCCTCACGCATAATTGAATATTTATAAATCCATGATATCTGGATTATATCATGGAACAAAAAGCAGCACTGATTTTTTAATCAGTGCTGCTATTAATTAAAGATTTATTAAGCTGTCAGAGAATTCTCCTCTCTTTTATGAGTCTCTGAATAGGATACATATTTAGCTAAATCAACTACCCTACAGGAATAACCCCATTCATTATCATACCAAGCCATAACCTTAATTTGATGATCAGATATTACCATTGTAGATAACCCATCTATTATTGCAGAATGCTCATTTCCAATAAAATCAACCGAAACTAGTGGTTCCTCAGTATATTCAATTATGCCCTTCATTGATTCATTACTTGCTTTTTTAAGAACTTCATTAACCTTTTCAAAGGTTACCTTCTCCTTAACATTAATAACTAAATCAATAATAGATACATCTGGTGTTGGGACTCTTAAAGCTAAACCATTAAGCTTTCCCTCTAGCTCTGGTATAATAACAGATATCGCTTTAGCCGCTCCGGTTGACGTGGGAATGATTGATTGCCCAGCCGCTCTAGCTCTTCTTAAATCCTTATGCATATTATCCAATACTCTTTGATCATTAGTATAGGAATGAATAGTAGTCATTAGTCCATATTCAATATGAAAATTATCATTTAGCACCTTTGCCACTGGAGCAAGACAATTTGTAGTACAAGAAGCATTAGAAATTATATTATGATTTATATAGTCATATTTTTCCTCATTAACACCCATTACAATAGTTATATCCTCACGTTTAGCAGGAGCTGTAATAACCACTTTCTTCGCACCAGCTACAATATGCTCTTGAGCTGCTTCCTTCTCTCTAAACTTGCCAGTTGCTTCTATTACAACCTCAATGTCTAAATCCTTCCATGGTAATTTTAAAGCTTTTCTTTCTGAAATCAGTTTTGTGCTTTTTCCATTTACAATAATCGAATCTTCAGTTGTTTGAATATCTGCTTCTAATTTTCCATGAATAGTATCGTATTTTAACAAGTGGGCTAATTGTTCTGCTGAATAGCTCGCATTAATCGCTACCACATCAATATTATCTTCTTGTATCATTCTTCTAAACACCATTCGACCTATTCGACCAAACCCATTTATAGCAACTCTAATTGACATCGTGTTACTTCCTCCCCCAAACTTATGTAACATACTTAGCCATATTTCTCGTTTTTAGTATAACATATTTTTAGAGAATTACATCATAAATATGACTTTTTTTAAATATTATATGTACTTAATACAAATTGATGTCTATTAAATAGTTTATCTTTTCCCATATCCCTTTATTAATTTTTATTTATTTTTTAAGTCTACTTATTAACCATAAAACTTGTTCTTCCGTTTTCTCTAAACCAAGATTATTATTTATAATAACATCCGCTCTCTCTTTTTTAACTTCAACATCTATTTGTGAATTAATCCTAAATAGAGCCTCTTTTTCACTAAGACCTTCTCTTAACATTAACCTTTCTAATTGTGTTTGTTTATCTGCGTATACTAAGACAATTAAATCAAATATTGACTCAATTTTTGTTTCAAAAAGTAAAGGTACCTCTACTAATACATACTTAAAATCTTTTTCAAGAATTTTAACCTTAACCATCATTCTTTCTATAATAAAAGGGTGAGTAATTTCTTCTAATTTTTTTCTTTTTACTGAATTCCTAAATACTATATCCCCTAATTTCTTTCGATCAATATTATTATCCGGAAGAAGAATAGCTTGTCCAAAATATTCAATGATTAATTCCCATGCTTTTTCCCCGGGTTTTACAATTTCTCGCGCAATATTATCAGCATTAACATTCGGTATCCCATTTTTTTGAAAAATACAGGCAACCGTGCTTTTGCCGCTCGCAATATTTCCTGTTAATCCTAATAACATAAACACCATCTCAATCTCTAAATAATTTTTAAGATTCCTATTAGAACCATAATAACTCCTGGAAAAATAGTAAATTTTTTTAACCAAGAAATTTCAGAAAAAACAAAACCTAATCTAATTCCTATTAAGATAAAAATTCCACTCATCCCTGCAATTACAGATGCTGTTACTAATGGTTTAAATCCAATCAATGACGCCCCTAATCCCGCCCCAAAAGCATCTAAGGATAGAGCTAACCCAAGGAAAATCGCCTCAATAGAAGATATTCTACCTGATTGATCAAGATCAGCCTTCATTGGTGTCCTTAAAATCTGTATTACCAATCCTAATTTTTTTAACTCAATCGAGATTAGATTATCATCCTTTTTTTTTGCTTCATTATATGTATTGTCCTCTTTATTACTTTGAAATAAGACTTGAATTATAATCCATACACCTAAAATAATTAGAATTATCGAACCAATCCATTTAGCAATAGTAGGGGATAAAAACAAACTGATCCAACCACCTATATGCATCGATAGTAAGATCGTCAAAGCAGATGCTAATGATATAATATAAACTGAGGTTAGAGGTATCTTTACCTTTTTAAACCCGTATGTAACTCCTACCCCAAAGCTATCTATACTCACTGCAAGTGCCAAAATAAATAAATAAGTTAAATCCATTGTTAATAGTACTCCCTCCATAACTTTTCTTATATCTTATGGAAGAATACAATGTGCGGTGAATTATTTATTCAATTATTTGGCAGCTTGGACAATAGTGGGTACCACGACCACAAATTCTAATTTTAACAATTGGTGTTCCACAATATATACAAGGTTTGCCCGTCTTCCCATATACAATTAAGTGTTCTTGCATAGAGCCTCTGCCATATATACTTTCAAAAGACTTTATTGAGGAACCCCCATTTTCAATTGCCTTGACTAAAATCGTTTTCATTGAAGCAACTAATCTATTTATTTCTTCATCTGTTAATGAATTAGCTTTCCTTAATGGATGAATGTGACTCATTGCGAGTGAGTCATCAACATAAATATTTCCTAACCCACATACAAGCTCTTGACTTAATAACACTTGCTTTATTGGCGCTTTTCTTTGTTTTAATTCGTTTGAAAATCTTATCTTATCAAAATCCAAATCGATTGGTTCCTGCCCTAATTTAATTAACGGTGAGAAATAATTAATTTTAGAATTTTCAACAACATCCATTGTCCCAAACTTTCTTACATCATTATAAATAAGTTTACTGTTGTCAGTAAAATTAAAAACAATATGTGTGTGTCTATCATGAGTCCTGATTCCATTGTTTATATATATATACTTCCCCTCCATACGAAGATGAGAGATAAGTGTTACCTTGCTAAACTCAAATAATAAATATTTCCCTTTTCGCTTCATTGCTTTAATAGTCTGTCCCTCTAAAAGGGATTTGAATTCTTGCACATCTAATGGCGTTCTAATTATTCTAGAATATAGGACATCAATGGTTTGAACCGTTTTCCCAATAATCAACACTTCTAAAGAACGTCTGACCGTTTCCACTTCCGGAAGCTCTGGCATTTTTATTAGCAACTCCTTAATCTATTTTGCTTCATACCATGTTTTTCCCAAACTAATATCAACCTTTAGCGGTATCTTTAATACTAGAGCATTTTCCATCGTCTCTTTAACTAACTTCGTCATTATGTATGTTTCTTCTGGGTGTATTTCAAATATTAGTTCATCATGGACTTGTAATTTTAATATACTTTGAAGTTTTTGCTCTTTCATTAGTTGGTATATTTTCACCATAGCTATTTTTATTATGTCAGCAGCTGTCCCTTGAATTGGTGTATTCATTGCTGTTCTTTCAGCAAAACTGCGAATATTGAAATTAGAACTATTTATATCTGGTAAATACCTTCTTCTATTTAACAGGGTTGATACATAACCCTTTATTTTAGCTTCGGCTACAATCTCCCTCATGTACCCATCTACACCCGAAAAAACCAAAAAATACTTTTTTATAAATTCTGCTGCTTCTTTTCTTGATATTTTAAGATTTTGCGAAAGACCATAGTCACTGATTCCATATACAATACCAAAGTTAACAGCCTTAGCTTGTCTTCTCATATCAGAAGTTACTTCTTCCTTTTTCACCGAAAAAATGTCCATAGCAGTCCTTGTATGAATATCTAAATCATCAATAAATGCTTGAATAAGATTCTTATCATTAGAAATATGTGCCAAAACTCTCAACTCTATTTGTGAATAATCCGCTGATAATATCAGCCAATTTGGTTCTGTTGGTATAAATACTTTTCTTATCTTTCTGCCTTCTTCAAGTCTAATAGGAATGTTTTGTAGATTTGGTTCGGTACTACTTAATCTTCCCGTTGCTGTAACCGCTTGATTATAGGAAGTATGTATTTTATGCGTAACGGGATCAATTATCTTTAATAGACCTTCAATATATGTTGATTGGAGTTTTCCTAGTGTTCTATAATGTAATATCTCTCCTATTATACAATGAGAGGATTCAAGCTTTTCTAATACATCTACATCCGTAGAATATCCTGTTTTATTTTTCTTAATTACTGGTAATTGAAGTTTATCAAAGAGAATTACCCCTAGCTGTTTCGGCGAATTAATATTAAATTCAGTTCCAGCTATTTTATAAATTGAATTTTTTAAATCTTCTAATTTTGAGTTTATCTCTTCACCCATCAGTTTTAAACTTTCCACATCTATTAACACACCATTTTTCTCCATGTCTGCTAATACTTCTACTAGTGGTAATTCAATTTTATAAAGTAATTCTATTAGTTCATTTTCCTGTAAAATTTTCTCTAACATTGGGGTTAATGTAAAGATTGCATTTGCTTTTGTCCCAATATGCTTTGTTAAAGTTTGGTTATCAGGAATTTTTCTTTTTGCCCCTTTACCATAAACATTTTCATCTTTTTGCAATTCTTTATATCCATTTCTTTCGGCAATTTCATAAAGATCATTATCCCCGTCAGAAGGATTTATCAAATAATTACTTAGATATAAATCTGATACAACACCTTTTATGTCTATGTGATTTTTATATAATGCCAGTTCAGCCCTTTTGCTATCGTAAACAAGCTTTGGTGAATCCTCACTTCTTAACCAAGCTTTAAATTCGTTCCATCGGCTAGCTTGTTCAATTGCAATATATAATTGTTTCAGCCCATCCGATAGTGAAATACCTAACACTTCGCTATCGTGTATTTTTTCATAGTTCGTTTCTACATGTATTGCTAATTTTACTTTATCAATAAATTTCCCCTGCCATATACTTAAATCAGATTCTGAGTAATCTTCAATTATAAGTTCGGTAGAACTATTATTATCTTTAATATATTCTCTATTAGTATTTTCTTGGTTTATTCCTAGTCGTTCTATCAATGATGTAAATTCCATTTTTTGAAATAATTCATAAATCCTCTTATTACTAATTTCCTTTACATTATAATTTTCAATATCCAACTCCATAGGTACACTTTTACAAATTGTTGCTAACCGTTTACTCATAAGAGCCTGTTCTTTATTTTCTGATAATCTCTCTTTTAGTTTATCTCCTACAACCTCTTTAATATTGGCTAAAACCGCTTCAACTGAACCAAATTGATTAAGTAATTTTAATGCTGTTTTCTCTCCAACTCCTGGTACTCCTGGAATATTATCAGAGGAATCTCCCATTAGACCTTTTAAATCAATTATTTGTCCTGGTGATAAATTGTATTTATCCCTAATTTCTTTTGGACTATAAACATCTACCTCTGTAATACCTTTACGAGTAAAATATATTGATGTTTTGTCAGTAGCCAACTGAAGCATATCCTTATCCCCAGTATAAATAATTGTTTCTATCTGTTTTTCATCAGCAATTTGAGCTACCGTTCCAATAATATCATCCGCTTCATATCCATCAAGTTCAAAATGACTGATCCCAAAAGTATTCAACAGTTCCTTAATCATTGGAAATTGTCCGGATAACTCATTAGGAGTTTTTAATCTTTTACCTTTATATTCTTTATAAATAGAGTGTCTGAATGTACTCTTACCCGCATCAAAAGCTACAAGAATGTAGTCTGGTTTAATATCTTTTTGTATCTTTAGCAATATTTGAGTAAATCCATAAACAGAATTTGTATACAGTCCCTGTCCGTTTGTTAGTAATGGTAACGCATAGAACGCTCTATTTGCAATGCTGTTTCCATCTACTAATACTAATCTTTTCATTCTTTCACCCCATATTTTCTTATAACCATCTGTTAATACTTAAATTCATCTTATCACAAGAACAATTTTAGATGCAAAGGAAAAGAAAACATCTATTTTATCCCAACAAAAAACAGCTCTCCTTAAAGGAGAGCTGTTTTTTGTTGAAAATAGTCTATTTTAGATTATTAATATCTATAAAAGGAGTTGCCCCTCCAGTAACACTAGGTAGTACCCCGTTCCATTTTTTTATTGCTGCCATTTCGGCTTCAATTTTTCTCAACTCTATTAAATCAGGGGATATTACTTCTCTTTGTAATCTTAGTGCTTCTGCTTCTGCTTTTGCTGTCTCAATTGTTTGTTGTGCTTCTATTTCGATTCTCTGTAAATCAAGTGTAGCCTTTAATGCATTTTGCTCTGCAATTTGTTTTTGCTCAATAGCGTTATTATATTCTTCACTAAACTTGAATTCTGTAATATTTATTTCATCTAAGCTAATATTATAGCTTGAAAATTTTGCAGATAATGATTCTTTAATTTTGGCACTAACTTCAGATCTCTTAGATATCAGCTCTTCAGCAGTATATTGTGCAGTAACTGCCTTAACAGCCTCACCAATAGCCGGATCGACTATTCTCTCATTATAAGATAATCCAACTCGCTTATATAAATCTGCTGCTTGCTCATTAATAAGGTGGTAGTTGACCGCTACAGTTGTAGTAACTATTTGCATATCTTTCGATGCAGCTGTTTGCTGGGACTCTGTTTTTCGAACACGCACCTCCACCTGTACTACCTCTTGGATAAACGGAATTTTAAAATGAAGACCCTCTTCTAATGCAACTGGTTGAACAGCGCCTAATTGTACAACAACCCCCACATGTCCAGCTTCAACTATCACAAAAGAGCTATAAGCCGAAAGCAACAATAGTGCTAAAACAATAATTAACACCATGTATTTTCTATACTTCTTATCCAATGCTGATTTGATGTCTATAACTTTCTCGTCCAATATATTTCCTCCTTTTTTTATAACCAATACATTTGTTTACGTAATAATCATGATTTGGTTTCGATACTAATTATTTTATACTACTTCTTGTACTAAATTATAAAACCCTTTTTTTTGGCAGAATAATAGTAAAAGTAGTTCCCTTACCAACTTTACTATCGATTTCAATTATACCATAATGAGATTCTATTATGTGTTTTACTATTGCTAATCCAAGACCTGTTCCCCCAGATTCCCTCGATCTTGCTTTATCTACACGGTAGAAGCGCTCAAATATTCTTGAGATACTTTTTTTAGGTATCCCAATACCAGTATCCTCAATTTCAATTTTAACTTTTTCATTATCTAAATCTTCTAATCTGATATATATTAAACCCTTTTCGGGGGTATACGCTACAGCATTACTTATTAAATTCAAAATAACCTGTCTAATTCGATCTTCATCTACTTCAGAGAAAACAGTTGATAATTCCTTAATAACCTCTAAATTACGTTTTTCAATTTGCGGCATCATCGTGGTTATTGAAGATTCAATAACATTCTCTAAATTAACAATCTTAAAATTAAAAATATCTTCATTCTGTTCAATTCTAGATAAATCTAAGAGATCTAGAACTAAACGTTGTAATCTATCACTTTCTTTATATATAATCTCTAAAAATTCTCTTGTCGTTTCCTCATCTTTTAAAGCACCATCCAATAAAGTTTCCGTAAATCCCTTTAAAGAGGTTATTGGTGTCCTTAGTTCATGCGACACATTAGCTACAAATTCCGTTCTCATTCTTTCCAAATGTCTTATTTTTGTTATATCAACAAATACTATTAATATATTATTTGTTTGTTTCAGGTAATCTAAGATAGGAATTATATTGCAATCTAAATACTTTTTCGTTGGATTATAAACTTTAATTTCAGTATGAATACTTTCATTAGTACGAAGCGAACTTTTTATTAAATCATTAATTTCATTTGAACAGACTTCATAGTAATAATTCCCTATTTTATCATATGTGAATTCACCGATTAATTGTTCTACGGCTGGATTAATATATATTATCTTTCCATCGTTATCTATTAGTATTACCCCACTTGCCATATTATTAAGTATTGCCGATAATCTATTTTCATTTTTTTCAATAACTGACATTTGATTTTTCAATCCATCAGCCATGTTATTAATAGCTTCAGATAATTGTCCAATCTCGTCATTTCTGTCTACCTCTAATCTTTTACTATAATCTTTATGCATTATATCCTGTGCTAATTCTGTAACATCCTCAATAGGTTTTGTTATTCTAGATGTCAACTTAGTACTAATAACTATTGTAATAATAAAGACAACTAGTAGGGCTAGAATTAGTTTTAACCAAAATGCATTAATCTCTTCTTGAATTTCTTGTAGCGAAATGGCTAAACGTAATACCTCGATATTTTTATCATCATCAGTAACTACCCTTGAAGTGTATAGCATATTAATTCCCAATGTATCGCTGTATCTTATATCAATACCTGTTTCTCCTTTTAGAGCTAAAATTACTTCTGGTCTATTTAGATGGTTATCCATCATATTTTTATCATAAACAGAGTCTGCTAACACTATACCTTGAGAGTCAATAATTGTAATTCTTGTAGTTAAATCAAGACTAAATTCTCTAATAAGCTTTTCAATATCCTGATTATTGTTACTAAGATAGCCAGTATTAAAAAGATAGTTCTCAATCATTATACTTTCCTCATAAAGTCTATCCTCAGTTGCACCAATATAAGTTTCTTTAATAAGATAAGATATATATATACCTAAAATTAGGGTAAAAACAAATATAATTAAAACATATATTAAAATTATCTTATGTTTTATTTTCTTCATTTTTTTTATCCTCAAATTTGTAACCAATTCCTCTAATCGTTTTAATAAACTCTGGTTTTTTAGTATCTCTCTCTATTTTATCTCTTAAATAACTGATATTAACATCCACTATCCTTGAGTCACCTAAATAATCGTAGTGCCATATTGCATCCAATAACTGATCTCTAGTAAATACTTTACCCTTATTCTTCACTAAATATAATAATAGCTCGAACTCCTTTGGTTTCAATTCTATTCCCGCACCTTTATATACTACTTCATATCTATCTCCATAAATTACTAAATCGCCAATTGTATAAATAAGTTGCTGCTTATCAATATCTTGCTTTTTTGTCTCAACAATATCTAGCCTTCTCAAAATCGCTTTTACTCTAGCTATTAATTCCCTCGGACTGAAAGGTTTAGTTATATAATCATCGGCGCCTAACTCAAGTCCAATGACCTTATCAATTTCCTCGTCTTTAGCCGTTAATAGTATTACAGGAGTGTATATGTTATTCTTTCTAAGTCCTTTCAATACTTCTATTCCATCAATTTCCGGTAGCATAATATCAAGGATAATCAAGTCATATTGTTTAAAATTACATAATTCCAAAGCTTCTTTACCATCATTGGCGGTATTAACTTCAAACCCAGATTTTTCTAAATTATACTTTACCAATGTTATAATCGATGGTTCGTCATCTACTACTAATATCCTATATGCCATGTAACACCATACCTTTCAGAAACACCATTACTTTTTAACTACTTTATATATAAATTAGTGATAATGCAATGAATAATTAACTTTTGTAAAAACAGATTCTATTTGTTATATTGAAATTATCTATTATTATATCTGCGATAGGAGATCACAATGCGACGAAGAATATGGACGATAAGATTTATTTCTATTTTTACTTCTACTATTATTTCATTATTAATTTCTTTTGTATTAAAGAGTTCCTATACCATAAACTATATAAATACTACATTTATAATTGGTTTGATTTTCATAGTATTTAGCAGTTTATCCTTTGTAATTATATTTGGTTTTTTTACGGTTCTTTTAAAGGGATTTAAACTTTTCTTTTACAGAGAAAACCCGTCTGTTGATAGAACACATTGGAGTTACGACATAAATAACACACCTAATAATAATCATAAAAACCTTTTGCGTGAAAAAGCCAGAAAGGAGTTATTTATATACCTTCCATTTATTATTGGAGTTGTCATGATACTTCAATCCATAATTATACTAACATTAACTAAATAAAAAAATAGATATAATAAAAAAACTGCTTTAAAGTCCAATTTTCTAGATGTTCTTGGTTCTTTGAGCAGTTCATTATATGAAGACATTTTCTTTTAATACAAATGACATGCCACGAAATGTCCTGGCTTGTACTCAACTAATTCCGGCCTCTCCTCGGAGCATATATCCATTACTTTAGAACAACGAGTTCTAAAAGGACACCCACTTGGAGGATTAATAGGGCTTGCAACATCCCCTTCAAGAATTATCCTTTGTCGTGAACACTCTATATTTGGATCAGGTATTGGTATTGCTGATAATAGGGCTTCCGTATAAGGGTGAAGAGGATCACTGCTTAGAGTGATACTATCAGTTAATTCAACCAGCTGACCTAAATACATTACACCAATGCGATCACTAATATGTTTAACCATTGATAAATCATGCGCGATAAACAAAAATGTTAGATTTTTTTCTTTTTGCAAATCTTGAAGGAGATTTATTACTTGCGCCTGTATTGATACGTCCAAGGCAGAAATAGGTTCATCACAAATTATAAAATCCGGATCAACTGCAAGTGCTCTAGCAATCCCAATTCTTTGTCTCTGTCCACCACTAAATTCATGAGGAAATCTATTTGCATGCTCTTTATTTAATCCCACTGTATCTAGTAGCTCAAAAATTCTCTCTAATCTTTCCTTGCCATTAAAAAGATTATGAATATCTATACCTTCTCCAACAATGTCAGCTACTGTCATTCTTGGATTTAGAGACGCATATGGATCTTGAAAAATCATTTGCATTTGTCTATTGAATTTTTTTAACTCTTTTCTCTTATAATTGGCTATATTTTCATTTTTAAAAATAATCTCACCATCTGTTGGTTCATATAAGCGAATAATAGTTCTACCAGTTGTAGATTTCCCACAACCTGATTCACCAACAAGTCCTAAGGTTTCACCTTTTTTAATAGAAAAGCTAACCCCATCGACAGCCTTTACTATTCCCGCGCCAACCTTAAAGTGTTTTTTTAAATTTTTTACTTCTAAGATAACTTCTTTATTTTCCATTATTTTACACTTCCTATCTTGATAGGCAATCCATCTTTAGGTGCATATTCATGTTGCAGCCAACAGCTTACCTTATGATCACTAGTTAGTGTTATTTCTTCTGGGGAATGCTCTTTGCATACCTGCATTGCATATTCACATCTCGGATGAAAAGCACAACCTGATGGTGGCTCTAGCATATCCGGAGGAGTTCCATCAATCGATATTAAACGTGATCCCTTCGAATCTAGTCTTGGCACCGAACGTAATAATGCCCAAGTATAAGGATGTTGAGGATTATAAAAAATATCGTCTTTAGTTCCGACTTCGATTATCTTTCCCGCATACATAACAATAATCCTTTGAGCTATATTTGCCACCACACCTAAATCGTGGGTAATTAATATAATTGATGTTTCAAGCTTGTCTTGTAAGTCTTTCATTAATTCCAAAATTTGAGCTTGAATAGTAACATCTAATGCAGTAGTAGGCTCATCAGCTATTAATAGTTTTGGATTACAAGCTAAGGCTATCGCTATCATCGCTCTCTGTCTCATTCCACCACTAAACTCATGAGGATATTGTTTTATTCTAAGTTCTGGATTAGGTATACCAACTAATCTCAACATATCAATTGATCTCTCTATTGCTTCATTTTTATCTAATTTTTGATGTTTGATAAGACCTTCTGTTATCTGCCTACCAATAGTCATCGTTGGATTTAGTGATGTCATAGGATCTTGAAAAATCATTCCAATCGATGAACCTCTTACATTTTCCATCTGTTTATTAGTTAGTTTTAATAAATCAACATCTTCAAATATTACTTCGCCATTTTTATAAGTACCAGGTGGAGTAGGAATAAGTTGCATGATTGATTGTGATGTTACACTCTTTCCACTACCTGATTCTCCTACTATAGCTACAACTTCTCCCTTGTTAACATCGAAAGATATACCCCGTATGGCTTTAACCTCGCCAGCATATGTCAAGAAGGAGACCTCTAAATCTTTTACTTCAAGCAATTTGTTTGACATCATTTCTCCCCCTCCGTTACTTTCTTAATTTAGGATCTAATGCATCCCTTAACCCGTCACCGAATACATTAAATGCAAACATAGTAAGCGATATTAACATTGCTGGAAAAATTAATCTCCACCAGTATCCAGACATCATTACTCCAACACCGTCATTTATTAATGACCCCCAACTAGTTTTTGGTGGAGAAACCCCCAAGCCGATAAAGCTTAAAAAAGCCTCCGCAAATATAGCACTAGGAATCGTTAAAGTTAAGTTAACAATTATCGGTCCTGAAGAATTAGGAATTAAATGCTTTGCTAATAATCTTTTCGTGCTAGCGCCTAAAGTTTTAGCTGCTAAAACAAATTCCATCTCTTTTAATTGTAATATCTGTCCCCTAACTAAACGTGCCATTCCTACCCAGCCTGTCGCTGCAAGAGCTATTACGATTGTTATAATTCCTTGCCTATCCATAACAACCATTATTAGAATAACAACAAGCAAATATGGTAAAGCATATAAGACATCTATTATCCTCATCATAATTTGATCAACTTTTCTACTGCTGTAACCTGAAATACCACCATAAACTACACCAATAAATAAATCAATAAAAGCAGCAATAAATCCTATTAATAACGAAGTCCTTGCCCCATACCAGCAACGAACAAACATATCCCTTCCTAAATCATCAGTCCCAAACCAATGTTCAGAAGAAACCCCTAAATTGCGATCATCTAATACCTGCCCTTCGTAACTATATGGAAGCATATAAGGACCGAATAGTGCCATAAATATCATAAACAAAATAACAAGTAACCCGATCATAGCTAGTTTGTTTTCTTTTAATCTTCTCCAGCCATCACGTATAAGACTTGTGCTGGGTCTTGCAATAATCTCTGTTTGTTTCACATCTTCTATCCGCTTAAACATATCATTAGTAATCTCTAGCATTCTATTCACCCCTAAACCCAATCTTAATTCTAGGATCGATTAATCCATATAGAATATCTACAATAAAATTCGCCAATATCAAAATAGCACTATAGAAGATAGTGGTTCCCATAATAACGGGGTAATCTCTATTTGAAACGCTCTTTACGAAATATTTACCAAGTCCTGGTATTGCAAAAATCTCTTCAATTATAAAAGTACCTGTTAAAAGAATTGCAGTTAGTGGCCCCAAAATTGTAATTACTGGCATAATAGCATTTCTAATCGTATGCCTCCACACAATTGTAATACTATTTAAACCTTTTGCTTTCGCTGTCTTAATGTAGTCTTGTCCAAGAACCTCCAACATATTGGAACGCATCAATCGAGCAACTACTGCTGTAGAATGTGCCCCCAATGCTATGGCTGGTAGGACTACATGACTAACAGTTCCCCATCTAGCTATCGGAAACCAGTTTAAATTGACAGCAAAAATTAGTATCAAAAGTGGCCCTAGTACAAGATTTGGTATCGATACACCGAGTACAGCTATTCCAGTTGCTGTGTAATCAATAATCGTATTACGTTTTAGTGCTGCTATCGTACCTAAGAATAAACCAAATACCAATGCTATAACTAAAGCAGTAATTCCTAATGTTGCTGAAACTGGAAAGTGTTCACTTATAATATCATTTACAGTTCTGGTCTTTGAATAATAGGAAGGTCCTAAATCTAGTTTAGTTAAATTCTTTAAATAATCAAAATATTGTTCAGGAACTGTCTTATCAAGTCCATAAAACTTTTCTAAATTCAATCTTGTTGCCTCTGGCATAGTCCCCTCTTTTGAAAAAGGACTTCCTGGAACTGCATTCATTAACAAAAATGTTAGAGTTATAACAACCCACAACGTTACAAACAGCATCAAAAACCTCTGAATTAAAAACCTTAACAACTAAAAAACACCTCCATTAGTAGAAGATATGCATGCCGTCTGACCATACAACAATATAAGCCAGTTAAATAGATAACTATCAATTAATAAATTCCTATTAAAGATGATTCCATAGAAATTGTACTTGAATACAAAAAACTTAACAAGTGTAAATATTAGGGGTAAAACTATATTAACTGTCACTGTTATTTTCTAATTATAATTAGTTAAAACACATTCTAATAAAAAAGTGGTATGTGTTATACATACCACTTCTATTAGGATTATATATTACTTCTTATTTCTCAATGTAAGTCCAAGTATAATCAAATGCACCATCACCATGTAAAACTACGCCTTTAACATAATCTTGTTGAATTCTAACACTTGTGTAGTAATAAATAGGTGCGATACCAGCTTCTTCCATGAAGATTTTCTCTGCTGCAGACATTGCTGCCAAACGAGCTTCTTGATCTCCAGTTGTTTTAGCTTGAGCTATATAATTATCATATTCTGTGTTACTATATTTAGCATCATTATTACCACCATCAGTAACAAACATATCCAAGAATGTCATTGGATCCATGTAATCCCCTAACCATCCTAAACGTCCTATTTGGTAATCCCCTGCTGCTAAAGTTTCTAAGAAAACTTTCCACTCTAAATTATTTAACTCAACAGTAACACCTAAGTTTTCAGTCCACATAGCCTGAATAGCCTCGGCAATTTTTTGATGTCCTTCATTTGTGTTATAAGTAAGTTTAACTGTAGGTAATTCAGTTAGATTAAGTTCTTTTAATCCAGCTTCTAAATAACCTTTTGCTGCAGCAACATCTTCAATCAATTCTCCGTTATATTCACGGAAGTCAACTCCTAAGTCCGAAGATGCTCCTGGTGGTACAAAACCAGTAGCTGGCAATTGTCCACCTTTTGTTACTTTTGTAACTAGTGCTTCACGATCAATCGCGTAAGAAAATGCCTTACGAATATTTTCGTTTCCAAAAATAGGATCTTCATTATTAAATAGGTACATATATGTTCCTAAAATTGGAACAGATTTTGCAGCACCTGAAGCTAACAATTCTTCAGTTAATTCTTGAGGAGCAACGTCCGCATGAATTTCATTACTTTGGAATAATTGGTATGCTGTATTATCTTCATTAACCATTACCCAAGTAATATCTTTTAATTTAACAGCAGCTTTATTCCAATAAGCTTCGTTCTTAGTAACAACTACTTCACTATCATGTTGCCAGCTTGACAATGTGAAAGGACCATTGCTTACATATGTAGCAGCATCAGCAGACCAATTAGCATTTGCCTCAACAACTTTTTGGTTAACAGGATAGTAACTTCCAAAAGCAGTTAATTGTAAGAAATATGGAGTTGGAGCTTCTAAAACTACCTCTAATGTTTTTGCATCAAGAGCTTTTACTCCTACTTCGTCAGCAGAACCTTCTCCTGAATTGTATGCTTGACCATTTTTCAAATAGTAAAGTTGGTAAGCATAGTCAGCTGCAGTTTCTGGATTAAGTACTCTTTTCCAAGCATATTCAAAATCTCCTGCTACTACTGGATCTCCATTAGACCAAGTAATATCATCTTTTAAAGTGAATGTATAAGTAAGTTGATCTTCACTTACTTCCCAACTTTTAGCCATACCTGAACCTTCTACAACTGCACTTTTATCATCTAAACGTACAAGTCCTTCAAATAAAACACGTAGAAGTTCAAATGATGTACTGTCAGTAGCTAGTGCTGGATCCAAACTTGGTGGTTCAGTACGAGCATTCAAAGTTAAACTCTGTTCTACTGCTGGTGTTTCTTCAGCTGGTTCCTCGCTACTACCGCAACCAACTAGCCCTAAACTTGCTACCATCATAATAGCAAGCATAATTAATAATGCTTTCTTCATTAACAAATACCCCCTTGATTTTTTTACTTATTTATATATAAGTTGGTAAACCAACTATATAAATAACTATTTTTGGCTGATAATATACTTTTCTCTTTCTTGAATGTATAAATCGTTCCCATATATATCATTAATTACAAGCGCTGGAAAATCTTTTACCTCTAATTTCCTAATCGCTTCAGTCCCTAAATCATTGTATGCTATTATCTCTGATTTTTCAATAGTTTTTGTTATTAAAGCTGCTGCACCTCCGACTGCCGCGAGGTATACTGCCTTGTTTTTAAGCATTGACTTTTTTACCTCTTCGTTCCTGCTTCCCTTACCAATCGTTCCTCTAAGTCCGAGGTCGAAAAGAGCTGGCGAATATTCATCCATTCTATAGCTAGTCGTAGGTCCTGCCGAACCAATTACCTTACCTGGTTTAGCTGGTGTCGGTCCAACAAAATATATTATTTGATCCTTTAAATCGAACGGTAGTTCCTCTCCCTTAGCTATTAAATCTATCAATCTTTTATGGGCAGCATCTCTAGCTGTATATATAATACCAGAAATATATACTTGATCTCCGGCTTTTAATTTAACCACAACTTCTTCTAATAGAGGAGTTGTTATATTTATTATCGCCATTTCACCGCTCCTTTTATAAAATAACCTCTTTATGTCTACTTGCATGGCAATTAAGATTAACTGCTACTGGTAAAGTGGCAATGTGGGTTGGGTATATTTCAATATGAACATCTAATGCCGTTGTGCTTCCCCCAAATCCTTGTGGGCCAATTCCTAAATTGTTAATTGATACAAGCAATTCTTCTTCTAATAAAGCAATATCCTTATGTTCGTTTCTGTTACCAATAACTCTAAATAAAGATTTCTTAGCTAAGTAAGCCGCCTTCTCGAATGTTCCCCCAATCCCTACACCTACAATTGTTGGAGGACATGGATTTGCCCCAGCTGTTCTCACACAATCTATAATGAATTTCTTTGCACCTTCTACTCCGTCAGATGGTTTAAGCATACTAATGAAGGACATATTTTCACTACCTCCACCCTTGGCAGCCATTTTTATTTTTAAATTGTCACCATCAACCATTTCTATGTGAATTATTGCAGGTGTATTATCCCCAGTATTCTTCCTTATAAATGGATGGTCAACTATTGATTTCCTTAAGTAACCTTCTTCGTAACCTCTTCTAACGCCTTCGTTTATTGCTTCATTAAGATTTCCACCAACTATATGTACCTCTTGACCTAGTTCAATGATAAAAACCGCAAAGCCCGTATCTTGACACATCGGAACCTCTTCGTCCCGCGCAATTTGTTCATTAGTTAATAACTGATTAATAATACTTTTACCTATTTCAGATTTCTCATTCTCTAATGATCTTTGTAAAGCTTTTTCAACATCCTCACCCAAATCATAGTTTGCTTTTTTTACCATTTCCGAAACAGAGCTGATAATCTGATTGACGTGAATATCCTTCAAAATGTTCCGCCCCCCTTAATCATCGATGTTGTTTATTATTTTGAAACAATTCTGAATATTGGTACATTATTAATATTAGACTTACGCTATTATTAATCCTTCTTAAAAATAAAAATTAATTATAGTTTAAAATAACCTTGAACTTATTCAAGGTTATTTTAAACAACTAGTTACATGTTTTTTATTAATTCATCCCCAAATTCTGAACATTTCAACTCTGTAGCACCATCCATTAACCTTGCAAAATCATAAGTTACCCTTTTACTAATAATAGTCTTTTCCATAGCTTTAATTATAATATCCGCTGCTTCATCCCATCCGATATATCTTAACATCATCTCACCAGATAAAATTACTGATGATGGATTCACTTTATCTAGACCTGCATATTTAGGGGCTGTCCCATGTGTAGCTTCAAACATCGCAATTCCAGTTAGATAATTGATGTTAGCACCTGGAGCAATACCAATTCCACCCACCTGAGCAGCTAAGGCATCTGAAATATAATCTCCATTCAAGTTCAACGTAGCAATAACATCATATTCTTTAGGTCTGGTTAAAATTTGTTGTAAAAATGCATCCGCAATAACATCTTTAATGATTATTTTGCCTGCTGCTATTGCTTCATCTTGTGCCCTATTAGCAGCCTCTAACCCATCTTCTTCTAATAGTCGGTCATACTGCGACCAAGTAAATACCTTATCTCCGTACTCTTTTTCTGCTAATTCGTAACCCCAAATTTTAAATGCCCCTTCAGTATATTTCATAATATTACCTTTATGAACTAAGGTAATGCTCTTGCTTCTATTCTTAATTGCATGTTCAATAGCTGAACGAACTAAGCGATATGTACCCTCCTTAGAAACTGGTTTAATTCCAATCGCAGATGATTCAGGAAAACGAATCTTTTTCACACCTATTTCGTCTTGCAAGAAACTAATGACCTTTTTAACTTCTTCACTGCCTTCTTCCCATTCTATCCCAACATAGATATCTTCTGAATTTTCCCTAAAAATAATCATGTCTATCAATTCAGGCTGTTTAACCGGAGATGGAACTCCCTTAAACCAGCGGACTGGACGAACACAAGCGTATAAATCTAATTCTTGTCGTAGGGTAACGTTCAAGGAACGAAAACCACCGCCTATCGGAGTGGTTAAAGGACCTTTAATTCCAACTAAATATTCCTTCATAGCTGTAAGTGTATCTTCTGGGAGCCACTCTCCCCATTTATCATAAGACTTTTCCCCAGTATAAACTTCATACCAAGCAAACTTCTTTTTACCACTGTAAGCTTTTTTTACGGCAGCATCAAGAACTCTCTTAGCTGCTGCCCATATATCTGGTCCGGTTCCGTCACCCTCTATAAAAGGAATGATCGGGAAATCTGGAACTAATAATTTTCCATCTTTTAATGTTATTTTTTCACCATTAGTTGGTAAGTCGAATTTTTTGAAAATTGACATGTTCTGCTTTCCTCCTGTAAACTAATTTATCTTTCGTCTATAGAAATATACTTCGAATCTAAATTGCCAGTATACTCTGAACGAGGTCTAATTATTTTATTGTTTTTATATTGTTCCATTATATGTGCCGTCCAACCCGAAGTACGACTTATCGCAAAAATGGGAGTAAATAGCTCTTTTGGAATTCCTAGATAAAAATAAACCGTTGCTGAATAAAAATCTACATTTGGTAAAATTTTCTTCCTATTGTATACATAATCTTCTATTTTTTCCGATAAATTATACCATTTGGTATCTCCATCTAACAGTGCTAACTGATATGAGATTTTCTTTAAATGCTTTGTTCTAGGATCACCTTGTTTATAAACCCTGTGCCCCATCCCCATTATTTTTTCACTATTTTTAAACTTTTCATCTAAATATGCCTCAACCTTATCTATCTCACTTATTTCTTCTAACATAGTCATCACTTGTTCATTTGCCCCTCCGTGTAAAGGACCTTTTAAAGTACCCATCGCTGATATAACGCCAGAATACATATCTGATAGTGTGGCAACGGTTACTCGCGAAGAAAACGTTGAAGCATTTAATTCGTGATCTGCGTGTAAGATTAGAGCCTTATTAAAAGCTTTAACATGGTTATCTGAAGGAACTTTTCCGCTAAGCATGTATAAAAAGTTAGCTGAATAACTAAGATTAGGATCACTTTCAATCGGTTCTAAGTCATTCCTTATTCTGTATAATGAAACTACAATTGAAGACATTTTTGCTACTAGACTTTTTGCTTTTCTTAGATTAACCTCTTCCGTAATGCTTTCTGTATCCTTTTCATACAAAGAAGCTAAGGAAATAGTAGTTCTTAAAACATCCATGAATTTTCCCTCCTTAGGGAAAATTTTCATTGCTTCTGTTATCTCTTTAGATAAATAACCTAGTTCATACAATTCTTTTTTTAATTCATTTAATTCATCTATTTGAGGAAGTCTTCCATGCCATAACAGATAAATGACCTCTTCGAACTCAGAGCGCTCTGTTAAATCATCGATTTTGTAACCTCGATAGGTAAGCATTGTTCCAATTATAGAACTTATAGATGATTGTGCAGCAATTATACCATCCAATCCTTTTGACACCCTCATAACCATCTCCCCTATTTAGATTAAAAAAATAATCCAATTCAGATTGGATTATATAATTCTAATATATTTAAACATTAATGTGAATAACTATTCACACTTTTTGCAATTTTTTTTTAACACTTTAAAGTATTCAAACTCAATCCCAGTTACTCTTTGACCCAAAATCACCCTCAGCAAGCTTGCCTAATTCAATCTTATTTATCAATATAAATTTTGTCCTATCAACTTGTATTAGATTCTGATCAGAAAGACGGTATAACAATCTACAAACCACTTCTCTAGTAGAACCAATTTTAGCTGCCATCTCATCTAAAGTCATATTCCTACGAATTGAGTTATCATCGTCGGATTCAAATTCCCCAACTAATAAACGTGCAAGCCTATTCACAACCGGATTGAACACAATTTCCTCTATCGTTTGGTTAACCTCCACCGTCCTCTGGCTTAATAGAGAACATAAATCCCATAAAGCACCATTATTTTCTAAAAGAATAGGCATAACGTCATCACGGTGCCATTGATAAATTTCACTTGGCTTAAAAGATACTAGTGTTGTTGGTGTTGGGGTATCTTTAAATACTGCATGTCCCCAAAAAGTATCGCCAACTGAAAATGTCCTTAAAGTAAGGTTTCTTCCCTCGGCTGACTCCTTATTAGCATATATCAATCCTTTAACTAAAATAAATGCATAAGGATACCTATTGCCAGTTAGATTGATGACTTCTCCTTTTTTAAAAGTAACTTTAACTGCTTTCTCTAAGATTAACTTCAACTGAGAATCTGTTAATTTGCGAAAAACAAGAACATCTGCAAGAATTTCTTCTAATCTTCCCATTTGCAATAACACCTCTTGTATTTAAGTCATTTTATAAATTATTGTAGTTCTTATTAATATATTTCTTTACTTATATACTATTATAGAATAATTTTCAGTTTTGTAAACAAACTAAAAAATACTACTACTAAATATTACAAACAATATATGTACATTTTGTTAACTTTTGTCCTGGGTCAACTTTAATTACTTTTTTGTTTGCTAATCTTTTATTGGTAGTAATAATAATATATCTTAGGAGGAAAAAAAATGTCTCAAGCACTTTCGAAACAAACAAGGTTGATTGTAGTTGCAGTTGTTTTAATTGCGGCAATATTTATGATTGCTATATTACCATTTACAGTACCAGGTTGTTTAGACAAAATCCAAATTGCACAAGGTGAAAGAATAGCACAATTTGAAGCAGAAGGAAATCCTCACTATTCACTTATCAGAGCTACTCAAGTGGCAGTTGGTTTCTTCTTCCCATTTTGGACTTCACTTACAATGCTAGCTGGAGTGGTTCTACTATTTATTGTTAAACCAATGTATAATGGTGAAAAATGGGCAAGAGCACTTACACTATTATGTCTTGCAATACCATCCGCTGGTGGAGCATATATGTTAGTTCCATATCTTAACTTTGCTAAAGTTGGCATATCTAACGGTTTATATTACATGGCAGTTGGTTTAATATCTTACTTCGTTGTAGTACTTGTAAATAATACTACCGCAAAACAAAAAGCTATTGATTTCTGGGTATTCTTAATAATGGGCGTAACTGCTGCTGAATCATTCTCTAATGGACATGCTGGGTTCCGTATTGTTGATGGTCACATAGACAGACCATTCTATGCTGACGGTATATTCATTTTATTCCCTACTTATTTCATTGGTTTTACAGCTTGTCTGTTATTAATAATCGCAATATATTATGTAGGAATGCGCAGCATAAAAGGTTGGTATATTGCTTTAATAGCTGGTACTGCAGCAGGTTTAATTGGATTCGCTACACAAACTGTAAGAACTGATACTCTTGATTACTTATATCAAGGATTAATGGGATTGGCTTTAGTTGTAACATTCTTAATTCCTGCTGTAAAAGCAAGAATGATCGAAAAAGATTAGTTTTAAAATTAAATACTCTTAGGAGCTATTTATAAATATTATTTCTTTAAGTATATAAAAAATCTGCTTTATGCCTGATGGTATGCAGCAGATTTTTTGTATATTGCTAATTTAACAATTTTTCTATAGTGTTAACCCTCTTTCTGAAAAAGACGCACAAGCCAAATTCCGGCAATTTACAATGTCCTCTCTACGATTACAAACACTTATATCATAAACAAATCGGTAAATTCTGTGAATTTTTCCCCTTAGTTAAATATTGTGCAAGAATGCTTAATATATTCTAATCAAAGGAAAATAAAAACTTCCTTAATTAGATTATAGGAGGGATTTATAATGCCCCAAGAAATTACTAAAAGCACCAAATTAATTGTAGTTTCAATTGTTCTTATTGCAGCTATTCTTATGATAGGTGTCTTGCCATTCGTTGTCCCTGATATGCTAAATGATATTCAAACAAATCAAAAAATTAGGACAGAAAAATTTTATGCTGATGGAAATCCTCAAGCACCATTAATTGAAACAACAATGGCGATGGTTAGTTGGACCTATCCACTTGTGACCTTGCTTTCAATGTTCGCTGGCTTTATTCTTTTAGTTATTGTTAAACCTTTTTATAAGGGTGAAAAATGGGCTAAGGCTCTCACGTTATTATGCCTAGCAATGCCAACTATTGCTGGAGCATATATGATGGTTCCTTACTTTAATTTTATGGGAGCAGGTTGGTCACCAGCTTTTTATTACATGATAGTTGGAATAATTTCATACTTCACAGTAGTATTAGCAGTTAAATCAGATTTTAAGCAGAAACTATTATCGTTCTGGGTATTTTTAATGTTGGGTGTAACCGCTGCTGAGTCATGGGCCAATGGAACGGCATGTCATAGAATTCTAGAAGGCCATCCGAAAATGCCATTCTATGCAGACGGAATATTTATTCTATTCATAACAAGAGGTATAAATTGGTTGGCGGTAATCTTTTTGTTAGCGGCAGTTTATCTTGTAGGTATGCGTAGACCAGCAGGTTGGTACGCAGCCTTAATTGGAGCACTTAGCGCTGGAATTATTGGTTTTGCAACGCAAACTGTCAGAAATGCTACCTATGATTATTTATACCAAGGGTTAATGGGGTTAGCAATTGTAATCACTTTGTTAATACCATATGTTAAAGAAAGATTAGTTGATGTAGATAAAATCTCAACTGATGAATAACTATTATTTTTTAATCTATAAGTCAATAATATAAATTAAATATTAAAGGCTACTTATAACATTGTAAGTAGCCTTTAATACTATCATTTTAATATTTTCGATAATGTTAATAATTTTTCATGAAAATCTGGTACTGAGTTAACTAGCCTTTTTGGCTTATAGTTAGTATCGATAAAAACGTGCTTTGTGGACCCGGTAGCCAGTAAATCTAAGCTAGCCTTACAAATTACCTCGTATATAAATTCTATTCTCAATCCTGTATATCTTGATATCTTAACTCGTATTAATAGTTCATCGTCATACTTTGCTGGACATTTATAATTACAAGAAACATCTACGACTGGCAATAATAGACCTGTCTTTTCAATCTCTTTATATGTTATTCCAACACTTCTTATTAATTCAGTTCTGGCCATTTCAAACCAAACAAAATAGTTAGAATGATAAACGACACCCATTTGATCTGTTTCTTGATATCTTACTCTTGCAGTTGTTTCAAACCAACCTTCCACGTTTCTTCTCCCCCATTATTAAACACTATAATTATTTATCAGTTTAGACGGTTTTGTTCAACATATACATAACCACGCTCTGTATCAACAGTCACAGTCGCTCCATCTTCAAACTTTTCATAAGCATCAGTTGCCCCTACAATTACTGGTACTTTTAAATTAAGACCGACTATTGCTGCATGTGATGTTAATCCACCCTCTTCGGTTATAACCGCGGCAGCAAGTTCAAATAAATCAACCATATCCCTGTCTGTAGCATATGTAAGTATTATATTACCACTTTTTATCTTTTCTCTAATCTCATTAGCTGTTTTACCTTTAACAATTTTACCTGATACAACTTTATTCCCTATTCCTTGTCCTCTAACCCCAATATCTCCTACTAGATGTACTTTCATAAGATTAGTTGTACCTGATTTTCCGACTGGGATACCTGCAGTAATAACTACTAAATCCCCACGTTTAATACATCCCGCATTAACTGCATCTACAACTGTTGATGTAATCATTTCGTCTGTATTAGTTACTTGTTTACTAATAACAGGTAGTACTCCCCAAACTAAAGATAGCTTCTTTAATACCTTTTTATGAGGGGTTAAAGCAATAATTAACGCTCTAGGACGATATTTAGAAACAATTCTTGCAGTTTGCCCACTCTCTGTAGGGGTTAATATTGCATTAACTCTTAAATCAATAGCTGTGTTAACAACAGACTGGCTAATTGCATCCGTTATTGTAGTTTGTTCCATTGAACTTCTCTTGTTAAACATTTCTAAATAATTCAACGATTGTTCTGTTCTAAGTGCTATTCTTGCCATTGTTAAAACAGATTCTAAAGGATATTTCCCGATTGCTGTTTCTCCCGATAACATAATTGCATCAGTTCCATCAAAAATTGCATTTGCTACATCACTTGCTTCAGCACGAGTCGGACGTGGGTTTCTCTGCATAGAATCAAGCATCTGTGTTGCAGTAATTACTGGCTTCCCAGCTTCATTGCATTTAGTAATTATCATTTTTTGAACTAATGGAACTTCCTCAGCCGGTATTTCAACTCCTAAATCTCCTCTAGCAATCATTATCCCATCTGATACCTGTAAGATTTCATCAATATTATTTACTCCCTCTTGATTTTCAATCTTAGCTATTATATGAATATCAGAATTATTTTTTTCTAATATTTCTCTTATCTCTAAAACATCTTTAGCCTTTCTAACGAATGATGCAGCAATAAAGTCAAAGTCATTTTCTATTCCAAATAAAATATCTTTTTTGTCTTGTTCCGTTATACCGGGTAAATTGATTTTCATTCCAGGTATATTAACACCTTTCTTGCTTTTTAATAAGCCACCATTTACAATCTTACAAAAAATCTCGTTTTCTTTTATATCGATTACTTCTAAACCAATTATACCGTCATCAATTAGAATTCTGACCCCCACACTTATTTCATCTACTAGATTTTTATAGGTAACTGATATCTTTTCTTTATTTCCAAGCACCTCATCGGTTGTTATTATTATAGTCTCTCCTTCAATTAGTTCAACTTCTGAATCCTCGACCATACCTATACGAATCTCCGGTCCCTTCGTATCTAAAAGATTAGCTACTATCCTTCCTGTTTCATCAACAGCTTTCTTAATATTATCTAATCTTCTACTATGTTCTTGGTGATCTCCATGTGAAAAATTAAAACGAGCTACATTCATTCCGCTTTTAATGAATTGCTTTAGCATTTCTACTTCCTCGTTAGCTGGTCCAATAGTGCACACTATCTTTGTTTTTCGATACATTTTTAGTTACACCCCTATGTTATCAGTTTATTAGATAGATAAAATATTAGCTAGTTGGTAAAGCGATAAATCAATATCATGTTTTTGTGAAAGTGCTTCCTCAATAGAAACTGAAACTATTTGGTTATTCTTTATTCCAACCATATACCCAGATTTATTTGCTAATAGTAAATTAATAGATTCTGCACCTAACCTGCTTGCCAAAACACGATCAAATGCTGTGGGTGAACCACCTCTTTGGATATGTCCTAGGACTGTTACTCTTGTTTCAAGCCCTGTTCTATCTTGTATCCTTTTACCAAACTCTACACCACTCGAAACTCCCTCTGAAACAACAATAATACTATGTCTTTTATTTCTTTTATAACCATGTTCTAATTTTTCAACTATATCATCAAATGAGTATTCGATCTCTGGCACAATAATACTTTCTGCACCGTCAGCTAATCCAGACCAGAGAGCAATATCTCCAGCATTACGCCCCATTACTTCAATAATATAAGTTCTCTCGTGTGATGTAGCAGTGTCTCTTATTTTATCTATTGCAGAAATAACAGTATTTATAGCTGTATCAAAACCTATCGTGAAATCCGTTGCAGGAATGTCATTATCTATAGTTCCTGGGATACCAACCGTTAAAATACCCTGTTCAGATAACTCCCTAGCACCGCGAAATGAGCCGTCACCGCCAATAACAACCAATCCATCAATTTCATTCTTCTGTAATTGATCAATAGCCTTTTTTTGCCCTTCAATTGTTTTAAACTCTTCACTTCTAGAGGAATATAAGATTGTTCCCCCTCTTTGGATAATGTCTCCAACTGAGCCAAGATCTAATTTTTTTATCTCACCATTTATTAGTCCTGTAAAACCATGATAAATTCCATAAACTTCAATATTATGATAATAACTCTTCCTGACAACTGACCTGATTGCAGCATTCATTCCAGGAGAATCACCACCACTAGTTAAAACAGCAATTCGTTTCATCTGAAAAATCACCTCTACTAGTTAATTGTATATTTATCAAGATATAACTTTTTCAAATAGTATATCACTAATTCGTCTATATTATTGACAATTTTATACTTTAGTTTTTCTTCATTGTTTTAATACAAACGAAAAAAGCCTTGTATATATACAAGGCCCCCTTTATATTTAGTTTGTTTATACTATATATCTCTCAGCTTCAACAATTTTAGCTCCAATTCTTCTTTTTATTGCAACGGTATTTATAGGCGTATATCTTGTTAGTTTTTTAAGAATAGATAGTTGTGTTCTGAGAACATCCCCTTCTTCCATTGCCGCTAAAGTATCCTTTGCGATAACCGAAATTCGATCAAAAGTTTCTTGAATGTAGACTTGGGTCATATCAATCTTTTGCGCTGACTTATCTACACCAACTTTATCAATTGATTTTAATGTTCTTAAAATGATGCTTTCCATACCATACAATTCAATTATCATATCAGCTGTATTCCTTAATATTTCTTGCTCTTGTTCAATTTTTTGCTGATATTTTTTAACAGCTAAACCTGCTACCATTAAAAATAACTTTTTGCCCATATCAAGCAATCCTTTTTCTTGACTTAATGGAGTATCATCTGGAATTAGAGGCATTAAACCCATTAATTCCTTTTGCATTTTATCAGCAGCGGCTAATAATTGTATCTCACCTTTTAGACCCCTGCGTAATAGTGTTCCAGGAATTAATAACCTGTTAATTTCATTTGTTCCCTCAAAGATTCTGTTTACACGGGAATCGCGATATAGGCGTTCTACTTCATATTCCTGAATAAATCCATAACCGCCATGAATTTGAACCCCTTCATCGACAACAAAATCTAATGCTTCTGAACCATATACTTTGTTAATTGAGCACTCAATTGCATATTCTGCAATACCATCTGCTACCTTACGGCCCTCATCCTCTTTGTCATCCTTTAGGCTTTCAAGCATATTTTCAATTAATCCGCCTGTACGGTAAACTGTTGTCTCACTAACAAACGTTCTTATTGTCATATCGACTAATTTTTCTTGAATTAAAGGAAAGGCAGTTAAAGGTTGTTTAAATTGCTTTCTTTCCTTAGCATATTTTGTTGTTATTTCTATTATTCGTTTTGATGTACCAACTGTACCAATGCCTAACTTATAACGACCTATATTAAGTATATTAAAGGCAATAATATGACCCCTACCAATTTCACCTAAAACATTTTCAACAGGTACTTGTGCCTCCTCTAAAATTACTGATCTAGTGGAAGAACCTCGAATACCCATTTTCTTTTCCTCAGGTCCTAGGGATACACCTGGAAAATCCTTTTCCACAATAAAAGTTGAAAATTTATCTCCATCTATTTTGGCATAAATAATAAATATATCGGCAAAGCCTGCGTTTGTTATAAATTGCTTTGTGCCATTTAATCGATAATGTTGTCCATCATCGCTTAATACTGCTGTTGCCTTTGCACCAAGAGCATCAGACCCAGATGCTGGCTCTGTTAAGGCATATGCTGCGATTTTTTCCCCAGAAGCTAATAGAGGTAAGTACTTATGACGTTGGTCTTCATTCCCAAAGAAAACGATAGGTAAGGTACCAATACCAACATGTGCTCCATGGCTTAAAGCGAATGACCCTGCCTTTGCAATATTCTCGGTTATTAATGAGGAACTAATTTTGTCTAAACCTAAGCCCCCATATTCCTCTGGTACATCTGCTCCTAAAAGACCTAACTCTCCAGCATCTTTTAATAATTCTACAACCAAATTGAAATCCTTATCTTCAAACTTTTCGACGTTTGGTAATACTTCACCCTCAATGAAATCCCAAGTTGTTTTTGCAATCATCTGATGTTCATCAGTAAAGTCTTCGGGGGTGTAAATATTTTCAGGGTTAACATCTTCAATTAAAAAGCTTCCGCCCTTAATTAGTTTTTTCTCTTCCATCTGCATCTCCTCCAATATATTTAGTTCTTTACAAAATCTCAAATATTCCTGCTGCTCCCATTCCTCCGCCTATACACATCGACACTATTCCATATTTTCCATTGCGTCTCTTTAATTCGTTTATCAAGCTAACTGTCAGCTTTGCACCAGTACATCCCAATGGATGTCCTAATGCAATGGCACCACCATTTACATTAACCTTTTCATTATCTAGCCCCAACTCCTTTACCACATATACTGCTTGGGAGGCAAAGGCTTCATTTATTTCAAAGAGATCAATATCCTCTAGTGTTAGTCCCGCCCGTTTTAATGCTTTTGGAATTGCTTCTTTTGGACCAACTCCCATAATATCTGGGTCTACACCAGCAACTGCATAGGTGATAAGTTTTGCTATAGGTTTTAACCCAAGCTCTTCAGCCTTTTCTCTTGACATAATCATCACAGCTGCGGCTCCATCACTGGTTTGTGAGGAGTTCCCAGCTGTAACACTTCCAGTTGTGCTAAAAACAGGTTTTAATTTAGCTAAAGCTTCTAAGTTAGCATCTGCACGCACACCTTCATCAGTATCAAAAACTAATTCCTGCGTGACAATTTTGCCATTTTCATTGATTGAAGTTTTCTTAACCTTAACTGGTACAATCTCTGCTTTATACTTACCTTCTTGAATTGCTTTTGCCGCACGTTGATGACTTTGAACAGCAAAAGCATCTTGTTCTTCTCTAGTAATACTAAAGCGATTTGCAACCTCCTCAGCAGTTAACCCCATTGGCATATACGCTTCGGGCATATTCTCCATTAACCAGGGGTTTGGGGCAGGCTTGCTACCTCCCAACGGGATCATACTCATACTTTCAATTCCACCTGCAATTACCACATCGGCAAAACCGGCCATGATTTTTTCTGTTGCTATTGCAATGGTTTGCAAACCAGAGGAACAATATCTATTTACTGTCGTTGCAGGTACGCTTGTTGGTAAACCTGCTCTTAGAACGATGTTTCGAGCAACGTTCATTCCCTGTTCACCCTCAGGGAATGAACATCCCAAAATAACATCATCGATTTGATTGTGGATAAGCCCAGGTGTTCTTTTTAATAAATCCTCTAATACTACTGCTCCTAATTCATCTGGTCGAGTATCCTTTAGGGTTCCTTTAGATGCTTTCCCCACAGCAGTACGAACACCTGCAACGATTACCGCTTCTCTCATATTTCATCCTCCCTTGTATTATTCTTATATTCTAAATCCCGCTTTAGTCTCGTTTAATTTCTAAGAGGCTTGCCATTTGTCAACATATATTGCATTCTTTCCTGTGTTTTTGGCTCTGTTACTAGACTTAAAAATGCTTCTCGTTCTAAATCTAAAATATATTGTTCTGTTACCAGTGTATTGGCAGGAACATTTCCCCCTGACAATACGAATGCTAATTTTTCAGCTATTTTTTTATCATGGGCAGATATTTTACCACCCTTAAAGAAGGTATATATTCCTAGACGTAAGGTTGCGAGACCATTTTCGCCGACTACTTTAACTTTCTTCGATTTTGGTGGTTGGTAACCCATTAAATCGAGTGCTATTACTGCCTGCTTGGCATCATATAGCTGAAAATCACGGTTAACAGAAATACGATCGCTTTTTCTTAGATAACCTATGTTTTGTGCTTCCCTAGCACTAGTCGATGTTTTCGCCATAGCAATTGTTTCAAATGTATTATTAATAAACGGTTGAATATCGGTACTAACATCCTCAGGGATTGCTTCTAAATTGCGGAATAGAAGTTCTTTAGTTCCACCGCCGCCCGGAATAACACCAACACCTACCTCAACTAATCCCATATAAGTCTCGGCAGAAGCTTGAACTAAATCAGCACCGAAAACGATTTCTGTTCCTCCCCCTAATGTCATATTAAATGGGGCTGCAACAACCGGCTTATTCATGTATTTTAATTGCATACTAGCATTCTGAAACATTCTTATCATGTAATCTAATTCATCCCAATTTTCATCCTGAGCTTCCATTAAAATTAACATGAGGTTGGCACCAACACTAAAATTTTTACCTTGATTGCCAATAACTAGACCACGGTAATTGTTAGTTACTTCTTCAACGCTATAATTAATCATACTTAAAATATCCGTTGCAATTGCATTGTTAGGGGAATGGAATTCTAGTAATGCAACCTCATTACCAATATCGATTAAGCTAGCACCAGCATTTCCTTTTATTAACTTGTTTTGTTCCTTTAAGTCCTTTAAATTAATAATCTCTTTTCTTTGGTAAATTTCTTCGTCTTTACCCTTTATTGAAAAATAGAACCCCTTACCATCTTGTTTGTTATAAAAGCTGGTTTTACCACTTTCTAAAAGTTTAGTAACATGGTCAGGAATTATATCTCCTTCTTCCTTCATTCGAGTAACTGATTTCTCTAAGCCAATGGCGTCCCACAATTCAAACGGACCCATTTCCCAGTTAAATCCCCATTTCATAGCATTATCAATGTTTACTATATCGTCGGAAATTTCACCTAGCTTATCAGCAGAGTAGAGAAGAACCTTCTTAAGTGAATTCCAGGCAAACAAACTTACATCATCTTTTCCGCTTACTAATGTTCTAAGCTTTTCTTTCAAGACTTTACTTTGCTTTGCCATTTCAATTGTTGCTGACTTTATTTTTACTTTTGGAACGTATTCCATTTTTGTATAATCAAAAACAAGAATTTCTTTCCCTTTATCAGTTTCTATCTTTTTATAGAAGCCTTGTTTATTTTTATCACCAATCAGCCCTCTTTCGACCATTTCAAGAACGAATTTTGGCATTGTAAAGGTTGTTTTTTCATCTTCATCAACTGATTTTTCCATTACATTATTTGCAACGTGGACAAACGTATCTAGTCCCACCATGTCTAGGGTACGAAAAGAAGCGCTTTTTGGCCTTCCCATTAATGGTCCTGTTATTTCATCTACTTCATCAACTCTTAATCCCATCGCTACCATTCCATGAAGGATTACCATTAAACCGTAAGTTCCAATTCTGTTTGCAATAAAATTAGGTGTATCCTTCGCTAAAACAACACCCTTTCCCAAAACCTTTTCACTGAAATCAGTAATATAAGTTAGAATTTCAGGCTTTGTAAAGTTTGAAGGTATTATTTCTAACAGCTTCATATATCTAGGCGGATTAAAAAAGTGAGTGCCTAAAAAATGCCCCTTAAATTCATCTGACCTTTCAGCTACCATTTCATTAATTGAAACACCAGAAGTATTAGAACTTACAATCGAACCTTTTTTACGATGGTTTTCGATCGTCTCAAAAATATTTTTTTTAATTTCTAAATTTTCTACTACCACCTCAATAATCCAATCAGCGTCAGCTAAGTAATTTAAATTATCCTCCATATTTCCGATTGTTATTAAATCTGCATCATTAGCTTGATACAATGGTGCTGGTTTAGCTTTTAATAGAGCTGCTTTGGCGTTTATTACTAACCTGTTTCTAACCTTAGGATCATTTAAAGTTAACCCTGCCTTCTCCTCTTCCTTTGTTAGTTCCCTTGGAACTATATCCAGTAGATAAGTTGGAATTCCAACATTGGCCAAGTGAGCTGCAATCCCGGCACCCATTACTCCTGCACCAATAACTGCTGCTTTTCTAATTCGTTGATCCATGAAGATACCTCCTCCATTTTTTTCTGCAGTGTTTTTTAAACTGCATTTATATTTATTTTCTAGGAAATCAAAATAAGGACTTTTCTAATAATTCAACTACATCTAATGTTCTAATCTTTTCTTCTGCTCCCTTAGCCTTTATACCATCAGAAATCATTGTTAGGCAGTATGGACAAGCTGATGCAATGGTATTAGGATTACAAATAAGTGCTTGCTCAGTTCTTACCTCGTTTATTCGTCTTCCTTCTTTTTCCTCCAGCCACATCAATCCACCCCCGGCTCCACAGCACATTGCATTTTCTTTAGAACGCTCTATTTCAACAAGTTTCACTCCCGGAATAGAACTTAAGATAAACCTTGGAAAATCATAAATTCCATTGTATCTTCCTAAATAGCAGGAATCATGGTATGTTATTGTTTCATTAATCTCTTTGATGGGCTTTATTTTCCTCTTTTTAATTAATTGAGCTAAAATTTCTGTGTGATGATAAACCTCAGCTTCTAAACCAAATTCAGGATATTCATTTTTAAAGGTATTAAATGCATGAGGGTCTATGGTTATTATTTTTTTAACATTGTATTTTTTAAAGTTTTCAATATTTTCCGTTACTAATTGCTGATACAAGTATTCATTTCCCATCCGCCTTACTGAATCTCCCGAACTTTTCTCCTCATTACCAAGGATCGCTAGTTTAATCCCAACATGATTCAGAATTTTAACTAAGGAATAGATGATTTTTTTACTTCGATTGTCAAACGAGCCCATCGAACCTACAAATAAAAGATACTCAAATTCCTCCACCTCTTTAACTGTAGGGATTACTATATCTTCAAATTCTTCACGCCACTTTATTCTATCTGTTCGATTTATCCCCCAAGGATTACTTTGTCTCTCAATATTATTAAAGGTGCGCGTTACCTCGGGACTCATCTCACCCTTGGTTAAAACTAAATAACGTCTTAAATCAACTATTTTATTTACTAGTTCATTGGAAACAGGACATTGATCCTCACAATTACCACAGGTTGTACATGCCCAAAGCTCCTGCTCAGTAATAACACCGCCAATTACATTGATATCAGTTGGATAAACATCTTCTTGAGTAGGATAAATCCTTGAGGTGCTAAAGATTTTACCTGGTGCCCATGGAACAGTATCTGGTTTAATTACGCTACCTTTGTCAGTTAAATGGTCACGCAACTTGGTGATAACTTCACGTGGTGAAAGCGTCTTACCTGAAATATTTGCCGGACACATATCTGTACAGCGTCCACATTCAACACATGCATATAAATCTAGTAACTGTTTTTGGTTAAAGTCCTCTATTTTCCCAACACCAAACTCCTCCTGTGTTTCATCGTCAAAATGTATTGTCTGTAATTTACCAGGGGAATCTAACCTTTTTAGATATGAATTAATTGATGCAGCAATTAAGTGGGCGTGTTTGCCCTGAGGAATATAAATTAGAAATAATAATAGAATTAACAAATGTATCCACCAAGCAAAATAGAAGATAACGTGAGCCGCTTCTTCAGAAATTCCATTAATTAATAAATAGAATAAAGAAGATAATGGTGTATATTGGTCAACACCTTGGTTATTAATTACCAGCTCAGCCCCACCTGCAATAACAACCATTAACATTAATCCACCAATAAGCCAGTAAACTAAGCCAGCTTTAAAACCTCTTTTTAATCTAGTTAATTTTTCTACATATCTTCTATAGGTTCCGTATAATACAGCTAGAAACACTATACCAGCAGTAATTTCTTGGATTAAAGTAAAATAGTTATAATAGGGAATCGGCAAATGCCAACCCTTAACTAACCCTTTGCCAATCAAATCAATGGCGACAAATTGAACAATTAAAAAACCATAGAAAAGAAAAACATGCATTAACCCACTTTTTTTATCCTTTAGAAGTTTTCTTTGACCAAAAACTAAGGAAAAAGTATTCTTTAACCTTGCTCTATAATCTTTTTTAAGTTCGATTTTTTTTCCTAGTTTTATATAGGAGTATCTTGCACTTGTTACCCGATAGAAAACCCACAGAGCATAAGCAGTTACTAGCAAAAATGCTATAAAATTAACGGTATTTAGCATATTCCCCCCCTCCCTTCGGTTACAACAGTTATCCTCAAACTAAGAAGATAAATCAACGTAGTACTCAAATTGTTGTCGCGAAATAAGTCTCGCTTTATCTATTCTTATGAAAGTACAAGCATTTTAGAATGGTTAAATAGCAAAAAATCAAGTCCTATGTTGTAGGACTTAATGACTAACCGTGTGTATTTTCAAACGAACTAATTTTTTCTTTAATAGTTTCTGGTAGAGGGGTGCTTTTCCCACTTTTCTTATTTATGTAAACGATCGACCCTCTACCAATTGCAGCAATTTGTTTTTTTTCTTCTAATAAGCAATATTCCAATTCGAAGCTACTACTTCCGATCTTAGACGTTCTAACGAATATATTAATATCTTGTCCGTAATATAGTTGTGATAGATAGTGGCATTCTAGGTTGGCTGAAACTATTAAATTTTCTTTAGGGGGTTCTGTTTTTGATATACTAAGTTCTTTAAGCAGATTAAGATACTCAAAATAATCTAATCTTGCTTGTTCAAAATAGCCAAAGTAACTTACATTATTTATATGTCCAAATGCATCGGTTTCACTAAACCTCGTTTTAAAAGCTGTTGAATACTTAAATTTTTTAAGCCAAGTCTCAAGGTCTGTATTAATAAAAGATGGAATTGCCATATTAACCCCCTTAAGTATGAATCTGATTAATGTCGGGAGAATTTTTATTAACCTTAATTTTCATTTAGAAGTTTCTCGAATTCTTCTTTCAATACTGGAAGCACTTCGAACATGTCCCCGACAATTCCATAATCCGCAATTTGGAATATCGGTGCTTCAGGGTCTTTATTAACTGCTACTATTACCTTTGAATTGGACATTCCGGCAACGTGTTGTATTGCACCAGAAATACCAAATGCAATATACAAATCAGGGGTGACAACCTTTCCGGTTTGCCCTACCTGTAATGAATAATCAGCATAACCCTCGTCGCAGGCACTACGAGAAGCACCAACAGCAGCATTTAATAGACTAGCTAGTTCATATATTTTATCAAAACCATCCTTTTTGGTTCCTCTACCACCAGAGATAACCACTTTTGCTTCACTTAAATCAACACCACAACTTGCTTTTCGAATAACATCTTTAATTTGAACCCTTAAGGACTTACTTGAAGGTGAAAAATCAAATTCCACTTTACTCGCCTTTTTATTTGGATCTGCCTCACCCATTGCTATATTATTTGGACGAATCGTTGCTAAGACCATATCATCCTTAATTATTTTTTTAACAAATGCTTTACCAGCATATATAGGACGAGTAAAGATTACTTTATCCCCCAAAATTTCAATGTCAATACTATCAGAAACCATTCCTATTTCTAGAGCTTGAGCTACTTTTGGGGCAAAATCTTTTCCATTAGGTGTATGTCCCAACAAGATTACATCCGGTTTAACCTTATTTACTATTTTCAAAAAAGCTTCTTTATACAAATCCGTTACATATTGATCAAAGGAGGGGTTCTTAACTACGAATACTCGATCTGCACCATAATGTCCTAAGGTTTCGATAAATTGTTCAGCATTACTTCCAAATAACGCGGCTGAAACTTCTCCACCATCAGCTATTTTTTTGGCAACTGATAATGCCTCTAATGATACATTACGTAATTTGTTATCTCTTCCTTCTGCATAAACTAATACTTTTCTACTCACAAGTATCTTCCCTCCTCCGTTATATAACCTTTGCTTCAGAATGCAATAATTCTACAAGCTCACTTGCTTGATTTTTTATTTCACCAGACAAGATTTTTCCAGCATCCTTTTTAGGAGGTAAATATGTTTCTATTATGTCTGTCTTTGCTGCCACATTTTCTAAGAGAATCCCAAGGTCAGTAGCTGACTTGCGAACTAAAGGTTTTTTCTTTGCTTTCATAATTCCCGGTAAGGATGGGTATCTTGGGTCATTTAATCCCTGCTGTGCAGTAATGATAACCGGTAATTCTGCTTCAAGTATCTCTGTATCACCCTCAACGTCTCGGTGTACGGTTACTTTATTACCATCAAATTCTATTTTTACAGCAGTACCGATTATTGGTATGTCAAGAATTTCCGAAATTCTTTGTGGTACTTGGCTCGATCCATCATCAACAGCTACATTACCAGCTAAAATTAAATCAAAGGACTCTTCTTTTACTAGCTCGGCTAAAACCTTTGCTGAAGTAAATTCGTCTCCAAATAGTGTTGGGTCATTTACTAAAACAGCTTTATCAGCACCCATTGCTAAAGCTGTACGAATAGAACTCTCAGTACGATCTGGACCAAGAGATAATAAGGTTACTTCTCCCCCCAGCTCCTCTTTAAGCCTAATTGCTCTTTCCACTGCGTATTCATCATATGGATTAATAACGAATTCTACTCCCTCTTCACTAATCTGACCATTTTGAAGAACTATTTTTTCTTCAGTATCAAATGTTTGCTTTAACAAAACTAAGATGTTCACCTTGGTTCCTCCTCCCTTAACCAACGTTCCCTTTTTCCTTTTCTTCTTCTAATAATGCGCGTCTTAATACTTTTCCTACTAAGGTTTTTGGCAGCTCTGTCCTGAATTCATATAACCTTGGAACTTTATATGCAGCCATGTTTTCCTTGCAGTATTTTAATAGATCTACTTCAGTTACCTCTGCTCCTTGTTTTTTAACTATATAAGCCTTTACAGTTTCACCTCTATATTGGTCAGGAATACCTACTACAACTGCTTCTTGAATAGCTGGATGTTCGTAAAGTACTTCTTCCACATCTCTAGGATAGATGTTATAACCCCCTGCAATAATCATATCCTTCTTTCTATCTACAATATAAAAATAGCCTTCTTCATCAATGGTTGCCATGTCACCTGTCAACAGCCAACCATCTTTAAGCACTTTATCTGTTTCTTCTGGTATGTTCCAGTAACCCTTCATTACTATTGGTCCTTTTATAGCCAATTCACCAATTTCGCCAAAAGCAATATCTTCACCCGTAATTTGATCAACAATCTTGGCATCTACGTCAGGCCAAGGTATGCCGATACTTCCTGTTTTTCTTTTTCCCCAAATAGGATTAGCATGTGTTACAGGGGATGTTTCAGTTAAACCATAACCCTCTACCAATCTAGCACCTGTTAATTCTTCAAATTTTTCTTGAACTTCTAAAGGTAATGCTGCCGAGCCGCTAATACAAGCCTCGATTGAGGATAAGTTATATTCTTTTACTCTTGGATGATTATTTATTGCAATATACATTGTAGGTGCACCGGGAAAATAAGTGGGTTTTTCCTTTTGAATAGTTTCTAGTAAATCATCAACATTAAAACGAGGAACCAAAATCATATTTCCTGCCATATATATACTACAATTCATTACAGTAGTCATACCAAATACATGAAACAATGGTAATACACCAAGAAATCTTTCTTCGCCCCTCTTTGCACGATACAGCCATTTGCTTTCTTGAACAACATTTACAACTAAGTTACGGTGAGTAAGCATAGCTCCTTTAGAAACACCTGTTGTTCCGCCAGTATATTGTAACAATGCTAAATCCTCGCTTGGATTTATCTCAACATCAACTGGTTCTGTACTCTGACCATTAATAAATGATAGAAAACTATAAATTCCCTTTTCCTTTGGAATTTCCACGAATTGACCATCTTTTTTTAATTTCAAGGGATATAAAAGATTTTTGGGGAATGGTAAGTAATCTTTAATGCTAGTAACAATAATGTTTTTCAAGGAAGTTTTGTCCTTTACTTTTGCAACCTTGGGATAAGTTAAATCCAATGTAACAATCGTTTCTGCTCCAGAATCTTTTAACTGATATTCCAGTTCTCTCTCAGAGTATAATGGGTTATTTTGTACAACAATTGCCCCTACCATTAATGCTCCATAGTAGCTAATTACAGCTTGAGGTGAGTTTGCCAACAGTAAAGCTACCCTGTCACCCTTCTTGACACCCAAACCTTTCAAAGCATTTGCAAATTGATACGAATAAATCAATAGTTGATCGTACCTGATTTTTTTCCCTAAAAAATGAATTGCGTATTTCGCGGGGAATTCTTTAGCAGTATCCACTAAGAACTGATGAAGTGGAATATCGGGATAATCAATAGTATGAGGAACTTCTGCAGGATAAGAGCTTAACCAATTTCTTTCCAATTCTTTTTCCACGTACTTCCCTCCCTAATTTTCTATAAATATATTTTAGTAGTAATCAATTTTATGACTAGAAAAGTAGATTTATTCCACCAACAAGAGAATAGAGGCGAGAAGTGAGAGGTTAGATTGGAAGAAATCGACGATATAGTCGATTAAATATATTTTGAGATTAAAAAAACCAGACCATAGGTCTGGAATTAATAAAGGAAAATTCAACATATATAGAAATTATATTAAGAAGTTTATAATCTAAATGGGGGAGAAGTAATGAAAAAAATAATTGAATGGTTTTCAAAATTAGGAATTAATTCTTACCAAGTTAAACTAATATTGATTTTAAGTTTAATTATTACCCTTTGTACTCTATTTGTTCCTCAAAAAGTATACATTCATGATGAATTAGAGGACCTTGGTTTTGGCTACCCAGTCCATTTTGTAACACAGAATTTATCTAAATGGGATCCACCTCTCCCTTATTATATGAATATAACTTTAAATCCTTGGGAGGAACGAATACCAATACTTAATCCTTTTAATTTTCTTTTGTCCTTGTCAATTGTCTACGCAATATTATTCATAATAAGAGTAACTTCCCTGTTAATCTGCAGAAAAATATATGGTGTAAGTAGGGAGGAAGCAGAATGACTATCCTTTGAGGCTCATTTATTGCACAACTAATCAGTGGTTTTTTAATATTTATCTTTTTTGGTGTATTAATTGTATGAAAATTCCTTAGCACATAGAATGAGGGGGTTAACGTAATGTGGAGACAAAAATTAAAGAGTTTTTTATCAGATTTATTATTGGGCATTGGATTTATTTTTACAATTAGTCCAATACTTTTATACTGGTTTATTCATGGTGATTATAATAGATATATTTGGATTATTAACGGTCCATACCCATTTAGCAATTTCGGTGGAGGGCCATTTCAATTATATATGTATTTAAGTTTATTTATAGTTGGAGTAGGTTTGATTGTTATCTCAATAATTATAAAAAGAGGTATAAAATAAGACTTAATATTGTAAAGGATACCTGGAAAGTGATTCCACAGCATATCTAATAGATTTGTCAGTACGTCTCATTTTATATAAACATATTGCGGTATTATGATTAGCCCTAGCTTTCATTAAATTGTTTTTAACGAATGTTAACTGGTTTAAGAAAAATTTATAACTTAATCTATAATTTTCTTCGTAATAGTTAATAACGCCTTGAATATAGTAATAGGTTTCTTTGTATCCATCAGTTAAGTTCTCAATAGTAACATTCTCCAATAAAGGTAAAACTTTATTCTACAGTATTTCTTTAGCTACATCAATTTCTCCTATTGATAAATAATAATAGGATTCTAGTAAAAATAAAAAAGTTTCTTGGGAAATTGATGTTATGTATGGATAATCATTTCTAATAGTTTTTAGAATTGTTTCGGCATCTTTAATGTTTAGTTGATCAAGTTCACTTTTAAAATACATTAATAGATTCTCCAAATTATAATCAATTGTATTGTATTTTATTAAATAATCTGCAGAAACATTTAACTTCTCTGCTATTGCTATCATTATATCCTCTGAAGCATTATAATTTCCATCCTCAATATTACATAAATGTGAATACGAAACTATCCCTCTAGCAAATTCTTTGCGACTTATACCGACAGATTCGCGTATTTTTTTTATTCTATTGCCTATATGCAAGATATCGACTCCTTTCGACATGATTATTTAGCCATTATTTGATTATTATTGTTTTTCTTCCATTATAAAGGAAATATCACATAAGTAAAGAAATAACATATTAACCGGACCGGTAAAAATGTAAAGGAGATTAATATTTATGAAAAAGAAAAGATTTATATTATTGTTGTTAATAACATTAATTTTTGTTTTACAGATCTCAGTAATGGCTTTTGAGGGTAATCAAACTTCAAATTATTATGCATCTATTGAAGAAGCAAAAATTGTAGCAAGTAAATATATTACTGCATATGAATTTGACACAAGTATTGCAGATATTATTTCTATTAAAGAAATTTACGATTCTTATGAAAATACTATTGCATATTATTTACAATTAATAAATAGTAGTGATATTGAGTATTATTTCGTTATCTCTACAGATAAACAATATTCACCAGTTTTATTAGCTGGTAAAGGAGAACTATCAATATTAGAATTAGAAAATAGTAATCGATTATATTATCTGGGCGGATTGTCAGTGATACAAGCAAAAAATATTGATAACGTTATAACATCAATTAATAAAAATAGCGAAAGAAAATACTCTAAGGAAGATTTAAAAATTTTAAATAAAAATCCAAATGCAAAAACATTATGGGATAATGCATTAGAAAAGGAAAAGGAAAATGTAACTATATCTTCTTATGATGAAGAACAAAAACAAATTCAAATGGAACATTTTAATCAATGGGATGCAGGGGATTATATTGAGAATTCAGCTTGCGGACCAACATCACAAGCCACATTAGCAGAATATTGGCGAGCAAATATGGGCAAGAGTTTTATTGCAGGATTAAATATTTTTACATCGGAGGGTTCAATGATAGAGCATTTTTGGATTGATCATAACGGTAATTTATACGGTATGACTGTTAATGGTTTAAAAAGTGGACTAGTTGAACATATCGGACCAAGTGCTACTGTTTCCGATTTTAATAGTTTTGCTTCCTATAAAAGTGAAATAAATAATAACAGACCTCTGGCGATTAAATTTGATTGGGAATGGTTTTGGGAGGACCAATTGTTTAGTTATCATTGGGTAACAGGGTTAGGTTATTATTACTCCATACAATTTGGACAATATTTAATTGTTCATGATAATTGTTCAGATAATAATATTGTCTGGGTTGACTATGTATCAAATGTTAATGCAACAACAATGGTTTCATTAAATGTCCAATAATAAATAAAAATAATATAATAGGATTATTATTATTGATTATAACAATATATATTTTAGGTGGTAATGATATATTAAAGGTAAACGTGTATCTTTTGCGTTTACCTTTAATTAAAATTAAATAAAGAAAGGTTGTGATTTAATGATTAAAAAATATATAATACCGTTCATTTTTTTAACACTTGGAATAATACTTTCTCAATATTATCTCCCATATATTAGTATATATGCTTCAGTTACAATTGGATGTATTTTGGGGGTAATTGGTTTTTCATTAAATGATTTGTTAAATAGAATGAAAGATTCTAACACAAATAAGAATTCCGATTTATCGAAAAAAACACAAGACTTTGGTGGTTGGTTATATTTAGTTGCAATTATATTTATTTTGAACACTAGTATTACGATAAATAATACTTTAAACACGTTATTACCTTTTTTTGCTAATGAAAATTGGAAATCAACAGTTTCTCAAAAGTACCATTCCATGGGACGATTAATTATATATAGCGAATTAACTATAGATATAACTTTTATAATTCTATTATCTTTAATAATCTATACTTTTATTAAAAGAAAAAAGGCATTAAGAGTATTAGTGATAAGCTATTTTATTATTAATCTTCTATTTACATTATATGTTTATTTTAAATATGCTCCTGTTCCGCCAATTTATGAGTATTCGTTACAAGGGTGTATCACTCACTTTGTTTGGGCATTAATTTTTTGTAGTATTTTGGTACCGTATTTTTTATTTTCAAAACGAGTGAAAAATACTTATATTTATTAATTCTGAATTAATAAGCCTCGTCACAAAATATTGTGACGAGGCTTTTATTGATTAACCTTATAATAAGGATGATGTGAATTTTCCAATCTTCCTTAACTTCTTATACCTTTGTGTGACAAGTTCTTCCGCTGTTAATTTTTGTAGCTCTTTTAAGGAGTTCTCAAGAACCTTTTTTATTTCCTTAGCTTGAAAATCGATATCTTTATGCGCTCCGCCCATTGGCTCAGAAATAATCTGGTCAATTATACCGAATTCCATTGCATCTTGGGCTGTAATTTTCATTGTATTTGCTGCTTTTGTGGCTTGTGTTGAGTCTTTCCATAAGAGTGCCGCCGCCGCTTCAGGTGAAATTACCGAGTATATAGAATTCTCTAGCATATAAATATAATTACCAATCCCTAAAGCAAGTGCTCCACCGCTTCCACCCTCACCAGTCACTAGACAAATTACCGGTACTTTTAACAAAGCCATCTCCTTTAAGTTGTTTGCTATAGCCCCACTTTGTCCTCTTTCTTCAGCACCGATACCAGGGTATGCTCCTGCCGTATCAATAAAACTAAAGATTGGGCGATGAAACTTCTCGGCTTGTTTCATCAATCTTAAAGCCTTTCTATAACCTTCTGGATGAGGCATCCCAAAATTCCTTCTGATATTCTCTTTAGTATCTTGTCCTTTTTGATGTCCAACAATCGTAACTGGTATACCATTAAACTTCGCAATACCACCTACAATTGCTTCGTCTTCTCCAAAAAGACGATCACCATGTAATTCTATGAAATCAGTAAAAATACGTTCGATATATTGCAGTGTTGTTGGTCTTTCAGAATGTCTAGCTATCTGTGTTTTATTCCATGGAGTTAATCCTTCATAAATTTCTTTTTCAAGGTTAATTGCTTTCTTTTCTAATTCCTCTATCTCTTTAATAAAGTCAATTCCCTCCTCATTTGTGAATTTTTTTAACTCATCTATTCTTTTTCTTAATTCAACAAGGGGCTTCTCAAAGGATAAATCAGTCGCCATTCTTTTCACCCCTCATTAGATGCAGACTCAATAATTTGTTTAAGGTTTTCTTCATATCTTTTCTATGAACTATCATATCCAGTTGTCCATGTTTAAGTAAAAACTCCGATGTCTGAAAATCATCAGGTAAATCCTGCCTAATCGTTTGCTCGATTATTCTTCTACCTGCGAAGCCTATTAGAGCATTTGGTTCAGCAATATTAATGTCCCCTAAGGAAGCAAAACTCGCTGATACCCCACCAGTTGTAGGGTTTGTTAAAACAGATATATATAAGATACCTTCCTCGTGAAGTCTACCCAATGCAGCACTAGTTTTGGCCATTTGCATTAAACTTAAAAGACCCTCCTGCATTCTAGCACCTCCAGAAGCAGAGAAGAGTATGAACGGGTAACGTTTAATAACCGCTTTTTCAATTGCCCTTGTTATCTTTTCTCCTACAACTGAGCCCATACTACCCATGCGAAAACGAGAATCCATAACGCCAATCACAATCGGGTAACCTCCAATTGTTCCCTCTCCTGTAACTACCGCTTCCTTTAAATCTGTTTTCTCCATATCACTTAGTAACTTGTCCATATATCCTTCAAAGTTAAGCGTGTCTACAGATAATAAGTCAGCATCATATTCAAAAAAGTTGCCATCATCTAAGACCATCTTTAGCCTCTCTGGAGCAGAAACAGTAAAATGGTAATCACAATGCTGGCATATGTAATTATTTTTCTCTAATTCTTTAATGAAGATTATTTTATTACATCTTTTACATTTATTAATCATTCCCTCAGGGATATCGTTTTTGACCCTTTCAGAAGGAATAATTGCATATTCTTTTTTCTTATGAAAAAAATCTCTTAACACTATAACACCCCGCCCCTAAATTACCTATAAATATAAGACTTAAACTTTACCCATTTATTTTATTAACGCCATATTGATCGTTCTTTTCTCTATCTCTTTTGGATCAACAGTAATTCTTGCAACACCAGTCACCATTGCCGCATTCGCCACTTCTTCAGCAACCTTTGAAGCAACACGAGGATCAAATGGATCAGGAATTATATGATTCTCGTTTAATTCCTCATCTGATACTAACCCAGCTATTGCATATGCTGCAGCTATTTTCATTGCTTCATTAATATCAGATGCCCGAACATCCAATGCTCCCCTAAAAATGCCCGGAAAAGCAAGTACGTTATTTACTTGGTTTGGATAATCCGAACGACCTGTTGCAACTATTCTTGCCCCTGCCTCTTTCGCTTCATTTGGGAAAATCTCCGGTGTCGGGTTCGCTAGAGCGAAAATAATTGGGTCCTCATTCATTACCTTAATCATCTCTTTAGTTAATGCTCCAGCAACAGAAACCCCAATGAAAACATCGGCATCCTTTAAAGCATCTATTAATCCCCCTGCTAGAGACTCTTTGTTAGTAATACTCGCCATCTCTTCTTTATAGGCATTCATTCCAAAGGGCCGCCCTTGGTAGATAGCTCCCTTCGAATCACACATTATTACATTTTTAACTCCAATATTTAATAATAATTTTATTATTGCTGTACCTGATGCACCTGCACCATTTGTTACAACTTTAATTTCAGAAATTTCTTTCTTTACTATTTTTAAAGCGTTGAGTAAACCCGCTAACACAACTATTGCAGTCCCATGTTGGTCATCATGAAATATTGGTATACCAGCCTCTTTTTTTAACCTTTCTTCAACAATAAAGCAATTAGGAGCAGCGATATCTTCAAGATTTACCCCTCCAAAGCAAGGTTCTAAGAGTTTAACAGTTTCAACAATCTTATCTACATCAGTTGTCTTCAAGCATATCGGAAATGCATCTACCCCTGCAAAATTTTTAAATAAAACAGCTTTACCTTCCATTACAGGTAAGGCCGCTTCTGGTCCAATGTTACCTAGCCCTAGAACTGCCGTTCCATCAGAAACTATTGCAACGGTATTACCCTTCATTGTATAATCATATATTTTATCCTTGTCATTATAAATTTCAAGACAAGGTTCCGCAACTCCTGGGGAATAAGCTAAACTAAGGTCATAAGCATTGGTAAGTTTAACCTTTGCCTTTACTTCTAATTTTCCTTTATTATCTCTGTGCATTTTTAATGATTCTTCTTTTAGGTTGGACAAATTCTCATCTCCGTCAATAATATTTCCTGTTGCATAATTATTCTAATAGCAATTATTATAACAAAATTAATTATAATATAACATCTCTGATTTTTCAAAAGACTCAATTCTATCTTATTGCTATACTATCTTCACCAAAAAGCTTCTCTATTATATTTATCAGATTATCACTTATCTCAACATCATATATATCTGAAAGTTGAATTGTTTTTTTGTTTCTCTCATAATACAAAATAACGGGAGATTTCCCAACAGTATTTTTCAATATATCCTTTAGTTCATTTAATTTATTAGAGTCTTCATCTTCCTTAGATATTTTTATCATTACACTCTTAGGTTTAGTTGCTTGCTTCTGCTCATGTAACAATTCTAAAGATACTATCCTTGAGGCAATAACCTTGACACCATTTTCACTTTGATTTATTTTACCCTGAACCAAAACTCCCATAGCATTCATTAATTGATCTTTATAGGTATTGAAAGTTTCTGGGAAGACAATTAATTCAATCTCATCAGATAATACCTCCAATTTAACAAATGCCATCTGTTGACCTTTTTTGGTTAATATCTGTTTTAAGTCAATAACCAAACCACCCAAGGTAACTTGTGTGTTTTCGTTTAGTAATGCTAATTCCTCAAAAGAATGTGTAACGTACTTATCTAATATATCTTTATAAAAGGCCAATGGATGTCCAGATACATAGAGACCTAAAACTTCCTTTTCCCTCTTAAGAATATCTTGTTCAGAGAAAGGTTTAACCTCAATCCAGTCAAATTCACCATCTACTTCATCCTCGAAATCCTCAAATAAACGAATTTGTAGATCATCCTGCAGCTTCCGCTTTTTCTGCACTCTTTCAAGTAAATCATCGAGATTAGCGATCAATTGTGCTCGATGGATGCCAAAACTATCAAAAGCACCACCTAGTATAAGTGATTCCATAACTCTTCGGTTACATACCTTAGCATCAGTTTTCATGCAAAATTCTAATATTGAGTTTGGTGCATCGGATTCCTCCCTTTGGTTAAGTATAGCTTCAATAACATTTGTTCCGATATTCTTAATTGCGGCTAGTCCAAATCTAATTTTTCCATCCTCTATTGAAAATGATGAGTAACTCTCCTTAACATCAGGCGGAAGCACTTCTATCCCTTTTCTTCTACACTCTTCTATATACTCTACTACTTTACTTGGGTTTCCCATAGATTCAGATATTAGTGCCGTCATGAATTCAACAGGATAGTGCGCTTTTAGATAAGCAGTCTGAAAGGCCAAAACACTATATGCAACTGCATGTGAACGGTTGAATCCATAATTAGCAAATTTAACAATCATGTCGTATACTTCATCAGCTACCTGTTGATTATAACCATTATTAATAGCACCAGTTACGAAGTGTTCTCTTTCTTGAACTAAGACCTCTTTTTTCTTCTTGCCGACTGCCCTTCTAAGTATGTCCGCTTCCCCAAGACTAAACCCAGCCATTTCAGAGGCAATTTGCATAATTTGCTCTTGATAAATAATAATCCCGTATGTATCAGCTAGAATCGTTTTTAATTTTTCATGTGGATAGGCAATAGTTTTTTTACCGTGCTTAGCTTTAATATAGTCTGGTATAAATTCCATTGGTCCTGGACGATATAATGCAACTACTGCAACAATATCTTCAAAATCAGATGGTTTCAGTTCCTTAAGTACCTTAACAACCCCAGCTGATTCTAATTGAAACACACCTTTTGTTTCCCCATTACTTAATAGTTGATACGTTAGTTCATCCTTCTCATCTAATTCATCTAATATTATAGATTTACTGGTTATTTCTTTAATTAGCCTCAAAGCTCTTTCGATAATAGTAAGGTTACGTAAGCCTAGAAAATCCATCTTCAAGATTCCTAGTTCTTCTAATATACCCATCGGATATTGAGATAACGATAATTCCTCTTGTCCCTGCTGTAAAGGAGTATAATCAGTTAACGGTTTATCAGCTATGATTACCCCTGCAGCATGGGTAGAATGATGCCGCGGCATCCCTTCAATTTTTATAGCAATATCTAGTAGAGACTTTAGACTTTCATCACTTTCATATATATTTCTTAGTTCTTTTACTTCCTTTAACGCCTGTTCTAATGTAATTCCTACTTGAAACGGTATTAACTTGGCAAGTTTATCCACTTGGGCATAAGGTAAATTCAAAACCCTTCCAACATCACGAATCGCCGCTTTTGCTGCGAATGTACCAAAAGTAATTATTTGCGAAACGTGGTCTGCCCCATATTTCTCTGAAACATATTTTATTACTTCATCCCGTCTTTCATATGTAAAGTCTATATCTATATCAGGCATGTTTACACGCTCTGGATTCAAAAATCTCTCAAATAATAGGCCGAATTTTATTGGATCAACGTTTGTAATTCCTAAGGAATAGGCAACTATGCTTCCTGCTGCGGATCCTCTACCCGGGCCTGTCATAATTCCTTCGTTATGGGCAAATTTCATAAAATCCCAAACAATTAAAAAATAATCAGCAAAACCCATTTTTTCAATTACCGATAATTCAAAATTCAGTCGATCAATATGTAATTGGGATAGATTAGTATACCTTTTATTCGCACCCTTTGTTGCTAATGCTTTTAAAAATTCGGTTGCTAGTATATTTTCTTTAAGTGGATATTTTGGAAGTAGTGTTACCCCTAGATTAATTTTAACATTACATCTATCAGCAATTTCTTGTGTCCTTGTTATAGCTTCAGGTAGCTGTGTGAAACTTTGTTTCATGTCTTCTATATCTTTTAGATAGAATTCATTAGTAGAGAATTGTAATCTATTTTCATCGTCTAGAGTAGTACCGGTTCCAATAGAGATTAGAACATCTTGAATCAATGAATCCTCTTTATTAATATAGTGAACATCATTAGTTACTACTAACGGTATTTTCGTATCATTGCTTAGCTTGATTATTAATGGCCTAATTCTATCTTCTTCTTTTAGACCATGGCTTTGCAACTCTAAAAAGAAATTATTCTTCCCAAAAATCCTTTCGTAATCAAGCGCAATCTCTTTAGCTTTCTCATAATTATTCTCTAATAAATGATAATTTACTTCGCCTGACAAGCATGCACTTAAAGCAATAATTCCCTCACTATATTTGGCGAGTATTTCCTTGTCAGCTCTCGGCTTATAATAGAAGCCTTCTAGGTGAGCAACAGATACTATCTTCATTAGATTCTTATAACCTATATCATTCTCTGCAAGTAATACCAGATGAAATATTTTTTGTTCTTTACGTGAAACTCTCTCTTCTCTATTACCAGATGTAAGATAAATTTCGCAACCAATTATCGGTTTAATTCCTTCTTTAAGACAGGTCTTATAAAATGGAATAACTCCATACATATTCCCATGATCAGTAATACTTAAAGCATTCATTCCCAATTCTTTAGTTTTCTTAACTAATTCACCTATCCTAGCAGCTCCATCAAGTAGGCTATATTCGGTATGAACATGAAGATGTACGAAATTAAACATTAATCGTTCCCCCATTAATTTAGCGAAATAAATGTTGTTTGCCATTCTATTATACCTTTTCTTCTCATCCAGATACAATTTTCAATTAGATTACTTTTCGGACATGATTTTTTTATTGTCTCATACATTTAGATATATAAGTACTCACATTTAAATCATATCTTGAAGGGAATTCTTTAAAATGGAAAATTTTATAGTTCTTATAATCAGATATTACCTTATAGCATTTGGTGTTGTGCTAGGCGGAAGTTTTTTTGGTGGATTAAGTGCATTTATTACTAGACAACCACCTATTCAGACAATGCTCAACCTTTCGGAAAGTTTAAAAATTTGGGGTCTAGTTGTAGCTCTTGGGGGGACTTTTGATTCTTTTAGGGCTTTTGAAAGTGGTCTTTTTGAAGGAAACTCTATTACTATTATTAAGCAAATCGTTTATATAATCTCAGCTCTTATCGGGGCATATACAGGTACATTATTCGTTCATTGGATTGTAAGAGGAGATATTAATTGATGAGACATATCGTTTGGAAAAATTATAAGGGTTTTGTTCGATATATTGTTTTTCTTATTCTCGGGGTATATCTGGGGTTTTTTTTCTGTATAACAAATTACGGAGGGCAACTAGACAATCTACTTGATAAAAACAAAAAGTTAACCTTAGAAATTAAAAACTATCAAATTGAAAATGACTCCCTAAAAAATGAAATTGAGCAAAGAAAGCAAAATAAGCTTATCCGCTCAATAAAATTTCATATTAATGAAGATTTAGATTCTTTCTCCGAAACAGAATTATTAGAAAAACTAATCGATGAAACATATTTTTTAATCGGGAAAGAGATTGTAGATATTATGGAAAGTCCTGATTTCATTTATCAACTATTAAATCATAGAGTTTATGAAGTAGAAGATAAAAGTTTTGAAATTGGAGTTAAGTTTATATATATTCAATCAACGACTGAGATCTGGATTTCGGTAGAAGAGCAATAGAATTATTCTATTTCCCGAGCAATCTTTCTTCAGAAAATATCTCACTCCATTCTACGAAGACCCTTTGATTGAGATTGCAACAGTTTCTGTTCTTTTTTCCAAAGTCGATATTTCTCCAATTTAATTAACTCAATTTTTCTTTTAAAATCAATATCTATTATATTATTCAAATGTGCTCCAATTATGATTAAAGCAAATCCAACCCATACTGCACTAAACAAAGTAACTAATGAATCCTGATTATAGAAAGGAATTAAAGGTAGAGCATAAAAAATACAAGCTAAAGCTATAATTAAATAAATAAAGCTTCTGATCATAAATTGGCACCCCTTAAATAATGTATGTTCTATTGATATAAATATGAACAATAAATAAGGGGCTATCGCTAATATGCTTAAGCCATTATCCACTTGTTAGAAAATAAAACTTCGCCATTTAGGCCTTTCTCCGATAATGCTTTAATGAATTCGTCAGGATCCTGAATTATGTTTGGAAAAGTATTGTAATGAATAGGAATAGTTTTTTTCGCATTTATCCATTCTGCAGCCAACAAAGCATCCTCTGGTCCCATCGTAAAATTATCGCCAATAGGTAAGAAAGCTAAATCGATTTTTTCCTTCTCAAGAAGTTTCATATCGCTATATAAACCTGTATCACCCGCGTGATAAAGTTTCTTTCCGCCCATCTCCAACAATACCCCACTCGGCATCCCTAAATATACTATGCTCTTAGTTAAAGCATTAATTGCCGATGATCCATGTATAGCCTGTATTGCTTTTATTCTGCCAAAATCAAATTGAAAACTCCCCCCGATATGAAGTGGATGAGTTTTCACTCCTTGCCAACTTAGATAGATTGCTAATTCATATGGGGCAATAACTGTAGCATTGTTATTCATTGCTATCTCAACAGCATCGCCTAGATGATCACCGTGTCCATGAGTAATATAGATATACTCCACATTAATATCTCCGGCTTTCAACTTGGTATGTGGGTTATCATTAATAAATGGGTCAATAATAATCGAAGCCTTTTCGCCCATTATTTCAACGCAACTGTGTCCATGATATCTTACTTTCACTATATTTAGCACCTCAATTATTTATCTTAAATATCTTCTTCCTTTTTTCCCTCTTGTGGATTTAACGTTAATAGAGGAGCATTAAATATACGGTATAAGTCATTTATTAAGAGACTTAATTGATGTTCTACTTCGAATAAAGATTTGATTTCTTCAATAGACATTAACTTTTGATATTGGTCGTTCAAATCCTTCGACTCTTCCTCAGTTAATTCCTCGCCTGATTCTTTTTTATTATATAATTCAAATTGCTTTATTTGATATGCTTCAACCATATCTAAGTACTCTTTGTTATTTCTTACTTTTTCTGATAATACTTTAAGTTTTATGTAATATTCATTTTCTTCAATCATTCTTGCTAGTTCATAAGCCTTGTCATAGATATTAGGCATTTAGGTCAACTCCTTTATCAATTTTTTAGATTAATTTTACTTATTCTTATATTTTACTTCTATTTTAAGTGTTTTAAAACCTCTTTTATAAACTGAATGAAGGAAATAATCTCTTACATTGGCATATCTAAGATATATAATCATCTAACGCTCTGCTCTTGCCTTGCAAAGGCTTCGCTAAAGATGACTATATATCTTATATTATGAGTCTGGTAAATAATTATCATTAATATCAAGGGTTAACACTCTAAACAAGTGGTTGTCATTCTGAATGAAGTGGAGAATCCTCTGCTCTTACCTTGCGGACGCATCTAGAAGAACGTGTAGAGTATTCCTTGAAGGAGACCGATTAGACCACCTATTATTCCGCCAAAATATGTTATCATTTTTAATTCACGCCCTGATATCTCTAGAATCATTTTTTCAAAATATTCAGTTGAAAAATTATTGACCTCTGCCTCAACTACTTCGGAAATAGATAAATATTCAAATAACTTATCTAAGTTTTCTATTAATAAGTCAACTGCAATATCATATACATTTTCTAAAATTTTATTTTCCTCGAACCTTGTTATAAGTTCATTGGTAGAAGTACTGTTTAGATAATCTAGACCTTTATTTAAGAAGTTATCGATTTCATTTTTTAGAGTATCCTCAAATTTGTCCAAATGAATCCCTAACGGTTCTTCCTTTGCTTTATCCCACCATTCAAGCATGAATTTATTTACTGCTTTTAGTGTTCCATCTTCCTCGAGAAGCTTGTTAAGGTATAATAACGTTTTTTCGTTAATTTGGTCTATATCAATAAACAATCCTGCCAAAAAACTAAACTTTCCACTTTGATTGAAAAGCTGGTTTATTAGCAATTTAACTTTTAGCTTACCTTCTAATGTTAAAAGATAATTTTTTATTAAACTTATAACATATTCCGATAAATAACCAAATTTATCATCCATATTATTTAGAGTTTCTTTAGATAATAGATTCGCTAACGATTTACTCCTAAATTCCTCATTTTTTAATATATCCGATATTTTTTTGTCTTTATAGTTTCTTATACCAGCCTGCCAATCTTGTTTAAAAATTGCTGATAACTCATCACCTAATTTGTTATCTTTTTCTTTATATTTCCCGATATCACCCATCAATTTAATAAAAAGCTTATCCTTTAGATTTGTTTTACTAACAAATTCCTTCATTCCCGTAGCAGTAAATAAGTAATTCTCTACTATAAGTCCTAGTCGTTTCGAGATTTCTTCTTTTCTTTTTGGAATCAATCCTGGAGTAAATGGAACTTGCCAAGCTCCTATTTTCCATGCACGATAAGGACGAAATAACATCTTTATTGCGAGGTGATTGGTGTAAGCTCCAATAAGAATACCTATTAAAACAGCAAAAATTATATAGTACATAGCAATATTTTCCCTACTTTCATTAAGGCTATAGCCTAACACCTTGTTAGTTAGCAATTCATATTATGGAGTAATAATTATTCATTAAAAAGTGGGAAGGAGCAACTGATTATGTTGTTAACAGTTCAGATTGAACCCTATAGCGGTATATTCCCAAATATTATTTACGCTAACTCATCTATAATCAATAAACTGGGCCTTCCTTTATATAGACCATTTAATCTAAGTTTTGGCAACAAAAAGACAGAAGTTATTTTAGCTCATCAGTCAAATAAAGGCAATTTAATCAGAGTAACTTCCCCCATAGCTAAATTACTACATTTGCCAAGCGAAGTACATCTTCATGCAAAATATAATGAAAACTCTGGCTTAATTTTTGGCCCCATATTGGGTATTTTAGTACAATCGATTCAAAGTAATCAAGCTAAATCTCCCTTTGGAGGGCTAACTAATTTTGCCTACGAACTATTAAAAAAATCACGTAATAATGGAGTTTTATCCTATTTTTTTACTTTAGATAAAATTAATCAGCAAACTGGTACGGTCTCAGGATGGACTTTGATAAATGAAAAGTGGGAAAAAAATACCTTTCCCATACCTAACGTAATCTATAATCGAATTTCTTCACGAGGACTTGAAAAAAATCTGTTGCCAAAAATCAAACTACTACAAGAAGAATATAATTTCATTTTTTTTAACAGCAACTTCCTTAATAAATGGGAAGTATACCAATTACTTAATAATACCTCAATAAAAACTATTATGCCAGAAACAGTTTTATATAAGGGAAGTAAGACGATAAGGTATATGTTAAACAAGTCACCTGTTATTTACCTAAAGCCTACAAACGGTTCATTAGGTCAAGGAATAATTAAAGTTTGCAAAAAAACAGATTCCTATACTATCCAATCTTCATCCGTTCAGGGAAACTCAGTTAAAAATTTTGTAAATTACAATAATATGTACAAATATCTTATCCCTAGAATATCTTCAAGACCATATATTATTCAAACGGGACTTAAGCTAATTAGCTATCAGAATCGACCAATTGATTTTCGCATCTTAGTCCAAAAAAATAGCACCGGAATATGGGCGGTCACTTCAATGGTAGCAAGAATTGCTAAAGATCAGTATATAGTTTCTAATATCGCCCAAGGTGGAACACAGGGTAATGTTATAAATACTATCAATCTAGCTAGTCCTATTTTAGCAAAAAAGATAAAAAAAACTCATTTTCGAAAATATGCCCTATCTATCGCTAAGCAACTCGAATTAAAAACCCCTGGAAACTTTGCTGAATTGGGAATAGATTTAGCATTAGATGATAATGGCAAATTATGGTTATTAGAAGTTAATTCTAAACCCTCTAAAAATGATGAGCAAAAATTATCTAATGAGCCAAGACCATCAGTTAAACGTTTGGTCCAGTACGTGCTATTTATAACAAAAAATAATTTACAAGGTCGTGAAAATTTGTGAAGGGAATACAAACATTAGGAATCATGGTTTGTAGGGATAGAGATTTATTTTTAGAAAGGGGCTTTTATAAAACCTTACAAAAGCTAGGTCAACAGCATGAACTGTCTGTCTACGTTTTTTACCCCAATTATGTAAATTGGAAAACTGAGATAGTTAAAGGCTTTCAATACAACTTTGACTCAAATATCTGGGAAAAGAAAAACTTTTCTTTACCCGATTTTATTTATGATAGATGTTTTTTTACTTCGAAAAGAAAATACTTAACCTATAAGCCCTATATCAATTTATTAAGACAAAATAAAAATACTAAATTCCTTGGTGTTGGTTTAAATGGAAAGTGGCAAGTATATAATATTCTTCTTAACCACCCTTTATTTAGACGGTATCTACCAAAAACAAAATTATATAAAAATGAGAAACAACTTGCTGAATGGCTCTCCTCTGGGTCAATAATCTTAAAACCTGTAGGCGGAACACATGGTAATGGTGTTATAAAAATATCTAAAAAAGCTCATGATTACGAAGTAATCGGACATAATTTATCTAGTAAAAATATTTACCGCATATTTAATAATCAAAAAAGTTTTTATAAATGGGTTAGTTCGTTCACTTACAAAAATAACTACCTAATTCAACAATACTTATCTTTAAATACTAGCGGTAATAACCCCTTTGATATTAGAGTTTTAGTTCAAAAAAATTCTAAAGGCGAATGGGAGATAACTGGTAGCGCTGCAAGAGTTGGACTCTCCTCTAATGTTACTTCTAATCTTCATAGCGGAAGTTCAGTCCAATCTACAAACTCTTTATTAATCAAAGAATTTGGAATTATAAAAGCTGACAAAATAATCAAGGAAATTTATGAAATAAGTCTAACTTTGCCTAGTTATTTAGAATCTAATCATGGTAATTTAGTTGAACTTGGGTTAGATATTGGGGTTGATAAAACGGGGAGAGTATGGATTATTGAAGTAAATTCAAAACCAGGAAGAAAAGTATTTGCATTAATAAATAATAAAAATATTCAATTTAAGTCGACTATTCAGCCGATTCTATATGCAAATTACTTAAAAACAATTAGCTAAAGAAGTTTTATATGTATAGGAGGAAATACAGTATGAATTGTTTTACTGTAAATATAAAATTCAGTAAAAGCCAACAAGAACGAATATATATCCCTTCCTTTTTGATTCAAAAACTTAATATAAAAAATAATCAAAGAATGCCTATATATTTTGGCCTTACTAAAAAAAGTATGGTATTAATTAGTTCCATAAAATCTGATAAAAATGAGATATTAATGACTACTGCTTTAAAAAACAGTCTTTCTTTCCCATTTAAAAAAAACCTTTTATTAAAGAGGGAGTCTGACGGTCTTCGTCTAGGACCAATCATCGGCATACTTACAACTGATATAACAGGCAAAAAATTTAGCAATCCAGCAACATCAGCGTATCATCCACATAGTATCTTTTTTAAAAGCCTATTAAAACCAGGCAAATCTTTTCCTGCATTTTATTTTGTTTTTACCCCGAATAATGTGAATTGGAATACTCAAACGATTAAAGGTTTTTCCAATATAAAGAATAACAGTATAACAAATTGGCAAACTATCGAATTTCCCCTTCCTGATGTTGTTTATAACCGTATTCCTAATAGAACAATTGAAAAAAAGGAAATCGTCCAAAATTTTAAACATAACTACCTGCAAATTGGTGGTAAAATGTTTAATTATGATTTTTATAATAAATGGGATGTTTATCAAATTCTAAGTAATGATAGTTTTTGTTATAAGTATGCACCCGAAACACTCCTTAATCCATCTCTTACTGATTTTAATGAGTTAATTAGTCGACATCCACTTATCTATCTTAAACCAGCTAATGGTAGCTTAGGTTTAGGAATTTTTAAGATAGAGCGGCTTGATAATACTTATTATGTAAAATATCGTCTTGGATCTAAAAATATATCATTAACATTCAAAAATATTAACTCTATTTATAAGTATATATTTTCGAAAAAAAGTTCTAAAAACTATCTTCTTCAACAAGGTATTAATTTAATTGATTATCAAAATAGCCCTGTTGATTTTCGTGTGCAATTACATAAAGATCAACATAATCAATGGCAAGTAACAGCGATTGGAGCTAAAGCTGCAGATAAAGATAGTGTTACCACCCACCTTAGAACAGGGGGTAAATTACTCGATAGTGAAAAATATCTTATTTATAAATTTAACAATCAAGCGAAGAATCTAATTAATAAGATCAAATCATCTTCAATTGAAATAGTTAAAACAATAGAAAAAAATACAGATTCACCAATTGGAGAATTAGGTTTAGATATTGGGATAGATAATAAACAAAATATTTGGTTATTTGAAGTAAATTCAAAGCCAGGACGGTCAATCTTTAAACATCCAAGTCTAAAAACTGCCCTAAATAATTCAAATAATTTACTATTACAGTACTCCACTTATCTAGCTGGTTTTAATTTTGAAAAACCCAATTTAACGGAGGGAGTAATGTGATAATACCAAATTATGCCTTTATTTTAGTTTCACCTAATAATCCTCTAGGAATAGCTTTTCCGAATAGGCTTAACTTGAAAAACAATACACTTCCTATTGTGGCCGGCCATAACAATCAATATAAAGGTTATTTATTGAAGAAAGACGTTATAAATATTAAGGAAACTTATCCGATTAGATTTAAAAAAATAGATAATTATTACAAGGCGGGTCCACTAGTAGGAATTTTAACAACAAGGGATGCAAAGGGTTTCAAAGGTAATAAAAATAACTACATCGACCTTATTCTGATGGGGATAAAAACAGGTGTATTAGTTTATGTATTTACAGCAGAATCCTTAGATAAGCAGAACAGAACTGTCGAAGGCTACTTATATCTACCTACTAATGGAACCTGGCAAAAGAAAAAAATGCCTTTACCGGACGTTGTTTATAATCGTATACCTTCAAGAAAAGAAGAGAAAAGAATAATAATAAATGAAACAGTTAATTATCTAGAGAAAGAACATATTCCCTATTTCAACCATTATTTCTTCGATAAAGTTACATTATATAAGTGGATGAGTAAAACAAAGGAATTCGATCGTTTTATACCTGATACCAGATCATTAACAATAGAAAATCTAAGGAAGATGTTAGACACTTATCATATGATTTACTTAAAGCCTGTACACGGTAAGGCTGGGATTGGATTTATTAAAATTGAAAAGAAGGATAATATATACTTTTTAACTTACCAAGGTTCAAAAATTACTCAGCGTAAAACATTAGATAGTTTTAATCTCTTATGGAAAGATATTATCTCACTTATTAATAAGAAAAATTATATTATTCAAAGAGGTATAAACTTAAAAGAATATCACTCATATCCTTTTGATATAAGAATACTGGTTCAAAAAAACGGTGAGGGAATATGGAAAGTGTCTGGAATAGGAATTAGAGTAGCAGGAGCACGGAGCATTACAACCCATGTTCCTAGGGGCGGATATATTGAAATGCCGTTTAAGGTTTTTAACTACTCCTTTGGTAAAAAAGCTAATGATTGGGAAGATGCAATTTCAAAATTAACAATAGAGATGGCAAAACACATAGAAAAACGTTCTGAAAAAAACTTAGGGGAATTATCATTAGATCTAGGAATTGATAAGGAGAATAACTTGTGGTTTTTTGAGGCAAATTCAAAACCAATGAAATTCGATGAACCTAATATTAGATATACCTCACTACTTAGACTAATGCAATATTTTAGATTCCTTACTGGATTTACTGATTGAGGAGTTTATTATGACGAAGATTAAAATTACGAAAACTACACCAGATACTCTCAGAATTAGATTAATTAGATTTATCTCAACATATGGTGACGGTCATATAACTTTACGTGCTATTAAATGGTTAAGAACTTCTGCTTTTTCTTCTCTAAACTTTAATAATGGTGATTTAATTCATGTTTGTTTAGATAATAATCAAAAAATTCTTGCTGTTTTTGCAGTTTCACACTTTGGGTTAGATCATTCATTAATAGTAGTTCATCCTTCAATTAGGAAAAAAGGAATAGCACGTAGTCTTATGAGTAAAACATTAGATGATATAGATCGCTTATATGTAAGAGTTGCTAATGATAATATACCCAGTCTAAAACTCTGTTTCTCAATCGGTATGAGAGCATTTGACTTAACCAAAGGTCCTACTGGAAAACCAACCTTAATTATGGGATATGGAAATTTCAGTCTCGAGGAGTGGAATAAATATAATTCATAGGGTTTTTTTAATTAAAGATGGTATAGCCTTCTTTTTTTTTATTTCTACTAGTGTATATTTTAGATTTTTTTTAAAATACTAAAGGTAGATTGGAGGATAAATAGAGTGACAAACAAAAGAAAGTTCAAATTTTTTAGAAAAAATAATAGTAGTAGTAATGTTTCCAAAGAAGTTTCTCCAGAAAGTCCTCTATCAAAATCCTTAGATGATAATGTTAAAAATATTATTACCGATACTGGAAATAGCGCAGATATAATCGTTAGAAGGATAATTATAGGCAGGGAGAACAAAGTTGAAGCTGCAATTATCTATACTGATGGTTTAGTTAATATGGATTACATAAATAACTTTCTTGAAGTTTTATTTACCAGATTTCCCGAAAACCAAGGCAATACACCTATAATAAAAACTATAAAAGAAAAATTATTAAATATAGGTGAGGTTACACATTCAAAAAATAGAATAGAAATTATAAATGGTATTCTTACAGGCGACACAGCCATAATTATTGATAAATGTGATATTGCCTTACTTGCTAGTACAAAGGGTTGGGAACAAAGGGCAATTCTCGAACCACAGAACCAACAAGTTATTAGGGGTCCTCGACAAAGCTTTGTTGAAAATATAAGAACAAATACTGCGTTAATTAGAAGATACTTAGGCACATCAAAGTTAAGATTAGATCAAGTAAAAGTTGGAAAATTATCGGAAACAAAAGTAGGTATTATGTATATAGAAGGTACTGCGAACAAAAAAATTGTTAATGAAGTAAAAAACCGAATTAGTAAAGTTGATGTTGATGTACTGCTTGGTGTGGGTGTACTTGAAGAACTTATCCAGGATAATCCCCTAACATGGTTTCCAACAATCGCATATACTGAACGTCCTGATATGGCTGTAGGAAATTTAGTTGAGGGCAGGGTTCTCATTCTAGTAGATGGTAATCCCTTTGTAATGGTTGTTCCTGTAACATTTTTTATGTTTTTTCAATCTGCTGATGACTACTACCTAAAATATCAAATCAGTTCACTTCTAAGAATATTGAGATATATTACCCTTTTCATTTCTGTGGCTTTACCATCAATGTATGTAGCCATTACAACTTATAATCAAGAAATATTGCCCACTACCATATTAATTTCTTTAGCGTCACAAAGAGAAGGAGTTCCCTTCCCAACATTTTTAGAAACCTTTATTTTAGTATTTATTTTTGAAGTATTGCGTGAAGCTGGTCTTCGAATGCCTAAACCACTTGGTCAAGCAATATCAATAGTTGGTGCATTAGTACTAGGTACAGCTGCTGTTGAAGCTGGTATTTTCACTGCAACTGTTGTTATTGTCGTAGCAATGACAGCAATTGCAGACTTTACCTCACCATATATAGAAATATCTAATGCGGTCAGAATCGCAAGATTTATCTGGTTAATATTGAGTTCTATTTATGGTTTATTTGGTTTATTGTTTGCTTTAATCATTGCTACTGTCCACTTAGCATCTCTACGTTCCTTTGGTGTCCCTTATTTAAATGGTTTTGCTCCCTTTAATTTTGGTGAACAAAAAGATTTGCTTATTAGAGCCCCTTGGTTTCTAATGAATAACCGACCGCATTTGTTAGCCCAAAAAAACTTTAAACGTCAAAATCAAGATGTACCTAAGCCACCTGCTGACAGGCAAAGGAGGGGCAATAATGAATAGCAAAAATTCAATAATTCTACTGCTAGTAATTATATGCCAAATTATTATTCTCCCTGGCTGCTGGGATCGAAGGGAACTAAACGAACTTTCAATTGTAAGTGCTGTTGGAATCGAGCTGGCCGAACAAGAAGAGGAATTAACTTATATTTTCCAAATAATCAATCCTTCGGCAATAACAGGAAAAGGGATTGGTGGTATGAAAGTTCCATTTGTTGTCGAGAGTTGCGAAGGTAAAACTATTTTTGAAGTAAGCGCTAAAGCGAATACTATTTTACCTAGAGAATTATACTATGATCATCTTCAAGTTTTCATAATTAGTTATAACTATGCAAAAGAAAAAGGAATTGCTGAAATTCTAGACGGATTTTATAGAAACCATGAAGTCAGAGAAAATATTTTAGTATTAATTTCTTATGATAGTAAAACTGAAAATGTACTATCTACCTTGACTACATTAGAAAATATTAACGGTATTTATATAAAAAATATTCTAAATAATTCTTATAAGAATGCAAGTACAACCAAACCTATAGAGCTAAGGGAGATAGTTAATACACTATCAAGTGAGACAAAATCACTTGTGGTTCCATTGATAGACGTCTCAGAAACTGAAGATCTTAGTAGTATTTCATTGGCCCAATCTACTAACCGAGAAGCAACAATTAAGATTGCAGGTTTGGCTGTTTTTAAAAAAGACAAGGTTATTGGGACATTAGACCATTTAGAAACATTAGCTCTTAACTGTATAAATGATAAACTAAAAAAAGCAATCTGCGTCGTCTCATATAAAGGAGGGAATAATTCTATTGAGTTGGTAAACTCAAAAACAAAAATAAAAGCTGATTTTAAAAACGGACAACCACAAATTTCTATAGATGTAAAACATAGAGCAAATATTAATGAGATTAATGTTGCCATTGACTTGTCTGATCCTAAAGTTATTAAGGACTTAGAAAAAGAAGTCGATGAAAAAATAAATATGGAAATCAGGAAACTAATAAAAAAAGCACAAAAGGAATTGAATCTTGACATTTTTGGGTTTGGTGAAGCTTTAAGAAGAGAGAATCCAAAGGAATGGGAAAAAATTAAAACGGATTGGGAAAGTTATTTCGTTGATTTAAAAGTCGAAATAAAAGTGAATACTACAATACAAGAAGTAGAAATGAAAAACAAAACTTTTCTTAAAAATTAAAGAGGAGTTAGCAAATGAAAACCTTTTTCTTAGTTTTATTTATTACCTTTGTTTCAATGTTAGAAATTAAAATATTATATGCAAAAAAAAAGATAAGGGAAATATATGCCTTCTCTATTTTAATGTTAATTGCTACCTATTTATCAGTAGGTCAATTATTAGAAATAAATATTTCTAATCCAATTAATAATTTAAATATAATTTTCAGACCAATTCAAACTTGGTTTTTTAGTTTTCTTAGTTAAATTTACTTTAAAATAGTCGGAGGGTTAAATGTTAGAAAATGGTAAAATAAGCCGGTTTCAACTTTGGTTATTATTAATAAATTTTTTAATAGGAAGTGCTATTATATTCATTCCATCTAGTATAATTAGTACTTCAAAACAAGATGCATGGTTATCTATGTTATTACTTATATTTATTGGAAGTTTCTTTATTGTATTAGTCTCAACACTATCGAAATTACATTTCGGTAAAACTATTGTAGCAATTAATACAGAAGTTTTCGGCAAGATAATAGGATTAGTGGTTAACATCTTTTATGTCTGGTTCTTTATTCTTTTATCTGCAATATTACTTCGTGAAATTGCTGATATAATGAAGGTAATTACATTAAATGATACCCCATTATTAGTTATTAACGTTCTAGTATCAATTTTAGTCTTCTATGCTGCGTTTTATGGTTTAGAAGTTTACGCCCGTGCTAATGAGATATTTTCACTAGTTGCATTTATCGGGTTTTTATTAACAATCCTATTAGTTACCCCCATAATGGAAATAGAAAGATTAAAACCAATTTTTGATGAAGGCTTTAAAACAATAATTAAAGGAATGATCCCAGCTATAGGGTTTACTTATGGAGAGATGGCTGTTTTTTTTATGGTTATTCCATTCGTTAACAATAAAAAGCACTTAACTAAAATTCTTCTAAGCAGTGGTTTAATTGCTGGTTTATCACTATTACTAATAGTTGTCACCTCTATTCTTGTTTTAGATGTTCCTGAGTCGGGAGCATCAATTTTTGCTCCAATAACACTTGCAAGATTAATTCGTGTGGGAGATTTTTTATCACGTGTTGAGATAATTTTTTATTTTACATTTTTTTCAACCCTCTATATAAAACTTTGTCTTACATTCTATGCTGGTGTATTAGCCGTTTCTGAGGTTTTTAAATTATCTTTTTATCGTCCAGTAATTATTCCAATGTTAATTATTGTTATCAGTCTTTCATTGCTTATAACCGATAGTATTATTGAGTTTCTTGACTTTAGTAGCAATTCTTGGCTACCATTTACACTAATTTCCTCTTTTGTAATACCAATAATATTATTGATATTAACACTTATTAAAAAGAAAAAAACCTCTAGTTAAATACTAGAGGTTTCATGTTGTTAAATAAGTATGATGATCAGCTTCTCTTAATTATATTGAAATTATCTTGAAGCAGTAACCAATTCTGTGGGAAGGATAATCCTAATTTCCAATAACTAATTCCTCTTAACCGATATCTCTTAATTAAATCAAACTTTGCCTGAATACTTCTAGCATCCTCAAACCATACTTCGTGTTTAAGACCCTCTGCATCGGTATAATTAAAATATGGCGCTTGTGCTTTTTCATCATATAGAATCGAAACTTTTTGTCTTTTAGCTAACTCAATTGCCTGTTGGGGACTTAATGCTTTTGCGGGATTACCTCCAGTCTTAAAAGGTTCCTTCCAATCATATCCATACAAGTTCTGTCCTAGCATTATTTTGTTTGCAGGCATTTCTGTCAACGCATATTGTACAACTTGTGTAACTGGTCCAATCGGACTTACTGCTTGGGGAGTACTAAATGTATATCCCCATTCGTAAGTCATAAGTATTGAGAAATCCACCACCTTACCATGTGCCGAATAATCATGAGCTGTATACCAAGGGCCTACTTGTTCAGCGCTAGTCTTTGGTGCTAAGGCTGTTGACATAATGAACCCAGCCGGCCTTAGTACACTAGCTGCCTTAGTAAGAAATCGATTATATGCCTCTGTATCTTTTGGATCAATAAATTCAAAATCAAAGTGAATATCTTTAAAACCTAATCTATTTGCTGTTTTAATGATATTATTTAATAAATTAGTTGATACTTGATCATTTGTTAATATTGCACTTGCTAGTTCTTTACTAAATTGCCCTTCCTCTAGATTCGTTACTACTAACATATTAGTAACCCCATATTGTTTTGCGATAGTAGTTAAATCATCTAAAGGTGGTGGAGCTAAAGTTCCGTCTCTCTTCGCTTGGAAACTAAAGGGAGCTAAATAAGTCAGATAGGGACCAATCCTTCGAACTTCGATTTTTTGGGCTTCGGTAACTCTAGTTATCGGCTCAATATATGCATTTACTTCAATCGAAGTCTTCGGTCTAGGCGGTATATATAATCTAAATCCAACAAATAATATTGCATTATATGAAATTGCATTGATTCTTGCTAATTCTCGGGGGTCAATATTATATCTTCTACTTATAGACCATAATGACTCACCTGGTTGGACCCAATGATATTTTCCTACTATAGGTATGACAAGAGCTTGACCAATAACTAATTGATTAGGATCAGGTATTTCGTTTGCTCTTACAATCTCTTGTACTGTTGTATTAAATGCTCGAGCTATTCCATATAATGTTTGCCCTCTACGTACCACATGAATTTGCAAGTCATTTCCTCCTTAGTAATTTTTTTACCATCGTATTCCCTAAGCGCCCATTTTGTGCAAAAAAAATAAGCCTTGTAATTAAAAAATACTCGGCTTATTATCTTCCTTTCCATTCATGTGCTGCTGTACTAATTACAATAGGAGGATTGTCTAATAACCTGTAACGTGGTTTACCAGCGTTTATTGTAATTACTACGGTAGGGTCGGTTATGGTTAATGTAATGAACTTATTTACATCTTCGTATAAATAAGGATAAGCTGTGTTAGAATCATCAAAAAATTTAATTTCATAATTAATTTGTTCTTGCCAATAACTATTGGATTCTGGGAATAAATTAGAGTTTAGTTTAAGATTTTTCTGCAATATATATTCTACCGCCTTAATACTTTCACTTTGATTAAAAATCAATTTACCCTCTGTAAAATCTTCAATCAGAATATATTGAGCGGCACCTGCAGCGACCTCTTCAGCAACGAATTTAAGATTATATACTTGCTCCTGATGAAAGTTATAGTCATACTGATAGATAGTAAATATCATAAAAACAAAAAACAATGCAATTCCTATTATAAATGCTTTCATCTAATTAATAACTCGCTTGGCACTTCTCCTTTGACAATATATTCGTATCCGTTTATTTCATCCTCTATTCCCAAAAAACTTTGCATAGCGATCACCTCTTCGATCGGAACACCTATCTCATATTGAATCATTTCCCTTATATCAAAACTATCGAGCCGATATTTAGGAGTAGTTGTTACATTCACTCTTACCTGAGTTTGGTTAATATCTAACGCAACTGCAATACCCATTCTAAGTTCATTAATGTTGTATTCTTTAAAATATCCATCCGTTCTAGCCTTTTGTGCAGCATTATGAACAAAGTTATTTACTGTTTGAATTTTATAATGATTTACTTGGTTAATAGTCCATTGTAACGGGAAAAACATCAGGATTACAAATATTGCAATACCAACTATATACTCCTTCATAATTTACCTCTTTTTTTAATTACTAAAACTATTTAATTCAGTCATCATATCGATTGCTATACTTTTTACACTAGACATCATACTATTTGTGTCATCTAATATTAGGGTATTAGCAATATATACGCCCAAAATTATTAGTGCTACAGTAACAATAAGTTGTTTCATTTTCTCACCCCCCCTGTTATTTTTTAGTAACCCTAAGTACTATTGAATAAATTGCATTTGGTGTAACGTCTCTAGATAGTAAACAACGACAACAAAGTTAGTCATAACTATTACACTTGTTACAATAACAATAAAATAGATTATATTGCTTTTATTCTCATTAGCTGCTAATTTACTTGTTTCACGCTCTTTCTTCATTGCCTCTTGTAGTAAAACTATCTGATTGTATAACTCAACCGGAAATAAGTTGTCAAGTTTTCTAAAAACGTTAGATAATTGTTCTGCTTCTTTGGTACCTATTGCCTCCTCAAAGTAACTACACGCTTCTTCTTTTTTACCAATACTCCAAAGCGCTATCATTTGATTAAAAATCGGTTTTAATTTCTTAGTAAATTTTGATAACTGTTCTAAAAGAAAGTCTGAACTTAATGAATTGTTTTTTCTTGTAATAGCAATATTTTTTAATTGTGAAATACATCTATAAATTTCATTGTTTAGTTTATTTTTATAATTAAGAGTAAAAATATCCATTAAATACTTAAAGGGAGTCTTCTTTCCCAAAAAACTTGATCTTGGCGATGTTACAATAAATATAATCACAATTAAAATCACTTGATTTAATGAATACGTAGATTCAATAAATTGACAAAATATTAGATAAAGGAGAAACCACATTATAAAAACTACATAGCGTATACCCTGATATTGGTACGAGTTGATTTTCACTCCTGATTTAGTTAATATCCTACTAACATCTTCATCGTAAAAACTGTTTCTCAGATAATGCTTAAAAATAATATACCTATTTTTTTTAATTCGAATTTTAAATGGTGTGTTTACCTTTTTTATACTTATAAAGCATATGCCTGAGATGAGACCCAATATATTAAGTGTTAAGATATAAATAATTTGATAACTAATATCATCACCTCCAAGTTTAAATTTAATATGTTGCTGCTAAAAATCGTTTTTCTCTTTTTTAATAAATAAATATATTAAAAAATTTAAAGAAATAAAAATTATAATTAAAATAAAAAACTTAAACCCTACGGGATTTCTAAATTGAAAATTAATAAACTTATCAAACGTAAAACCAAATATATCGAACATTGCATATACACTTAATAGATATATCGATGGTGCAATGTATTTAATCATTACAAAAGTTTCGTGATTGTATTGCTTATTTTTTTCGTTAATTTTTTTTAGATCCTTTAATTCAATCAAAATATCTTCTAACGACTCTTTTACATTATCTCCATACTCAATGCTTAAAAATAAACTGTTTGTTAGTAACAATGACCAACCGGTATTTATCGTATAATTAAATTCCTGAATAATCTCCTCAAGTTCCTCTTCATCACGATATTGCTTGATGGCAAGACTTAATCTAAATAAAGCTTTTTGTGAATAAGGTTGTTTTGTTAACCTAGGAATCGTTTCATCTAAGGCTTCTATCATATTAAAATGATTAATTTTATACTGATTTATTACTTCAATTATTAAATCTTCAGCTTCATAACTGCTTGTTATTCGAATATTATGTAATCTAATTCTTAAAATTAGATATGGTAATAACCCAATTAATAATGAAATTAAGAGATTTGTTAATATTTGGCTACTATAATTGGTTAAGATTACTAAGCATGTTCCAAATAAAATTCCTGAAAAGATAAAAAAAGTTAATAAAGAATAAGCGGATTTAAAACCGTATGTAGTTAATAGCAACAATTCCAGATGGGTAATTATACTTAATTTCCCTTTTCTTTTTCGATTCTTTAATGTAGCCATTCTATATCTAGTTGAGACCTTAATTTTATTATAAAATTTAAATAGCAATGGATATGCTACAAACCATATTCCTAAAAAAAGAAAAAGATATACAAACAGATAAATTATTGAATCTACGATATTGAGCAAACAATCACGTCCTATCTATTAAGCAAAAAATTGATATAGGCTGGATTCTTTATATGATTTTCTATCATTGGTTTTTCCACAGCTAATTTTCTTAGCTCAGATTGAAATACTGTGAATGAATCGGGGTCTTCTTGGAGTGCTATCTCTTCTTTATCTCGACCGATATCAAATTTATAGGTCCAATTATCACTTTGAAAATCATATTTCATTATTTGGTGAATTGTTATTGCAAAAGTAATGGGATCATATCTGATTTCATATATTCCCTTTAATCTTTTTTTTCTTTTATCCTTAAGTTGAACAAATTCATATAAATAGTTATATCCCTTAGCTACTTTAATAATTGTAGGCCACAATTCCCCACCGAATTCTTGTATTATCTCACATGCTGCATCATAGACAAAATCTATCGCGTCTGAAGTATGAAATGTGCTTTTCACTCTTCTAGTCCCTTTTGTTGTGATTTTTAAAGCTATATACAACGCAACCGCATCCCTTGCCTCGGCAATTATAAAATAATCGGCATCCGATCTCATTAAAGGTTTAATTATACTTTTCAATCTATCGCCATCTGCAGTTATCTGTATAATTGGCGCTTCAGGCATTAATACATGCAAAGGGATTTCAGGGTCAGTCTCTACCATCACCCCTTCTAGTGTTTTATCCTCATAACTCTGCCAAGTTTTTAAAAAAGTTGTTTTTCCACTTCTAACGGGTCCAATAAAATTTATATTATATCCCAATTTAATTTTTGCTTTTAGCATTGGTATTACCTCAAAGGGTATACTTCCGCGTTTTGCTTGTTCTTCAAATGTTAAATTGTCAATAATATATTTTCTAAAAATAATTGTTGGTTCCTTTGCATCATCAAAAATGGTAATTCGAGTGCCATCTAACATGTATACCTCTGCATATTTCTCGTTTAGATGTATCTCTGGATTTCTTAATAATAATGCTTTCCTAAGCTGTTTAAATCTTTCAGGAGTAATTTTTTGATCTTGAAGCTTCATATGACCATTTATTAAAAAAAATATTTTTTCACCAATTATTTTTGCAGAACTACTATCCTTCATTTTTTTCCATTCTGCAATCCCTGCTAATCCCCAATATTCATGAAAAATGGCTGAGGTTAAATCCTGATACCACTTTGGAAACCATTCACTTTGTAACCCGTTCTTTTTTAAATACTCATTAATCTTAGCGATAAAAAAATTAACCTCTTGTGGATAACCAATAATCGCTCTTTTTTGGTACTGTAATAACTTATCAGTTGCACTGCTACTTTTACCTTGCTCATTTTCCCATTCGTTTAAAAAATATTTACTTATTTGTAGACATAATCTTTGGAATATTTCGTACTTACTCCCTAAATCCGACTGATTTTTTTCATGCTTTAATTGGTTTTGTTTTAGCTCAATATAATTATCTATATAAAAATCATCTAATTTCACATCATACCTCCAATATTGCTAAAAGCTCTTTTAACAATATTAACTTTCTTTGTAACGCTTTTTTTGTAGGGGGTACTGGTTTGCGTTGCTATAAATCTAGCTAATTGATCTATTTGATTATTAAAAGTTTCATTTTCATAATGAATTAAAGTCTTTCGATCAATCTCTGCCTGCCACCCAATAAACTCTAAATGTGGTATAAACGTTGCTAACATCATCTTGTATAAGTCTGCAGTTTGCCCTGCTGTATAAATGTGATTAGATTTAATATATTTGTTAACAATCAATACAAAATCACATACATCTATTTTTAAATGACTAAAAAGTTGATTTGCTATACGCTCAAAATTTCCTCTTACCGTCTCCTGTTGAGTAGCTACAAGATACTTGTTTTGTGTTGAATTTAGTGCTGCAATTGCTAATCCGGAATCAAAATTACTTCCAGCATCGATAATAATTAGATTGAACTTGTTTGCTGCTATTTGAATTAATTTATCAATATGCTCAGGATGATATTGCCTCATATCTGGAATGTAATTCGCACCAGGCAAAATATATAGTTCGTTTTCCTCTTTTATGCAAAAATCAAATATTTCATCTGACTTTAATATATTGTTAAATAGCTTTATTTTAATATCATCCAAACTAATTTTATTTTTGTTTTTAAGATAATTGGTACTTGGTTGATTATTCAGAAAAAGCAGACCAATTTTTATTTCAGTATTCATAGCTAATATCTCAGCTACAGAATGAGCTATCATAGTCGTGCCAACTTTGCTATCAGCCCCAAAAAAGGTGATTATGTTATTTTTTTTTGATAGATTATTAGGAGCTATCTGTTCAAGTATCCTATTCTCAATTTCTACAATCGATAGTTTTGGTGGGATTATATTTATATTTCTCATTTTACTAATAGATAATATGTTCTCCATTAAATGTTCTGTGTATTTGTTTGATAACATATAAAAAATATGTTTATAAATGTATTTATCCATTTCATTTGTTTCAAGTTTATAAAACAACTCATTATAATTAACATCGTTATCGCTTATAATAATTACTTCGTATTTATTAATTTCATCTAATTTAACGCTCATTATCACATTAAATTGTAATGATTGTTTAAGACGTGCATACAATTCATAATCTTTGCTTAACAATAATACTTCCATTTTATCCACCTTCTGAATACATAATAATAAGTTTACTTCCACTATTAACTGCATTTTCTAAGATCTTAAACTCTTCAGGTGTTGCAACTATTAACACTTCGGATATAATTGAACTGCCATCAATTCTGTCTTCAGTACTTACTGTTTTAATTTCACGATTTGCACTATCCTTTACGTAGGCAATTTTTGTTTCAAATATTGGATTTTTATTTATAATATTTTCTATACCATCTGTTACAGATTTATTATTTTTATCAAATTCCACTTGATAAAATACAACACTATCTTTTCTTCGTATAGTATTAGGTATTGAATATAACCATTCATTTGGAATTCTAACTATGTATGCACCTTTATATTTAGTTAATTCTTGACTTTCAAAAAATTGCGGATGAAGTTGTAACCCTTTTGGGATATAATTTTTAGCTTCTAGGTTTATTATTTCTTCTTTTGTTAAGATTGCTTGAGAGATTATTTTATCCTCTTCTACTTTTTGGAACTGCAACATATCCTCTTTAATTATTGTCCCACTTTGTATATCTTGATTTAAGACAACAACTTCCTTGTAAAAATATAATTCTCGACCATTTGATTCCCAAAACCAAACAATCCCCAGCATTATAAAAATAATAATAATTCCTATTACTGGCATGATTAGATATGCATTTTTTCTTATCTTTGTTTTATAGTTACTTTTTAGAATCATCTATTTTTCACCTTCTTAGCCATTTACTTAAAATATTTTTTCTTCTACTATTGCCTTCATTTTCTCGATATTTTAAATTAATAGGAATAATCATTTTAGTTATTTCATTTAATGGTTTTTCTAATAATAACTTCACCTCTTTAAAATTAAATGGAATTTCGCACTTATTTACTGCTTTATGAATAAAGGATAGATTTATATTTGGAATTAATGTTATTGGCGTACCCCCTAATGCTTCGACTAAATCATTTAAATTAATATTTTCAGTATAATTATTTAAAACGAATTCAACTGGTAATCCTTCTTCTTTTGCCCTTAAAAACTTTCTAACTTTCCCTAAATTTAAATTTACCTCGCTTGGCATTGGATCTACTATAACCAAGATTAAATCTACTTCATCAATTAAAGGTTTGATACTTTCATGTTCTATGTATTCTCCTGCATCAATAATCGATATACTTGCTTTTTTGGAACTATATAAAAGTTTCATCATCTGATTATAATTCCAATTATTCTTGTCAATTTTCGGCTTTCTTGGATCAGTAATCATCCACAATATATTGGAATAAAGAGTTTCTCTCTCTTTTTCTATCTTTCTTCCTTCATAGATTTCGTGTGCAAAACTATAAAAATCATCTTTATCTAAACCGATATAATCGAAAAGATATGGTTCAAAAGGAATCTCGATTACACAGGTAAGTATATTAAATTCACTTAAGTATTTTGCTAGATTCACTGCTAAAAATGTCGACCCAGCTCTTTTAGAGATATTAGTAATTAATATTTGTTTAGTTGAAATAGTTGAAATATTGGAAATCACTTCTTGATTATATGTAAAATTATTTGTCGTAACGTTTATTTTCTCCGTAACATCCAAATAATCTAAAATTAAGCCATCTAAATCTTGTTTAACCCCATATATATTCTGATATCTCTCTTTCGGATCAATTTTAATCATTTTATTAATTATGTTAAGTAAGGAAACATTTAAATCGTTCCGGAAATAGTTTAACGGTTTCTGTGTTAAGTAATAATATTTTCCATTACTTAACAGATAGTACATTAATGCACCCAGTGAATATATGTCCGATCTCTGATCTGTTTGTTTACCTTCAAACTGTTCAGGTGCAGCAAACCCTACCGTTCCCAATTGTATAGTATCTATTTGCTTTCCCTCTTTATAGTTACGGGCAGTCCCAAAATCTATTAATCTAACATTATCGAACTCATCTATCATAATATTTGAGGGCTTTAGGTCTCTATAAATTATCGGGCCCGTCTGTCTATTATGAAGATAATCAAATAAGTCACAAAGTTGTAATCCATATTTAATTATTCTCTGATGATTGATTGTAAGCCCTGCCTGTTCAAAAATTTCTTTAAGAGTTAGTCCGTTTATATAGTCCATAACTAGATAACACAATCCATCTTTATCAGGAGAATAATAATCAATTATTTTAGGTAGATTCGGATGCTCTAATGAAATAAGTATTTTAGCCTCATCAATAAAGTTTTGATAGCGTGCTTCTTGAATAATAATCTCTTTAATCGCCCATTTCTTACCCTTTAAATGTAAATCCTCTGCTAAATAGACAGTACCCATACCACCTTTTCCTAACACGGAAAGAATCTTATAGCGATTATGAATAGTGTCAAATATATGGGTGCTTATCCGTTTACTCATTAATACCTCCCCCTAAATCATATCTTTTAGGTTTATACTGCATGTACTTCTTTTATTGTAAATTCTGTTTTTGCTAGTTTAATAATGTCACCATTCTTAATCGGGTATATTTTATTTGGTATCAGAGCTTTATCATTTAGATAACTTCCATTCTTTGACCCTAAATCCCTCACTAGATATTCAGTTGAGTCTTCAATTATCTCTATATGTACTCTTGATATCCCATATGAATTTTCTACATAATTGACTGTGTTTGGATTTCTCCCGATTATAAAGCTTTTGCAATCCACCTCAATCTCTTCCAACGTTGTTCCTCTATCTATTTTTAAATAGATTTTTTTCCTATTTTTTTTTAGTAACGCGGTTTCATCACTTAAAGTTAATAATGTTGTTTTATCTTCTAATCCACTTATAGAACTATATTTTTTTTGATTTATAACTTTTGTTGTTTTTTTGAATTTTGGTCTCCATAACTTCATAAAAACATAGGTAATGTCGATAATTATAATCGTTACACCCAGACTAATATAGAATACCCCTTCATTTTGTTTTTCTAAATATAACCTCCATAAAATTGCTATTAATAAGATTTCTCCCGAATAAATTAATATTTTTAGACGTTCTGATAAAGGTTTTAAAACTTTTTTGGTAACTAAATTATTAGGTTTTTCATTACTCAAACTACTTATCAATTGACTATTATTACATTTAGGACTATCTAAGTCGAATTTAAATAATAACTGTTTAAGACTTGAAATATTAAAATAATCGTTATCTAAGTATTTAATTATATCCTGATAGAGTCGCGTATCTATATCGACCGAATCATTAAATAGATACATAAAAAGTTTTTTTAATTCAACCTGAATTGAATTTTCATCTGGTATCTCTTTTAAAGGAAGGTAGGTGAAATAAAGTTTTTCTGAATCCGCACAAATAAAAATAAAATCTTGGTTAATAATGTAATTTTTTTCTTCAAGCATATATAATCTACTATCATTAATAATCGAAACAATATTAGAAAACACTTTTAAAGCTTCTTCTAGATGTAAATATTGCATTTTTATGTAACTAGATAATGTTCTTTTACCCGAGATATCATAACGAAGTTTAATATTAAAATCCGATTCTTCAACTTCAAGTTGCAATAAATTTGGAATATTATTAGACAATAGCATTTTTACTTGAATATTATTTAATTGATTAACTTCTAACCCTTTTTCACTCCAAAAAAGGATGCTACTCCCATTTTGTTGTAAGTACTCATATTCTAAGTTATATAAATTATTCATTCACATCTTCACCTCTAAAACCCTCAGTTTTGAGTTTTGATACATTTTTTAATTTATTACCAGTTGGTATTAATTTCCCTTCTACGAAATCATAGATACTGTTAATAATAAATTCATTGTTATCGACATTAACAATTTCGCTAATTTCTACTATTTTTCTTGAGTTGTCTCGAATTCTTGCTAGATGAATCATTATATCAATAGCTGAATTTATTTGTTTTCTAATAACCTCTATTGGTAGATTAGCTCCACTTAACACCATTGTTTCTAGCCTACTAAGCATGTCTACTGTACTATTAGCATGTCCCGTTGATATTGATCCTTCATGTCCAGTGTTCATTGCTTGTAACATATCTAATGCTTCTTTACCACGCACTTCACCCACTATTATTCTATTCGGCCTCATTCTTAGTGACGTGCGAATAAGATCACTTATAGTTACTTCTCCTTTTCCTTCAGTATTAGCATTCCTCGTTTCCATACTAACTAGATTGGGAATGTTCTTTATTTGCAGTTCTGCTGAATCCTCTATTGTAATAACCCTTTCATTAGATGGAATATAATTTGACAATATATTAAGAAACGTTGTTTTTCCTGAACCTGTCCCACCACTAATGAAAATATTATATTTACTAATAACTAATTTTCTAATGAATTCCGCAGCTTCCTCTGTTATTGTTTCCTTTTCAATAAGATCTTTCATTGTTAAAGCTTTCTCAGGAAATTTCCTTATTGTCATTGTTGGACCCTTTAAAGCAATTGGAGGAAGAACAATATTCACACGTGATCCGTCTTTTAATCTTGCATCTACAATTGGAGAAGATTCATTAACTACACGATTTACTTTGGAAACTATAGCTTGTATTATATCCTCAAGTTTATCTTGGTTTTCAAATTGTATTTCAGCCCTTGAAATAATTCCTTCTCTTTCTATAAATATTTCATTCGCAGAATTTATCATTATTTCTGTAATAGATGTATCATTTATTAATGGTTGCAAAACGTCATATGCTCTTAAAGAATTATAAATTCTTTCTACTGTATAAACCTTTTCAGGAATTGTTAAAATTCTTTTCTCTGAATACTTAAATACTCTTTCTTCAATAAATAAACGCAACTCTTCATCTGAAGTAAAACTAGATAAATCCAAATTGTCTCTAACTTCTTCTTTTAATAAATTAATTTCTTTATCGTTAATCAATAGAATCAGTCCTAAGGAAAAAGTTTTAAGTTTTAAAATATTGTACTTTTTATTTCATTTTTTGTTAATTCTTGACTTTTTATGATAATATTATAATACTTTAAAATGAAAATATTGTCACTAATTAATTTATATATTTTTACAATTTATTTATATTTGTTCTTTTTAGCCATTTTCTTACATTAAGTAATATAAAAATACCGCCACCTAAAATGTTTAGGGGGACGGTAAGATAACAATAATACTTTCTTCTTATTTACACACTATTTTGAAATGAAATTAGAAATGTTAAGAAAAAACTTATAACTATAAAAACTATTCCATCAAATACTATTAGGGTTGCAATACTCATGAGTCTCTTATATGTTACATTCTTCTGTTCTTGTTTTAATAAAATTAATAAAATACTTATGAACCCGAAAATTAAAAACGATAATGATAAATAGAACAGTACATTAGCAAAAGTATCTAAAGATTTATTGTAATACCATACATAGATGCGCAATATTGAAACCCAGAAAGAGCTAGTTACTAAGACCTTAAATATAAAAATTAATATATCTTTAGATTTTATGCTCATACTTTTCTATCCTTTCAAAAGAGATTTTATTCACTATAAATCATTTTAATTATATATTAATTGTAAATAATATAAACAAGTAGATATGAATTTTTTCTAAACTTTTTAGATCATAAGAATTTACGATATGATTTTTTGCCATCATAAGAAAATCTAATCAATCTGTTTTCAATAGTAGTTTCTATATGAACCATTCTTCCCCATAATTTGTAAATATAGGGTAGCGTCTTTTCTAAATAATAAATGTCTAATTCTAATTCTTCATATTGATGTTTTAAATATAGTTCACCATTATTTAAGTAATCCCCATCAATTACAACTATATAAGGATAACCGCCATTAACTCTTTCATTAATTAGTTGATTCCTTATATTTTGATGGTTTTTTTCTACAATCACCCAATTATTGCCTTTCTTTTGGTATAGAAATAAATCTAGTTTACTAATTAAATCATTAGTTAAATAATTTCGTATAAATGATATATCATTTTCAAATTCTCTTACCTCAAAAATTTTACTCCTCTCAAAATACCCAGCTTTTCTACCCCACTTTTCTTCTAAATCTTCAAATATTTTTAAACCAAGATAATAAGGATTAATACCCGTTCCTGATCTATTTAATACAGTTGAATTTAGCTTTGCTAGCTCAATCGTTTCCTCTTCTGACAAATCAATTTCCCTTAATATTTTTGTATGCCAATAAGTTGCCCAACCCTCATTCATAATTTTAGTTTCTATTTGAGGCCAAAAATAAAGCATTTCCTCACGCAACTTTGTCAATATATCGCGTTGCCAATCTTCTAATACTTTACTATGTTTCCATATGAATAATAAAATATCTTTTTCAAAGGTATTTACTTTACCCTGATTATTATCTTTAAGAGCGTTATCCTTTTCAGATAAGTCATCATATCCTGAACTGATGCTCTTATTTGAATGGTTTCCATATTCTGTTATGACTTTGTTTGTCTTTTTTTTGTTAGCATACGGATCTACATGTTCTTGAATTGCAATAACAGAGTCTATAAATTCTTCAACTCTTTTTTTTCCGTAATTCGTTTCATAGACTCTAATTCTTTCAGCTGTTCTTGCCATACTCTCTACCATATCTCTAGAAGTATTTGCAAAATGAATATTGTTTTTAAAAAAATCAGAATGTGCTAAAACATGAGCTACAATTAATTTGTTTTGAATTAAACTATTTCCTTCTAGTAAGAAAGCATAACTAGGATTAGAGTTGATAATTAATTCATAAATTTTCGTTAGTCCCAAATCATATTGTAATTTCAATTTATAAAAAGCTTTCCCAAAAGACCAGTGAGAATACCTGGTCGGCATACCATATACTCCAAATGTATAGATTATGTCACTAGGACATATCTCATATCTCATGGGGAATGGATCAAGTCCTAAATTTATAGCAATATCAGTTATTTCAATTATGGCATTACTTAATTCACTGTTATTATTCATCTGAATCAGACCTCCTAACATTAGAAGTCTTTTCTTTAGAAAAAAAAGTAAGTAATGTTTGGTATACTTGTGATCTATCTCTTATAGTAGTATATTTAAATTTTTCATCATCTATATTCTTATATACATTCATTAACGTTGATTCTCTATTAAATTGATTAATCTCTCCATAACAAAACATATTAGATATCTTTATTAATTCTAGTGCAAAATGCAAACTTCTGTCATTATCAGAAGTCAAGTTATCTCCATCAGAAAAATGAAATGGATATATATTATATTTATAAGGAGGATATTTTGCATTAATTATTTCTAATGCCATTTTATAAGCAGAAGAACATATCGTCCCCCCACTTTCACCCCTAACAAAAAATTCTTCTTCAGTAACCTCTTTCGCCTCAGTATGATGGGCAATAAATACTATTTCTAAATCTTTATATTTTGTTCGTAAAAATCTGACCAACCAAAAGAAAAAGGTCCTTGCAATATACTTTTCATAGGTTCCCATTGATCCACTTGTATCCATCATAGCAATAATAACTGCACCTGTATTTGGAATAATGACATCATTCCATGTCTTATACCTTAAGTCTTCTACTGATATTTTATCTAAACTTGCTTTTCCATTTACTATTGAATTTCTTTTAATGTTCTCTAAAATAGTTCTTTTCTTATCGATATTATTAGTTAACCCATTTTTTCTGACATCATTAAAACATATATCTTTTATAACAATATTCTCTTTTTCCTTATTCTTAAAATTAGGAAGTTCTAAATTAATAAAAAGAATTTCTTCAATCTCCTCTAATGTTACCCCTGCTTCGTAAATATCATATCCCGGTTTTTCACTTGCCCCTTGTTTAACTTCCTTACCTTTATTTTCTTTTGCAATTATATCCCCGACTTTTGAATCTCCTATGCCTTGCCCAGTTAATTTTTGCTTTTCAAAGTTATATTTAAATCTATATTCAATAAGTGACTTAACCGGAATTTTTAACATTTCTTTCCCATTAGATAGAATAATTCCTTCCTCACTTATTAAGTCCGGTAGGTTTTCTTTTATTGCATCACGCACTTTTTTATTATGTCGTATTTGGTCTTCATAACCTTTTCGGTGTAAAGACCAATCCTCATTAGATACAATGAAGAGAGGTTTGTTCATCTTATACCCCTCCTATTATCTATTTAGTAAACTACCAACATATTTTAGCAATTCATTTGCACATATTGGGCAATACCTAAACTCCTCCATCAGTTTTTCACTTACCTGATTAATTTTTTTTAATTGAACTTCGTCTGGCATTTTTGATGATGTAGTTATTTTCACAACATCCTTTAAATCAGCAAACAATTTTTTTTGAATCGCTTCTCTTAAACCATTATGACTCATGTAGTCGAACTTTTTACCCTTTCTAGCAAAAGCCGAAATTCTAATTAATATCTCTTCTCTAAATGAAGTTTTTGCATTTTCAGATATACCTATTTGTTCTTCAATTGATCTCATTAATCTCTCATCTGGTTCTATTTCATCGCCAGTAATTACATCCTTAATAATACTCTTATTACAAAATGCTTCTACATTATCCAAATAATTATTCATCAAAGTTTTAGCTGACTCTTCAAATGAATATACAAAGGCTTTCTGTACTTCATTTTTAGCCTTTTCGTCATATTCTTTTCTTGCTATGTAAATATAATTTAAATACTTTTCACGTTCTTCCTTTGTAATTGAGGGATGTTGTTCCAATCCTTCCTTCAGAGCTCGCAGTAAGTCCAAAGCGTTTATACACTTTCTATCCTCTTTAATTAATGCACTCGAAATACGATTTATCACGTATCTCGGATCAATCCCTGACATTCCTTCATCTTGAAACTCATTTTTCAAATCCTTTAAATCTGTTTCATTATAGCCTTCTACATTTTCGCCATTATATAGACGAAGTTTTTTCATATTATCCATGTTATGTCTTTTAGATTCCCTTAATCTAGTTAGGATAGTAAATATGCTCGCGGTGTATAGCGCATGGGGTGCTATATGAATACCTTTTATATCACTTTCACTAATTAATTTTTTATATATTTTTTCTTCTTCAGTCAATTTTAAATTGTAAGGAATAGGCATCACGATTATCCTTGATTGTAATGCTTCATTTTTTTTATTATTTATAAAGGTTTTATATTCTGCTTCATTTGTATGTGCAACTATTAGTTCATCAGCTGAAATTAATGCAAATCTTCCAGCTTTAAAATTACCCTCTTGAGTTAAAGATAACAAATGCCATAGGAACTTTTCATCGGCTTTTAACATTTCTTGAAACTCCATCAATCCTCTGTTGGCTTTATTTAGTTCCCCATCAAAGCGATACGCCCTTGGATCAGACTCAGAACCATACTCTGCTATTGTAGAAAAATCTATACTCCCAGTTAAATCAGCTATATCCTGTGATTTTGGATCGGATGGCGAAAAAGTACCTATTCCAACTCTTTTATCTTCCGACAAAAATACTCTTTCAACTTTAACCTTTCCAACTTCTCCATTATATTCATTTTCTAATCTTAATTTACATATTGGGCAAAGGTTTCCTTCAACTTTTATTGCAAATTCCTTCTCAAAGTCATTTCTGAGCCCCTCTGGAATTAAATGAAGGGGTTCCTCATGCATAGGACAACCTTTTATACCATATAAAGCACCTTCTTCAATTCTTGTATAACTTTCTAAACCCCGTTTTAACATATTAACGATAGTTGACTTGCCACCACTTACCGGACCCATTAAAAGCAATATTCTTTTTCTGACGTCTAGCCTTTTTGCTGCTGTATGAAAATATTCTTCTACTAAGCGTTCAATAGTCTCTTCTAATCCAAACAATTGCGAATTGAAAAAATTATACTCCGTAAGTCCGTCTTTCTCCTTTTTCCCAGAGCTTAAAATAAGATTATAAACCCTTGAATGAGAAGTTTCTGCTATTTTAGGTTTTAACTTTACCATTTCTAAATAGTCCGAAAAAGAGCCTTCCCAAATTAGTTCTTTTTCCATTTCATGGTACTTTGTTATTTTATTTAAGATATCCATAATGCCCTCCTCCCAATTCTAATTATTAATAATTTTATGCCAATACTTTTTATTCTTTCTTCTGAAATAAATATTTTTTTATAATAAAAAAACCAGCATACATTAACTGTATCTGGTAGAACCGACTAAATACCAAAATCTAAATTTTCACAAGACTTTTAACTGCTTTATATATAATAAATCCAACCCCCGCTCCAATACTATTCAATATTACGTCATCAATATCTGTACCCCTATAATTAGAAATTAATTGAACGCTCTCAATAGATAATGAAAAAAGGATTGCAATAGCAAAAACTCTTATAAACGTTGATAATTTCTTGTACAGTAACGGCAAATAAATTCCTAATGGAAGTAACATAATTAAATTCCCGATTATCTGGCGATCAAAAACACTATAGTATTTAAAAATAGTTAATGGAATTAGATTAAGCCCTGCCCGATAAGTAAACCGAAAATCCAGACTCTCTGCTACACCTTCCCAAGTTAGGTCTCTAAAGAGAATGAAATAGATTGTCAAATACAAAACTGCAAATAGATACACATAAAAACTTGATTGAATAAACATTTGAAGATAAGTAAGTTCTTCCCTTCTTAAAAGATCAAAAATTATAAATAAATACAAAGGTAAAAGATTAAGCCCAATCTCTAATATACCCGACAAACCCATTGTTTTATATTCCCAAGCATATCTAGCATCAACAAATATATAAGTAATTATTATTACTGGCGCTAGTGCAACTAATCTTTTTAAAGCTATCACCTTTTTTCAACCCCTAAATTATTAAGCCTTTACCGCACATGTTGCAATAAATGTTTTTATATACTTGTCTAATGGAGAGATCCCCCCATGGTCATCTTCATAAAATCCAGTTAAAACAAACCCTGCATCTAGTTGTCCTTTAATCTGGTCTTCTAAGCTATGCCCAAAACTAATTGGCTCGTTACTGTTAATATATTTATTAAGTTCCTCTGTTGTAATACTAGTTAGATCGGAATAAGGTATTGAATGCATTACTTCAAAAATACCTCTTCTAAGTTGATTATAGTCAAAAATAAAAAGAAGTGGGTTAGCTATTCCGGAAAGTAGCCTTCCCCCTTTTTTCAGAACTCTACTCGCTTCATTCCAAACTAAAATAATATTATCTACGAATATATTAGACACCGGGTGAACAATCAGGTCGAATTCTTCATTTTTAAAACAAGACAAATCTCTCATGTCTCCTTGTATTGTTCTTATTTTTAGTCCATCACGTTTGGCAACATATTCTTCCGATTTCAATTGCTCTATTGAATTATCAAACACAGTTACATTAGCACCTGCAGCAGCTAAAACTGGTCCCTGTTGGCCCCCTCCGCTTGCTAAGCATAATACCTTTTTATTCAAGAGATCCCCAAACCAATCCTTAGGGACCACTTTTGTAGGAGTAAGTACTATTTCCCACTCACCATTTTTAGCAGCTTCTATAGTTTCACTAGATACAGGTTTTGTCCATTCGTTACCAATCTTAACCTCATTATCCCATGCTTTACTATTATATTTAACATAATCCATTTAATTAACCTCTCTTTTAACTAAACTTTAAAATAATCAAAAAGTTGTCCAAAATCAATGCCCCCTACATCCTTGTTTTGGTATGTATTATAAAAGGATGTAATTGCTCCTGTGAGGTGGTGAGATGTAGTTCCATAAGATATTGATAGTGATGCCTCAATATAAGCAGCCAAGTGATCACACGCTCTAATTATTTCGCCGTCTAAAGCGCTAAACTCATTTAGATTATATTTCTCACTAATAATTTTAGAAGTTACAACTTTTTTAATACCATTGCAATCCTTTATCTTACTACTAAATTCATCATCAATAAAATATTTAATATCTTCATGCCAATCAACAGGTAGGAGCGGAAAAATTTTCTCTTCAACTTGAGTATTCTCAATCTCTTTAATTAACTCCTCTAAGCCCCCGACTGATCTTTTTACAGGTGAAATAATGTCTCTTGTTAGTACTTCCGGTAAATCATGAAATAAACCACCATAAAAGTTATTGCTTAATCTCTTATCACATGAATCTATCTCAATAGAACATAAATAAGTTATCATTGCTACTATTAACATGTGACCCATTACTGACGTTTCGGGAACCCTAGGTGATTGTGCCCACCTTTGTTGAAACCTAAGCTGACCTACTAAATCAATAAAGTTTTTGGTCTTATTACTTAAACAAAATTTCTGAACACTTGCTAGGTCATAATAACCCTCTAGTTGACTCTCAATATCATTCTTTGTTTGCTCTATACCATACAAATTAGAATTTAAATTATAAATTATCTTAAATTCCCAATTAGTAGCCAAGTAATGTGATGCTTTTAAAATTCTCTTTTCTAGAGGACAATAAAGCGGATTAAATAAATATTCTGAAAATCTAGCAAAAAAATCACCTTTTATGCTATCTACCTTGTCTTTTAGTTGACTAAGTACCCATCTATTTAACTCATCTCCATGACTTTCCAAAAGCTTATGATAGACTGGCGGCTTAATATCAGTAATTACTGTTCTATGTAAAAACTCAAAAATACCACCTTCTATTAACCTTACCCAATTTATATTAGACTTATGTTCACTTTCCTCATACTTAGCAAGAACGAAAGCAATAATCATTTTATGTGCTTGCTTATCTAATTCTGTAAAACCTTTAGGTCTAATATGATCATTCCAACGTTGTATATGAGCTGCTTCATAAAATAGTTCTAATATCGATTTTCTAATCATCTTTATACCTCCATATATCTACAGATCTCAATCTAATTTATATTGTTCAATTTATATTATATATTATTACATTTATATATTAACTATTGATATATAAATTATTTTTAATATAGTATACATAGTAAGTACTAAACAATAGTATGAATATTATAATTATTACTCCAAATCGTACTTTAACGAAATAAATAGTAAGGAGATGTATTTATGAGTATTTTAAGGAATAAAATGCTACTTATATTGCCTATCATTGTGTTAGTAGTGATCTTTGTTTTTGCTTTAACTCTTATTCCAGCTGTAAATCCAACACCAAAGAACTTACCCATCGCTATTGTTAATGAAGATCCGGTTATGGGAAAAATGATTGTTGATAATATCCGATTAATGTCAAGTCCAACAACTGGTGAGGAACCTGCCGTTCAATGGATTGAAGTAGAAAGTTATGAAGCTGTTCAAGCAGGATTAGACAACCAAGAATATTACGCTGCTCTAGTTATTCCATCTGATTATAGTGCTAAACAAGCTTCTTTATTGACTTCAGATCCTACATCTCCAGAAATAGAAATAATTATTAATCAAGGAATGAACGCGATGGCTGCGAATGTAGCTAGTCAAATGCTTAATGGAATTGTAGACAATATAAACAATGGCATTCGTGCACAACTAGTTGAAGGTTTTGATAAACAAGGGGGAGTATTAACAACAAAACAAGCTACCGCATTAGTATCGCCCATTACAAAAAAAATTACAAATGTAAACGAAATTGGTACACATAGTGCAAATGGTAACTCACCCGTAATTTTATTCCAGCCAATTTGGATGGCATCTATAATTGGTGCAGCTGCACTTTTTTCAATGAGGAAAGAGTATATTTTTTCTAATAAAAGAGAGAAATTTTTTACTTTATTAGTTGAGACTTTTGTAGGAATTGTTCTAGCACTTATTGTCGGTTTTGGATTGACGTGGATCTCTAGTAGTTTATTAGGATTAAATATCCCGCGATTTACTGATACTGCTTTGTTCTTATCAGTTACTTATCTATGCTTCTTTTTAATGATTTTAGCTACAATTTCTTGGCTTGGTCTAAAAGGGGGACTATCAATCTATCTAATCATTATGTTCTTTGGGGCCCCACTGTTATCAATGCCCCCCGAATTTGTGTCATCATTTTATCAAGATTGGATTTATACATGGCTACCAATAATGTGTATGGTTGATGGACTTAGGGAATTATTCTTCTTTGGAACGGGACTCAGCTGGAATCACCCTACCTATGCATTAGTAGGCATCGGATTTGCAAGTTTACTAATACTTTACGCTTCAATATATAAACCCGCTTCAAGGCAGAAACTTAAATTCTAATAACCGCCTATAAATTGATAATAAAAGATAAATAGTCATCTTTAGCGAAGCCTTTGCGAGGCAAGAACAGAGCGTTAGATGATTATTTATCTTTATTAACACCTGTAATAGATGTCGTTCACTTCATTCAGAATAACATATTAATTAATCTTATATTCAAAAGTTTCCTCATCAATTTGATTATCAAAATAACTTTTTTTATAAACAACCGTTCCATCTTCTCTAACTTCTACTGGGTAAAAATTATATTCTGCTGTCCCTTTTTCAATAAAGTTAATTTCCCCTGTTTTAATATTATAACTAGCAATATCAACTGTACCCTCTAATTCAATCTCTATAGAAGGTTTTATATCACTCACGACACCCACAATCAAATAATTTGAATCATTAGTCCAAAATGCATTCCCGATATAATTTATCTCTCCGATTTTTTTCTTTTCAATATTAGAAACCACTACTCCAAACCTTTGAACTGATGTACCAATATCTACTAGTAAATATTCATTATTAGGAGACAAAATTAACTCACATATTCTGTCTTCAACGTTCCCTACCATCTCTGGCTCTTCTCCGCCAACTTCCCATATATATAACTGACCATACATACTTAATGAGTCACCTAATACATATGCTACAAATTTATTATCACTTGACCATCTAATTTCGTATATTTCATCCTTTTTTAAATTAAGTTGGTTATCAATAAATTCAAAATCAGTAGTACTCTCTGATAAAACTGGTTTTTCATCTACATTCTCCGAACCACACCCCAGCAATAAAGAAGTTGATAATATCAAAATAAAAAGCACCATAATAAATTTTTTCAAAATACTTCGCCTCCAACATAAAATTCTTAACAATAACAAATACATTGTCTGCACTATGTTTTTATCCTAAAAATAGATAATATCGGCTCCGATTTTTTTTCCTAACGTTATTTCACCATATGAGTGTTTAGGGCTTCTTCTCCTGTTGGTTGGTGACCCTGGATTAAAATATAATACTCCACTTTCCGTAACTGAATAAGGCTGATGGGAATGCCCAAAAATAACTATATCAACCTTATCATCAGAGAATGTCCTTTTTACCCTTTGCAAAATGTTGCTATAATCCCCTTCCCCATGGGTAATTCCAATCGAGTAGCCATTAAGCTCAATTATTTTTTTCTTGCCTAAATGAAATAAATCTGCCCCATCGTTATTACCTGCAACTGCCTCTACTCTTGTCAAAGCTTCTAAATAATAAAGTAAGCTAGCGGATGTGAAATCGCCAGCATGTATTAGTAAATCGCTATTCTCAATTGATTTTAAAACTAGTGAAGGCAATTCCTGTCCCTTTCTAGAAATATGGGTATCAGAAATAACTGTAATCTTCATTTATCCCCCATCCTTCTTCCGAATATCTTCATCTAGAACATCTTATTCATTAATTTAACAAAATACACCAATCTTTTTCTGTAACTGTTCTTTTAATTCAACTAGCGTTCCGCTTTGGTTAACAGTGTAACTCCGACTTCCACGATCAATTAAATAATCCTTAACCAAATACGTACTCATACCTAGTTCACTCGCTACCATATCCTCTTGCATATCATTCCCAATCATTATCGCATCCTCAGGCTTAGTACTTATTTTATCTAATATCTCCTCAAAATAAAGCACATGCGGCTTACAGAAATGAGAATCTTCAAAAGCAGTAATCAAATCAAAGGGAAAATTATCTAATTCCAGCCATCGTAATCTCTCAACTATAGCATCTTTAGGAAAAAGCGGGTTAGTAGCAACCACTACTTTTCTCCCCTGTTTTTTTGCAATCTCAACAATATTTTTAGATATTGTTGTAGTACTAATTAATCCTTTTAGCTTAGGGAATTGTTCAAGATAGAATCTTTCGAATAAAGGCCAAACTTCAGAATCTATAACACCTGATTTTTCTATGAAGTGATTTGAAAAAACCTCTTTATTAGTCAAATTAGAATCCAGATTTTTTATCATCTCTTCTGTACTTTCCCATATAGCTTGAATAAATTTTTCAGGATTATAATAATCCTTTATGTAGAAAGTTAAAGATTTCATATACTGCTTAACAAATTCCTCTGTATCAGCTTGTAATAAGGTTCCGTCTAAATCAATTAATAATGCCTTGCTCATAGTGCCACCACCCAATTATTTTTCCTTAAGTAATGTGTCGTTTCTATATGTTAAACACTTACATTCTTTCTGGCTCTCGTTAATTTCTTTTAAAGCATCCAGCAAAATATTACCTATCGTATATGATTCCTGAAAGAAGATATTGCTTAAATCATCATGTTCCCAGTCCTTAATTATTCCTTCAGCATAGTTTACCACCATATAAATACCTGCATAACAGGCCCCAATCTCCCTCGCAAGATAAACTTCAGGTGTTACGCTCTGTCCAACCACATCTGCCTGCCAAGTTCTAAACATCTGAACCTCCGCACGTGACTCAAAATGTCTACCATCAGTATTCACATATGTGCTTCTACTGAATACACGTCTTCCCTTAGGTTCTATTTTTTTCTTTGCTATGTCCGTTAGCGCCTTAGACTGGGTAGGACAAATAGGATCTCTCATCGTTAAAAGATATGGTCCACCTAAACCCACATCTTGGCGCATTGAGTAATCGATATAATCATCAACTATAACTAAATCTCTCAACTCTAATAAATGATTAATGCTTCCGACGCCTCCTTCAGCAAATATTTTTTTTACACCTGCTTCTTTAAGTACCCAGAATAATTGCTGCGAGGCTTGACCTCTTTTAATTCCCTCATTTGGTCTCCAACCATGCATTTTAACAGTTAAAACTTTTTTTTCTCCAACTAAGATTAACTTAAAAACTGGACTTGCCCCAAAAGGTGTTTGGTATATCAAATTATCTTCTAATATTGTAACGTCCGTTCTTTTTAAATCCTCTGGAAAATTGATTGAAAATGTACTTGATCCACCTATTATTGCATAATGGATTTGTGGTATCTCCATATTAAATTTCCTCCTATTTATTTATATCTTTAAATTGAAGTTGCCTAAGACCTTCATAAAGTACGACTGCTACAGCATTAGATAAATTCAAAGATCGTATCGAATCCCTCATTGGAATTGTTATCGTTCTCTCCCAGTTCTCCTTTAAAATATCTATAGGAATTCCAGCAGTCTCCTTACCAAAAACGATAAAATCTTCATCTGTATAATTAACATCAGAATATTTTTGTTCAGTTTTTGTAGTCGCATAAAAAAAACGTCCATCGGGATATTTCTGATAAAGATCTTGCAATGAATCATAATACATTATCTCTACGGAGTCCCAATAATCAAGCCCCGCCCTTTTTAACATTTTGTCATCAGTAGAAAATCCAAGCGGTCTTATTAGATGTAGTCTTGTAGCTGTCGCTGCACAGGTTCTAGCTATATTACCTGTGTTAGCTGGAATTTCAGGTTGATGTAGTACGATGTTCATTGTCAACAAAAATCACCTCTAAAGAATAGCTATTTATACAATATTTACAATTATACTACAAAAAAAAGAAAGCTTCTATTAAAGCTTATTATTAGCAACTAAAGCTTAATTTTAGCAATCCCTTAACTAAAATAATCTGATATATGGAAAAACTTATATTTAATCTTTGGTGTCCATGCATGTGATTCTTTATACGACCAATTTCTATGCTCTGAATTTATTGTGTGTGCATTTACTAATGGGGTTCCAATATAATCTTTAGCTGTTACAATACTATTATGATTCCACCTTCCGTCCCCTTCAAAATCATAACATATGACATCACCAATAGTTAACAATTCTGGATTAATAATTGGTGTAGCGGTTAAACCTTTTTTATTGTTTTGTAAGTAACTGTTTAACATATGTGCTACTGCCCAACTATAACTCCAACTATCTGATTTACTACCATATCCTCTATACCACCAGCCCATACCAACATTTCCTAATTTCATTGGTGCCCCACCCGCCCACAGGCATTGTGAAACATAGTTAGTACAATCATTTTCGAAGTGTAAGAAACGAGGATTATAATTGTTCCACCAATTATTAGCATATATAACGACCTTCTCCCGATTATATATTCCCACTTTATCCCCTCCATTTAGAACAAATTATGTGAATATATATTATTAAAACTGAAAAAGAAGTGATATCCATTTATCACTTCTTTTTTTGAAAACAAAGAATTTAATTATATTATTTTTTTAGATAGTAGTTTTTATATACCCCTCTAATTCAAGAAGAAACTGCTTAATCTTTATCCCGCCACCATAACCAACAAGATTTCCATTAGAACCGATAACTCTATGGCATGGAACTATAATTGGTATCGGATTATTATGGTTTGCACCACCAATAGCTCTTACTGATTTCGAATCATTAATTAGTAATGCAATATCCTTATAGCTACGTACTTCTCCATATGGAATAGCTAAAAGACTTTCCCAGACAAGTTTCTGAAAAGGTGTTCCATAAAAATCTATTTCTAATTCAAATTTTTCTCTCTCTTTATTGAAATATTCTGTCAACTGTTTCTTAGCCTCATCCAATTCATCTTGTCCCTTTATAACCTGATCAGTATTCATCCATTTTTTTGCCCATATTTTTAGTAGATTTATCGTTTTTTCGTTATATCCAAATTCAAGCCAACAGACTCCCTTTTTGGTAGATGCAATTGTTATCGGACCTACTTTAGAGTCCATCTCGCAATAATAAATCACTTCTGTTGAACCTTTCAATAATTTCCCCTCCTAAGCCACAAGCAATTCATCTACAATCTTCGCTCTATAAATATATATATTCGTATACGCCCACTTTCGATATAAGTTTTTAGATTTTATAATAGAAAATAAAAAATAATTAGCTAAAAGCTCATTGATATATAATATAACAAACCAGCAACTTTTAGCTAATCGCTTATCTTATTGATTTAACAACTTATTTAACGATTTATCTATCTCTTGTAGTACTTTAGGATTGTTTTCGCCCTTTTTCGAGAAATAAAGCGTTTCTTTTGCAACTTCTCCTCCAATTTCACCTATAGCCCACGCCGCAGTCTGTCTAATAACCTCTCTTCTATCCTCAATCAACATTTTTTTTAATTCTGTTATTGCCGATATATCTTTATAATATGCTAAACCCATTATTGCGTTTCTTTGTATTATTGTTTTTCCTCTCCAACCGGCCGCTGTTGTCCCCCATTTTTTGTTAAATTCTTTGCTCGTAATATTTAATAAGGGTTTAAGAAGTGGTCTTATCAATTCCAGATCAGTTATCGAGAATTTTTTGTTATCGCCTTTGATTCCTTTGTTTATAGGACATACTTGTTGACAAGTATCACACCCATACAACCTATTTTTTAAGTTCTCAATTAAATCTTCGTCCGATATGTTCTTTTTCTGAGTTATATAGGATAAACATTTTTTAGAATTCAGTTGTTTTGCTTGTACAATTGCATTATTAGGACAAGCATCAATACATAATGTACATTCTCCACACTGTTCTTTAATCGGTTTATCTTCAGGGATTTTTATATTGGTTATCATTTCACCCAGAAAAACATATGAACCATATTCAGGTGTAATTAATAAAGAATTCTTCCCTATCCAACCAAGTCCAGATCTTTCAGCAACAGCCTTATCAGATAGTGGACCTGTATCAGTCATAAAAACGTACTCAGTTTTGGGCTCTATTTCCTTTAAGAAATCACCTAATTTACTCAACTTATCTTCTAAAATTATGTGATAATCTAAACCCCATGCAGAACATGAGATAAATCCTCTTAGCTCTTCTGTAGATTGAAGGGGGATTTCAAATTTATTTGGATAAGCTATAGCTATTGCAATTATTGATTCTGCGTTCTTTAAAGTTTGTTTTGGATCAATACGCTTCTCTAAATCCTTTTCTTCAAAACCTGAGTCGTAGCCCAATTGACGGTGTTCTGTAAGTACTTGTTTTAATTCATAAAAAGGTGTCGCTGAAGTAAAACCTATCTTATCTATGCCAATCTCATACGCATAATTAATTAACTTTTGCTTAATTCCCATGCTATTCGTGTCCATTTTCACTCACTCTTAATTTCAAAACTTATCTATAAGTTCGTTATATAAAACATCATACTCGAAGTTGTTTTTAGCTAATTCTTTTATTGTAGCTATTAATAATATATAGTTCTCTTTCGATAAATTAATGAATACTTTTTCATCGCTTTTCAGTAAATCAGTTTCCTGGAGTTTTTCTCCTGTATCTTTCGGTATGGCATCAACAGCTAATTGATCGGCTATGGCATTCCATTTATTTTCCGAATGCCCCTTAACCTTAATCCAATCAACTTTTCTATCTTGTTCCAAGGTCAATAATTCACGCCATAAATCCTGATTCTCAACAGGTTTTTTTTGCGAGGTAACCCAACCATTTCTCAACCAATTTTTAATCCAATTTTGTAAAAACGCATTTATCAAATAAGCTGAGTCAGAGTATAATTTAACCTCACTACCTTTAGTTGTATTTTTTAAAGCTTCAATTGCAGCCTTAAGTTCCATTCTGTTGTTTGTAGTAGATATATCTCCACCCGAAAATTTTCTTCCATCTAAAAATATAACCCCCCAGCCACCGGGTTGTCCTCCTGTTGCTTGATTATTTGAACAAGCCCCATCTGTATAAACCTCGTATAATTCCGCCATTGAAAGTACCTCCATAAATTGAAAATCAAACTATATTTATATTTTTCTTTTTTGGATACATTATATCCTTTATTTACTTAATATAAATTAAAAAACGCGACCCCTCATTCTTTAAATAGAACGAAAAACCGCGTTGGCTAATGTATAAAGTGCAAATGAATTTTATATGGTGCACCCTCTCGGGCACACTGACTTCATTTGAGCTAGAAGTTTACTCGACGTAGTACAAATGATTTCATATGGTGCACTCAAGAGTACAACGACTTTCCTTGAACTACGGAGATTAATCAACGTAGAACTCGGATTTACTATTGGTGCCGGTGAAGGGACTCGAACCCCCACGGTTTCCCTCACGATTTTGAGTCGTGCGCGTCTGCCATTCCGCCACACCGGCATAATACAAACCTCTAAATAATGGCGTGCCCTGAGGGATTTGAACCCCCGACCTTCTGATTCGTAGTCAGACACTCTATCCAGCTGAGCTAAGGGCACATGAGGCATATAGGATATAAAGATTATAATTTTGGTGCCGAGGACCGGACTTGAACCGGTACGGTAGTCACCTACCGCAGGATTTTAAGTCCTGTGCGTCTGCCGATTCCGCCACCCCGGCTCGTTTGCATTCTTCAAAACTTAAATTGCTATATTATATTATTTTGGAGGCGGCAAACGGATTTGAACCGATGATAGAGGTTTTGCAGACCTCTGCCTTACCACTTGGCTATGCCGCCAAATAGATGGAGCGGACGACGAGATTCGAACTCGCGACCCTCGCCTTGGCAAGGCGATGCTCTACCACTGAGCTACGTCCGCATAATTAATTATTCCCTTAAATTAAAGTTTTTATGGCAGGGGTGGTAGGAATTGAACCCACACTAACGGTTTTGGAGACCGCTGTTCTACCACTAAACTACACCCCTACGAATGTTAAATGTTGGAGATTGAATTTTATATGGTGGAGGGGGTAGGATTTGAACCTACGAAGCATTACGCAGCGGATTTACAGTCCGCCCCATTTGGCCACTTTGGTACCCCTCCATAATTATTATCAATTATTAACGAATGATATAAAAATAATGTAATTTATATTTTCATAAAATCACATATTTGAACGTTTTATAATATTGGTTTATTGAATCACAGGATGTTCATACTTCCACGTTGTAACATGGATGTTACAGTTTTAGTGGAAGATCATATGTGCACCCTTCGGGCACACTGGCTTCATTTGAACTAGAAGTTTATTCGACGTAGTACAAATGATTTACTAATGGTGCACTCAAGAGTACAACGACTTTCCTCGAACTGCGAAGATTAATCAACGTAGAACTCGGATTTACAAATGGTGCCGGCGAGAGGACTTGAACCCCCAACCTACTGATTACAAGTCAGTTGCTCTACCAATTGAGCTACACCGGCAAAAAAAAATGGTGGTTCGGAACGGAATTGAACCGCCGACACGAGGATTTTCAGTCCTCTGCTCTACCGACTGAGCTACCGAACCATAATCAAACCGAATATAATTATAACATTTATTTGTAAAACTGTCAATGCATCTTTCCTGAATTCACAGTGGCGGAGAGAGCGGGATTCGAACCCGCGAGACACTTTTGGCGCCTACACGATTTCCAATCGTGCTCCTTCGACCGAACTCGGACACCTCTCCAAATGGCTCCTCGTGCAGGACTCGAACCTGCGACAACTCGGTTAACAGCCGAGTGCTCTACCAACTGAGCTAACAAGGAAAATTGGGAAATCGTCATTCACACTCTCCCAAGACCCTGCAGTTTAAATACCTCACTGATCATTTATGGCCCTATCAAACATGGTCGCTTGAAATTCTAGAATATGGAATCGGCCTTCGCCGATTCCTTCTATCCTTACTTCTAATTCGCCTGGCAATGTCCTACTCTCCCAAGACCCTGCGGTCTAAGTACCATCGGCGCTGGAGGGCTTAACGGTCGTGTTCGGGATGGGTACGCGTGTGTCCCCTCCGCCGTCATCACCAGACTTGTAGGATGCAAGTCGTTCGACGTTTCCACAGGACGTGGAATCATTTAGTCGAACTTCTGCGTTCCTGTATAATGCTTTTGCATTTTAGCGTGACTTGTGCACTTTGTGTGCATACAGGATGTATGTCGTTCGACGTTGTCACATGGATGTGACATTCTTTAGTCGAACTTCATTTTCTATACTATCATACATCCTACTTAATATAT
>JBFXJF010000007.1:0-109102 GCA_050175155.1 Vulcanibacillus sp.
CTGATATATGTTCTAGTAGCTGCATTTACAGCAGTCTTACCGCTTCTTATAATCTATATTATAGCTATTTTCGTAATGCCTGAGGATGGATTTTAAAACAGGGTTTGAAATGGGGGTGGTAATATGAAATGGATAGTTAGAATATTATTAAATGGTCTTGCTTTATTAATAGTTGATCAAATAGTTTCCGGAATAGAAATTAAAGGAATAACTGCGGCTTTGGTAGCAGCCATAATATTAGGATTGGTGAATACATTTATACGCCCAATTCTTATACTATTAACACTTCCAATTACTTTTATTTCATTAGGATTGTTTATTTTAGTTATTAATGCTATGACTTTTGCATTTACTGCTTGGATTGTAGATGGATTTTATATATATAGCTATTTAGGCGCATTTTTCGGGGCCCTTCTAATGAGTATTATAAGTTGGTTTCTTAGCGGTATATCTAAAGATAAATAAGAGCTAGAAAGGTTAAATAAATGAGATATAAATTAGTTGCAATAGATCTTGATGACACACTATTAGCTGATGACCTTTCAATATCAGCTCAAACAATAGACGTAATTCACGAGGCTGTGGCAAAAGGGGTTATAGTAACTTTAGCCACAGGAAGGATGTATAAATCTGCTGTTAAATATGCTGAACAGATTAATTTAAACGTTCCGATTATTACATATCAAGGCGCATATATTAAAAATGTTTTAGATGGTAAAGAATTGTATAAAAGGTTCGTTTCCTACGATTATTCGGTTGATATCTTAAAAAGATTAAAGGAAATGAATAAAATGATACAGGTTTATATAAATGATGAATTATATGTTCAAAAGGATAATTTATATATAAAGGATTATGTTAAGATTACTCAGGTTAATTATCATGTTGTAGATGACTTACTAGAGATAATTGATAATAGTAGCTTACCATTTAAAATTATAGCTATTGATAGCCCTAATCAAATATTAATAATGTTAAAGGAATTTAAGGAATTATATAAGGATAAATTAAACGTTAACACCTCAAAACCTAATTTTTTAGAGTTTTCAAACATTGAAGCTAGTAAAGGACAAGCTATTAAGTATTTGGCAAGCAGACGAGATATTTCGATGGAAGAAGTGATTGCGATCGGGGATAGCTATAATGATTATGATATGATTAAAATGGCTGGATTAGGGGTCGCTATGGAGAATTCTCATCCAAAAATAAAAGAGATTGCCAATTACGTTACAAAGACGAATAATGATCATGGAGTATGGGAAGTATTTAAAAAATTTATATTGTAGTGAAATTTTACTTTATCTATTAAAATAGGCTATAATATAGTATTATAATAATGGCGACTGATGTTCAGTCGCTTAATTAATTTTTATGGAGCTATATTTCAGGAGGATTCAATGACTAAAAAATTAACAGTCAAAGAAGTATTAGAGTTTTTTAATCTTGAACTGATCAATCAGCAATCTGCTCAAGTTGATTTAGACAGATTGATTGTAGTATCTGACTTACATAGACCTGGAATTGAATTAGCTGGATATTTTAATTTTTATCCATCGGAAAGAATTCAAATACTTGGTAAAACAGAGTTGTCTTTTATTGACGATTTAGATTCTAGTTTAGTAAGGGAAAGAATAGAACTGTTATGTCAGGAGGATACCCCCTGTATTATTTTGACTCGTGAGTTGCAAGTACCAAGAGAATTGCAGGAGATTGCTTCCGAGAATAGAATTCCTTTGTTTAGATCAAAATTAAGTACTACTAGATTTATAAGTAAGCTAACAAACTATCTCGAAGAACAACTAGCTCCTACGAAAACAATGAGTGGAGTACTTGTTGACGTGTATGGTGTAGGGATATTAATCATGGGAAATAGTGGTATAGGCAAGAGTGAAACAGCTTTGGAATTAGTTAAGAAGGGGCATCGACTTGTAGCAGATGACCTAGTTGATTTGAAAAGATCAGCAGAAAACGTTTTAATTGGTACAGCCCCAGAAATAATTAGACACATCTTAGAAATTAGGGGTATTGGTATTATTGATGTATTAAGATTATTTGGTGCAGGGGCAGTGAAGAAGTATAAAAAGATAACTCTTGTTGTAACTTTGGAGATGTGGGATCAGACAAAAGAATATGATCGACTTGGTTTAGATGAGGTAAAAATAAATATTTTAGATGTCGAATTACCAATTAATACTATACCAGTAAGACCAGGAAGAAATATTGCGGTTATTATAGAAGTTATGGCAATGAATTACAGATTAAAATCAACGGGATATAATGCAGCAAAGGAATTTACAGATCGGTTAGCCGAAAAAATGAAAATTGATCTTGATTAAAAAAAAAGGGTGATGAATTATGACTAGCACAGCTATTATTGATCCAATAGCCTTTCAGATAGGAAGTTATCCTGTCTATTGGTATGGAGTAATTCTTGGTACGGCAACACTAGTTGCAGCGATTTTTACATATTTTGAATGTAGAAGAATTAATTATGATTTTAACTTATTTTTAGATTTATTAATATATGCAATACCTATGGCGATAATTGGTGCAAGGGGTTACTATGTTATATTTAATTGGGATTATTATTCAGCAAACCCTGGTGAAATAATAAAAACTTGGCATGGTGGATTGGCAATACACGGGGTATTGTTGGGAAGTATTATTACAGCAATCATTTTTGCAAAAATTAAAAAAGTATCTTTTATGCAGTTAGCTGATATAGCAGGTCCAAGTATATTATTAGGACAGATTATTGGAAGATGGGGTAATTTTATCAATCAAGAAGCACATGGAGGACCCGTATCTTTAGATTATTTACAAAGTATAAACTTACCTCAATTTATAATTAATCAGATGTATATTGATGGAACTTATTATCATCCTACCTTTTTATATGAATCTTCATGGAACATAGTTGGTATTATATTTCTAATTTGGTTAAGGCTGAGGAACCCAATTAGAGGGGTAATATTTGCTAGTTATTTGACATGGTATTCAATAGGGAGATTTTTCATTGAAGGATTGAGAACTGATAGCCTTGCTTTTGATGGTCCTAATTGGTTAGCATCTTTTATGGAGTTATTGTGGCTACCAATGAAAATATTCTTCGAACCTGGCGCTATGGCTTATGGTAATGTACGAACTGCGCAATTAATGAGTGTTTTATTAGTTATTGGTCTGTTTATCTATATTTATTATATAAAGGCTATAAAAAATTCTACGGTTAGGTATGAAGATTAATAGCTACACGAGGTGGATTTATTGTGAGATTTAAAACATTGTTATTTGATTTGGACGGAACAATAATTAATACAAATGAGTTGATAATAAGTTCTTTCTTGTATACTTTGGATAAATATTATCCAGGAAAATATAATAGAGAGATGTTAATACCGCACTTTGGGAAAACATTATACGAACAGATGGATCTATTTGGTGGCAAGGATTTATCTGAAGAGATGGTTGAAGTATATCGAGAACATAATATTAGGACGCATGATGAAATGGTTAGAGAATTTCCATATGTTAAAGAAGTACTTGAGGAGTTATATGGTCTAAACCCTAGCATGGGGATTGTTACAACGAAGATGAAGCCAACTGCTTTTATGGGTCTCGAACTATTTGGACTAGATAAATTCATGAGTACGGTTATAGGTTATGAAGACACAAAAAAACATAAACCTAATCCTGAGCCAGTTCTACTAGCTATGGAGCAACTAAGTGCTGACCCAACGACTACCTTAATGGTGGGCGATTCACAATATGATATTGAAGCAGCAAATAGGGCTGGAATTACATCAATCGGTGTAGGATGGAGCATAAAAGGTAAAGAGTTTTTAAAACAATTCAATCCTGATTATATGATTGATGATATGCGTGAATTAATTCCTATTGTGAAAGGTTATTAAATCTATGAGAAATGTCACTCGTTATAAAGTTGATAGAGGAAGTAACTCATTATGGCAGGTTTATAAAACAGTTAGCTTTTGGAAGGTAATGAAATGCTTTATAGTAGTCTCAATTGCTAGAATTACTCCTTGGTTGGGAGCGAAGAATTGGCTATATCGCACTTTTTTACACATGGAGATTGGTGGGAAAACAGCTTTTGGTTTAATGGTTATGATTGATGTAATGTTTCCTGAGAGGATTCATGTTGGTGATAATACAATTATCGGATATAATACAACAATCCTAGCGCATGAATACTTAATTAATGAATATTGTTTAGGAGATGTATATATAGGCTCTAATGTTATGATAGGAGCAAATGCATTAATATTACCAGGAATCACGGTGGGTGATAATGCAATTATAGGTGCTGGTTCAGTTGTGACAAAGGATGTTCCACCTAGCACATTTGTTGCAGGCAACCCTGCAAAATTTATTAAAAATACAAACGAAGACGAAAAAAACTGTAGATAAAATGACTTTGGATATAAATCAAAGTCATTTTATTTTGAAAAAAAATATCTTAAGGTAATTATTAAGAAGTTAAAAATGAATATCTGCTTAAATTTACATTAGATTAATATTCCATTTACATTGTTGGGGTAATATGAGATATAAGCTTATAAATAAAGATATGACAATATAATACGGGTGTAATATTTTCTATGATGCTTATTTAATATAAAAACTTGGGGAGGATAATTTTGGATACTCATAATGGTTGCACAGCAAGTAAAGCAATAGAAAAAGCATCGACTGATAGTAAAATAGGTTTAATATATTTAGATATTGTTCGTTTTAATGAAATTGAAAAAATATATGGTCAAACAATATGCAATACAATTCTATCTGTAATGGATCGAATTGTATCTGTAATAAGTGATTATGAGTCTAAAATAATTTATAGTGAGAGAAAAGGTGATGATTTCTTCCTCTATGTTGTGTTAAATAGTAATGATGATTATGCACACCTAAATAAAGTCTCTACTAATGTATATTTATTCATAAAAGAGAAACTAAATGAAAAAGTGAACGAGTTAAATGATGAGATAGAATTTCATTTAGGATGTAATTTTATTCCAATAAACAGCGATCAAAGCATTGAAAGTACGATTTACTCAACTATAAAGAAAGTTGTAAAGCAAGCAAAAGAATATAAGAATTTTTATAGCGATCAATATAAAAATGAATTGAATAATATTTTATATACTAAAGATTTAGGAACAATATATCAGCCGATAGTCTCTTTATCTAGTGGAAAAGCCTTTGGATACGAAGCTTTAACACGTGGACCGAAGGACAGTTATTTTTACTCACCAATCCAGTTATTTCAATTTGCTGAAGCTGTAGGTTCACTTTATGAGTTAGAAAAAATTACAAGAGAACTAGCATTTCAAAGATCTTCAAATTTTTTAGAAAAAAATCAAAAATTGTTTGTAAATATTAGCTCACTAGTTATTTATGATCCTAATTTTACTCCAGGTTACACTATGGAGTTACTTCGTAAATATAACCTATCGCCAAATAATATTATATTTGAAATAACTGAGAGAAATTCGATAAGTGATTTTAAGGCATATAAAAGTGTTTTGGAACATTACCGCAAGCAGGGATTTCAGATAGCAATAGATGATGCAGGAGCTGGATATTCATCATTACAAGCGATATCGGAACTTAAGCCAGATTATATAAAGGTCGACCAATCACTTGTAACTGATATAGATAAAAATAAGGTAAAAGAAAATTTACTAAAAACTTTTGTTGATATATCAAGAAAAATGAATAGTAAGATTATTGCGGAAGGCATTGAGACGCTAGAAGAATTAGAAAGGGTTACTAGATTAGGTGTTCATTTTGGGCAAGGATATTTTATGGCTAGACCGAATTTTCCTCCTAATAAGCTTTCATCTGATAGCATTCAATGTATTGAGAAGAACAAAAAAATAGCAAATATTGATATATTTACGAATATGCAAATAGAAGAATTAACAGTACCTGTTAAAGTTTTTAATGTTAATACTTTAGTTTATAATATTGCTGAATATTTTTATCAGGAAGATGATGAGAAAGTGGTTGTAATTGTTAACGATAAAACTTTACCTATTGGGCTTGTGATGAAAGAAAAGTTTAATCAAGAATTGATTACATCATATAATAAGGAGTTATATTGGAATAAACCTATTAATTATATAATGGACAACAAACCATTAGTTGTTGAGAATATAACTCCAATAGATACTGTAGCACAAATGTCAATTGCGCGAGATCATAAGCAATTATATGACGATATAATTGTAACTAAAAATAAAAGCATTTTAGGTGTTGTATCTAGTAAAAGTATTATCAAATTTTTAGCAAATGTTAAAATCGACTTAGTAAGGCAGGCTAACCCTTTAACTGGTCTACCTGGAAATCAACTAATACATAATGAGATAAATAAAAGAATTAAGATTAATGAAGAATTTACATTAATATATGCAGATATTAATTATTTTAAGTGGTTTAATGATAAGTTTGGTTTCAGGAGGGGAGATCAATTAATTAAACATACTGCAGAGATTATTCAGGAAGTTATTCTAGTTTATGGGAATGACTTTGATTTTATAGGACATATAGGTGGAGACGATTTTATTATAATTACTAATAACAAAAGAGCTGATAATATATCTGAAAATATAGTTAAAACTTTTGACAATGATATCAAAAGTTTCTATGATAACCCTGTAGATACAAATATAACAGGAATATCTTTAGCTATGGTCAATTGTGAAGATATAAATAATATTACAGCTGAAAAAATATTTGAAATTACTACTCGAGTAAAAAATGAGGCAAAAAAATTAAATGGTAGTTCTATTTTTCACTATGAAATCTAGGGAAAAATTAAAATTAATTATATAAAATATTAAAGAAGTTAGTTTAATTACAAAAAAGTTCCTAGAAATAAAATTTCTAGGAACTTTTTTGTAATTAATTTTTTTTTTATGGACAAAATAAGGGATTGAATATAAGAAAATATAAAGGTGGATGTTTATATGAATTCAATCTATGTTGGCGTCGATATAGGATCTGCAACAGTTAAGGTATTAGGCATCTCATTCTCTGGAGAAAAAGCAGGTAAACCAGTTTGTGTAAGACATGATCAATTTGCTTCACAGGTCGAAGCATTAAAATATGCATTTAAATCTTATTTAGACTCTTGTGAGAGTTATAGAGTTAGAGGCATTGGCATTACTGGAAGTGGAAGAGAACTAAATCGCCATATTATTGGTGGAGATATAACAAGTACAGAAATTTTTGCTCACTCAATTGGGACACAATATCTATTAAATAAAGGTCTACTTAAGAAAATTCAAGACGGTAATGAAATAGTTTTAAATAAAGTTGGAACGATAATTGAAATAGGTGGTCAAGATTCAAAGGTAATTGTTTTTGATGATAACAATATTCCATGTTATTTTAATATGAATACAATCTGTTCTGCTGGAACGGGAGAATTTTTAAAACAGATTGCAGATGAAGCAGGCATATCATTAGAAGAATTTAGTAGCAAGTCAATGGAAGCTAATCGTTCAGCTAGAATCGACTCAACATGTACCGTATTTTCTAGGCGCGATTTCCGTCATCTTACTCAGAAAGGGGTATCTCTCGCCGAAAGATTAAGAGGAGTTTGTGATGCAATGGTTAAAAATTATATTCAAAATGTAGTTAAAGGTTATGAATTACCTAGTCCAATAATTTTTCAAGGTGGAGTTGCTTTTAACGAGGGGGTAAAAAAAGCATTCGAACGTATTCTTAATAAAAACATTATTGTTCCGCCAGATAATGAACTACTTGGTGCACTGGGAATGGCAGTAATTGTAATGGAAAATAAAAAAAATAATTATGATGAGACTACTTCCTTTAAGGCGGATTTTATAGATAAAACTTATTCTAGCCAGATAAGATATTGTCATGGCTGTCAAAATGCTTGTGAGCTATCACAACCCTACGAAATTACAAATGATGGAACTAAAATTTTAGATACCATTGGTGGTAAGTGTGAAGGTTGTTTACTAGAAAAAAATGTTCATAAAAAACCCCAATTATCACAAAACATCAAAATCAAAGTTTATAAGGGCAATTATCAGGCAAACTCAGATAATAGCAAGATTCCGATTGAGAAAAAGCGATTATCTAATGAAAAGTATTTTGCTGGTATCGACGGTGGATCAAGGGGAACAAAATTTGCCTTAGTTAAAAGTAACGGAGAGGATATTGAAATAGTTTCAGTGGGTACATTAGAAACTTCAGGGGATGCTATAAAGGCAATTAAACAAGCCCTATTTTATCTAAGGGAAAACCTTCCACCATATCTGGAATTAAGTGGTATTGGAACAACGGGAAGTGCCGGGGAATTGGCAAGAGACATAATAACTACGAAAGCAAGGAATACTTCAGATATTAAATCAACTGAAATAATTGCACATATTACTTGGGCGAAGCATATGGTCCCAAATGTAAGAACAATAATAGATATCGGAGGAAATGATACTAAAATAATTTCTATTAATGATCAAGGTGTCGATTTTGCAATGAACGATAAATGCGCGGCTGGGGCTGGGGCTTTTATTGAAGCAATATCCAAAAGGTTTGAAGTTCCCTTAGAGAATTTTGGAGATATAGCTTTAAAATCTAAATCACCTGCTAGAATTGCCGGAAGGTGTGCGGTATTTGGCGAATCAGATATCATTCATAAATCGCGAGCAGGGTTTCCTATAGAGGATTTGTTTATGGGTTTGGCTTATTCTATATGTAGAACGTATTTGTCTGACATCGGCAAGGGTAAAGCATTATCAGTACCAATAGTTGCACAAGGAGGAGCTTTTATAAACAAAGCTATTAAACACGCTTTTATGGAAACATTAAATCTTACTAAAGAAGAATTTATTATTGCGAAAGATGAAAAGCATGTAATTGGTGCGGGTGCATTGGGTGTTGCTCTTCTTTCAAAGGAAGCGTATGAAAAGGGATATGACACTGGGTTTAAAGGATTCGATTATATTATAAACTCAGATTATTATACAAAAACAGTAACTTGTTCTAATCCAATATGCGATCGAAGATGTGAGGGATTAATTACATTAATGGAAAATAAAATTCCGATTGCAGGGTATAAATCAATTAACTGTCAATTTGGCCACTTCGAAGGAATGCTAGAAAAGGAAAAATCAAAAAATTATATTCAAGATTTGTTGGAAAAGGGGTTAGCTTGATGAATGAAAAAATCATTGGAGTATCAACTGCATTCACTGGTAATTACAAGTCTAGTAAATTATTAATCAGATTTCTAGAATTGTTAGATATAAATATAATAAAAAGCACAATAACAAATTCAGAAATTATAGAAGCAGGAAGTACAATTGCAAGCGCAGATTATTGCCTACCTTTAAGGGCATATATAGGACATATATATTGTTTGCTTAAAAAACACCCAGAAATAAATTATATAGTTGCCCCAATTATAAAAAGTGAACATTTCGATTCAAGCACTTGTGCAAAATACCGAGATTTAGATGGAGTTATTATACGTTCTTTAGGTAATATAACTGGTTATCGTCTAACCCAAAGTCGTTTTAGAGAAGCAGATAATTTTAATAAGTTAATTGGTATAGAAAAAACAAATGAACTTGTAGGGAAAGCAGAAAGATTCCCGATTATACTTGCCCCTGAAATAGAATCGACGGAATATAAACATTTGAGACAAGTCTGTTTTCAGCTATATGCAGAGCTGTTTGGTTTAAATAAAATAAAATTTTTAGCTGAAATGGACTTGGCTCGAAATAGTAAAATAATTAACTTAAAGGTAGAAAAGGCTTTCAAACAAGCACATTTTGAGATATTTGAACAGGAGTTAGAGGTATATGAAAATTTAATAAGTAGTAAGTATAAGCCAAGGTTGGCCTTAGTTGGAAGAAGTTATCTGGTAGACGATCCTCTATTATCATCAAATATAAAATCTTATTATCAGAAAAGAGGGGTAGTAGTTTTAACAAGTCAAGATATTCCCTTCTCTAAAATTAAAGAGGATTTTGATAAGGTTGATGGTTTTTATGATTCACATAAGTTGGCACAAGCCTTTATAAATGTAGTATTTAACGATGTTGATGGTTTTATAGCGATAGGGAGTTTTGGTTGTCATCCAGATGCGTTTTTGTTAGATTATTTGGCCAAGGATATTACTAAGAGGGGAAAATCTTGTTGGATATTTAAATATGATGAACAATCAGGAGGTATTGGATATGAAACTAGATATGAAACAATCCTAAGTTTCCTGGAAAATAAAAGAGACGAACGTCTAAATAAAGCAGCTTTTAATTTTGGCAAACAAACTAAAGTAGTGAAGATAGAGAAGAGTAAAAGCATAAATGAAGCAGAACCAATATTTATTTGGCCGCATATGGGTTACGGTATTGATCTTATTTTAAAAGAAATATGGTATCAGCTCGGGCTTAGTAATTATCTTTATCCTCCAAAGCCTGTATACGAGGAAACAATATTAAAAGGTAGCAAACATTATAGTGAAACCTGTTCACCTTTCGCTTTGTATATAGGTAGTTTATGTGAAACTCTTGAACAGCTATTTAAAAAATTAGAAAATGATGCGATTAGTAAGTCAGGTGTTGTGGAACCAAAAAGAATAATAATCTTGATGGCTAAAGGAAAAGGTCCTTGTACGTTTGGATGGTATTCGATTGCTGGTAATTCAGTATTAAATGAAGAATTTTCCAATGTATTAGATAAATACGGTCATACATTAGAAATGATATTGGTCGATAATCAGGGAAGGGATATGGTTCTTTTCTTAAAAGAAATTGTTGGGGTTGCAAAAAATAATAAGTTGTCACAGATAATTAAAATATTGGAACAAGTAAATGAAACAACGAACCTGATTAAAATAGCTAGATTGGAAATAAAAATGATTAAAAAGTTAAAAGAAGTTGTATGGACAGGCTGGGAAAAATTATTAGCATATGAGGAGTTGCAAAATAAGGCGTTAGTGGTTAGGGCGCATGAATTAGAAAAAGGAATAACTACAAAAATATTAAAAAAATGGATACATGAACTAGATATAGTGCATACATTGAAGGAAATATTAGATGTTAAACAGTTAGGTCTTACTCAGTTGGATTCAATACCTAAGGATAATGACTTAAAACCTAAGGTGGTTATTGTAGGAGAAATATATGGGACATTAACACCCTTTGCTAATCGCGGAACAGTAGATAATTTATTAGGGAAATATGGTATAGAGGGTATAGAGGGAATGAGATTAAGCAACTTTATTCTTGGTTCATTTAAAAGTTTAAAGTATAGCTTTATTCAAACACAGCCTATAATAAGAGCTTTAATAAAAAGTTTAGAGAAACGAGGAATATATCACCCAAATAAATGGGTACGAGAACCTTATGCAAGACCTTTTATTGAACATGAGGTTGGTGGAGATGGACAACCTACAGTTGCTAGGGCAAGACTTCACGTCGAAAATGATGGGGTGGATGGAGTGTTACATATTTATCCATTTAAATGTATGCCAGAAGGAATAGCGAAGGATGCTCTAAAAGAAATAGGGCATATATATGGTGTGAAATGTCTTCACCTTTCTTATGATAAAGAGATTGAAGTAGAGAGGTTAAAAACCGAAATTGGAACTTTCTCGGTAATACTAAATCAGGATTTAGAATTTAGAAAAGGTAATTTGGAAAGCGTTAATAAGGAAATATATAGAAGACAGAGTATTGGAAAAGTGATAGATAGAATATATCAAAAATCTACGAGGTGAAATTTTGGAGCATATAGAGAAGATTGTTAGTTATGAGATAAATAATAATCAGTTAATACTTAATGGCGGTAGGTGGGGGAATATTCATATTCGCCCTTTTTCCTCAAGCATTATTAATATTGAGTTAAAAAGAATATCACCTTGGAGTCAAGCGGAAAATAACGTTTCCTACTCTGTTGTTGCGAGTAAAGAAGAGGTGCAATTTTTAATAAGAAAGGGTAAAAATAAAATCATAATGATAATGCCCAAAGTACAGATTGAGATTAAGTTAGATCCTTTTTCGATCTCCTTTTATCGTAGTAGTAAAGAGGTCTTACTTAATCAGTCTGTCTTCAAGTGGGACGGATGGAAGGTAGGATTTGAGTTTTTGATCGATAACTCAGACCATTTTTTTGGATTAGGGGAGACTGATCAAGCTGTTGATAAAATTGAATTTGATCATCTAGGACATAAGCATTTCTTATGGAATAAACATTTGCCCGCACCTGCTAGAATGATTTTTCCATTTATTATTAATCCAAAGGGATATGGGTTATTTATTGATAATCACTGGCCTGCTGAAATTAATATGGGTAGTTATGAAAAAAATAGATTTTCATATATTGCTGAAGGCGGTAATTTAAATTGTTATTTTTTAATTGGGGACAAGATTGATGATATTTTGTATCAATATAGCAAATTAACGGGGCCTCCTAAAATTCCTCCACGCTTTATTTTCGGAATGCTCCAGTCAAAGTTTGGTTATAATTCGCGCAAAGAAGTAGAGAGTATAGCTAGCAAGTATCGAAGAAAAAAAATACCGTGCGATGGAATTATTATTGATTTATATTGGTTTAATAAAATGGGCGATATGAAATTTAATAAGAAATCATTTCCTGAGCCAAAGGATATGTTTCATAAACTTAAAAAGAAGGGCTTTAATTTGATTTTAATTGAAGAGCCCTATGTAATTGAAGGAAGTCGTTTATTTGAAGAAGGTAAAAGACTAGAAGTGTTTGCCAAAAAAAGTAGTGGAGAGGTATTTACAATACCTTTTTGGCCCGGAAAATCTGCAATAGTGGATTTTACTAATCCATTAGCAAAGCAATGGTGGGCTAGCCAACACTATGAATTAATAGATTATGGAGTTGGAGGGTGGTGGGCAGATCTAAATGAACCAGAAGATCACCATCAAGACATGATTCATTATGCGGGACCTGCAGCAAAAGTTCATAATATATTTGCACTAGAAATGCAAAAATCAATTAATTTAGCTTATGAACAACATGCTCCTAATAAAAGAGTATTTATCATGAGCCGTTCAGGTTGGGCTGGTATGCAAAGATATGGCGCTGGTACTTGGAGTGGTGATGTAGAAACATCTTGGGAAGCATTATCTAAACAAATTGCTATTGGATTGAATATTGGGTTGGTAGGAATACCTTACTGGAACACAGATATAGGTGGTTTTATCGGGAAAAAAGTTACACCAGAATTGTTTATTCGCTGGTTACAATTTGGGGCGTTTACACCGATTATGAGACCCCACGGTTTTCAAGCGGAAAGGGAACCTTGGAGCTTTGGCAAGGAGGCGGAGAAAACTATAATAGAGGTAATTAAGTTGCGATACAGTTTAATACCATATATATATACCTTAGCATATGAAGCGTTTGCTAAGGGTTTGCCATTAATGAGACCAATGATTATGTATTTTCCTAATGATTCTAATCTAATAAATATAACTGACCAGTTTTTATTTGGGAAAGATTTATTGGTTGCTCCCGTAACCAAAGAGGGAGCTAAAGATAGAGTAGTCTACCTTCCTGAGGGTAATTGGTATGACTTTTGGACTAACGAGAAAATTTCTGGCAGTCAATATATTAAGGCAAAAGCACCCTTAGATAGAATACCTTTATTCATTAAAGCCAATACAATTTTACCTTTACTCTCTGAAAGGAATTATATTGATGAGAAAGAATGGTCTGAACTAATATTATTAATCTATCCAGAAACTATAGGAGAATATACTCTTTATGAAGATGATGGGAAAACAAACGATTATCTTGAGGATCAATTTTCATTAACTAAGTTTTCGAGTGAATTTATTGGAATATCTAAAGATAGTAGATGGTATTTTAAAATTGAAAATGATAAAAGAATTTATAAAGGTCAAGTTAAAAAAAGACTTTATAAGTTAATTATACTAACAGAGAGGAAACCTAAAAAAGTATTAATAAATAGTAAAGTAGAAAATACTTGGGGTTACAATTTTAATGAAAAAATATTAGTTGTTGAAATTCCGTTGTTGACTAAAGAGAATATATTAATGGAAGTGGAATTTGATAAGTGATACAATCCAATTGGGGTGATTTTGATGCTAATAGACTATCATACACATCATGAAAGATGTGGGCATGCAACAGGCGTTTTAAGAGAATATGTCGAGTATGCGATAAAATTAAAATTAGATGAGATTGGATTATCAGACCACATGCCTATAATTCATATTCCAAAGCATAGATGCCTTCCTGGATTGGCAATGGAATTAAATGAATTGGAGAATTATGTTCAGGAAGTTCTAGATTTGAAACATGAGTATAGAAAAGATATTGTTATAAGATTGGGATTGGAAGCAGACTATATAGAGGGATATGAGGATAAAATCTCAGATCTTCTTAAACCCTATCCTTTTGACTATCTAATAGGTTCTGTCCATTTTCTAGGCGAATGGGATATTTCAGATAGTAGGCAAATGTCTAACTGGCAAGGAAAGAGTATTGACAAAGTATTTACGGACTATTATGAAGCTTTACAAGGGGCGGCAAAGTCTGGTCTATATGATATTATAGGCCATTTTGATGTAATTAAAAAACATGGTCATATTCCGAAAAATGATTTAACATTAGTTGTTGATAAGACTCTTATGACGCTTAAAGAGCAAAACCTTACCATGGAGATAAATCCTTCTGGGCTTAGTAGGATACATAATGATATATATCCAACAGTGAAAATAATAGAGAGGGCCATTGAGTATGGGATTCCTTTTACTTTAGGGTCTGATGCTCATGAACCTGAGCATGTACATAAAAACATTGACAAAGCAAGAGAAATACTTGAAAATTATGGTATAAAAGAGATAGTTACATTTAATAAAAGGAAGAGAAGTATGGTGCCACTATAATGGTTTCTAGTTATATAATATGTTATACTGATATCAAAATTAGCTATTAGAGAATTCTTTGCTTGGAGGGTTATTATGGGAGAAATCGACTCATTTAAAGCAAGTGGAAGAAAAAGCAAGATAATACCGATGATTTTTGATGTTAATTTTTATTATAGCAGAGCTATGCGGCATTTAGAGCGGAGAGATTATGCTAAAGCCTTAAAATATTATTGGAAAACTGTAGATTTAGAGCCAAACGATCCTATTCATTACTGCAATATTGCCACTATTTTAGCGGAAATGGGCTTATTTAGAGAATCTAACGAATTATTAATCTATGTTATAGATAAATTAGATACTAATCTGCTTGAATGTTATTATTTTATAGGCAGCAATTATATTAATTTAGATGATTTGGAAATGGGATTTAAGTATATTCAACGTTATTTGGACGCGGATCCCAATGGGGAATATGTAGGAGAGGCTCTTGATATATTGTCATATATTTCTGTAGAAGTAAATGACTATAATAATTCGGACACAAACAATGAAGATAAGGAAAAATTCATTTTACATAGCAATGCAAAGGATTTATTAGATGAGGGGAAATTCTTAGAGGCATTAGATAGATTGAAAAATATTGTAGACGAGTATCCTGATTTTACAGTTGCGAGAAACAATCTATCTTTAGCTTATTTTTATATAGAGAATTATGACAAAGCAATTGAACAAATAAAAGCAGTTTTGGATCAGGACCTATCTAATGTTCATGCACTATGTAATCTAACAATATTTTATAAACACTTAAAATTGACCGATGAGCATGAATACCTGGTAAAAATATTACTAAAGCTGTACCCTTACCATAAAGAACAAGTATACAAATTGGCAACAACTTTTGCTATTTTAGAAGAACATGAAATGGTTTACATGCATTTAAGCAAAATAGTAAATAAAGGAGAAGTGTTTGATTCTACCTTTTTACATTATTGTGCAATAGCGGCTTATAATACAAAACGTTATGATTATGCGAAAAAATGCTGGCAACAAATTTATAAGCTTGACCCAGATTCAATAGTAGCAAAGTATTATTTAGAAGTAATAATGAGTTTTAATTTCAAAAAAGGGAAAGATACTATATTGCCAAGCTTTTTTTATCAGTACAAGTTACCAATAGAAGAGTTAATTAGCCTTTCTCATCGACAATCGAAAAATTATAAAAATCAATTATTATTTAATTCATTAGCTTGGGGATTGAAGAGGTGTAATAAATATTTAAAGGAACAGATAATTCATGAACTTAAATCTTTTAATAGCAGCGAAGCAGAGCAAGTTCTTCGTGATTTTTTATTAGATGATGAAGAGTCAAAAGAGATTAAGAAAAAAATTCTAGTTGTCTTAGAAGAAATGAATGCAAAACCTCCATATCTTATGAGTATAAATGGCAAGCTTATTAAAAAGGAACGTTGGATACCAGATTTTAAATTATGGGAAAATAACTGGCTTGAAGTTATAGCAATTATAGATAAGGATTTCATAGGTATATATAATGTCATAGAATTATATGATGCCAAGTTATTATGGTATAAATTCATAAGTAAAACTTACCCTAATATTTCGCAAAAACGAAAACCAGATGGATGGGTTGCTGCAATTGAATATATAGTAGCTAAAATGCACAGAAAACCATTGCCATTTAAAGATCTTTCATTAAAATATGGAGTTACAATTAATACTATTTCAAGGAATGTTAAAGAATTAGATAAGGTTTTGGATATTAACAAATAAGTGCAATGATTATACTTATTAAATCGACAAAAGGAGTATGTTATTGCTAAGATATAATTATTAAAGTAGGAGGTATTGCTATGGAAAATGATAATATCTATGATGTAGCTATAATTGGAGCTGGACCCGCAGGAATGACAGCTGCAATATATCTATCGAGAGCTAATATTAATACGTTGTTAATTGAACGAGGAATTCCCGGTGGTCAGATGATTAATACTGAAGAGATTGAGAATTATCCAGGATATGAACTTATTCAAGGTGCAGATTTATCAAACAAAATGTTCGAGCATGCTAAGAAGTTTGGAGCTCATTATGTTTATGGTGACGTAAAAGAGATTGTTAACGGCAGTGAATTTAAGACAATTAATGTCGGCACCAAAAATTATAATGCAAAAGCAGTAATAATCTCAACTGGCGCCAAACCAAGATTTTTAGGTGTTCATGGGGAGAAGGAGTTAGCCGGTAGAGGTGTATCCTACTGTGCAATTTGTGATGGCGCTTTTTTTAGAGATCGAGAAGTAGTAGTAATCGGCGGCGGTGATTCTGCAGTTGAGGAAGCATTGTATTTATCAAAGTTAGCGTCAAAGGTTTCTATTATTCATCGCAGAGATAGTCTAAGAGCACAAAAAATATTGCAGGATCGTGCATTTAGAAACGAAAAGATTAATTTTATCTTTAATTCAGTGGTAACTGAAATATTAGGAACGGATTTTGTTGAGGGAGTTCGTATAAAAAATGTTGAAACAAGTGAAGAAACAAATTTAAAAGCAGATGGTGTGTTTATTTATGTAGGAACAGAGCCGATAACTGCGGCGGTGAAAAGTCTTGAAATTATAAATGAAAATGGTTATGTTATAACTTATGATAACTTAGAAACTAGGGTAAAAGGGATTTTTGCGGCAGGAGATGTTAGGGAAAAGAAACTACGACAAATTGTAACTGCTACAGCAGATGGTAGCATAGCTGCTTTGGCAGCCCAAAATTATCTTGAAAACTTAGAATAAGTTAAAATTATAACGAAATGTAACATTAACTTAACATTTTTGTAATATAACTGAAACATTAATGGTCTATAATATATATTATTACCCCCTTTTCAAATAAGTTTTACTTGAGGCATGAATACTATCATGCCGTTTTTATTTTAAATAAATTTATAAAAAAATTCCCTATCTCGGCGCGAGCTGAAGGTGGGAATTTTTTCATTAGCGTTAAATTGTTAAATGGGCGGAACGAATTTAGATTATGGCTGGTTTTTCATAATTCGTTAGGGTATGATAAATTTAAAATATTATTAACGAAGGTGCCACCATGAAAGAAGATAATCAAATAAATTTAATCATAATAACAGGTATGTCCGGAGCAGGGAAGACTGTTGTAATACAGAGTTTAGAAGATTTAGAATATTTCTGTGTAGATAATTTGCCACCTATCTTAATTCCAAAATTCGTAGAGTTAATGATTAAGTCAGGTGGAGAAACAAATAAAGTAGCATTAGTTATTGATTTACGTGGTAGGGAGTTTTTTAATGAACTATTTAAATCACTAGATTCTTTAAATAAATCTAAAAAGATAAATTATCAGATTATTTTCTTAGAGGCAGATGATACAACTTTAGTTAGGAGATATAAGGAGACAAGAAGGAGACATCCATTATCAAGTGATTCTTCTCCTATTGAGGGAATTCATCTTGAAAGGATGTTGTTAGAAGAACTAAAAGGTAATGCGAGCCAGATTATAGATACAAGCAATTTAAAGCCTATTGAATTAAAAGAAAAAATTATCTCTTTGTTTTCTGGAAATAAGAGAAATCAATTTCAAATAAATGTTATGTCATTCGGTTTTAAATATGGTATACCAATAGATGCTGATATGATATTTGATGTTCGTTTCTTACCTAATCCTCACTATATAGATACTTTAAAACTACAAACAGGTCTAGATTCACCAGTATATGAATATGTTATGAAATGGCCTGAAACTAAAGAATTTTTAAAAAGAACAATTGATTATATTAGGTACCTATTACCCAGATACAAACAAGAAGGTAAAAGTCAACTAGTAATTGGAATCGGGTGTACTGGCGGAAGACATCGTTCTGTAGCAATAACAGAATATATCGTGAATGAGTTAAAGAACGATTGGCATATAAACAGTAACCACAGGGATAATAAAAAAGAACGTGGGTAGATAGATATGGATAAAGATAAAAGAAAGAAGATTGTTGTTATTGGTGGTGGGACTGGATTACCTGTAATATTAAGGGGATTGAAAAAAAAGGAGTTAGATATAATTGCTATAGTAACGGTGGCGGATGATGGTGGGAGCTCAGGTAGAATTAGATCTGATTTTAATATGTTACCCCCTGGAGATATTCGCAACGTTCTTATTTCTTTAGCAAATACAGAACCACTCTTAGAAGAATTACTTCAATATCGTTTTAAAAAAGGTACTGGACTAGAAGGACATAATTTAGGTAATTTACTTATTGCAGCATTACAAGATATTACAGGTGATTTTGTCTATGCGATTAAAGAGGTAAGTAGAGTGTTGGCCGTTAAGGGGCAGGTTCTTCCCTCGACACTGCAAAAAGTAGTTTTGTTTGCAGAATATGAGGACGGAATGATAGTTGAGGGTGAATCAAATATTTCTAATATTGATAAGCCAATAAAAAGGGTATATATTGAACCGAGAGATGCTGAACCTATTAAAGAAGCACTATTAGCTATAACAGAAGCAGATGCAATAATAATGGGTCCTGGCAGTTTATATACAAGCATAATTCCTAATCTTTTGGTAAAAGGTTTAAAGGAGACTATTGTAAAAGCTAAAGGGAAGAAAATCTTCATTTGTAATGTGATGACACAACCAGGTGAGACTGATGGGTATAATGTTTTTGATCACGTAAAGGCAATAGAAGATCATGTAGGTGAACACTTAATTGATTATATTATCGTCAACGACGAAGAGATTTCACAGGAATTTATTCAGCAATACTATCTTAAAAAGGCTCTGCCGGTTAAAATAAGTGACAAAGATTTAATAAAAAAATATAAGATTATTTCAGGTAAATTCTTAAAATATGGGACTTACTTGCGTCATGATGAAGATAAAGTAGCAGATTGTATCTTGGACATTATTAATTATTAAATAATATTTAGAAAACTTTTACTTAGAAATGAGTGTTCTAACTGTGTCTTTTGCCGCTGAAACAAAAAAGGAATTAACATACGTATTTGAAGAGAGTGAATCTGCTAAACATGCTGAGTTATCTGCACTAATTAGGATGAATGGTAGTATTCAGTTTAGTAATCAGAAGGTTATATTAGAGATAATAACTGAGAATGCTGCAATAGCGCGTAAAATTTATTCATTAATCAAGGAAATTTTTAATATTACATCAGAATTAATGGTAAGAAAAAAAATGAGGTTAAAGAAAAATAATATCTATGTCGTACGAATTCCAAGTAATGTTGAATACGTTTTAAAAAAATTAGCGATAGTAGAAGGTGGTTTTTCTTTCAATCCACGGATAGATAAAGTATTGATTAAAGATTTAGGGGCAAAAAAAGCCTATCTAAGAGGAGCTTTTTTAGCAGGGGGTTCAATTAATCATCCAGAGAGCTCATCATATCATTTAGAAATTTATACAAGTTATCAAGAGCATGTTGAAGATTTATGTAATTTAGCAAATGATTTTGGTTTAAATGCTAAATGGATTGAGAGAAAGAAAGGTTTTTTTATGTATCTAAAAGAAGGGGAAAAAATATCCGACTTTCTTAGTATTGTAGGTGCCCATCAGGCTTTACTGAAATTTGAAGATGTAAGAATTATTAAAGACATGCGCAATTCAGTTAATAGAATCGTTAACTGTGAAACTGCTAATTTAAATAAAACGGTTGTTGCCTCGATCAGACAAATAGAGAATATAAAATTGATAGAAAGTGAGCTAGGGTTAGATAAACTTCACCCTAAGTTAAGAGAAATAGCAGAACTTAGAAAAAAATACCCTGAGTTAACTTTGAATGAATTGGTAGATCATATTCCAGGCGGAAATGTGAGTAAGTCTGGATTAAATCATCGTCTTCGAAAAATTGATGAGATAGCAAATAAATTAAGAGGTACTTTGAATTGATAATTGCCTAATTATTATGGAATAAATATAATATTAGTATAAATTGGGAGGTTAAAATGATTAGAGTAACTACAGTAGTAAAACTAAAGAATGGACTGCATGCAAGACCCGCTGCTTTATTTGTTCAAGAAGCAAATAAGTTTAATTGCGATATTTTTATTGAGATAGATGAAAAAGTAGCTAATGCAAAAAGTATTATGGGCATAATGAGTTTAATAATAAATCACGACTCACAGTTAGTGATAATAGCTGATGGAAAAGATGAAAATCAAGCAGCTGATAGTTTAAAAAGTTTTTTAGAGAAGGAACAGTGATGAATAATAGAAGTAGTATCGAATCACTTATTGGTAATACTCCGGTTATTCAGATAAAACAAACAGATGAAAATGATGCAAGCATTTTTGTGAAATTGGAATATCTAAACCCCGGTGGAAGTATTAAGGATCGGGTTGCTTTGCAAATGATTGAAGATGCTGAGATGGACGGTAGAATTAAGCGAGGGGACACTCTTGTTGAGGCAACAAGTGGGAATACGGGAATCGGTATTGCCTTGGTGGCAGCCTCTAAGGGTTATAAAGCAATTATAATTATGCCAAATACCATGAGTGTCGAAAGAAGAAATTTATTACAGGCTTATGGGGCGGAATTAATATTAACTGATGGTCAAGCAGGTATGAATGGTGCAATAGCTAAAGCGGATGAATTAGTTAGGGAATATGGCTATTTTCCGTTAAGACAATTCGATAATCCATCTAATCCAAAAGCACATCGGCTACATACGGGACCAGAGATTTTAGAGCAATTAGGTGGTAAAGTTGATGTTTTTATTGCGGGAATTGGAACGGGTGGAACGATAACTGGAATTGGAGAAGTGTTAAGATTGCATAATCCAAATGTTAATATAGTCGGGGTTGAACCATTTGATTCGCCAGTTCTTTCTGGTGGAGAAGCCGGATTACATATGATACAAGGTATAGGAGCAGGATTTGTACCTAAGATATTAAATACTGGAATTTATGATGAGTTAATGCTTGTTACAACGGAAGAAGCTTATGATACTGCTAGGTTAATAGCGAAGTCAGATGGCATACTTGGGGGTATTTCGACTGGTGCGGTAATCCATGTGGCTAGAAAATTAGCAAAGAGGTTGGGTAAGGGTAAGAATATTGTGACGATTGCTTCGAGTAATGGGGAAAGATATATGAGCACGCCACTATATAATTTTTCTAAATAAAAGATAAGTGATCATCAAAGATGACCACTTATCTTTTTCATATGGGTACAGAATATGCTGTAATTTCTGAACTTTACTTGTCAGCCTTTGGTGCTGAGATGATGATGTTGTCAATTATACCGTATTCTTTTGCCTCTAGAGCACTTAAGAAGTTATCTCGATCTGTGTCTTTGGCTATTCTTTCGATTGGTTGACCTGTTCGTTCGGATAAAATTTCGTTAAGTTTATCTCTCATTTCTAAAATTCTCTTAGCATGGATCTGAATATCACTAGCTTGACCCTGTGTTCCACCCAAGGGTTGATGAATCATAATCTCACTATTAGGTAGGGCAAATCTTTTTCCCTTTGTACCAGCTGCTAGTAGAAATGCACCCATGGACGCTGCCATTCCGATAGCTATTGTTGATACATCTGGTCTTATATATTGGATAGTATCAAAGATTGCCATTCCTGAGGTTATTGAACCACCGGGACTATTTATGTATAAGCTGATATCTTTTTCTGGGTCTTCTGCTGCTAAGAATAAAAGTTGAGCAATAACAGTATTTGCAACTGAATCATCAATTGCACTTCCTAAAAAGATTACTCGGTCCTTTAATAGACGGGAGTAAATGTCATACGCTCTTTCTCCGCGACTAGTCTGTTCGACTACCATTGGAACATAATTCATGTTTAATATCCTCCTCACAATCTTTAACTAAATATGGTATTTCTAGTGTCTAACTATATAATACTTTACTAAGAAAAAAAAATCAAAATAAAAGTATATCTTAAAACTCTGTGTATGGTGCGCCCGAAGGGATTTGAACCCCTGCAAAACCTGGCTCCGGAGGCCAGTGCTCTATCCACTGAGCTACGGGCGCAAGATGACAAACTAAATTATACCTTGCTATCTACCTATAATCAAGTTTGCAATATGCAGATAAAGGTTGATAATTGACTAATAATTCTATATTATAAAAGTATAAAAATATTTTTTTGGACTTAGTGGGACGGAATTAGTATGCACGGGACGAAAAAAGTCCATAAAGGAGGATTATTTTGGACTTATTAGAGTTACAGATGAAAATAATACCGGATGTTTTGAAGGTTATGCAAGAGAGATACCGTGTTCTTTACCAAGTATCCTTGCTGCAACCAATTGGCCGAAGGAGTTTAGCTCAATCTTTAGGCATAACAGAAAGAGTAGCAAGGGCAGAAGTCGAATTTTTAAAGGATAGGGGACTAATAGAAATATCGGCTGAAGGAATGAAATTAAGTAATGAGGGAAATCAGGTTATTCAACAATTACTACCAATAATAAAGGAAATATCAAAGATAAATGATTTAGAACAGAGGTTACAAAAAAAATTAGCTATTTCAAAAGTATTTATCGTATCAGGTGATTCTGATGAAAATGTGTTTGTTAAAAAAGAAATTGGAAGAGTAGCGGGACAAATTTTACTTCAGTTAGTAAAAGATAATGAAGTAGTCGCTCTCACAGGTGGTTCGACAGTTTCCGAAGTAGCAAAAATGATTCCTACAGACATTCAACTACCCTCGGTTTTATACGTACCTGCTCGTGGTGGTATTGGAGAAAAGCATGAGTATTTAGCTAATACGATTGTATCAACCATGGCAAGAAAAACTAATAGCTCATACCGTCTACTTCATTCACCCGACCAAATGAGTAACGAATCATATGACTCATTAATAGCAGAAAGTAGTGTGCAGGATTTATTAAAAGTTATTCGTTCCTCGGGAATTTTATTATTAGGCATCGGGGATGCTAAGAAAATGGCAGAAAGGCGTAACTCTTCAAAGGAGGTAATGAAATTATTAACAGAAAAGAATGCGGTTGGCGAAGCGTTAGGGAATTACTTTTCTAAAGATGGAGAGATTGTGTACAAGATCAAAACAATTGGTTTAAAAATAGAAGACTTAAAAAGTATTCCCATTACAATAGCAGTTGCAGGTGGTAAGAGTAAAGCAGATGCAATATTATCCGTATTAAAAAACAATTTTAAACAAATATTAGTAACCGATGAGGGTGCTGCAAAAGAAATTCTAAGTAAAATATAACGAATTAATCCCATTTGGCTAGATATTTTAATTATTGAGGAGGAATTATATATGGTTAAGGTTGGAATTAATGGGTTTGGTAGAATAGGAAGAAATGTATTTAGGGCGGCAATAAATATACCCGAAATAGAAATAATAGCTGTTAATGACCTAACGGATGCGAATATGCTAGCTCATTTGCTTGAATACGATTCTATTCATGGAATCTTTAACGAAAAAATTGAGATTGTTGAAGGTGGTATAAAGGTTAATAATAAATTTATCAAAGTGTTAGCAGAAAGGGATCCAGTCAACCTTCCGTGGGGAGAGCTTGGTGTTGAATTGGTTATTGAAGCTACTGGTAGGTTTACTAGCAGGGAGGGAGCCAGCAAACATTTAGAAGCGGGGGCAAAGAAAGTAATCATATCTGCGCCAGCTAAAAATGAGGACATTACAATAGTAATGGGAGTAAATGAACAAAAGTATGAACCTAATAATCATCATATTATTTCTAATGCTTCTTGTACGACAAATTGCTTGGCGCCATTTGCGAAGGTGTTGCTTGATAACTTTGGTATTAAGAGAGGATTAATGACAACAGTACATTCTTATACTAATGATCAACAGATTCTAGATTTACCACATAGGGATTACCGTCGAGCACGTGCTGCAGCAGTATCAATTATACCGACGACTACAGGCGCTGCAAAGGCCGTAGCTTTAGTAATACCAGAATTAGAAGGAAAACTTAATGGCTTTGCGATGAGAGTTCCTACTCCAAATGTCTCCGTTGTCGATTTAGTTGTAGAATTAGAAGAAAATGTAACTGTTGACATGGTAAACAGTAGATTAAAGAAGGCAGCTCAAGAAGAATTAAAGGGTATTTTAGATTATTCCGACAAACCTTTAGTCTCTATTGATTATAATCATAACTCGAATTCATCAATTATAGATGGATTATCAACAATGGTGATCGGGGGAAATATGATTAAGGTTGTTTCGTGGTATGACAACGAATGGGGTTATTCTTGTCGTGTCGTAGATTTAGCAGTATACATAGCGAAAAAAGGATTGTAAAAATTATTTAAGGAATTTATATTCTTCTCTTTCGTTCTATCTATAAAAAGTATAAACTTTATAAGTAGTAAATTATAGAATATTTATCACATATAATTCCATGTTAGAAGGGAATGGTTATAAATTAATGAATAAGAAAACTTTGACTGATATAGACTTACAAGGGAAAAGGGTTTTTTGCAGAGTGGATTTTAATGTGCCAATTCAAGATTTAAGAATTACTGATGATACGCGAATTTTAGCTGCATTACCAACGATCAATTATATTGTTGATCAGGGTGGTAAGGTGATATTAGCAAGCCATCTAGGTAGACCAAAGGGTAAAGTTATAGAAGAACTTCGTTTGGATTTGGTTGCGGAGAGATTATCCGAGTTGATTGGAAAGGCTGTCATAAAAACAGATGAATCAATCGGGGATAGTGTAAAAGAAGAAATAGCAAAAATGAAAAATGGTGATATATTATTATTAGAAAATGTTAGATTTCACTCTGGTGAAGAAGAGAATGATCAGAATCTTGCAAGAAGTTTTGCTGATCTAGCAGATGTATATGTAAATGATGCCTTTGGCGCGGCCCATCGCGCTCATGCCTCAACTGAAGGGATTGCTAGATATCTACCAGCTGTAGCGGGATTATTAATGCAAAAAGAGCTCGAAATCATGGGTAATGCCTTATCTAATCCAGAAAGACCATTTACGGCTATAATAGGTGGGGCAAAAGTAAAAGATAAGATTAAAGTGATTGAGAATTTATTGGAGAAAGTAGATAATTTAATTATTGGTGGAGGATTAGCGTATACCTTTGTCAAAGCTGAAGGGTATGAAATTGGTAAATCCTTGCTTGCAGAGGATAAAATAGATTTAGCTAAGCAATTCATAGAGAAAGCCCAGTCTAAAGGAGTACGTTTATTAATACCACTAGATGTAGTTATAGCTGATGATTTTTCGAATGAAGCTAACAGAAAAATAGTTAATATATCTGAAATACCCCCTGATTGGCAAGCTTTGGATATTGGACCTGAAACAATTGGTTTGTATGAAGAAGTAATTTTGAATTCTAAGTTAATAATTTGGAATGGACCGATGGGTGTGTTTGAATTTGAGAATTTTGCAGATGGCACGATTAAGGTGGCAGAAGCTATGGCCAAAGCTAATGGAATAACGATAATAGGTGGTGGGGATTCAGTTGCAGCTATCGAAAAAGCTGGGTTAGTTGACAGAATGACACATATTTCTACGGGTGGCGGTGCTTCGCTTGAGTTTATGGAAGGAAAAGATTTACCAGGCGTTTCCGCACTAAATGACAAAGATAGGTGATAATATGAGACTACCAATAATTGCTGGCAATTGGAAGATGTATAAGACAATGAAGGAAACAGAAGAATTTATTAAAGCATTTGATGGCTCCTGTTTTGAAAATTTGGAAGTTGTACTTTGTGTACCTTATACAAATATAATAGTTTTAAAAGAAAATAAAAATAGTAGAGTAAAGATTGGCTCTCAAAATGTCCATTGGGAAGATAAGGGTGCATTTACCGGTGAGGTTAGTCCTCTGATGTTAAAAGAGTTGGAGGTTCAATATGCGATTATTGGACATTCCGAGAGAAGACACATATTTGCGGAGACAGACGAAACCGTTAATATGCGAGTGCATGCTTCTTTAAAACATGGAATTATGCCCATAATCTGCGTAGGGGAAAAACTAAAGGAAAGAGAAGAGAATAAAACTCAAGAAGTAGTAAAGAATCAGACAGAAAAGGCAATTGAAGATTTAACACCAGAACAAGTGAAAAAAGTTGTAATTGCCTATGAGCCTATATGGGCAATAGGAACTGGCAAATCATCTTCTGCGGAGGATGCAAATAATGTAATTGGCTTTATTCGTAAGACTATTGCTAATAAATACAATCAGCAGGTTGCAGACGAGGTACGCATTCAATATGGTGGTAGTGTAAATTCAGAAAACATTAAAGAGTTTATGAAAGAAGCAGAAATAGATGGGGCATTGGTAGGTGGAGCTAGTTTAGAATCAGAATCCTTTAAACTTTTACTTAAACGAGCTGGTGGTCAAGATGTCTAGACAAAAACCTTTAGTCTTAATAATAATGGATGGGTTTGGATTACGTGATGAAGAAAGAGCAAATGCTATAAAAATGGCTAATACCCCTAATTATAATCGATTATGGGAACGATACCCCCATACTAAAGTTGCTGCGAGTGGTCTAGCTGTTGGATTACCTGAAGGTCAAATGGGTAATTCGGAAGTTGGACATCTTAATATAGGTGCTGGGCGTATAGTCTATCAAGATTTAACTAGAGTTACAAAGTCTATAGCCGAGGGAACTTTTTATAATAATGAAGTATTTCTAGATGCAATTAAACATGTAAAGAGCAAGAACAAGAAGCTTCATTTATATGGTTTAATATCTGATGGAGGAGTACACAGCCATATCAATCATCTATTTGCTTTATTGGAACTTGCAAAAAAAGAAGGCGTTAGCAAGATATTTATCCATGGTTTTTTGGACGGAAGAGATGTTGCCCCTGACAGTGCGGTTAGTTACATAGAAGAGCTTCAAGAAAAGATTAATGAAATAGGGGTAGGTCAGATTGCAACTGTTCAAGGAAGATATTATGCAATGGATAGGGACAACCGATGGGAAAGAACAGAGAAGGCTTACCGGGCTATGGTTTATGGAGAGGGTCCTCACTATGACGACCCGATAAAGGCGATAAAAGAGTCGTATGAAAAAAGTGTTTTTGATGAATTTGTGATGCCAACAGTAATTGTTGATAGGAATGATCAACCTGTTGGAACAATAGAATCAGAGGATGCAATAATCTTTTTTAATTTCAGACCAGATCGAGCTATCCAAATCTCTCAAGTCTTTACTAATAAGGATTTCCGTGGTTTTGATCGAGGTAAAGATTTCCCAAAAGAAATTTATTATGTCTGTTTAACAAAATTTAGCGAGGCTGTAGGTGGTTACGTAGCTTATAAGCCTACCAATTTAGATAATACTATTGGAGAGGTTTTTTGCCAAAATGGGCTCAAACAGTTACGCATAGCTGAAACGGAGAAATTCCCGCATGTAACTTATTTTTTTAGTGGGGGACGTGAAGAGGAATTCGAGGGTGAAACTAGGATTCTTATCCCTTCATCGAAGGTTGCCACTTATGACTTAAAACCTGAAATGAGTGCTTACGAAGTAACAGAGGCTTTACTTCAGGAATTAAAAAAAGAGAGACAAGATGTTGTAATTCTTAATCTTGCAAATTGTGATATGGTTGGTCATTCTGGTAAGTTAGGGCCAACAATAAAAGCAGTAGAGGTTGTTGATGAGAACATAGGGAAAATTGTTAAGCTAGTTAGTACTATGGGAGGAATTACAATAATTACCTCTGACCATGGGAATGCTGATCTTATGGGCGATGAATTGGGTCATCCTATTACTTCACATAGTATAAATCCGGTTCCATTTATTATAATCAAGGAAGACATAGAATTACGTGATGATGGTGTACTTGCGGATATAGCCCCAACGATATTAGAGTTATTAGAAATAGACCAGCCAATAGAAATGACTGGATATTCATTAATCAAGAAAGTATTATAAGACAAATTTTCTTAAAACTTAGAAGAACAAGGAGTGGTTTTTGTGACAATTATATCTGATGTATATGGACGAGAAGTATTGGATTCCCGAGGTAATCCAACAATTGAAGTAGAGGTAACTTTGGAATCTGGATCTATTGGTAGAGCAATTGTTCCATCAGGAGCGTCTACTGGAGCGCATGAAGCAGTTGAATTACGTGACGGTGATAAAGAGCGTTATATGGGTAAGGGTGTTCTAACTGCTGTAAATAATGTAAACGATATAATTGCACCAGAGCTAATCGGCATGGATGCTTTAGATCAATTAGGAATTGATCAGTACTTAATTCAGTTAGATGGTACCGCGAATAAAAGTAAATTAGGTGCTAATGCAATCCTTGGTGTTTCTATGGCTGTTGCTAGAGCATCAGCAGATACACTAGGAATTCCTTTATATATGTATCTTGGTGGGGTAAATGCAAAGACACTACCTGTACCGATGATGAATATTCTAAACGGTGGTAGTCACGCTGACAATAATGTAGATATCCAAGAATTTATGATTATGCCTGTTGGGGCAGGAGATTTTCGTGAGGGATTGAGAATGGGTACGGAGATTTTTCACAACCTCAAGAAGGTTTTGAAGGATAAAGGGATGAGTACTTCCGTTGGAGATGAAGGCGGTTTTGCACCAAATCTTTCTTCAAATGAGGAAGCTATTACGATGATTATTGAAGCAATCAAGCTGGCAGGGTATAAGCCAGGAGAAGATGTCTTTTTAGCATTAGATGTTGCTTCATCAGAAATTTATAAAGATGAAAAGTATCATTTAGAAGGTGAGGGAATAGTTAAAACTGCCGATGAGATGATTGACTTTTATGAAGAGCTAGTTAATAAATATCCGATTATTTCTATAGAGGATGGACTTGCTGAAGATGACTGGGAGGGTTGGAAAAGATTGACCGAACGTCTTGGAAGTAAGGTCCAGCTAGTAGGAGATGACCTGTTTGTTACCAATACTGAGCGTTTAGGTAAGGGTATTGAAAATAATATAGCTAATTCAATTTTAATCAAAGTAAACCAAATCGGTACACTAACTGAGACCTTGGATGCAATTGAAATGGCAAAAAGGGCGGGTTACACAGCAGTAATCTCACATCGTTCAGGAGAGACAGAAGACTCAATTATTGCTGATATAGCTGTTGCTACAAATGCTGGACAAATTAAGACTGGAGCACCATCAAGAACAGATCGCGTAGCAAAATATAATCAACTATTAAGGATAGAAGATGAATTAGCATATATAGGCAAGTACAGTGGTAAAAAGACATTCTACAACCTAAAATTCTAAAGAGTTCCTTTGCTTAAGCAAAGGATAACTAAGTATATAGGAAAAGTCACTCTGAACTAAGTGAGAATCTCGAAAGAGGTTCTTCGCTAACACTCAGGATGACTTTTTTTAGTTAATGATTCCTTGAAGCTTAGAACAGGAGGCTGTGAGAACTGGGGCTATTTCCTCCAATTTCTCATATGTTAAGCGGTTAACTGGACCAGAGACAGAGAGGGCAGCAATAATACTTTTCTGGCGGTTAAAAATTGGACAAGCTATAGCGACAGCTCCGATTGCTCGTTCCTCAAAGCTCGTTGCATATCCCAGTATTTTGACATCTTCAATAACTTTTTCAAAACTATTTTTATCTATCTGATAATTACTTGCCAGCTGTTTTAATATATCTTCTTGAATTGATTTTTCTTCATAGGTAATAAGTACTTTACTTGATGCTCCTAATGCTAATGGTAATCGTTCACCAATAGGGGCAACTCTTCGTAATGACTGGTTGCTTTCTATAGACTGGATACGAATTCTTTCATACCCATCTCTTATATACAAACTAATAGTCTCGTCTAGTAAGTTACGCAACCTTTCCATTTCAGGTAAAAAAAGAGTCGCAGGGTCATTCATTCCCGAAAGGTTTGCAGATAGCTCCCATATTTTAAAACCTAACCGATATTTTTCATTTGAGTTATTTTTGATCAGAAAGCCTTTGAGTTCCAGCGTCTGAAGCATTCGATAAACTGTACTTTTATGAAGAGAAACAAGATTAGTTATTTCTGTTAAACTTAATTCTGTTGAATGAACAAAACATAGGAGAATATCAAGGGAACGTTCCACAGAACGAACGGTATTAATCTCAACATTTTCTTTTATATCTTCCATAAGTTTCACCCCAATTAAAAAATAATAACCTTCGATTTTTACTTATCTAGCTTTTGTAGCCTTAACTTTTCGAGGTAGTAATTTTTTATCTTTATTACGCCCTGATAGATAAACCCCAAACAATATTAGTAAAAGTCCAATAATCATTGATCTATTAATATTTTCACTTAAGATTGTCATTCCCCAAAGGATTGCTGATGCAGGTACCAAATAGGTTACCAGGCTAGCATATTCGGCACCCTTTTTATAAACTAGATAAAAGTAAATTATAAAAGCAATGCCAGAGCCGAAGCAGCCAAGTCCAATTATAGAGATTAAAATACTTGGATCTGTTATAAAATAATTAAAATTGAAAGAACTAGTTAAACCAACTGCTATCCCGCTACTAATTGCGGTTACAAGTAATATATAAAATGAAGTTTGATAGTTCGTTAGAACCTTCAAAAATCGATTTATTAATTGTGTAGAAAAACCATAAAATACAGGAGCGAGTGATGCTGCAATAAAACCATAAGTATTATCTATTGATAGTTGTCTAATATCTATACCTGACATAACAATTATTCCAATGAAACCAATAATTATCCCCATCCATTGGACAAAAGTGCTTTTCGTTGAAAAAAAGAATATCCCCATCATTAAAGTCCAAATTGGAGTTGTAGCATTAAGAATTGAAGCCATACTACTACTTATAAGTGTCTCACTTAAGCCGAATAAACTCCAAGGGATAAAACAATTTAATATGCCAGCTATAATTATAATAACCCATGGTAATTTTTCGGGTATGAGTGGTTTTTTTAAAATTAACATTATGATAAATATTGTTACAACTCCAAACAATGAGCGATAAAAAACGATGCCAAAAGGAGTAAAATAATCGAGTAAGACTTTTATAAATAAAAAAGAAGCTCCCCAGATCAAGCTTAAAGATAATAGTGCTAAGTATTGCATTTCTCCACCCCAGTTGTTTATTTTTCTACTTAATTTTCAAAGATTATTGATAAGAGTTTCTTAAATAATATATCATAATAAAGTTAAAACAGGTATAATAAAAACATATAAAAGAAACTTAGTTTCACAGAGTGAAACAATTGAGATGCGGAGGAATAAACGGATGATTAAAAATGACAAATATTCTGTATGTTCAAAATTTAAAATGAATGAAAAGGAATATACATATTACTCTTTAAAAGATTTTGAGAATAAAGGATTTGCCAAAATGGCGAATTTGCCATTCTCAATTAAAGTCTTACTAGAGGCCGCGATTAGACAATACGATGGGAAAAATATAACTGAAGCCCACATAATGCAGTTAGCTACATGGGCAGAAAATAAAAATAGTGATAAGGAAGTACCGTTTATACCATCTCGGATAATACTTCAGGATTTTACTGGTGTACCAGCAGTAGTAGACTTAGCTTCCATGCGCAAGGCGATGGTAGACGTGGGAGGAAACCCAGAAAAGATAAATCCTTTAATTCCGGTTGATTTGGTTATAGATCATTCAATTATGGTTGATAAAGCAGGAACAAACTCTGCATTAGAATATAATATTGACTTAGAATTTGAACGCAATTCTGAAAGGTATAAATTCCTTCGATGGGCACAAGATTCTTTTAATAATTTTAGAGCTATTCCGCCTGCGACAGGTATTATTCATCAGGTAAACCTTGAGTATTTGGCAGATGTAGTTCAAACAAAGGAAATTGAAGGTCAGCTTTTACTTTTTCCGGATAGTTTAGTAGGTACTGATTCACATTCAACAATGATTAACGGTCTAGGTGTTGTTGGATGGGGAGTTGGAGGTATTGAAGCTGAAGCTGGAATGTTAGGTCAGCCTTTATACTTTGTTACCCCAGAGGTAGTTGGCTTTAAGTTATCTGGTAAGTTAAATGAAGGTGTTACTGCTACTGATTTAGCCTTAACAGTTGTTGAAATTTTACGTAAAAAGGGAGTAGTTGGTAAGTTTGTTGAGTTTTATGGAGATGGATTAAGCGAAATAAGCTTAGCCGATAGGGCAACCATTGCTAATATGGCGCCTGAGTATGGGGCAACAATGGGTTATTTCCCAGTAGATGATGAAACAATTAATTACCTAAGAATAACTGGACGTAATGAATCGCTTATTAAATTAATTGAGGCATATTATAGGGAACAAGGGTTATATAGAGTGGATGGAATGGAAGCTCCAATTTATACAGATATAATTGAATTAGATATTAGTACAGTAGTTTCATGTCTTGCGGGACCTAAACGTCCTCAAGATCGAACAGAATTAAAAAACATGAAGGTTGCATGGGAAGAAGTAATTAGGAAGCCACTTAATCAAGGTGGTCTGGGACTTACAGATGAGAAGATTAATAAAAGTATTAATATAGGTATAGATAGTGAAAAAGAAATTAGCTTGAAAACAGGATCAGTCGTAATAGCAGCCTTAACAAGTTGTACTAACACCTCAAATCCTAGCGTAATGATAGGGGCTGGTCTAGTAGCTAGAAAAGCTTGTGAATTGGGACTTAAAAAACCTTCATATGTAAAAAGCTCACTAACACCAGGTTCAAGAGTAGTAACTGATTATCTCAGAAATGCCAATCTTCTTGGGTATCTTGAAGATTTAGGATTTAATGTCGTGGGCTATGGCTGTGCGACCTGTATTGGAAACAGTGGTCCTCTATCCGATGAGGTAAGTAAAGCAATTGAAGAAAACGATCTTACTGTAGTTTCGGTTATTTCAGGCAATCGAAACTTTGAAGGACGTGTACACCCGTTAGTTAAGGCCAATTATTTAGCTTCTCCGTTATTAGTAGTTGCCTATGCCTTGGCGGGTAGGATAGATATAGATTTTGAAAGTGAACCAATTGGGTACAACAGTAAGAATCAACCTGTTTATCTTAAAGATATATGGCCTTCAAATATTGAAATTCAAGAAATGATTGTTAAATCGCTTGATTCCAAAATATTTACAGATCAGTATTCTAACGTTGATAAGGCAAACGAGCTTTGGAATAAAATCGATACGCCTAAGGGACGTTTGTATGATTGGGATGAGGATTCAACATACATTCAAAATCCACCTTTTTTTGATGAGCTAAGTCCTGAGGTTGGGAATATTGAGAATATTAAGGGAGCAAAGGTTTTGGCTTTATTAGGTGACTCAGTAACAACAGACCATATTTCTCCAGCAGGAAATATTAAGGCTGATAGTCCGGCAGGAAAATATTTAATTGAGAACGGGGTCGAGGCAAAAGATTTTAATTCTTATGGTTCGCGCCGAGGCAATCATCAGGTTATGATGCGGGGAACATTCGCGAATATTCGTATTCGTAACCAACTAGTTCCCGGAATAGAAGGTGGAATGACCAAATATACACCAACTGGTGAGGTAATGTCGATATATGATGCAGCTATGAAATATAAGCTTGATGGAACGCCATTAATAATTATGGCAGGGAAAGAATATGGTACTGGAAGCTCGAGGGATTGGGCGGCTAAAGGTACTAGGCTGTTAGGTGTAAAGGCAGTAATAGCTGAGAGTTACGAAAGAATCCATCGTAGTAACCTTGTAGGTATGGGAATACTTCCTTTGCAATTTATAGAGGGTATTAACTGGGCAAGTTTTAATATAGACGGAACTGAAAAATTTGATATTGTTGGTTTAGATAATAATATTAAAGCTGGGCAGATTATCATGGTAGAAGGTTTGAGAAGTGATGGTACGCACTTTGAATTTGAAACTGTATTGCGTTTAGATAGTGTTGTAGATATTGAGTATTATCGTAATGGAGGTATTTTGCAAACTGTGTTACGTCAGTTCAAAGCTTAACATTAATAAGGCTGTCATTTTGAGAAAAAAATACCCATTTTGAGCAACGTGAAGAATCTGTACAGGTGATATCAAAGATGAATAATCATCTAACGCTCTGCTCTTGCCTTGCAAAGGCTTCGCTAAAGATGATCATTTATCTTTTCATATGCTTGAGTACAGTGATTTTTATAATCATCTAACTGTTTAAAGTTTATAGAAATATTAACTTGAACTTTATGTTCATTTGTGATAGATTAACAATGTTAAACCCTAAGGGGAGGTGTATATTGTGATAATTTTTCTAAAAATCGTATTAGTTATTGTATCAATAGGCTTAATAGCTGCTGTATTATTACAATCTGGAAAATCTGCTGGACTTGCTGGAAGCATAGGCGGTGGAGCTGAGCAACTACTTGGTAAGCAAAAGGCACGTGGTATTGATGCTTTACTTGAGAAGCTAACAGTTGTATTAGCAGTAAGCTTTATTATACTATCAATGTTAGTTGCGTATTTGGTTCAAGCATAAATATGTTATTTTTTAAATTAATGGTTAAAATAGTAAACAGCAGGTATAACTTGCTGTTTTTTCATGCTTAAAAGAAAGTAGGAATAAAAATGGATATAAACAGAAAAAACGTTTTAGATTTTATGCGCGATAAGATATATAAACCAATGGATATTAAGGAATTGGAAAAAACTTTTGATATTAAAAATTCAGGAGAATTTAAAGAGTTTGTAAAACTGATGAATGAATTAGAAGAAAATGGTGAGGTTATAAGGACAAGAGCTAATAATTATGGAATTCCTGAGAAAATGAATCTTATACGCGGGAAACTTCAGGGACATCCTAAAGGATTTGGCTTTGTTATCCCAGAAGAAGGGGAAGAGCCGGATGTTTACGTTCATACAAACGATATTAACGGAGCAATGAATGGTGATATTGTATTAGTAAGATTAAACAATAAGTCATCTGGCACACGACCAGAGGGGGAAATAATTCGAATCTTAAAAAGAGCCAATACGGACATAGTCGGTACATTTACTGAAGGAGAATACTATGGGTTTGTGATTGCAGATGATAAAAGAATTAATAGGGATATTTTTATCCCAAAGGCGAAAATTAATGGAGCAGTCGAAGGGCATAAAGTCGTGGTCAGAATCTACAAATATCCTGAAGGTAGAATGAGTCCTGAAGGGGAAGTAATTGAGATACTAGGCCATAAAAATGAGCCGGGGATTGATATCTTATCAATAATTAGAAAGTTTGCCTTACCCGAAGGATTCCCTGAGGAGGTTCTTGAAGAAGTTAAAGAAGTAACCGAAGCAATATCAGAGGATGAAATAAGTAAAAGAAGAGATCTAAGAGATAAAAAAATTGTTACAATAGATGGTGAGGATGCAAAGGATTTAGATGATGCTGTATCAATCGAGATTCTTGAAAATGGAAACTATCTTCTTGGAGTACATATTGCAGACGTTACTCATTATGTTAAGGAAAGTACATACTTAGATCGAGAGGCTTACGCTAGGGGTACTAGTGTTTATCTAGTCGATAGAGTAATTCCAATGTTACCGCACCAGCTTTCAAATGGAATCTGTTCACTAAATCCTCAGGTAGATAGATTGACCCTAAGTTGTGAAATGGAGATTAATAATCGTGGTGAGGTAATAAATCATAATATTTTTAAAAGTGTTATTAAGACAAATGAACGAATGACATATACTAATGTTAGGAAATTATTAGAAGATGAACCACCTGAATTAATCGAAAGATATAAATACTTAATTGAAGAATTTAAAATGATGAAAGATTTAGCATCATTGTTAAGAAAGAAAAGAATGAACCGTGGAGCGATTGATTTTGACTTTGATGAGGCGAAGATAATTGTTGATGAGGATGGTAAACCAATAGATATAATTAAACGTGTTCGCTCAATTGCAGAGCAACTTATTGAGGAATTCATGTTAATTGCTAATGAAACTGTCGCGTCACATTTTTACTGGCTGCAAGTACCATTTTTATATCGAATCCATGAGGATCCAGATCAAGAGAAGTTATTCAATTTTGCAGAATTTGTCACCAATTTTGGTTATGTTGTTAAGGGTTTAGGTAATAATATTCATCCAAGAGCTTTACAAACATTGCTTGAGGAAATCCAAGATACACCTGAACAGACAATAATTAGTACAGTACTGTTGAGGTCTATGAAACAGGCAAGATATGACGCAGAACCTCTAGGACATTTTGGATTATCTGTAGATTACTATTCGCATTTTACATCGCCAATAAGACGCTATCCTGATTTACAGATTCATCGTGTAATTAGCGAAGTGTTAGAAAAAGGGAGTTTGTCTAACGAAAGACTTACCTTTTTGAAAAGCCTTATGCCAACCGTTGCTTTACATTCTTCAGATAGAGAAAGACTTGCAGTTGATGCAGAAAGGGAGACTGAAGATTTAAAGAAAGCAGAGTATATGCTTGATAAGATTGGTGAAGAGTTCGAGGGAATAATAAGCAGTGTGACTTCATTTGGTATGTTTGTTGAACTGGATAATCTTGTCGAAGGGTTAATCCATGTTAGTTATTTAACAGATGATTACTACTATTACCACGTTAAACAATATGCTTTAATTGGGGAACGAACCGGTAAGATTTATCGGATAGGTGATGAAGTTAAAGTAAAGGTCACAAGTGTTAATATGATAGAACATAAAATTGATTTTGAACTCGTTGGAACCACTAATAGCAAAATTAAAAAAGAGAAGACAAAAATAATTGAAAATAAAACTAAAAAACCTAATAAAAAGAGAAGATAAAGTTAAATTGAATACAATTTATAGTCGTGTTATAATTTTAGTCTAAAGATAGAGGTAATTTAATTTGGGAGAAGTGAGTACAATGGGAGAAAAGGGAACGAAAATTGTTGCACAAAATAAAAAAGCAACACATGATTTTTTTATTGAGGATACTTACGAGGCTGGAATTGTTCTAACAGGAACGGAAATTAAATCAATCCGCAATGGAAGGGCCAATCTAAAAGATAGCTTTGCAAGAATCTCAAATGGCGAAGCATATATTCATAATATGCATATTAGTCCATTTGAGAATGGTAATCGCTTTAATCATGAACCCACTCGTGCGCGAAAGCTACTTCTGCATAAAGAAGAAATAAATAAACTAATTGGACTTACAAGGGAAAAAGGATATTCTTTAATTCCGTTGAAATTATTTTTACACAATGGTTTTGCAAAGATGGACATTGCACTAGCAAAAGGTAAAAAGCTGCATGATAAACGGGAAACGATTGCAAAAAAAGATGCAAACCGAGAAATAGCCCGTGCATTAAGGGAAAAGCAAAAACAATAGATATAAGGAAATTAGTTCTTATTTTCCCGTGTAGCTATTTGTGATATAATTAATCTTGAACCATTTTTGGGGGCGTTCTGGATTCGACGGGGATAGTTTGAGCATTAGTAGCGAGTCGAGGGGTCGCGGACCTCGTTAAAACGCGAAAGCCAATATTAACTGGCAAAACTAATAATAACTACGCTTTAGCTGCTTAATAACAGCTTGCGTGCTCTACCACTCCATCACCCATGTGGCGTGAATAGGGCTCAACTTTAGTGGGATACGCAGTTCACTTTCCGTCTGTAGGTGGCTGAAGAGATTAATCAGACTAGCCTTTTAGATATTTGGTTACTTGGCAGTCTAATCGGCGAAAACTAATCAAGTAACTGCACTCGGAGAAGCTAATGTGTCGATATTTTCGGACAGGGGTTCGATTAGTAAAATAGTCGCCTTGTGTGGTGACACACAAGTGAATAACTTGGCTTTATCGGTGAAACTTAAGTCTTAGGATATAGCAATGCCGAGCGGTATGTGAAGTAATTCAACAGCCGTGTATCGACTTATAGGCTGCCTTTTATAAAGGTAGTACTAAGATATGGAATGGTTGGATAGTAATATTCCAAAATATATCATCCATATAAAACGCCAAGGGACTTGGGATGTTACTCAAGTTCAAGATATAGTCAGTGCCATTGCGAAAGCATGGAATAACATGTCCCCTCGCCTCCACCATTAATTATTATTTTAACTACGCCGAATAAACTTCTTAGCTAAAATGAGATCGTTGTGCCCGCAAGGGTTCACCAAATAATATGAAAAAACACCGTGTAGGTGTTTTTTCATATTAATTCTAAGAATAATAATTATGCTTAATTATAAATAGAAGCAATAGCAAGAGTTCAAAATTTGTGCAATACTCTGCAAAGAAAAATACTAAACTATTTTACTCCAAATGAAGCATTCTAATAAGACTCTTATATTTTTCGGTAATCAATTCTATTTTACTTTGATCCATTTTCTATTACCGCTAGTGAAGGAATTAGCATCAAGGCTCACTGTAGCCTGAATGGTATAAGCGGCACTAATATTTGCAATTGCAGGGACATTTAGTGTAAGGATATTTCCTGTTTGCGACCATATTCCGGAATACTGCTGAGAGCTTTCCAGATAAGTTGTGTAAGTGCCGTCAGAATGAAATACATAAGACCAGGTTTGTTCCACCTGGGTTACTCCTCCGTAATCTTTTGCTTCAAGGTGACAATCATATTGTCCATTTACGGTTTGGGCAATTTCGTTACTGGATAAGGACGTGATATAAGTCAGAGGTTTAAGATCTGTGTATTCATTTACATAAACAAATCCAATGAGAACAAACAAAATCAGAAATAGAATTTTCGGCGGACCCTGGATCTTTCGAACATGAGCATTAGTATCATTACCCACTTTTCTGATTGTCCCAAAGAAATTCTTTGGTAGAGAGTTAACCTCACGATCTAATTCCAGCATTCTTGCCCTCGTCCAACAGTACTTGCGCTGAACTTTCCATCTGCCTAAAATCATCGGCAAAAAAGCAATCAAAAAGACCATAAGGATGATTGTTGGTGCAGCATATTCTATGACAGCAGACGGTAGGTACTCCGTTCCAATCAATTGAAACATGAACCCAATCAGCCACTTAACTACTGGATACAAGAGCACTAACACAATGAATCCAAAAATAATCCCGAGAATATTGTATCTCTTTTTAAATTCTTCAAAATCTTTAAGTTCTTGAAATTTATCTTCATATTCCTGTCCCTTAAGCAAGTTTTCTCCGCAACTTTCACAGGTATTATTGTCGTTGCTATTCTCGCTGCCGCATTTAAAACATTTTAATAAAGCCATAATATAATCCCTCCAATCCCAAATATTTTTATTCAAGTGCCTAACCTCATTGCTAATATTACTATAACATCTAGCATATTTATTTCTCAATATTTTTTAAACCGACACTCTCACCTACTTAATCATAAATTCATTTCATATTTCAGAAAACTGAATAATAAAATCGTATTGTTATATTAATTATATTAATAAAGAAGTTAATAAATTTAATTAATATATTAATATAATTAATTTATATATTGACTAAATTGATTTATTAGTGTATGTTAAAACCATCATAATACACTAGGTGGTTTTAACGATGAAATATAAAGCTCCAAGCAAATGTCCCGTTTGTGGTGAGAGACTCTCTATTACAAAACTTGGCTGTCCAAAATGCTCTACAGCCATAGAAGGTGACTTTCAGTCATGTGAATTTTGTCGTCTTTCAGAAGAGAATCTTGATTTTGTAAAAATTTTTATCAAATGTCGCGGCAATATCAAAGATGTGGAGAAAGAACTTGGTATATCTTATCCTACTGTTCGCGGAAAGCTAGATGCTGTTATCAGAGATCTTGGTTTTGAAGTCTCTACAAAAGAAACCATACAGGAAAGAAACTCAAAGGAAACTGCCAGAAATGAAATCCTTGACCAATTATCAAAAGGTGAAATCTCTGCGAAAGAAGCAACCGAAAAAATAAAAAATCTATAATCAATAGGAGGTCAGAAAAATGAGCGAACAACAAAAAATATTGGAAATGATTGAAAATGGTCAAATTACAGCCGTTGAAGGTATGGAGCTTTTGGAAGCACTTAAAATCACGAAAGAGTCGGTGCCGGAAGAAACTACTGAATTTTTATCTTACAAACCTAAACAAAACTACAAGTTTCTGAAAATAAAGGTTACCTCTGACAATAATTCAGTGAATGTTAATGTTAATATTCCTATTCGACTGTTGACTACGCTCGGCGAAATTGCTGGTAAGATGACTACTATGGTGCCAGCGGATACCAGAAAACAAATGGAATCCAAAGGGATAGATGTCACTAGCATCGATTTTGCTAAAATAATAGAAGAATTACTGAACGGCACATTGGACGATCCTAATATCGTAGATGTGGAAGCGTGGGATGAACAACACAAGGCAATGGTTAAGGTTAGGATATATGTCGAATAGAGGCTTTCAAATATTATGGCTCAAATTGCAAACAAAGAACTACAAGAATTTCAGTCTTCGCATTCCCATTCCCTTGTACATCTTTCAGGAATTATTGGATTGCATTTTGGACTTAATGGTGCTCATATGCTTCTTTGTACCGAAAAAATCTAATTCAAGCTTATACTTATCTGTTCATAATATAAAAGAGCTTGTACAAATGTTAATGAAATTATTTGATTCATTCACAGAGAGTGAACCCTATGACCTTGTTAATTTAACTGCCGATAAAATTAAGGTTTCCATAAAAATCAGATAGGTCCAATCCAAATGGAGGCAAAATGACAAAACTAATCTTGAAATACTTATCATCAATTCTTACGATTTATTTCTTATCGCTGGTGATTCAAAAAATACAAATTAAAGATATTACCGCATTGCTGATTATGGGATTAGTCCTGCTAATCATCAATCTGCTATTGAAACCAATTTTGCTCTTTATCACATTGCCTTTCAGCATACTAACCTTAGGTCTATTCAGTTTTATTGTAAATGCGTGGACCATCATGATTGCGGATTACTTTGTATCTGGAATCAATATGGGTGGATTTCTTAATTCACTACTTGCAGCATTCATCATCGCTATCTTACAAAATCTGTTGCATAATATGAATAAACCTTCTTATGAGAATTAAAGTGAAAACACCATGTAGGTGTTTTTTTGTTTATAATTTATAAATTTTATTCTTTGAAGTTAAAAGTCTAGTCAACAGGCATAATGTGCACAATTTCAGAAATCCTTATATAAAATTTTGAATCATCGCCTATTTCCCCAATTACGATATGGTCAGGTTTAACATCAAATAGTATTCCACTTACGGATCCCCTTACAGTTTCTACTACTAGTTTTCTACCCATCAATGTCAGTAATGTCGATACGAGATAAGGTTCTACGCAGAAAACTTGCGTAGGAATAGTCTGCATATCAGCATAAGTGTAATGTTTGTTATACATGTTATCACCCCATCTACTGGAATTGGTTATATATTATTCGATGGGTAAGATAATAGTGAAAACACTTAACAAGATATTTATGTGACAAATATTTTACTGTCAATTATATTGATATTGAATGTATTATAGAAGAAGTTAGATACTTATTAAAATAAGAAATTGTTTGAAAAGAAATACAGTATAATTTTTATGGAGTGGAGGTAATGAAATGAAAAGTGTCGTTATAACTGGTAGCACAAGGGGTATAGGATTATTTATGGCGAGGGAGTTTTTAAGATCAGGCTGTCAAGTAACCGTTTCCGGAAGAAGTGAAAAATCCTTTAATATCGCCAAGAAAGAGCTTGCGGAATATTCGGATAGGGTCTTATATGTGCCATGTAATGTAAGGATAAAAGAAGATCTTGAAAACCTTTGGAAGGAATCCGTGAAAAGATGGGGACCAATCGATTTTTGGATTAACAATGCAGGACAAAACTGTCCATATGAATTTGTTTATGATACAGAGCAAAATTATGTTGATGCTGTAATAGATACTAACATCAGAGGATTAATCTATGGCTCCCAAATTGCAGCAAAAAATATGCTAAATCAAGGTAGCGGTCAGATTTGGAATATGGAGGGTCTTGGTTCAAACAATATGATTCAAGAAAAAACGATTCTTTACGGTACATCAAAACACGCATTAACTTATTTTACTAAGGGCTTGGCAAAAGAGCTTGCAGAAACATCTGTTATAGCAGGACGTCTTTCCCCAGGAATGATGTTAACCGATTTTATTACCAAAGACCCTGAAGGTGAAAAATCACCCGTTTTAGAAAATCAGAGTTTCCAGAAAGTATTCAACACTCTTGCAGACCTACCAGAAACAGTAGCAGAATTCTTTATTCCAAGAATACTAGCAAATAAGAAAAACAATGCCCATATTGTCTGGCTCACCAATAAAAAGGCTATGCTACGTTTTACTAAAAGTGTATTCAAAAAAAGAAAACTAATATAACAGACATTAATAATGAAATCATATAAAAAGGCTATGTAGTCATCTATAGCGAAGCCTTTGCGAAGCAAGAGCAGAGCGTTAGATGACTACATAGCCTTAGAATACATAAGATTCTTTAGTAGAAATCCATAAGGCTTGCTTAAGTGCAAACCTTGTTTTTTTAATTGACAATTTGTAAATTCCAAAGTAAACTATGTTCAATATGTCTATATACATAGGGTATATAGTAAAGCTATTAGAGGTGAGATTGTGACTGAGAGAAACGCCTTGTTTTGTACTAGTAAGCACGAAAAGATGGAAAGATTTTTGGAAGTATGTTTATTGCTGCTTTTATATGACGAAGTTGGATATGGTTACGGACTTATAGAACAATTAACGTTTTTTGGTTTTTCAGAGGATGATCTAAATGTAAGCACGTTATATAGAACCTTAAGAAAAATGGAAAACGAAAACTTAGTGACTTCACTATGGGAGAATGGAGGTCCTGGTCCAAAGCGAAGAGTATATGAGATAACAGAAAATGGGAAAGAAGAACTGAGGCAATGGATATATATATTAAAAGTTAGAAAAGATCGAATTGAGAAGCTGATTGGCAGATATGATGAAAAAGCACTAAAATAACGGGGTGAACTTGATGACAACAATAATTACAATATATGGCTTACTTGGATTATGCCTTATAGCTTCATTGATAAAGAGCAAGGAAAAAACTAAAAATGCTTTTAAAGTAGCAGGAAAAGCACTTTTTAAATCAGCGCCAAGTTTATTAAGCGTGCTTGGTATCGTAGGGTTAACATTAGGTATCTTAACTCCGGAAACCATCTCAAAGTTAGTAGGTGCTGAAGCTGGTTTTATAGCGACGATTTTTGCGGCGGTGGTTGGTTCGATTACCTTAATACCTTCATTAGTAGCATTTCCTCTTGCGGGTTCTCTTCTTCGTTCCGGTGCTACGGTCATGACGATATCAGCATTTGTTACAACGCTTGTTATGGTTGGATTCGTGACAGCACCAATGGAAATAAATTCACTCGGGAAAAAATTTACACTGCTGCGTAACGGTTTTGGATTTATAGCAGCATTGATTATAGCAGGAATTATGGGGGTGCTATTGTAATGGAACTTATTATGAAATTTAAATTCCCAATTATCATAGTATTTGTGTTTATTGGTTTGGCTATATGGATGCCAGTATTAGCAATTCGCTCATCTCAGGTATCATGGGATTATTTTAAGGAGATGGCTCTAATTATGCCTCCGGTATTTATTCTGATGGGTTTGATGGAAGTTTGGGTACCAAAAGATAAAATTAAAAAATGGCTTGGTAGCGGATCGGGCATTAAAGGTGCGGCCCTCTCTTTTGTCCTGGGAACTATACCTACAGGTCCACTGTATGTCGCGTTTCCAATGGCAGGATCGTTGATCCGTAAGGGAGCCAGCTACACAAATATGGTTTTATTTTTAGGATCATGGGCAGCACTTAAAATTCCACAACTAATGTTTGAGATTAAATTTTTAGGATTTTCATTCTCGATTCTTAGATTTTTACTAACCATTGTCGCATTGCTAGTAATTGGATTTTTGATGGAAATTATTCTTAGAAAAAATCCTGATAAAGAATGGTTTGCAAAAGAGAGCGAAGAAGTGGAAAAAAGTAGTTTGGATAAATTTAAGGTATAGTTGTATTCAATAGCAGTTTCAGTTATGGGCGCTTTAATCTTTTACCAATACTTGATTCACAAACACATCTACAATATTAGGATCAAACTGAGTTCCTGCACACTTTTTAAGTTCCAATATTGCCTCCTCTTTGCTGTATGATCCGCGGTAAGGTCTTGTTTCTGTCATGGCATCATATGCATCGGCTACAGCAATAATTCTTGCTTTTATTGGGATCGCATCTCCTTCAAGACCTTCTGGATAACCAGTACCATCCCATCTTTCATGATGGGCAGCAACAACATAAGCAATATCCTTATATTGTTCAGTTTCCCCTAAAATTTTAGCACTCTTTATAGGATGTTGTTTCATCAGTTCCCATTCTTCATCATTAAGTTTTCCTTCTTTGTTTAATATCGCTTCATTTATACCAATTTTCCCGATATCATGCAGGTCACCCGCTACTTTAATTTTGTTGATTCTTTTCAAATCCCAATTCAACTCTTTAGCAATTGCTTGACAATATTTGCCTACGCGCTCAGAGTGCATTTTTTCTCTTTCGCTCTTTTGAAATAGCGTACTCATCATTGCTGTAATCATATTACTGCGTGTGCTTCTAGCGTTATAATACTTTTTTCTATAAAGTTGGGCTTCTGATTCCTTCATCAGTTTATCCAAACTTTGCACATCATCTTTTTGAATTCCGCAACCAAAAGAGACCGACAAATATACTTTAGCGTTTCCATTGTTAACAATTTCAACATACCGTTCCAATTCATCTTCCAGGCGATTAGTTAGTTCCAGGGCATCTTCTTCCGATGATTTGGTTAAAAGGATTACGAATTCATCACCATCAATACGTGCCAAAATATCTTTGTCACGTATTATTGATTGTACACTTTTAACCATTTCTTTAATTAATTCATCTCCAATTGCATGACCAAAATGATCGTTTACCATTTTTAAACCATTTATATCCCCGGTAATAATTGCTAAGGGACGGTATTCTTCAGTATCCAAACTTAAAAAAGTTTCTTCAAAGTACCGACGATTGTATATTCCGGTTAAATAATCATGGTAAGCCAAGTGCTTTATTTCTATCATCGCTTTTTCCCGTTTGGTTACATCAAATATTATAGATAGTAGCACTTTTTTTTGACCAAAATCAATTGGACTTGTGTATACATCAACTATCCTGATTTCTCCGTTTTTTAGTCTATGAGAGAAAGTAAAATATTTCTGGCCTTTCCGTAACGCTATAAGCAGTAACTCCTTTATTTTATCTTCTTCGAGAGTGTTAATGTCCTGAATAGACATTTCCAACAGCTCGTCCTTTGAGTAGCCGTAGAAACGTACTGCGGCTGGATTAGAATCCAATATCCGCCCTGTTTCCGGTTCGATAAAGAGCATCCCTGCCTCATGATTTTCTATCATCGATCTAAGTCTGGCTAACTCACTTTTTTCCTGTTCTTCCATCTTTTTTTTATCATTAATATCGATTCCGATTGAGTAATAATTTACAGTGACACCATTTTCATCAAAGATAGCAACATCTTGCCATTCCATCCATCGCATTTCTTTATCCTTTAAAACTCTGTGGATAGAGCTGGCTACATTTTTATCAGGTGTTAAGCCTAAATATCGTTGTTTAACACTTTCTTTTTCCCCATCAGGTATAATGTCCAAAAACTTTTTTCCGATTAAGTCTTCTCTTTTATAGCCTAAATACTCACAATAACCTTCATTGACGTAAGTTAAAGTACAGTCCTTATCAAATTCACAGATAAATACTGGGATACGGTTAACAATATTGTAATATCTTTGGCGTTCTTCTTGTATTAGTAACGTCTGCTGTTTGCTTTCTTTAATCAGCCAGGCACTTTGTAACAGTAAAGTTAGCTGGTTTATATCAAATTCGGTATAGTCAGCCTCTTTATTTCCCAAGCCTAAAACGGCTACAATTTTTCCTTCATAAAATACTGGAATAGACATATAGTTTAACAAAGCTACATGACCCTCTGGGTAGCCTTTTTTCATTAGATTCGGTGCTTGAAAATTGTTAACGATAATTGGTTTTCTTTGGCGTACTACTTCTCCCCACAAGCCAGCTTTTTCAAGTTGACGTATTGTATGTTTTTCTATTACATTACAATCGGGCATAACACCATTGGTCCATGTATTTAATTGAAATTTTTTTTCACTCTCATCATATAGATAAATATAGCCATAAGTGCTACTTGTAAGTTCTAAGGCGCTGTGAAGAGTATAATCCAAGAATTTCTGTTGATCTGAGACATCTTGATTGTATATATCTATTATGATTTCCTGTCTTTTTATCACCTGTTGGGTTTCCAACACTTGTTTCTCAAGATTTTTCTTATCTGAAATGTCTTCTACTAAGGAAATAAAGTATCCTTCTTTGGGGGAATAAGCATAAACCTTATACCACCTATTTAAAGAGTGAGAAAACTGCTCCAATTGGATTTTTTTACCACAGTAAGCAACCTGCGAATAGGTTCCAATCCAGTCGAAATTATCATCAACAATGGAAGGTAAAACTTCTGTAACTTTTTTCCCTATAATATTATCGGCGGAAAGCCCAGTATATTCTTCAAATTGAGAATTTAAATCTATAAATATGTAATCACAGGGCTTACCTTTTTCGTCTTTAACAAACTTATGTAATGCATATCCAAGAGGCATGTCCTTTATGATTCTAGTTGAAAAATATTCTTTCAATTCTTATCACCTCTAATAGTTTCTCATAAGAGATTAGATTTTCGACATATATCTCCATTTTTTTAAACCTTAAAAATATTATATATTATATAGTTTATTTGGTCATCAAAATTAAATATACCTACTTATAAATTGGCTTACAATAAAAAAGGCAATGTAATCATCTATAGCAAAGCTTTTGCGAAAGCTAGAGCAGAGCGTTAGATAATTACATTGCCTTAACATACATGTGATTCTTCACTAGCGCTCAGAATGAAAATATATATTAATTTTACTTACTATTGGTTAATATAAATAATTAATAGCTACTATTATCAATTAGTCTTCATATGATATGATATAGACAAGTACGGCAAGTATTCTTATGAAAAGGTGGCGCTATTTATGGTCGAAGAGAATAGTAAAAGAAGGTTGTCGCTTATTGATTATACAAAAATAGGTATTGAATCCGTTTACAAAACTTTTCTTAGATTTCCTTTAACAATCCTTTTATTCGTTGCACTTGCAGTAACAACTATTTATAGAATTGAAATAGCTTACAGAGAAAGTATGTATGAGATAATTGATCGTCTGACGGGAGTTCTATTACTCGGAGTAGTGTTATCTTTAGCTGTGCAGATGTTATTTGAGAGATATTCAAGAAAACAAAATATTCTTTATAAAATTGCAGCTTATTCGATGGAAATAGCTATAATAGTCGGATATTATTTTTATCTATTTCCAAACACTGGACTTGTATCAGTTGAAAGATTGTTGCTAATAAGTATTTCACTAATACTTGCCTTTCTATTTATTCCTTACTTATTTAGAAGGGAAAATTTTGAACTGTACATTACTAGTATAATGACAAGGTTAGTAACTACAGTATTCTTTACTACGGTATTAGCGCTAGGCTTGACTGCAACATTATTTGCAATAGAATCTCTTCTATACAATGAGCTCGATTCAAATTTTTACTCGTACATTTGGATCCTAGCTTGGTCTATTTTTGCCCCTATATTTTTCCTGTATGGGTTACCCAAAAGAGAAGAAGATTTTAGTTTAAATAGTTATAATAAGGTTCTTGAAGTATTATTGCTTTATATAATTTTACCAATACTTAGTATCTTTACAGTAGTATTGTATATTTACTTTGGAAAGATTTTAATTACGCAGGTATGGCCTGAGGGGATAGTCTCTTATCTTGTTCTTTCTTATACGGCTGTTGGATTATCTTCAATATTCCTTATATCACCACTAAAGTTAAAAAACAAATGGGCTAGAATATTTATTTCAATATTTACTAAGGTTAGCATACCGTTACTTGTTATAATGTTTATGTCTATAGGTATCCGAATTGGTGAATATGGCTTCACCGAAAATAGATATTATATCTTAATAATCGGAATATGGGCAACATTCGCTATCTTGTTTGTATTATTTAATAAAGGTAAAAACAACATAGTTCTTCCAATTAGTTTAGCAATTGTTGCTTTTCTAATTGTAATAGGTCCGTGGAGTGCATTTAATGTTTCTGTTGCAAGCCAATCTGAACGTTTTTACAATATATTGATTAAGTACGACATGATTGATGAAAACGGTAAAGTTAACGTGAACGATAGAATAATTGAAGATATTGATAAAAAAGAGATCATTGGAATATTGCGATATTTTGAATATTCTCATGAGCCAGAAGAATTAACGTATCTACCAAGCGGTTTTGGTATCATTGATATGGAAAGAATCTTTGGTTTTTCAGAATATATGTATGTTGATGATTACTCTAATCAAATAAGTTATTATAGAGATAACACTAATCCACTTGTTATAACAGGTTACGATGTTCTCTATAATTTTAAGTCCTATAATCAGGATACTGAAAAAGAGTTTGATTTTAATGGCTCTAGTTATAAAGTTTATATCAAAAAGGATTTCGTTTTAACAATATCGCTTGATGGAGATGAGATATATCAAGTAAGTATTCAAGAATATGTAAAATCTTTGCATGAAAAATATGGATATAACACAAAGGGAGAGAGTATTGCACCTGAGGATTTGATCTTTATTGATGGAAATGAAGAAGCTGAAGTAATGTTTGTTTTTAATCAAATATATGGCACGGTTATTAATGAAGAAGTAAAATTAGAGAATATTGAGGTTGAGATTTATATCAATTTAAAATAAGAGCATTACCTTAAGGGATTGAGTTATAAAAGAGATATAATCATCTTTAGCGAAGCCTTTGCGTCAGCAAGAGCAGAGCGTTAGATGACTATATCTCTTTTTATATTATTAAATCGCACTTAAATTTTTTTAAATAAAAGCTGTTTAGTTTTTAACAGTTTTTCTATTTTTGACCTTGTAAGAAATGTATAAAAATAACAGATAGACAACGAGTGCTAGTAGCGTATATACATACATAATTGGATTGTTATCTACATAACCTACTACTGGAATTCCTAATATAAGCATTAGGGGTAGACCAAAGAATAAGCCAATTGCGCTACCAAATACAAGATTTTCTGCGACTTGAGAATTGAATTCAGGATCTACTTCTCTCAATAAAGCTAAACCTGTTGAAAGGGTACCCGTTAACATTCCATACAATGCAAGTATATACTCAAGCGTATGTACTTTAAATATTCGCTTGGATAAATAGTAGATGAATCCAAAAGTAACTAATCCACCTGTTAATGTAATAATAAATAATGGCAACAAGTTAGTTTTAATTACGACGATTGATAGAGCAGCAACTGAAGCTGCAATCATATAATCAAATGATGCCCCTGAAATTCTTTGTAATAGATAATTATTTGGGTAATTTTGAATAATAATTTCTTTCTTTTTTAGGTAATCAAATATTAATCTTAAAATAATTGCATATACCGTACCAAATAAAAATTGAAATCCCCATAGCATAGACATAAGAGTTTCTCCGTATGTACCTAAGTTTTTCAAAAGCGAATCCAAACCAACTAAAGTTAAATATGCTGTCAAATATACTATTCCTATTAAGCAGATTTGGACTGTAATTTTATCAAGACCAGTACTTAAAGGAATATCGCCTGGATCGGATTCTTCTTTAATTATCTCTTGAATAACATCATTTTCAAGGGTTTCATGCTTCATTTTTTTCTGTCTTACGAGGTAATTAAGTATGATTACTCCACCGATACTTGCCCACAAGAATCCAATAGTAGAGAAGGCCAAACCAACTTGTCCACCATCGCTAAAGCCAGAAGAAACCCACTGATCACCGATAGAAAATGCCACTCCTGGACCTTGTCCAAACCCTAATGGAAGTAGCAATCCAAAGGTTGGGAAGATGTCGGGGAATATAGTATATAAAAAGATCAAAGTGATTCCAAAACCAACAATACCTTGTATGAGGTAAGTTGAAACAATTGTAATACCAGTATTAAAGCTTGAGTTACTTTGCTTACCTGGGTTTCTCTCTTTTAAAGCAAGAGCAATAAAACCTATTGACATAAGATGATAAACCAATGTTTCTAAATTCTTCGGGTTAAAAGGTGTTAAGTTTAAAATTTCCGGACCAAGAATTAACCCGATAAAACCAGCAACAAACGACGTGGGAAGTAAAAATTTGTTAAATATCTTAAACTTTTGTTTAATAAAAATTGCTAAAAAAATAAATAATGATAAGTACAAGAAATCTAATATTACTGTCCAATGATTACTCAATAATTACACGCCTCCCTTTTTAGATGTTCAATTCGTCTTTATTTCTACTTACCGTGTAAAAAATTCAAGGCTTCTGTCCACTTATAGGCCGAAATTGTAGTATTATCAAATCTAAATCTGAATAATTGTTCATTATAGTAGAATTCGAATTGGTCATTATATTGAACGTTTAGGCCTAACATCTTACTAACTTCGAAAGGTATAATTTGATTATCTAAATTTTCAATATATAAATAAATTTTATTTAGAAAAATAGTACCATAGTACATGTTTATCAGAGGCTTTAAACTACTACCAACAGATACCGTCACTTTATCGTCCCTTAAAATTATATGGTCTGTATCCTCCTCCTTTTCAATTAGCTGGATTAAATTACCTATCTGCCATTTATTCCATGGGTTTGGATATGTAAAAAGAGGTTCGTCTGTTATTTTATCAAAAAATCCGTATTTATTATAAATAACAGTATAATTACATTTATTACAGTAAAAAACATTCCCCTTTGATTGCATTGTACCAATTGATTTGCACTGAGGGCAAGTAAAAAGAAATAGTTCAAGGCTTTCTGCTAAATTATGGGCTGTATAGGTATTCATAACTTTCTTCTGTTGTTCATATTCATCGTAATTAAGTTTATCGGATAGTTCCTTGTCAATCTCATCGGCACTCATATTTTTAATATCCTCGGGAGTAAAAGTGTACTCGTATTTCAGATGAACCTTGCCCTTGCGATTATTATTTGCCCATCTTGGGTGAGCCAGATGAGATCCACTAAGAATAACTGTCACAACTGGTATTTCTAGCATTTTTATTAACTTAGCCGTTGAACGGACTAATTCTTGTGTTTCACCATCCCAATTTCGTTGACCTTCAGGAAAAATTCCTACTATACCTTTATTTTTTACAATTCTAATAATATCTTTAACGGTAATAATATCTGGAACAAATTTCTTTTTGGGTATTGCACCTGTTAGTTTACTAAGTAGAAATCCTTTAACAGGATTCCTGAATTGTTCATCTGAAGTAACAAAATAAATAGGCTCCTTAACAAAAGCACCTACAAAGAAGGGATCCAAATTATTAACATGATTAGGTAATATTAAATATGGCGGCTCAACGTTATTTAGATCTCGGTTATCATAAGTAATACTATATTTATACTTAAAATATAGCTTCAAGAAAGAAATTCCTATCCTATTAATAACAATATTAACTTTCTTAAACTCAGTTGCCATCTTGGAAGCCCCCCCATATTATAAAAGACAAATTAATAATAACAATCTTTTTATAATAAAAAAAGATTTTTAATTAGATTTACCCGAAAAAGAAAGTGTTTTATTGGTTTAAATTTTATGGTAATATTTATAGAAATGATTATTTAGTAATTAATATAAAATATTTTGCACTAAAATCAGCTAATTGTCGTGATTGTAATAAAAGGTTATATTTGTTAGTTTAATATTAAAAAAAATTTATTTTTTATCTCTATTTTATGGTACTATACCTTATATATAGAAAATTAGAAGTTTAGAAGGGGAGACATATGGAGAAGAATAAGAAACAAAAAAGCATAAGAGTACATCGACACATCATACAAGGTTTATTTCTGGCATTATCTATCTACTTAATAATTAATTTCTTACCATCTCGTGAATTTATGTTGGTTGCTCTTGCACTAATTCTTACAATTGCTATAGTATTTCGGACTGGATTTTGTGGTTGGTTGTGCCCGATTGGGACGATTGTTGATTTCATAAGTAGATTAGGTGAAAAAATTAGTGGGTTAGCTTTATTTAAGCCTGTCAAGAAAAGATATAAAAAATGGGTTAAGAATAATATAGTTGTATTAAACAAAATAGATAAGTACGCTAGACTTTTTAAATATGTTTTCTTATTGTGGATATTACAGGCTGCATTTTTATCTATTGCTTCAATTAAAAGTGAGGACGAGCATGGAATAATAACTGTGTTATATCTAGTTATTGGCTTATTAGTTCTCGGCTTATTTGTTGATCGTGCATGGTGCAAATATGCTTGTCCACTCGGGGCGATTATCGGTATATTTGGTAAATTAAGTCCTACAAAAGTGACAAGAGATGAAGATTTATGTATTAATTGTAATCTTTGTACAAAAAGTTGCCCGATGAATATTGATGTAGCGAAGAAACAATATGTTAAATCATTAGATTGTAATACGTGTTTGATGTGTGTTGATGCATGTCCGGTAGAAGGCGCGTTAGATTTGAAGATTAATGTACCCTTTGTTGGAAAAGATAAATCTAGAGTTACTGAAATAATCGATGAACAGGCGGTGGAGTAAATGAAAATATCAAAGTCTGTTTATGGATATATCGTACTTTTTATATTTTTAGGTGGGCTAATAATAACAAAATTAGCTGGGGTATGGGTTATTTATGACCGCGATGATCTTGATAGTAAACATAAATCTTCAGCAGAGGTAATTCAATATATTACTGAGTATAAAGGATAAAAAATATAGATTATCTCTAATACAAATAATTTTAGAGTATTAATCTTGAACTAAACAAGATGGATAAATACGTAAGGATATTAAAATATGTTAAAACAGTGATTATTTATACTTAGGAGATAGAGAAATTCTTCTCCTAAGTATTTTTGTTTTTATAAATATGTAATATTTTATAAGGTTAATAAGTAGTATAGTTATAATTAGAGACAGTGACTAGATAAAGTATCAACGAGGATTTTTTAAAAAGGAGTTGAAAAGAATAGACTATTTTAAGTTTATAGAAATCTTTAATTTTGGATTAATGTTAATTATCTTAGTTATTATTTTTTTAAGACTTACAAACTTGGGCAATAAGGAATTACTTATTTGGCTCCCTGGTGTGATAGGGCTAACGATTGTTTTGTTTATAGAAGTTAACGAAACAATAATGATAGCTAAATATTATACAGGATTAGTTGCTCTCACTTACGCTCTAGTATCTTCTGCGTACATGGTCAAAATAGATCGTAATAAAAAGTTTTCAGCATATTATTCATTTGGTTCTATATTTTTGGGTCTTTCTACTATTTTTACAATTCATTTTGGCGGGGTGGTAGATAGCGTTTTGACAAAACCTCTTTTTTTATCTGTTATGTTGATTAGTTTATTATTAATAATAGTTTCAGTTATTGTATTAGTTTTTACCAAATTAAATTTTCAACTCCTATGGGGTATGCTCGGCTGGGTCATAGTGGCAAGTTCTATTTTGATTCAATGGTTATCGAGTACGGTCGAGCTTTATACAAAGTTGATTCTATTGGTTGGGATTTTATTTTTAGCAAAAGAATTTATTATTGTAAATAAGTTGAAATTCAAAGAAACACGAACCTAATTCAAACAAGGTTCGTGTTTCTTTTTGATATTCCAATACCGCATTAACACTATAAATGGAGTGAATATATTAGTAAATATTTACAAAAAAACTCGATAAAAGTAGTTATAGCTATATTTATTGATCTTTACTTCTTTAAATCAATTGTACACATATTATACATGAATAAGTTGATATAACTTCTAATATTTGCAAAGTGTTATTTGTTATAATTTTCTTATACTTACATATGAATTACAGGGAATACATATAAATATTTAAGGAGGCGAATTTTTTAGTGTTCTTATCTGCAACAAAGATTCTGCCTAATAATTAATATATTAAAGGAGGTTACATTAGAATGAAATTATCATCAAGGATTCAATTGTTATTAGCTGTTACAATGTCACTTGTAGCTGTATTTAGTCTTACTTCAGGTGTAGGTACAGTCTGCTTAGCCTTTAGGGCAACAAACTGGAAGCCGTTTGCAAAGCTTGCTGAATGGGCTTCTGCATATCAAACAATAACTATTGCTACTTTAATTGTTGGCTTTGCAGCTTCGATTATCGCTTATGCATTTATTCGTGGAGAAAAATGGGCGTATGTTGCGGCGGTGGTTACAGTTATTGTAGGTCTTATTTTTGGAATATGGCATATTCAAACATCCTTGGCTGCTCGTGGAAGTGCAACACCTGGAAATTTAAAAGTGTATGTTGATGTAATAGCATTGGTTATTTTATTAATAATACGGATACCTACTATATGGAATAAATTAGATTTGAATAATCCAATGGGTAATAATAAAGGTTCCTTTAATAACCCAATCGGAATGGCATTTGCATTTGTTGGTTTAGGATTATTAACTACGCCTTTATATGCTGGTCCATCTCATACTTTTGAAGGAATAAACTATGTAGAGTATCTATTACCTGAACTCTATATTATAGGAGGCATTTTTGTAATTGCCGGTGTAATTCTTATGCTAATGACTAAATTCGGATTAAATATCGAACGTGGTTTAGGATTTATTTGGCAAAAAGTTTTTGCTAGTAAAGCTTAATAAAATATGTTTTAAGGAGGTTAATTAAATGGCAGTAATGTTAGAATATTCGGATACTTTTGCTATGATCGCTGCTTTATTCATGTTATTAATTATGGTTCATAGAATTAATAACTCTAATAGTACGGAGTTAACTTTATGGTTTTCAGGGATAGTTATGTTAGTTTTAACACTGTTTGTTTTTACAAGTGGACATGGGATTGAGACTGTTGAAGAAGTGACAACGATGAATCCATTTTTTCTAAGTTTTGTTGCTATGACACTTGCTTTTATGTCTTCTGGGACATTGACACTTCTTGATAAGGCTAAAAAGATTTCGCCTTATTACACAATGCTTTCCTTATTAGTTGCAATAATATTTAGCTACTCAGCGATTTACGGCTCAGTAACTGCTGAAATATTACTTGCACCATTGTTCTTTATATTAGTAATACCAAGCTTGGCAATATTAATAATTGCTCCAATTATTGCAGTAGTTAAGAAGTTAGCGAATATTCATATTTTATGGAGTGTTGTTGCTTGGGGAATAATGATATATGTCGGATATATTCAATATCAAGAGCTTCCTATGATAGCAGGATATAAAAAAGCTGAACTAACAGCTTTTGAGACTACTATGTTTATTCCTCTGGCTTTAGCTTTTATTTTCCTTGCATTAGACACAGGTCTTTCAGAATGGAAATTTAATAAAGCGTCTAATAGTCAATCAAACAAATTATCAGTTTAATAGGTAAAGTAATAAAAATTTACTAAAAAAATGAAAAAATTTGCGGAGAAGGAGAAAACTTTCTCCGCAAATTTTTTATAAGGTTTTTACAAAAAAATAGCTTAAAAGTTGCCCTGCACTTAACTAAGTTGTTATACATAACTTACGTATTGTTAATTGAATATTTTTTATATTAATATGGGGGGTATCTGTTATAATTATATTGTTATTTATAGTTATATTAGTAATTTCTTAAAGGGGGTATATATTAAGATGAAAAACATTTCATCAAGAGTTCAATTATTAGTAGTTGTTATGATGACCCTAGTGGCTGCAATGAGCCTTACATCTGGAGTTGGAACCACCTGTGTAGCATGGGGAGCTGAGAAATTTAAGGCGTTTGAAATGCTTTCAGCCTATTCAACTACTTATCAAACAATTGTAATTGGCACATTAATTGTTGGACTGGCTGCATCAGTTATTACTTATGCTTTCGTTCGCGGCGAAAAATGGGCTTATATTACAGCATTAATAACAGTTATTATTGGCTTAGTTATTGGGGTATGGCATGTGGATACTTCAATGACAGCTAGAGGCAGCGCAACACCAGCTAATGTTAGGGTTTATATTGATGCTTTAGCATTAATAGTTCTTTTAATTATACGTATGCCTAAAATATGGAATAAAATAGATCTAACAAAACCGATGATTAAAAAGAAGAAGTCATTTAATAATCCTATTGGCGTGGCGTTTACATTTGTTGGGTTAGGTTTAGTAACTACGCCTTTATATGCTAGTCCATCTCATACAGTTGATGGCATAAATTACGTAGAATATTTATTGCCTGAACTTTATATTTACGGAGGAATATCGTTATTTGTGGGATTGGGTTTAATTTTAATGACTAAATTAGATTTAAGAATAGAAAGAGGTCTAGTATTTATTTGGCAAAAAACTTTTGAGAATTAGAGTATATTTAATTAGTAAATTTTAACGGTATTTTTAATAAATGTGCACTTTGAAGTGTTTGGGAAGATAATTAATACTATTTACATACTTATTATATACAAAAGTATGTAAATATCAGAAATTTTAAATTATCTTCTAGCACTTGTCTTTAATATAGTTATTAATCTTAATATTAGATTGTTGTTTTGTGGTTAACTTATGGCAGGAATAAAAAAAATATTGAAACATGTCGATTAGTGGCATATAATTAAAAAAGGACGCATCTTAGATTTTTAAGTACATTCTAATTTTATATATCTATCTTACTGTTGTAGGTATCATATTTACTAAAGGCTGAGTTATTTTTTTGAAAAATAAAAAATTCGGTCAAATTATTATTTCTTTTGATTTGGTTGAGAATTCGAGTTATTGGGAGCTCAATTAAATATATAATAAACTCTATTTGGAGATTATTTTAAGGAGGGATATAATAGAGGGATTTATGGAATTAGACTTTATTATAATCAAAGAAAGTAAAGAGAAAAAGTTAAAATAGGAGGTTTTATTCTTGAAAGAAAAAACAAATGTAGGTTTATGGCTTTCACTCATTTTAGGTTTTTACGGAATGTTAGGAAGTTTTTATGTATTTGTAATAAGTAACCATTGGATGGAGACTTGGTTAGCAAAGGCTGGACAGTATAGCGAAGATTTAGGAATGTTTCGTCTTGATGAAGTTTTCATAGTTAAATATGTTCTTCCACCACTTCATGATTTAGCAGTAGCTGGAAGTGTAATGATGATTGTAGCAGCATATATGTTTTACAAAAAACATAAAAATGCTTGGCATGTTGGTGTAATTGGTAACGTAATAGCAATTCAAGGAACAGCTTTTCCAATAGTTGCTGCAGCTAGTGCAGGAATATTTCCGGAATATGTATTAGTATTTCTTCCAGTTTTCATTGGGTTCTTTATTTATATTCTTGTTGTTCGTAAATTACCTAGTAGAATTCTTTTCTTGGGAACTATCACAGGAATGGCTTATGTATTAACTTTATTTAACGGAATTGCTTCTGCTAGTCGTATGTCACAAAGAGAGTTTTTACAAAATGCTCCAGGACTTGCAGTAGACACTCCAATGTTCGCTGCAGTTCAACAACTTAACTGGATTGCAATGATTGTTTGGGGAATTTTCTTATTCGCACTTTTATTTAATAAAAAATGGTTAATACCTTTGGGATTATTTGCTGCAATACTTGGTGTTGTTGGTGGATTACCGCTTGGTCTTGAAAGTATGGCTAGTGGTACAACTTTCTCAATGTTTTTAGTTGCACCTATTGTTTCATTATTTATCTTAGTGTTATTATTATTGCCTGCTACAGAAAAGTACTTAACTTCTGATTGGGCAAAATAAAATAAATTACTCGTTTTTTATATTAAGAGGGAGGGAAGTAAATGTCTAAAACTGGTGGACGTCTACAGTATATTTTTACCTCAACTAAAGGGTTAATGTTGCTAGCAATTTCTCTTGTTTCTTTGGTTGCTGCAGTATGGGGTACTTTATCTGGACCAATGGTTGAGTGGGGAATTAGAGATATTACTGTAGATTTGTTAAACATGGATTTGGTTCAGATCGAACGTGAAGGACGTTTAGTAATGCTTTATCACACGATTGCTATGGCAGTAATGGCTACAATCGTGTACATGATTACTGCTCTTGTACCTATGGAGAAGCTTTATCAAGCATGGGCAAATGCTCTTGTAACTGTAGGTTATTTGACAGCATTGATTAGTGGATTAGGATTTGCTTATTTTGGTCATGATTATACTTTACATGGTATATATCTGTTAGGAATATCTTTGGTATTCTTTGCTGGTGTAATTCTTGCTGTGGCAGTATGGCCTTGGAATAAAAATTATTATATTGATCCTAATAGTAAATATGCGCATAGTAAAAAAGGATTTAGCGTTGAACGTCTTGCATTCTTTACAGCAATAGTTGCAACATTAGGTTCAGCTATGTTAGGTGCTTGGGCTGGTTCTCACTTTGGCGTAGGATTTGAAGCGTTTTTAGGTGAAGATACTGTTCGTGAACCACACAAAATTTCTTATGATTTAGCTATTATAGGTCACTTGCATATCATGTTGGCATTAATGGGTATTGCAACAACTTTAATTATGGGTCGTTGGTTAGACTTTAAAGGTATATGGCATAAAATTGGTATGCCTTCAATGGTACTTGGTACTATAACTTTATCTTTAGGTGCTTGGGCGGTTGTACCTTATGAGGAGATAGCGCACTGGATTATTTATGTAGGTGCTGTATTCTCAATGTCAGGTGGATTGTTCCTAGTTATTTATGGTTTACCACATATCACTAAAGAACGTTTAAAAGAGCAAGGTATTGAAGGAAAAGCAGGTTTCTGGTTAACTTTAAAAGCTCTTTTCCATGATCCACTGAAATTCGGTGTTCAATGGCAAATGATATTTATGAACTTTACAACAAGCTTTGTTGGAATATTCATGGCAATCAAATTAGAGGATATCTTCCGTGCTGAACTTTGGAATCATCGTGAAGAGAGAATCGAGTTAGCTGGTCACTGGCATATTCTTTCAGCTATCACTGCAATAATGATTTTATTCTTCTTCGCGGACAGAATGGGATTAAAAGGAAAAGCGCGTCAATTGTTTGGATGGGTAATTCTTATTGGTTCAGACTTAGCTTTTGCTGCAATAACAATATTCGAGATGAAGAGATTATTTGTTAGTGAATATGCTCAGCAGACAATTGTTAATAACTTAATGCTATTAGCAGATATTGGACTAGCTGGAGTTTTAGTATTCTTAGCTGGATTCCTAGTATGGAGAATAATTGATTTATTAAAACCAAACGGAATGTGGACTAAAGATCTTAAACAAACAGATTTTCTTGCAAATGATACTTCAGAAACAGTGAAGAAATCATCTGATAAGGAGGTGTCAGTATGAGAAAGACTAGTATAATTGTATCAATTCTTATAGTGACTATGCTTTTAGGTGGTTGTGGTACTTTACCTACACCTACTGATGCTATTTATGAATTTACTTCTTCAGGTGTAGACCCTGATTCATGGGTAGTTGTTCCAGCTGGCGAATTTGTTAAAGGTCAGTTTGAGTTAGATGGGTTTGTTGAAAATGATTATGAAATAATGGTTACTGAAGTAACTAATACTCAGTATGCTAAATATTTAAGTGAAGCTTTAGCTGCTGGTACTATTAAAATCAATGAAAGTAATCAAGTGTTAGGTTTCTATCCTGGGGATGAAAATACTGGTGGTAAACATGAGTATGAAGTTCCTGCACAAGATTATGTTCATATGTCTTTAGATGATCCTGCAAGCCGTATTAGTTATGACGGTAGTGTTTTCACTGTAAAAGAAGGATATGAAAATCATCCAGTAGCTATGGTTAGTTTCTTTGGAGCTTGGTCATATGCTGAATTTTATGGATATCGTTTACCAACTGAAAATGAATGGGAAAAAGCTGCTCGTGGAGAAGATAATCGTGCATTTCCATGGGGAGAAGAAGTTGGACATCATTACTTGAACTACTACCATAGTGAAGACCCATTTGAAACTGTTGAAAAATATAGTGATACTTCTCCTGTAGGATTCTACAATGGTAACACTTATGGAGATTTTTACACAGAAGACGCTGTTAGCCCTTACGGATTATATGATATGGCTGGTAACGTTGGTGAGTGGACTTTGGACAAAATTGATGGATATCACTACAGAAGAATTAGAGGCGGAAACAAGGCATTTTATGAAATTGATTCACGTGTTTGGAAATTCGATAGTGCAGATCCTAAATACGTAAGTCCAAACGTAGGTTTCCGTTGTGTGAGGGATGTTCAATAGGAGGGGAGTTTCATGACTAACCATAGTAATTCCAACATTGTTAAAGAGAAAGTGGGTTTTTTTGAACTACTGAAGGAATATTGGACATTAATTAAATCAAAGCAAACATATCTGTTAGTTATAACGGGATGGGCTGGGTTTAGTAGTGCGAAATGTCCTGTAGTAGGCTGGGAAACTTCACTGGCGATATTAGGAAGCTTATTTTTAGCTATAAGTGGTTGTACAATATTTAATATGGTATATGATCGAGATATTGACTCGATAATGTCTAGAACTCAAAAAAGACCATTATCAACTGGACGGATTACTGTACCAAATGCGATACTTGCGGCTAGTATTATTGCCGGTTTAGGTGTTGGTTGGGCGTTTACTATTGATGTTTTATATGGGTGGATAATCTTAGCAGGTTTGTTTTTAGATGCCGTCATATATACTGTAACGTTAAAGAGATATACACCTTATTCAATTATTTACGGTGGATTATCTGGTGGAATGCCTATTTTAGCTGGTAGAAGCCTTGGGTTAGGGTATATAGACGTAATTGGAGTATTATTAGCTTTAGCAATAGTGTTTTGGATACCTACTCATATAATGACATTTAGTATTAAATATGCTGATCAATATGAAAAAGCTGGTATTCCAACTTTTCCATCAGCCTATGGTGTTGATACTACAAGAAAAGTAATTGCATGGTCAACCGTTTTAGCAAGTTTTGCTATGATTACGGTAGCCTATCTACTGGAATTACAGGGATACTATTTTATGTGTCTAGTATTATTTAGTCTAGCACTAATTAGTTTAGCAACTATTACCGTATTTAAGAAATCACTTAAGTTAAATTTTAGTTTGTTTAAAGCGGCTTCTCTATACATGTTGGGGTCTATGCTCCTATTAATATTTGCGGTATAAGTTCAAAAAAAGACAAGAGAAAAGTTCTCTTGTCTTTTTTTTGTACAAGTTATATAAATTGTTTAATCAGGAGAAAGAGAAATCTTTCTTCTGATTATATTTAAAAGAAGTATTATATTAATGAAATTATTGGTAAATAATAGAAGGGGAAAGTTTATTTTTATATTTTATAAGGAGGTTAGTTTATGCATAATAAGTCGTTGGGACGCCTACACTACCTATTTTTATCGACCAAGGGGTTAATATTAATGGCAGCAGCCCTTCTTAGCTTAACAGCTGCTATTATGTCAACACTTTCTGGACCAATGGTAAGTTGGGGAGTCAGAGATATATCTGTTGACTTACTTAACATGGATATGTTGCAGGTGGAACGTGAGGGGCGTCTAATAATGCTTTATCATACAATAGCAATGACAGTAACTGCAATTATTGTTTACATGATAACTGCTATTGTACCAATGGAAAAATCTTATGCAAAATGGTCAAACGGCATAGTTACCTTGGGATATCTTATGGCACTGTTTAATGGTATTGGATTTGCATACTTTGGGCATAATTTCACCTTACACGGTTTGTATTTATATGGACTATCGCTAATCTATTTAACTGGAACAATATTAGCGGTTGCCTTATGGCCATGGAACAAAAAATATTATTTAGAAAAAGATTCAAAGTTGTTTCATACTAAAAATGGATTTAGTTTTGAGAGATTTGCTTTCTGGGTAGTAATTATAGCAGCGTTAGTATCTGCTGCAATTGGTGCGTGGTCAGGTTCTCATTATGGCAATGGGTTTAATACTTTTTTAGCTGAGGACACAGTTCGCGAGCCTGGGAAAAGTTTATATAAATTAGCTATTATTGGTCATTTACATATTATGTTAGCATTAATAGGTGTTTTAATAACATTAATAGTTGGACGCTGGCTTGATTTTAAAGGCATCTGGCACAAACTTGCAATTCCATCTTTAGTTTTAGGAACCTTATTTCTAACATTAGGATCAAATTCGGTAATGTTTACGGAGTCAGCACATACAATAGTTTACGTAGGGGCAATATTTTCAATGTCAGGAGGATTGTTCCTTGTTATATATGGTCTACATAAGATTACTAAGGATCGCTTAAATGAATTAAAAGCTGAAGGAAAAACAGGATTTTGGAAAACAACAAAAGCACTGCTGCATGATCCACTAAAATTTGGTGCATTGTGGCAGATGATTTTTATGAACTTCACGACAAGCTTTGTTGGGATATTTATGGCGATGAATTTGACTGATATATTTCGCGGTCCATTATGGAATCACCGTGAAGAGAGAATTGAACTTGTTGGTCATTGGCATATTTTAGCTACTATTATTGGAACAATGATTTTGTTTTTCTATGCTGATAGAGTCGGTCTTAAAGGAAGATCTCGTCAAGTATTTGGATGGTCAATTATAATAGGTTCTAATATGGCTTTCACTGCAATTACAATATTTGAAATGAAAAGACTATTTATAATGGAGTATACACAAGATACTCTTATAAATTCGCTTATGATTATAGCAGATTTTGGTTTAGCAACAGTTTTAGTTGCATTGGCTTCATTTATGGTTTGGAGACTTGTTGAATTAATTAAGCCAAATGGAGCTTGGAAACAGGAAGTTCTAGAGGAAAATTTTATTGTTACTGGTACACTTAAAAATGATCCGGTTAATAAGGGAATAATTTGATTAGGATTAAATTTAGCTATATACAAGGTTAAAACCTACAAAATGAAAAGAGCCCGGTAAATGAAAATACCACTATCAACTTGATAGGGACATTTTCATTTATTGGGCTTTTTCGCATATATCTTACTTATCAGGTTGAACTTTCAGGTCAAATAAAAAGCTTTTATAATATTTAATACTAGAGAAAAATAATCCGCTCCCTATTGCAATATATAAAATTGCAAGATAATTTTTTGGAATGAAAGTAGTATTTCTCATAAACATTCCTAAGGACATCATAAAGACAATTATTCCGTACCCGCTCCACTTTTGAAAGGAAAATAAGCAAGCCTTCGCTTTTGTTTTTAATATAATTCTTTTAATATTGTTTCTTGCAACCATGCTAAATCCAAAGTGGTGTATTAAGAAACCAAACAGTAAACCAATCGCAATATATAGAATTTGGTAGTTATAATTAACTAGCCATCTAAGAGCAAGACTATCTAAAAAAATTCCGACTCCACTCCACATCAAGCCTGAAATTATAAACAAATATTTTTTATTAACACCAGGCTTATACTTGTCATAATTGAAAGTTTTAATTTTCTCTTTAAATGAATCCATTCGCCCAACTCCTTAACAAATCTTAGTAACCTGAATTTACAATAGATGATTTGTAGAAATAAATGTAGTAATATAAATATATGCCTTATTAAGAAAAGTTACAATATGTTACTACAAAATTAAGAAAGTTACTACAAAATTAAAATTACTACAACCTGTTTAAAATTTAGAAAAATTTTTATCTACTTAATAAGGTTTTGAAGGTATTAATTTGCTAGGGATGGAAGGGATTTTTTAATGGAACAACAGAGAGATAATCGCGAATTTAATTTTGAGATTTTAAAACAAATATCATTTTTTAAGTTTTTCGGCTCAAATGAGTGGACACTTCTTGAGCCGAATATTTGCGTATATAAATTTACTGCTAATGATAATATTCTTGTTGAAGGTGATAGGTGTGCTGAAAAACAAGGAATTTTTATAGTTTCAAAAGGTAGTGTTTCAGTCTCTAAAACATCAATAAGTGGCAGAGACTATAATGTAAGAGTTCTAAAACAAGGAGAAGTATTTGTTAATCCCGGTATGTTTGATAATGGACCAAGCCCGGCAACACTTAAAGCGATTGAGGAAACTTGTATTTTTTATTTAGCAAGAAATGTTATTTTACCAATAATTTCAAGTAATAACAAAGTGTCTGAAAGCATGTATTTAATAATAGCGGAAATTATTCGAAGTGCAATATCTGTTATAGACGAATTAGCATTTAAAGATAATTACAGTCGTTTAGCTTCGTTTCTTTTAAATGTATCTAAGAAGGAGATTATTAATAGAAACCAATTTTCCCTACAATTCATATCTAATTGTATAAACACAGTACCAGAGGTTGTTAGTAGAGCGTTAAAGAAACTAGCGGATGATGGTTTTATTGAGATAACACGAACAAAATTAATTATTATTGACCGTGAGGGACTTCAAAATATTGCTTTAGAATAAATTGCATATGCCTACAACTTGACAAAAGTCATGGACTGTTACCCTCGAAAAAAGTATATTATTTTCTGTAACTATAACTAGGCTGAAACTAATATCTTCAGGAAATCATTAGAATAATTTTTTTTAATTTATTTAGTTTTCAGGCTATTTCTAGTTGTAAAATCTATGAGGGGGTTCGTAAATGAATTTTAAGGATTTAGACAGAAGAAGTTTAGTAGGCGGTTTATTAGTATTGATAGTAGGTATATTTGCTGTTGTATCTGCATGGAATAATTTCTTGATTGCTTACCCAGAATTGAAAGTTGGGTATAAAGCAGTAAATAATTTACCAGCTGTTAAGATTGTAACTTGGTTGTTACCAGTTATGAGCGATTTCATAATGGTTGCTGGAGTTGCTTTGGTTGTTGCAGCATATGGTTTCTTTACAAAAAGAAACTGGGCAATGAAACTTTCATTGATATCTATAGTTGTTGGACTAGCTGGTTCTTGGATGGCTATAGTATGGCCATTAATGATTGCTTTTCCACTTAGATATTTACCATTATTTTTAGTTTTTATTGCTACTTGGAGCATACTGCTTCTTTATGTTAAACAAGAAAATTTGAAAATTACTGCTTTATCAACATTTGGTGGTATTGCTATGATATTAAATATTATGAGCGGTACTGCTTCTCTAAATAAGTTGATGGGAACACTTTATATGAATGGAACTCCAATGCCGCTTTTTGTTATGACTCAACAGTTAAATTGGATAGTGGCAGTAGGTTGGGGTATATTCACAATGGGAGTTATTTACCGTAAAAGTTGGGTTTTATTATTAGGTATAATCGGAGGTATATTCCCTTTAATGGTAGCTACTCCGCTTGCTTATATGGACTCAGTAAATACAGGAGAAACATCAATGTTTTGGATTTCTCCAATTGTTAGTGGTGCTTTACTAATTATTTTATTAGTTACTGGAGATAAACTTTGGATGTCTAAAACTAAAGAAATTGAAGCAAAGGCATCTGTTTCTGCGTAAAATAGAATTAATAGTGCACTAAGACACTCCGAGCACAATATAATATCCGAAGGAAACAAAAATCGGGTTATGTTGTGCTCAATGAGTGTTTATTATAAATATTTAATTAACAACACTACAACAAAAGAAATTTGAACAGTAAGCTTCTAATTGAGGCTTTTTTTATTTATATTTGACAAACAAAAAACATAGTTATAAAATGTAAATAGCATATGCCATGAAAATACAATAAATTTGGAGGGATTTTGTATGAAAATTGCTATTTCAGCAACAGGTGAGAATAAAACTGATTTAATGGATTCTAGGTTTGCAAGATGTGCTTTTTTTCAAATATATGACACTGAAACAAGAGAGCTTAGCTCTGTTAAAAATGTAGCTCAAGATCAAGAAGGGGGAGCTGGGGTTGCATCTGCTCAACAGATAATAGATTTGGGGGTTAACCTTGTTATCAGTTGGAAAGTTGGGCCTAACGCTTATGGTTTATTTAAAAAAGCAGGAATAAAAATGCTTACTTCTGATTGTATTTCTATAGCGGAAATTATTGAAGCTTATAACAAAGGTGATTTAAAAGAAATAGAAGAAGCTGGTCCAGCACATCATGGTTCCTAATAAGAGTAATCTAACTATAAAAGATAACAAAGTAAATATTGGGATTCTTAGTGGTAAAGGTGGAACAGGGAAAACAACAGTATCTACAAATTTAGCAGTAACTTTAAATGCAAATTATATAGATTGTGATGTTGAAGAACCGAATGGCTTTATATTTTTAGATCCTAAAGATATAAAAACAGAACAGGTTTACGTTAATTATCCCCTTATTGATAAAAATAAATGCGTTGGTTGCGGTAAGTGTGTTAAAGCATGTGAATTTAACGCACTAGCTATGGTTAATAAAGAGGTATTATTATTTGAGCAACTTTGTCATGACTGCGGAGTATGTCAATATGTTTGTGATTACGATGCAATAACATATCAGGAAAGAGTTTTAGGGATAATTGATGAAGGAACATATAATAATTTAACTTGTAAAAGAGGGGTATTAAATATAGGTGAACCGATGGCGGTACCTATTATTAAAGAATTATTAAAAGGATTAGAGAACGGACTTAACATTTTAGATTTTGCACCTGGAACTTCATGTAACGTAGTTAATTCATTACTTAATACTAATTTTGCTATATTGGTAACCGAACCTACAGAGTTTGGTTTACATGATTTGAAAATGGCTGTTCAACTTGTTAGAGAATTTAACATTCCATTAGGTGTTATAGTCAATAAACATATTGAAGGAGAAAATATGGTCCGTGACTATTGCAAGGATGAAGGAATAGTTGTACTTGGAGAAATACCTTATAGTAAGGTTGCTGCGGAAGCTTATTCTACTGGAAAGATGTTAATTGAATTGCCAGAATATAAGAAAATTTTCGAAGAAATAGCAAAAAAAATTAAGGAGGTGTTTCCATGGAATTAGCGGTTTTAAGTGGAAAGGGTGGTACAGGGAAAACCACAATTGCTATATCATTATCAGAACTATCTGATAATGTTGTAACCGTAGATTGCGACGTGGATGCACCTAACCTATATCTATATTACCAGGGTAATGAACTTAAGAAGGAGAATTTCTCATGTAGTAAAAAAGCTGTAATAGATAAGGATATTTGTCTATACTGTGGGAAATGTCAACAAGCTTGTAATTTTGATGCTATTGATGATAATATGAATATTAACCCGTATAAATGTGAAGGATGCGGAATGTGCGTTTTAGTGTGTAAACAAAATGCTATAAAATTAGTAGATGAGGACTCTGCTATTTTATTTGTTAATGAAACAAGAAACGGAATAATTTCAAGAGCGGAAATGGCTATAGGGGCAGATGGTTCTGGTAAAATTGTAACTAAGATTAGAAATAATGCAAAAGGTATTTTAGAAGACAGTAGATTAACTATAATTGATGGTTCACCAGGGCTGGGATGTTCAGTAATAGCCTCTGTTACAGGGTGTGATTTAGCACTGATAGTTACCGAGCCAACAAAATCCGGGCTTGAAGACTTAAAAAGAATTATTAAATTAACAAAACATTTTCAGACTAATACACTTGTATGTGTAAATAAATATGATATTAACCCTGAGATTACTGAGGTAATTACAAATTATTGTATCTCAGAAAATATTCAGGTAGTGGGTAGAATACCTTTTGATGAAATGGTAAGAAAATCAATTAATGAATTAAAACCAATAATTAATTATCAGGATAGTACTGCAAATCATGCTATTAGAGAAATGTGGGAAAATATTAAGGAATATTCAAATAAGAAATTTAGGGGGACAAAGTAATGAAAATCGCTATAGCTAGTGATGGGGATTTGGTTAGTGGGCATTTTGGGCATTGTCAGGAGTTTACAATCTACGATATAGAGGGTACAAATATTGAGAAGAAGGAAATGGTTCAAAACCCAGGTCATAGACCAGGTGCCTTGCCAATTTTTTTAAGAGAAAAAGGTGTAAATTTAATAATTGCTGGCGGAATGGGTAGTACTGCACAAGATCTTTTTATTAACAATGATATTCAAGTTGTTGTGGGGTCAGAGGGCTTGTGTGACGAGATAATAAAAGAATATTTAGAAGGTAGTTTAAAATCAACGGGCAGTATTTGCTCAGAGCATCAACATATAGATGATTGTGGTGGACATTAATAATAAATTATTTGTTTAGAAGAATACTTATAATATAAGATTAACGGGGGTTACAATGTCTAGACCAAAGAGATGTAGAAGAGTAGAAAAATTTCCAGAGAATACTTTATTTATTCCTTTTAATAAAAAAAAGTGTAAATTCGAAGAGGAAATTCTTAACATCGAGGAATTGGAAGCAATGCGCTTAAAGGACATTGTGAACCTAAATCAAGAAGAATGTGCGGAAATGATGAACGTTTCGAGACAGACACTTCAAAATATTCTTTTAAGTGCACGAGAAAAGGTTACCAGGGCATTACTTGAAGGTAAGGCTATAAATATTACTGGTGGAGACTATGTCGTAAATAAATGTAAGTTAATTTGCTTGAATTGCAATGAAACATTTGAAAAGGAAATCCATAGTGATATATACATTTGCCCATCCTGTGGCTCAGAGAGTACAATATGTGAGAAAAGAATGAGACCTTGCGTTCACTAAAATATAGAAGAAATATTTAAAAAACAATTGTTTTTTAAATATTTCTTTTTATTACCAAAGGTTATCGTATACTCTATAATCAATTAGATTAGTATCTATCGGGCAAACCTTCGAATCCCTTCCATATTGCCATGCCCAAGAGTTAGTCTCACATGGTGGGGATGCCGGATTGTACTTTGGAGCATCTTTTTCTTTACTAATTCCAGGTGTAGGTTCTGCACTCCAGAGTACTGTTTGAATTCGTACCCTTTCACTATTTTTTGTAGCCTCACAAAAGGCTGAACTAAATTCACCCGTCTTAGGATAACAATAAAGACCTGGTCGATAATTACTACTATAAAAAGTATCGACTAATCCCCTAATCCAAGCTTCATCAACCTTAAAAAAATCCTCGATGTTTACAAAAATGAAAGTACCTTTAGGTATTCCTAATCGTCCAGCATTAAATATTGAATTACGTGCAACTAATTGCCCATTCTTATACCCGACAGCTGTTTTAAAATCATTATATATAGGCATAATTTTAATATTTCTTTGGTGAATAAGCTTGATTTCCGTAAAATTCAATCCATCACTTACGTTTTTTACAGTAGTAAGATAACGCCCCCAAAAGAATGGTTTACCATAATTTGTATTAACACAATTAATTAGTTCATCAGTAACCTTTTGTGCAGAGTCCACACCCCATATATATTTAGACATTCAATCATCCTTCCACATTTAATATAAAAACAATTCAATAATTATATATATGTCAAGAAGATAATACATGTTAATATATTCAATATTTATCTTCTTGACATAATCTTAACATTTTAAATAAAGTATTTTAAAAACTACTGGGCATTATATATCTGCAAGTTAAATTCTAAATATATATGCAAAGGATGTGATTAAAAATGAAAACTGAAAAGTTCTTTATTCAAGGGGTATTAATCTTTGCCCTTCTTCTTGGCTTAATTATCACACCGTTAGTGGGGAATGCTCAAGCTACTAATTCTCAGGTCGAGTCCAACAAGAATTCACAAGTAGAGTTAAATTTAGGTAAGTTTTATGCTGATGCGACAAGAGAAATATTGGCTAATACCTTGGGAATAACTGTTGATGAGTTATATTCCTTAAGAGCTTCTGGTAAATCAATCGAGCAAATTGGTAAAGAGAAGGGTATTTCAAAGGCTGAAATAACAAAGGCTTTGACTAAGGAGATGACAAAGAAAATAGAACAATTGTTTAAAGAGGGTAAAATTAGCACTGATCAAAAGAATAGACTTTTGAATGATTTAGAAGAAAAGCTGGAATATAGATTAGATCGAACAAACATTGGAGATAGGAATCAAAAAGGGGATAGAAGATTTAACCAAGATTCTAGCAGGACAAAGGAAAATAATTAAAATTCTATATTTTTAAAACAAAACCACAATTTGACGAAATGTTTCACCTAATAATGGTTGGGGACAAGTGTCATAGTTGCCGTCCATAAATAACTTTCCTTTAGAAGTGGCAAATTTATATGTTTTCTTGTATAATAAAGATGAATCTAAAACTAAATAACGCTTATATAGCAAATTTTCTTCGGGGATGGGTGAAATACCCTACCGGCGGTTATCAAGCATAGTAGTTTGTAGTCCGCGACCTAACTATTTCAATTAGTTAGCTGATTTGGTGAGAATCCAAAACCGACAGTTATAGTCTGGATGAGAGAGGAAATATTATTAATTGAATTGGCAAATTCAATTAATTTAGTTGTATTTCTTGTTGATAAAAACCCTAAAGCTAATTAGTTTTAGGGTTTTTTTATTATTAGTACTAAGAAATAAATTATCTAGATGAGGGACTTAATATATGGATGAAAAATATTATATGCATTTGGCAATTGAATTAGCAAAAAAAACAAAAGGCCAAACCTCCCCAAATCCTGTAGTAGGGGCAGTTGTAGTTAATAATGGAAGAATAGTTGGGTTAGGAACTCATCTAAAAGCAGGCGAAGCTCATGCAGAAATACATGCTCTAAATATGGCGGGAGATTTTGCGGAAAATAGCACGCTATATGTAACACTAGAACCTTGTAGTCATTATGGTAAAACACCACCATGTGTTGAGAGGATTATTAAAGATAAAGTAAAAAGGGTTGTTATAGCAATGTCTGACCCAAATCCTTTAGTATCAGGGAATGGGGTTAGATTACTTGAGAAGGCTGGAATTGAGGTTCTTGTTGGAATATATGAAGAGGAAGCAAAGCTATTGAATGAAGATTTTTGCAAACATATTATAACCGGTTTACCTTTTATAACGGTAAAGACTGCAATGACTTTGGACGGTAAGATAGCATCCCATTCTGGTAGCAGTAAATGGATTACAGGTGAAGAGTCTAGGAACTATGTTCAACAGTTGAGGCATGAAAGCGATGCAATAATGGTGGGGATTGGAACTGTTTTAGCAGATAATCCTCAATTAACTGTTCGCCCTAAAGAAAAAGGATTAAGTCCAATTAGAGTAATAATAGATACTTATCTTAAAGTTCCAATGGATGTGAAAGTGATTACAGACAATGAATCACCTACAATTATATTTACGACAAAGAATGCTTCTATTGAAAAGATTAGACAATTAGAAAAACAAAACATCAGGGTAATTATAGTAAGAGGAGATATAAATGTTTCATTAATAGATGTTTTTCGAGAGTTGGGAGATATGGGGATTACATCAGTGTTAGTAGAAGGGGGAGCTATTTTAATCGGTAGCTTATTTGATGAAAAACTGATTGATAAATACATATGTTTTATAGCACCTAAATTGGTAGGTGGTGCATTATCACCCTCATCTATTAGTGGGAAAGGAATAGCTGAGATGAATGAGGCAATTAAGCTAAGCAATATATCAATTACCAGATATGCAGATGACATTTGTCTAACAGGTTATCCAGAGTGGTAATAGGGAAGAGAATTTAAGGCGGTGGTATTTATGTTCACAGGGTTAATTGAAGAAATTGGCGAAATAAAGAGTATTAAACGTTCTGGGAATTCAATGGTTTTAGAAATTGCTGCAAAGAATATCCTTACGGACACTAAAATTGGTGATAGTATAGCTGTAAACGGTATCTGTTTGACGGTAACGACGTTAGATCATAATTCTTTTACAGTAGACGTAATGCCAGAAACTATGGGTAAAACAAGTCTTGGAGAGTTGAAAATAGGTAGCACGGTTAATTTAGAGCTGGCTATGTTAGCGAATAAAAGATTTGGTGGACATTTTATAAGTGGACATATTGATGGTATTGCAATATTGGTAGATAAAAAACAATTAGACAATGCTATCTATTTTACATTTAAATTTGATTCTACTTTAGGAAACTATATAATTCAAAAAGGGTCAATAGCTATCGATGGAATTAGTCTTACTATAGTAAAAGTCAGTAAAGAATTATTAACTGTATCAGTAATACCACATACATTAAAAAATACAAGTTTGGCAACAAAAAGGATTGGTCAAATAGTTAATATAGAGGTTGATATGATTGGAAAGTATATAGAGAAAATCTTATTAAATTATTTAAATCAAAAGACAAATAATAATAGTAGTATTACCGAAGATTATCTAAGACAGAATGGTTTTTAGTAAATTAAAAAGGGGAAATACCAATGTTTAATACTATAGAGGAAGCAATTGAAGATTTGAAAAGTGGAAAAGTAATAATTGTAGTTGATGACCAAGATAGAGAAAATGAAGGAGATTTTATCGCTCTTGCTGATAAGGCAACTCCGGAGGTAATTAACTTTATGATTAAAGAGGGAAGAGGATTGGTTTGCGCACCTATTACTAGACAAAGAGCTGAAGAACTAGAGCTTACTCAGATGGTGGAAAGAAATACTGATAAACATGGAACGGCTTTTACAATCTCTATTGATCATACTGGGGGAACAACCGGTATATCGGCACATGAAAGATCGCAAACAGTTAAGGAGTTAATTAATCCATTAGCAAAACCATCAAGCTTTCGTAAACCAGGACATATTTTTCCACTGATGGCAAAAGACGGTGGGGTATTAACAAGAACTGGACATACAGAAGCAGCGGTTGATTTAGCAAAATTATCTGGTGTTTATCCTGCTGGTGTAATCTGTGAAATTATTAATGAAGATGGTACGATGGCGAGAGTTCCTGATTTAAACTTAGTTGCAAAAAAACATAACTTAAAGATGATTACAGTTGCAGATCTAATTAAATATCGAAGAGAAAAAGAAAACTTAATTCATCGTGAAGCTGTAATTAATTTACCAACTGATTTTGGAGAATTTACCCTAATAGCCTACACAAATGATGTTGATGACAAAGAGCATATTGCATTGGTTAAGGGAGAAATTAACAAAGAAGTACCTATCTTAGTTAGAGTTCATTCGGAGTGCTTTACAGGTGATATATTTGCTTCACAACGCTGTGATTGTGGGCCTCAATTGCATGAATCGTTTAGACAGATTGAGGAAGCCGGAGTAGGTGTGCTGCTTTATATGAGACAAGAAGGCAGGGGTATAGGGCTTATAAACAAATTAAAAGCATATCATTTACAAGATCAGGGGTTTGATACTGTAGAAGCTAATCACGAATTAGGTTTTCCTGCTGATTTACGCGACTATGGAATAGGAGCCCAAATATTAAAAGAAATAGGGGTAGGTAAAATAAGACTGCTGACTAATAATCCTCGAAAAATTAAAGGATTAGAGGGTTATGGTTTAGAGATAGTTGAAAGGGTTCCAATTGTTATCAAACCAAATGTTAATAATTTTAAGTATTTAGCAACAAAGGAAGAGAAACTTGGACACCTTTTCAAATTGTAACAGGGAGATAATATTAAGAAAAAGTAAATATATAAAAAGTGAGAAGGAGTAAATATTATGGGAAAAGTATTTGAAGGAAATTTTAACGGTGCAGGATTAAAAATTGGTATTGTTGTTGGAAGATTTAATGAATTTATAACAAGCAAGTTATTAGGTGGTGCAAAGGACGCTTTAATCAGACATGGGGTTAATGAAGAAGATATAGATGAAGTATGGGTACCTGGTGGGTATGAAATTCCATTAGCTGCAAAGAAAATGGCTAATACAAAAAACTACAATGCTATTATTACGTTAGGAGCAATTATTCGTGGATCAACTCCACATTTTGAGTATGTCTCTTCAGAGGTTGCGAAAGGTGTCGCAAGTGTGAGTTTACAGACTGATACTCCAATAATTTTTGGGGTATTAACAACAGATTCAATAGAGCAAGCTATCGAGAGAGCGGGTACTAAAGCTGGTAATAAAGGTTGGGACGCAGGATTAGGTGCAATAGAGATGGCGAATGTTTTAAAGCAGATCAAATAATATAGAAAAATTGGAGAAGGATATGGAACTAAAACCGATAGGAGTAATTACAAGTAGTTATAATACAAAAGGTGAAGCTCCCAGACAAGGACGCTTATCCGATGAAATTCAGGAGATTAAAATTTACCAAGAATATGTTGAAGGATTAGAAGGAATAGATAATAATGAATACATTATTATTTTATACTGGCAGGATAAATCTGATAGAAGTAAATTAATAACCAAAACTCCGACTAGTGGTAACGAGGAAAGGGGAGTATTTAGTTCACGCTCTCCGAACCGTCCAAATCCAATAGCATTTTGTATAGCCCAGATACTTGAAACTAGTAAAGATATGCTTTTGGTTAAAGGATTAGATGCACTAAATGGGAGTTATGTTCTTGATATTAAACCATATATTGTTGAAATAGATTGCATTAATACGAATGAAGTAAAGCGAACAGTTGATTATTTAGAAAATATTGACCGGAGGTTTTCATATTGAAGGTAAAGAAAATAACTCCAAGAGGATATTGTTATGGGGTAGTTGATGCCATGGTGTTGGCGCAAAACGTAGCTAACGATCAAAATTTTCCCAGACCAATTTATATATTAGGTATGATTGTTCATAATCGTTATGTTGTTGAAGCGTTTAACGAATTAGGAATTATATCTTTAGATGGTCACGACCGTAAAGCGCTTTTGGATGAGATAGAAACTGGTACTGTTATTTTAACTGCTCATGGAGTTTCGCCAGAGGTTAGGAAAATAGCAGTAGAAAAGGGACTTACAATTGTTGACGCAACGTGTCCTGATGTAGCAAAAACACATAATCTAATAGAAGAAAAAACTAGTGCCGGATATGAAGTTATTTATATTGGAAAGAATGGACACCCTGAACCAGAGGGGGCAATTGGTGTTTCACCAAACCATGCACATTTGGTTACTAGTGTTGAAGATATTGATAAACTAAATATAGATTCTAAGAAAGTTTTAATTACTAATCAGACAACAATGAGTCAATGGGACATAGCTAATATCATGGGTAAGGCAATTGAAAGATATCCGAATGCAGAAATAAACAATGAGATATGCATGGCAACTCAGAATCGCCAAGAGGCTGTTGCTGAACAGGCTAAAGGCAGTGAGGTTGTAATTGTAGTAGGGGATCCAAAAAGTAATAATACAAATAGACTAGTAATGGTTGCCGAGCAAGAAGCAGGCGTTAAAGCTTATCGTATAGCGGATTTAAGCGAATTAAACATTGAATGGTTGAAAGGGATAAACAGTGTAGCAGTTACCGCTGGTGCATCAACACCAACTCAGCTTACAAAAGAGGTCATCCAATTTCTTTCGCAATTTAATGAGAATGATGAAAATACTTGGCTAAAAACCACTAAGACGGATCTTAAAAAAATTCTCCCTAAGGTAAAAAATAAGTAATGTAAAAGATATATACTTATTAAAAGTATATATCTTTTATTAATTTATTAATCTATGGATACAAGATAGACAATTCCTTTTTTCTTTAGCATTTCTCTTGGGGCACCAATTAATATTACATCTTTAGAGCCATTATCTACTGTACTTGAAAACAGTGAGAATCCGAATTGGTCTTTTTCTTCCCTACCATACCATCTTTGAATTTGCACACCATTAGTGCCATCATGAATGGAAACTTGACCTGTATATTTTTTGCGAAGATGATTTGCATCAAAAGCACCAATGATTAACTCTTTTTTGGAATCTCCATTGATATCGCCAGTTGTTATAGTTTCACCAAAACCTATATCAACTTCGTCATTCTTAATATCATAAAGATTTCTAAAATTATTACCGAAAACAGATACAGTATTCCCTTCAAGATTTTTTGTAGTGACTATTATTTCGTTAAAGTTATCACCATTAATATCATCACTGTAAACTAATGTACCAAAACCAGGCTCGCCTTTCAATTTATAGATTAGCCAACCATGCTTTGCGGAATATACAAATACTTCTCCATATGGTACGCCTGGAGAACCTATAATTATTTCATCTACTCCATCACCATTAATATCGGCAGCTGCAACAGATGTGCCAAAATCGCAATAATCTCTAGGAATTGTGGAAATAAACTCTTTTATTAGAATTCCATCTTTACCACTATAAGCATAGACAACGCCTTTTCCGTTTTTGACTGGATTAGGTGCTGAAACAATAATATCGTAGAAGCCATCACCATTTACGTCACCTATAGCTAGTGAAAAACCGAAGGCATCGTATTTATGTAAGCTTTTCCAGTAATATATTGTTTTATTTTGTTTTAAGGATAGAACCTTTACTTCTCCTGATAGATCCTGGTATGTTATAGCTACTATTAATTCGTTAATTTTATCTTGGTTGATATCTTTTACAAGAAGTCTTATTGTATTAACTTTCTTTTTACCAATACGTAGCTTAGTAATTATTTTTTTTGTTTTTTCTGAGTAGATATAAATTATAACTCCTCCTGTTGCAACATTTGCAGAAGCAACTATTAACTCGTTTACACTATCTCCGTTTATATCACCAATTACTACTGCATAACCAAAAGAATCTTGTTTTTCATATCCAAGAAGCTGTTTAATATTTAAACCCATATCTAACACCCCCTAATGGGCTTTTTTTTAGGTTATTCATTGTAATGTAAAAGGTGCAGGAATTTTTCTTTTATATTCAGATATGTAATTTGTGGAAAATAATAAAATCACGCAACTTTAATTTACTTTAGTTGTCTTATTTTATAGTAAATACGAACGGAACAAGAATGAGAGAGGTTATAAGATGAAGAAAGTCAGCATTGTATTACTTGTTGTTATTATTATGTTTGTATCAAGTCCAGTATTAGCAACTGAACAACCTATTAGAATATTAATAGATAATGAAATTGTTTATAGTGATGCACCTCCGATTATAATATCTAATCGAGTTTTAGTACCTGTAAGGGTTGTTTCAGAAAAGCTAGGGTATTTAGTTTCATGGCATGAAGATGAACAAGCGGTCTACATAAAAAAAGATGATGTTAGTATTAAGTTTATTATAGGCCAAAAGAAAATGTGGATTAATGGAAATGAAAAGGTACTTGACGTAATGCCAGTTGTCAAAAATGGCCGTTCATATTTGCCAATTCGAGTAGTAGCCGAGTGCATTAGTGCTAATGTTGTTTGGGATGGAGGAACAAGTTCGGTTATCGTTAAAACAGGTAAGGAATCAGTTTCAGTAAGTTCAATAGAGAATGTGAATTTATTAGATGAGCAAAAGGTTTCTTTTTTTTCAAATGGAGCTACTCTAAATAATTTTAATATATTTCAACTAGACAGTCCGTCCCGCCTGGTTATTGATTTTGATCAGATGTTAGTTGAAGAATTGCAATTACCTGAGTTAATCGAGAATGGACTGATAAAGGAGGTTAGGTACAGTCAATATGAATTAAACCCAAATGTGGTAAGGGTTGTACTAGATTTAAACTGCAAGGTCGATTATACTTATGAGCTTGTAGATGGATCATTAGTATTATCGCTGAAACCGCATATTTATAGAGTAGTACTTGATTCAGGTCATGGTGGTAAAGATTCCGGTGCAATAGGAGTATCTGGCACATACGAGAAGGATTTGAATTTAGCATTAACTTTGAAACTAGCAAATCTATTAAAGGATGAACCTTTAATAGAGGTTATATTAACTAGGGATACCGATGTTTATGTAGAATTGATTGATAGAGTTGAATTTGCAAATTCCGTTAATCCCGATATTTTTATATCTATACATCATAATTCTATACCATATAAATCAACTATTCATGGCACAGAAACATATTATACAAGGTCTGATAGTTATGTTCTTACAAAGACTATTCATAAGAACCTTGTTATGTCTACAGGTTTTACAGACAGGGGTATTGATACCGAAGATTTTAAAGTAACAAAATATACAGATATGCCCGCGACTTTAATAGAAGTAGGATATATGTCTAATAGAGTAGAAGAACAAACAATGAAGGATCCATATTTTCAGGATAATGTTGCAAGAGGACTTGAGAAGGGTATAAAAGAATACTTTGGTCTTAGTGAATAGATTAAGAAACGTACAGGTGTAATTAAAGATGAATGGTTATCTAACGCTCTGCTCTTGCTGCGCAAAGGCTTCGCTAAAGATAACCATTCATCTTTTTAATATGATTACAAGTAAGCTGTTATTCTTAATAAATGATACAGGTGTAATTAAATATAAATAGTCATCTAACGCTCTGCTCTTGCTGTCGCAAAGGCTTCGCTAAAGATGACTATTTATCTTTTTTAATGTTTTATCTACTAGCTTACTTATTGTAAGCTTTGTCTATAAATCTTTCATTGTTTACTATAAATCTTTCGTGGATGCCTTCACTGACTAATTCCTTTTCGTTAAAGGCTTTGATTTTAAAGGTAAGTTTTCGATTATCTATATCGATTAACTCTGCTTCAGCGTTTACTTTCATACCAATTGGAGTTGCTGCTAAATGTTTAATGTTAACAGAAGTACCAACTGTACTATATCCCTCTGGCAACAAGGACTGGACAGCATCAACTGAAGTGGACTCCATTAATGCAATTACTGAGGGAGTAGACAATACTTCCAAAAGGCCACTATTAATGTTTTTGGCTGTATCTTCATAAGTAACTTCTATTTCATTTCTAGCTTTATAACCAATTGTTAAATTATAATCCATGTAAACCACCTTCTGTAAATTCTTTAAGAAATCTGTTCTAATTCAGCAAGCAAATCGTGTGTTTCAATAATATCCCCAGAGTTAATATAAATTTCTTTAATAACCGCGTTAAAGGAAGCTTGAATTGTAGTTTCCATTTTCATAGCTTCTGTAATCATAAGGTTATCACCTTTTTTTACTTTATCACCTTTTTTTACAAGTATTTTTAAGACTTTGCCTGGCATTGAGGCACCTATATGGGCAGGATTATTTTTCTCTGCTTTTGGAACTTTTTGAACAGTTATGTTAGCATTTTTATCAAATATAGCAACCTCTCTAGGTACCCCATTTAGTTCAAAATAAATTGTTCTAGTTCCATCGGAGTGAATTTTGCCAATTTGTGTAAGTTTAATTATTAACTTTTTCCCCTGTTCTATTTCGACGGATATTTTTTCACCTAAACCCATACCGTAGAAGAAAGTTGTTGTATCTAAAGCTGAAACCCTTCCATAATCTGCTAAATGCTCTTCAAATTCTAAAAATACTTTAGGATATAGTAAATATGATAAAACATCGTTAATACTTACTTCTCGATTTAATTTAATTGTAAGTTCTTCTTGGGTTTTTTCAATATCTGCAGGGGGTAATAACTCTCCTGGCCTACAAGTAATAAAGTCTCTACCTTTCAAGATAACTTTTTTTAATTTTTCGGGAAAACCTCCATAAGGTTGCCCAATATAACCTTGGAAAAATTCAACAACTGAATTAGGGAAATCAAGCGTTTCTCCATTAGCGTAAATCTCTTCTTCAGTAAGATTATTTTGCACCATATATAGTGCCATATCTCCAACTACTTTTGATGAAGGGGTAACCTTGACGATGTCACCAAACATATTATTTACAGTGGTATACATTTCTTTTATATCTTCAAATTTATCGCTTAAACCTACTGCATAAGCTTGTTGCATTAGATTACTATATTGTCCCCCAGGCATCTCGTGTTTATATATTTCGGCACTACTAGCCACCATTTTACTTTCAAATCCTTTATAAAAACCTCGAACATCCTCCCAATAATTGCTTAAATCCTGAAGCTTAGAAAGATTGAAATCTGCTGCCCGATCTTGTCCTTCTAGTAGTGCAACTAATCCATTTAAACTTGGCTGAGAAGTCAGGCCAGACATTGAACTAATAGCTGTATCGACAATGTCTACATTAGCCTCAATAGCTTTTAGTAGTGTGGTTTGTCCATTACCGCTAGTATCATGTGTGTGAAGGTGAATTGGTATGCCCACTTCTTCTTTTAGTGTCTTAACAAGTTTAAACGCTGCGTATGGTTTTAGAAGGCCAGCCATGTCTTTAATTCCAATTATGTTTGCTCCAGACTTTTCCAACTCCTTAGCCATACTAACATAATAATTTAAACTATATTTATCTCTTTTGGGATCTAATATATCCCCCGCATAGCAGATTGCTGCTTCTGCAATTTTTCCATTTTCCCTCACGGTATCTATTGATAGTTTCATGTTTGCAATCCAGTTCAAACTATCAAAAATACGGAAAACATCTATACCAGATTCTGCGGACTCTTTGATAAATGATTTAATTACATTATCAGAATAATTTGTATAACCTACAGCATTTGCGCCTCTTAGTAACATCTGAAAAAGAATGTTTGGAATCTTCTCTCGCAAAATCTCCAGACGTCTCCAAGGGCATTCTTTTAGGAATCTCATGCTAGTATCAAAAGTTGCTCCACCCCACATTTCAAGAGAGAACAATTCTGGAGCTAGTTTACCAGTTGCCTCAGCAATTGAGACCATATCATTAGTTCTTAATCTTGTCGCTATTAATGACTGGTGAGCATCTCTAAAAGTTGTATCCGCAATATGAACTTTCTTTTGCTCATAAATTAATTTACAAAAACCTTCAACCCCCAGCTCATCTAAAAGTTGTCTTGTACCTTTTGGATAAGGATCGTCAATATGTGTTATAGGAATTCTAGGGTTGATAAGTATAGGTTTTTCAGATTTAGGCAGGTTAGGGTAGCCATTTACAGAAATATCACCGATGTATGAAAGCATCTTTGTTGCTCTATCCTGACGAATTGGAAAGTTAAATAACTCAGGATGGGTATCGATGAAAGTCGTACTGTAATTTCCGGTTATAAAATCAGGGTGTTCAACAACATTTTTCAAGAATAAAATATTTGATTTTACACCTCTAACTCTGAATTCTTTTAATGTCCTAACCATTTTAGCAGCCGCATCCTTCGATGTCTTAGCGTGGGTGGACACTTTTACGAGCAGAGAATCATAATGTGGAGTTATTATGGCACCTGCATAAGCACTGCCTGCATCAAGCCTGATTCCAAAACCTCCTGCTGATCGATAAACATTAAGTCTTCCATAGTCAGGCATGAAATTATTCTCTGGGTCCTCTGTTGTTATTCGGCATTGTATTGCATAACCATTACTAACTACATCATCTTGAGAATATATAGCAATTTCCTCATGGTTAAGTGGGTATCCTTGAGCAATTTTCAATTGAGTTTCCACTATGTCTATACATGTGATTAACTCTGTAATAGTATGTTCCACTTGAATTCGAGGATTTACTTCAATAAAGTAAAATTTATTATCTGCCACAAGAAACTCAACAGTTCCTGCGTTTATGTATCCTACGTTTTTCATTAATTTTAAAGCTGCATTAGTTATATTTTTGCGAAGTTCTTCTGATAGTGAGAGTGAAGGAGCAACTTCAACTACTTTTTGGTGTCTTCTTTGAATAGAACAATCTCTCTCATATAGATGGACGATGTTACCGTAATTGTCTCCTAAAATTTGAACTTCAATATGCTTAGGATTTTCAAGATATTTTTCTATATAAACGTTAGAATCTCCAAAGGCCGATTTTGCCTCAGACTTGGCCCTTTCAATTGAATCTTCTAGTTCTTCCCTGTTCCTAACAATTCGCATTCCTCGTCCACCACCACCGTGGGCAGCCTTTATCATAATAGGATAGCCGTGTTCTTTAACGAAAAAAAGTGCCTCTTGTAAGTGTTCTATAGGGTTTTCTGTACCCGGAATAACAGGTATTTCGCTTGATAGTGCTGTTTTACGCGCCTGAACTTTGTCACCAAATATCCTTATTTGTTCAGGTTTTGGTCCAATAAACTTAATTCCTTCGTCCTCACAGCGTCTAGCAAAATCTTCATTCTCAGAAAGAAATCCGTAACCTGGGTGGATAGCATCAACATCATTGCGTTTTGCCAATTCAATAATACCTTCAATATCAAGGTAAGCTTCTATTGGACCCTTTCCCTCACCAATTAAATATGCTTCATCTGCCTTGAAACGGTGAAGAGAAATTTCATCTTCTTCAGAATAAATTGCAACAGTTCTAATTCCTGATTCTGTACAAGCTCTAAAAATCCTAATTGCAATTTCGCCTCTGTTTGCTACAAGTACTTTTTGAAAATTTTTTATCTCCATACTGTTTCACCTCAATCACTTTATCTATTTTTAAATAATATACCACACAATAAGATAAATTATATTTTATCTTATTTATACCTAAAAAAAAAGCATTACTTATTACATACGAAGGCTTTGTAGTAATAGGCAATGGCAAACAATTTATAGTATGCTATAATAAATTTAAGATTTTGACAACGGATTAAATATAGACTTATTATTTAATTTGATTATCTAAATAGGAGGGTATAGATATGAATCAGTTATTATTAGGCAAGAATATAATCATTATGGGAGTTGCAAACAAAAGAAGTATAGCTTATTCAATTTCACAATCATTGTATAACTCAGGAGCGAAATTAATATTTACTTATCAAAACAAAAAACTCGAAAGTGATCTTATTGCTTTAACGGAAGATATGAAAGACTCATTATTATTTGAGTGTGATATCACTAAAGATGAGGATATCAAAGTTTTATTTAATAATATAAAAGAAAAAGTTGGAGTAATACACGGAGTAGTACACTGTATAGCACATGCAAAGGTAGAGGAGTTACAAGGAAGGTATGTTAATACTTCACGGGATGGCTATTTAATGGCACAAAATATAAGTGTTTACTCACTTGTAGCAGTTGCAAGGGAAGCAGAACCTTTAATGACAGAGGGAGGTAGCATAATTACTCTAACTTATCTAGGCGGAGAAAGGGTAGTTAAAAACTATAATGTAATGGGTGTTGCTAAGGCGGCATTAGATAGTAGCGTTCAGTATTTAGCGAATGATTTAGGACCTAATAATATTCGTGTTAATGCTATTTCTGCAGGGCCTATTCGAACCTTATCTGCTAAAGGAATTAAAGATTTCAATTATATTTTGCGTGATATTGAAGAAAAAGCTCCATTAAGAAGAGCTACTGAAACAAGTGAAGTAGGAGATACAGCTCTTTTTCTAATAAGTAATCTTTCTCGGGGAATAACAGGTGAGGTAATTCACGTTGATAGCGGTTATCATATTTTAGGAGCAATGCTTTAGATTTAAAGATTTAGATGTAACTTAAGATAATCTTAACATTTTTGAGAAAACTCCTTAAACCTTTACGTCTATAATTAAATTATAAATTGGAATAGATTAGGTGAGGTGGATCATATGCAAAAGAAAATATTAGTTGTAGATGATGAGATTAAGATACGTGATATGATTAGGCCGTATTTAAATAATGAAGGGTTTGAAGTTTTTGAAGCTGGAAATGGGTATGATGCATTAGAGAAATTAAAAATTAGTGATATAGATTTAGTTATATTAGATTTAATGATGCCTGGAATGGATGGGTATCAGACATTAAGGGAAATCAGGGCAAAGAATAAGAACATGCCTGTTATTATGTTAACTGCAAAGGCTGAAGAGATAGACAAGCTATTGGGACTAGAGTTGGGGGCAGATGATTATATTACAAAACCCTTTAGCTTAAGGGAATTATCTGCAAGAATTAAAACTGTTCTAAGGAGAACATCATACGAGGCAGATGAGATAATTGATGATGACTTAGAAGTTATAATTAGAGGTAATATTAAGATATTACCCTCAGAGTACGAAGCATTTACAAATGATAAAAAAGTAAATTTAACACCTACGGAGTTTAAAATTTTGTTGGCCCTTGCTAAAAAGCCAGGAAGGGTATTTAGTAGATTACAATTGATGAATATAGCTATGGGAGAGGCTTATATTAACTATGAAAGATCTATTGACACCCATGTTAGTAATTTGCGAAGGAAAATCGAAGAAGATTCAGCTAATCCAAAATATATAATCACAATTTATGGTATTGGCTATCGGTTTGGTGTGGAGGAATGAAATTAAGGATTAAATTAATAATTGCCTTCTCAAGCATAGTTATTCTCATGGGGATATTTCAATCTGCTTTTTTTCAAAATAGAATGACGATTAATTTTGATGATTATATCCACCAAAATGAAACGCAGGAAGTTTTAATATGGAAAGAACTATTGCTACAGAACTATATTTCTTATGGTGATTGGAGTGAAGTTAACTCTTTATTAAATTTTAATCAGCAAGAATATACTGGTACTAGAGGTCCTAAATGGGGAAATTCAGCTGTTTTTCAAAATAAAATTGAAATTGTAGTTGCCGATGAGAACGGAATAGTAATTGCTGATACAGAACAAAAATGGACTGGCATAAAAATAGAAGACGTATTAGGCGTACATCAAGATTTGATAGTAAATGAGGAAAAAGTTGGAGAGTTGGTTGTAGTACAAAAAAGTATTGAAGGATTAATCAGTCTAGAACAAGAATTTATGGCTTCAATAAGAAATTCAATTATATTTGGTATGATAGTATCGGTTATTATAGCAGTTATGTTAGGTATCTTTTTTTCTAATCGAATAACAGGTCCTTTAGATAATTTAATGGCTGGGATAAGAAGGTTATCTAGTGGCGATATGACTTATAGAGTTAAGGTGGAAACGAAAGATGAATTCCATCAACTTGCAACTGCTTTTAATGAGATGTCGTGCAAAATAGAAGAAAATGAACAGGTTCGAAAGAATCTAATGGCTGATGTAGCACATGAGTTGAGAACACCAATTTCTATTATAGGCGGAGAATTAGAGTCAATCTTGGAGGGTGTAACGGAGCCAAACCAAGAAGTATTAGTTAAATTAAGTGACGAAGTATACAGATTAAATAGGTTAATTAATGATTTACAGCAAATAAGTTTAGCCGAGGCAGGAAGGCTACCTCTAAATAAAAAGGAGACGAATTTATATTCTTTAGTACAACGTGTAATTAGTAATTTTGAATGGGCAAAAGAAGATAAAAACATTAATATACTACTTGAGGGTTCAGAGGATGTTGTAAGCTTTATTGATTCCGACCGTATTACTCAGGTAATAATAAATTTGGTAGGGAATGCCCTTCATCATACTTCAAATGATGGCAAAATTATAATTAAAGTAGAACAGAGTGAAGGAAAAGAAGTAAAGCTTACCGTTGAAGATAATGGGCAAGGCATTTCTGAAGAACATTTAAAACACATCTTTGATCGTTTTTATCGAACTGATAGTGGAAGGTCGAGAGATCAAGGGGGAACTGGACTGGGATTGTCTATAGCAAAAGGGTATATTGAAGCGCATCATGGTAAAATTATTGTAGAAAGTGAAGTTGGCAAAGGAACTAAATTTATAATTTCAATTCCTTTTTCAAATAATTAAAATCTAGAAAAGTAAATATAATTATCGAATGTCTAGCTTCCTTCTAAATTTTTAGAAGGAAGCTAATTAAATACTGTGTACAAAAAGCGGAAATAATAATATAATCTAATTGAGAACGATTATTGTTCGCAAGGAGGGTTATTATGACAAAAAAGTTGAATCAGTGTCAAAATGGTGATAGAGTTGTGGTTAAATCTTTATCTATGAATGATGAAAAATCCAAAAGGCTTATGGACATGGGCTTACTACCAGGTACTTTTTTGGAAGTAATAAAAATCTCTCCTTTTGGGAGTTTGTTAATAATAAAATTAAGAGGCTTTAAATTAAGTTTTAGAATAATGGAAGCAGAAAATATTCTTGTAGAAATAATCTAATATAGATAGCTGAGGAAAAGTCATGGGAATTTATGCACTAATAGGAAATCCAAACGTAGGAAAAACAACCTTATTCAATTTATTAACCTGTAGCAGACATGAGGTTGGAAATTGGGCGGGAGTTACAGTTGAAAAGAAGATAGGTATTATAAAAAGGAATAAGGGACAATGTCGACATAGAAATAGAGGACTTGATAGTCATGGGGAATATTCCAATAGGCAATGTTATTTAGAAGATTCGCCAATGAAGGCCGTAGATTTACCAGGTATTTATAGTTTATCTTCTACGTCTGAGGATGAAAAAATTACGGTAAATTTTCTTGTTAAAGAGAATATTGATAAGATTATTAACATAGTTGATTCTTCAAATCTAGAACGCAATCTATACTTAACAGTACAATTATTGGAAATGAATTTACCTACAATAATCTCATTAAATATGCTCGATGTAGCAACATCTTATGGAATAACCTTGGATATTAATAAAATGAGACAAAGATTACAAACAGCTATTATTCCAATGGTTACAAGGAAGGGTGAAGGGTTAGCAGATTTATTCGAGGCTTTGGAGAAACCTATAGAAAAAACGAATTTTAAAATAAAATATAATACTCATATAGAAAATGCAATAAATAAGATAGAGAACTTAATAAGAACCGTATCAAACTTTAAAAACAATAATTTAAGATGGGTAGCACTTCAGTTATTAGAGGGAAATAATGAACTAATAGTTCAAATAACTGATCAGCAGGTAAGGGATTCTATTAAAGAAATTATAGATGAATTAAATACAAAATTGAAAGTATCAATTGTTAATACTATTCGTAATGAAAGATATAAATGGATTGAAGAATTTATAGAAGATATTCAGGTATCTAGTGAACATGGAGGAACAAACTGGACAGAAAAAATAGATGCTGTTGTCACTAATAGGTGGCTTGGTATACCAATATTTTTATTTTTTATATTTTTGACATTTCAAATTACTTTTACATGGGTTGGTGTCCCTTTACAGGATAAATTAGATATATTTATAAGTGGGCCATTTTCGCAAGCGGTTGTTAATCTACTTCTATATATTGGTGTAAGCGATTGGTTAATAACATTAGTTGTAAACGGAATAATTGCGGGAGTCGGAGGGGTTCTGGTATTTTTACCACAGATATTTATTCTGTTTTTAATTATCTCTTTTCTTGAGGATTCGGGCTATATGGCAAGAGCAGCTTTTATTATGGATAAAGGTATGTCAAAACTAGGCTTAAATGGTAAAGCATTTATTCCGTTAGTAGTAGGTTTTGGCTGTAACGTACCAGGTATCTTGAGTGCTAGAACTTTGGAACGTCCAAAAGAACGCTTAGTTACTATTTTGATAAATCCTTTTATGTCTTGTACAGCTAGGCTAATGGTTTATGCTTTATTTACATCAATATTTTTCGAAAAATATCAAAGCTTGGTTGTATTTTCCTTATACTTATTAGGTATTTTTATGGCAATAATAGTAGCACTTATTTTTAAAAGATTTTTATTGAAGGATGATGACAATTTTTTTGTTATTGAACTCCCTCCATATCGTATACCGATGATTAGAAATTTATTTTTAAGCACTTGGGACAAGGGAAAAGAATTTCTTAAAAAGGCTGGTACAGTTATTTTAGGTATGTCAGTTGTTTTATGGTTTCTTGGTAATTACTCATGGTCTGGAATGGTCGACATGAGTCATAGTTTTCTTGCAGGCATAGGAAAAGTAATAGCACCGATATTTGGACCTTTAGGCTTTGGTACATGGGAAGCCGGGGTATCCTTAATTAGTGGTTTTGTTGCTAAAGAAGTTGTTGTTTCTACAATGTCAATTGTTTATAGTGCAGGGGAATTTGCAGGGCAGTTACCAACTGCGATCCAAAGTGTTTTCAATCCAGTATCCGCATATGCATTCATGGTATTTATTTTATTGTATACACCATGTATGCCGACTTTAGTAGTAATGAAAAAAGAAACTAATACTTGGAAATGGCCAATTTTATCAGTTATATACAGCTTTTCTATAGCTTGGGTTTTAGCCTTCTTAATTTATCAGATTGGAAGTCTGCTTTTTCTTTAGTACAAAAATAAACTTTTTGTAAAGAAGTGATTAGCGTGGTTACTTATATTATTTTTGCGATAATTATTATTTATAGCGGTTGGGTTTTATACCGCAATTTTAGAGATAGCATAAAAGGGAAAAATTGCGGTTCGTGTAAGAATTGCAGTCTGAATTCTTCATGTGATTTAGACAAGAAGAAAGAGTAGTATTATGTTCGTAATTAATCAGTATTAGCGTGATGCTATTACTGGTTTTTTATAATATATTATTATTGTTATTTTTGTTACGGTAAAACTGAGGTATAAGTAACAAAGCACCCATGCTGGAGATAATCATTGCTAACCACATAACCATTGAAACTTGAATATGAATTCTAAATGGAGACAACAAGTAAACGCTAAGACCGATTGCAAACCCTAGAGCATTTGTAATTATTGGTTTTCCTGCTGTTTCAATAGCCTTATCAATATAGTTAACTTCATTTCTTTTCTTATAGAAATTCATAACTGAGATAAAGTGAATTGCATAATCAATCCCGACACCAATTGCAATACTGGCCATATTTGTTGTCATCATGTTCAGATTCATATTCGTAATTGCTAAAAAACCAAACAATGAAATAATTGTTATAATTATTGGAACAAGTGCGAAAACAGTATCCTTAAAGTTTCTGAAGTTAATGTATAACATAATAAAAATTAAACCCAAAGCAATAAATATAGAGTTTAGTTGATTATCAATAATTAACTTATTCATTTCTCTAAATAATAGAGGCATGCCCGAAAGAGCTTTGACATTGTGATTTGATTCAATTGTTTGAATCAGTTGATCTTGATTATCATCTGTTAAGTTAGTTGTAGTGATAGTAAACTTTAAGCCATCTTCACTGACCCATTGATTAATATCTATTTCTGCTAATGAATCAAACATCGAAGTAATTTTATCTATAGTTGCTGGTTGTTCAGGATAAACATTCTGACCAGTCATCATATAATTACCAATCTGGATTAAGTCGTAAATAGAAAAAATTTTAGCTACTGCTTCTTCTTTTTCTAACTCCCTTTCAAATCTTAGTATTTCATTAGCTTTCTCAATATTATATAACCCATCAGTTGGTAAGACATATTCACCTAATAGGGGTAAGGCTGAACCGAAATGTTGTTCAATTTTATTAAAAGTATTTATGATATCCGAATCTTTTTTAAAGAAAGCTAATTGATCAGAATCAACTGATATCGATGGAATAAAAGAAGCAAAAAACAATATAATTATCACAAAGATTGATACTATTGCTAGGCGGTAGTCTTTGGCTTTCTTAATAAACTTAATTATTTTATTATTCTCATTTGAATAGTTGTGATTTTCTATTTTTAACTTTGAAAGAAGAACTGGTAATAAAAAGATTGATATTAATCCAGCATAACCAATACCAATTGCAGTGGTTATGCCTAATTCTCTCATAGAAGTTACATCGGAAATCGCTAAAGATAGGAACCCTGCCATAGTTGTTAATGTAGTCAAGATGATCGGCATTCCCACCATACGTAATGTTTCCTCTATAACATCAATTTTATCAGAATATTTATTACTATTTTCAAGATAATGAATAGTAAAATGCAATCCATCTGCACTTCCTAATACAATTATAAAAATAGGGGCTAATATTGTAATAATACTAAGTTCTTTATCTAATAAGAAAACCGTTCCGAATGTCCACAAAGCCCCGAAAGCGGCAGGAAGCATTGCAAACATGGTTGCTTTTTTATTTCTGATGTTAAGGAAGAAAATAAAAAGCACTAATAATATCGCGAGGGGTGGGTATATAAGGATGAATTTAAGAAGATAGTCCTCTATTGTACTAATAATTATTTGGTTACCAGCGAAACTTAGGGTTAAATCATTATCAATAGAGATAGATGTAATTTCTTCAGCAAATTCATTTTTGTCTACTTTATTATCTATCCCTACAATAATTAATCCGGCTTTTTTATCTACTGATAGTAAATTGCTATTAATATAATTATTTTTAATCAAATATAGTGTATGTTCATAATTGGATTTGATATAATCAGTATCTAGTTCTGTTAATTTATTATTTTCTACTTGGATTTTTTGAGGTAAAAATGTGTTGAAGAAAGTTGAACCTTCGATCTTTTTTAAGCTATCTATATAAGTTGAGATAGCTACAAGGTTTTCCAGTGAAGTTAAATCTGAATTATTATTTGATTCAATTAAAATTTGGATAGTTTCTATTCCTTGATATTTTTCATTTATCTCGTCATAGGCAGAAGAAATTTCGTTATTTCCTTCAAAAAATGATAAATAGTCAGTAGAAAATTTAAAATTAAAAAAGGATAAAAGGGCAGTTATATTTATAATGACTATAATTATTATGATTATTTTTGAACGATAGTAAATAAACTCAGCTAATTTTCTCATAATTAACCTCCAGAATTTCTCTAATCTAAATTTATATATAGAAAATTATAACATTACAACTTCTTTCGAAATAGAAGTATTTACCATTCTATTAAATATAATATATTAATTTGTTTAATAAAGGCAATAAGTTTTTATGTTCCTATCTCAAAGTATTTAATATTTTTTAAAAAATTTTCTAAATCTTCAATATATCGAGGTCTAACTATGAATCTAATAGCACAAGAAAATAAAATTAATTTACCAAAGAGACACTTTTTTATTTTGATTTGTACGATAAGTATATCTGGTTTTAGTCAAGGTTTATTATTACCTTTATTGTCATTATTATTAGAAAAGCAAGGTATCAGTTCGGCATCCAATGGACTAAGTTCGTCTGCATTATATATAGGGATGTTATTGGCGTCCCCGTTTATGGAAGCGCCAGTTAGAAGGTTTGGATATAAACCTATAATAATATTTGGTCTAAGCATTGTGACAATTGCGATAATGTTGTTTCCTGTTTGGAATAATTTTTATTTTTGGATCTTTTTACGTTTTATTGTTGGGGTGGGTGATAATGCTATTCATTATGCCTCTCAATTGTGGATAACTACTACTGCGGAGCCAAGAAAAAGGGGTCGGGTTATCTCGTTATACGGATTATCCTATGGAATTGGGTTTGCGATCGGTCCATTAGGACTTATACTGGCATCTATCGATTATCGTTTACCATTTATCCTTACAACAGTTATTTTTATAATAATTATTATAGTAGTTTTACAATTAGTTAACTTAAAACCAGAAAAAATTCAGGCTACAATTAGTAGTACTGAAAGTAATAATAAATATATTAAAGTATATGCACTTGCTGGCATAGCTTTAGTGCCAATGTTTATCTATGGTTTTCTAGAAGCCACTCTTAACGTTGGTTTTCCAATCTTTGGTTTAAGAACTGGGTTAGATGAAAAAGTAATCTCATTAATGTTATCATCGTTTGCAATAGGAAGTTTATTATTCCAACTACCTCTAGGCTATATTAGTGACTATATTGGTAGAAAGAAAGTATTGATAATTGTTACTTTCGTTGGAGGAATTATATTTAGTTTGATGCCTTTTATTCATTCCACAACGCTACTATTATTTTTATTTGTGTTAGCAGGAGGATTTACAGGCTCCTTATTTTCCTTGGGTCTAGCCTATGTTACAGATATATTGCCTCGCTCACTATTGCCAACAGCTAGTATAATAGCAACGATTCATTTTGGATTGGGAAGTATATTTGGGCCCTATTTAAGTGGATTAACAATAGAAGTGTTTTCACCTGAATCAATATTTTATCTAATTTCGTTGGTGGTTATATCTTTCTCAATATTAGCTATAATTGGAAATCTATTTGCCCTTATTAAAAAAAAATTAGCAGCTAATTAATTTTAATAGCTGCTAATTTTTGCATTTACTAAACCCGCTCCTTGAGAAATAGGGGACGCGTTTATAAAGAAAGCATTTTTTTGTAAAAGGTATGATAATTCATTTGAGGAAATGCGCGGATAGCGGCTTTTTAATAGAGCTGCGGCACCTGACACATGGGCAACTGCCATTGATGTACCGCTTACTTCCCTAAAGGAATTATTAAGCCAAGTTGATATAATATTTTCTCCAGGTCCAGCAAGGTCAACCTGAGGGCCAACTGTACTAAAACTGGATATTTGATTATTTTCATTAATCGAGCTAACACCTATTGTTTCTTGAAACTCAGCGGGATATTCAATTCTTCCTTGTGTTCCATTGTTACCTGAGGCTGCTACCATTAAAATTCCTGATTGATAACATCTTACTATGGCCTCTCTGAATGTAGGGCTGGTCTCATTAAATCCAAAACTCATATTAATTATGTCCATATCTTTATCAATACACCAATCAATCGCCTTTATAATGTTGGATAATTTTGCTGTTCCATCTTTATTAAATGCTTTAACAGCATATATACTTACTTTTGGGGCGACGCCTACGACACCATATTGATTATTGACAGCTCCAATAGTTCCTGCTACGTGGGTACCGTGCCCGTTATGGTCATAAGGCGATAATAATGGGTTGATTATGTTAGTACCGCCTTTAATATTTCTTGTTAAATCCGCATGATCAAAAGCAATACCTGTATCTACTACTGCAACTTTAACTCCTTTTCCTTGCGAAATATCCCAAGAATCATCAGCACCGATTCTCTCAATACCCCATGGAATTACCTGTGTCCGTGAAATTATTTTGCCTTTTGCTGGTAGATGAATATGCACTTCGATATCCTCTTCAATTTGGAAAAGATCAGGATGATAACGAAAGTTATCGGTTGAGTTTTTCTGGAATAAACCGATAAATGCGTTTAATCTTTTGAGGTAACAAATATTCGAAATGTTACATTTTTGCAATTCTTGGAAGAAGGGAAGTGGTGAATGATCTCGTTTAACAAATAGTATTCTATTAACATAAGATTTATCCATCCCAGGGAAAGGAGGCATGTTTTTCACCTCTCTCTATTTTTTTCTGCTCTTCTTTTTAATTGGCTCAATTGCCTCACTGATTTTTCTAACTTGTTGGTCAGTCACTAATTTTTCTTTTAATAGAAAATCCATAGCCTCAAAGGGATTACCTGTATTTTTTATATTTTCAGCTAATTTTCTAAGTTGATCTTTACTTGCTGGTGCATTAGTGTTTTTTTGAACGAAATCTAAAAATCCCTCAGTACCTTTTGTTTCGTTAACTATCCTTGCCTCATCTAGGAATTGTGTAAGCTGGGATTCTGACATTACCTTCTTACCCATTACTGAGTTAATTAAATTAACAAAGTCTTTTTTATCAGGCTTTTGTTCTGTCATTAAATATTCCTCCTTTACCCTATAACTTACTATTAAAAGCTAAAATTGGTGTTGGGTTACCGCCTCTAATTTTTGTTATTAAAAAAAATAGGCTGTTTTAAAGAGAATTTAGAACAAATGGGCGAAACGTCAACTCTGATAGGTCATAGCATATAGTGAAAAATCTAGTTTGGGATTATTATGAGGAGGGATTATATAAATGAATAACAATTCTAATATGAAGCGAACAAAACCGATTAACTCAATTAAGAAAAGGACACCTCGAACCGTCGTTCTAGATGATAATCTTGGGAAAAATAAACCAGCATTAATATCAGAAGCATTTAATTTAAAAAACTTCGACATAGTTGGGAAAGTTGATGATATGAGGGTTTTAACCAAGGAGTTATCTATAATGGCTAGACAGTTAGAGCAATGGGTAGCAGTAATTCATACTATTGGAATGGCGTTTAAAGATAGTGGAGTATTAAGAGAAGTAATTAAAAATATCTCTTCAATAAATATTAATGAAAACTCAACTCAAAAGAATACTCCATCTCCATTTCCTTTTTTTCAAAACAATAATGATTCTAAGGAAAATATTTCCAAAAATCATTCATCTCAAAGCTCTAACAATGGAATAAATTTTGCTGAGGTTTTAAATAATCCAGTGTTTAAAGAAATAATAAACACCCTATTTAACCAAAACAAAAAATAACAACTCAACAAACTGAAAAGCCAATCTAAGATTGGCTTTTCAGTTTGTGAAATTGATGAGCCGTGCTAAACAAATATTAAAAAATTAAGTTACTTAAGAAGTTAGTCCAATAAAATAACTTAGTTTCATATGCACCATGTCTTCTTTATAGTTCCTCTACTATAATTTATGACTTAATAAAATTAACGCTTTAAGACAAATACCCATTTTATTAAAAATAGGCATTTGTCTTAAAGTTTTTTTTTGGTATTATATATCAGTAAAGAAGTATGAGAAGGAGATAACTTATGGAATATGTAATTACGATCGTGATTAGTTATTTAATTGGATCTATCCCAACTGCCTTAATATTATCGAACAGAAAAAAAATTGATATTCGCCAACATGGCAGTGGTAATATCGGTGCGACGAACTCTTTTAGGGTTTTGGGAAAGAAAGCGGGTTTTCTTGTAACCTTTATTGATATTATTAAAGGAGTTATTCCGGCATTATTTGCTTATTTATATGGAGGGGAAGTATTAGCTGTGGCAGCTGGATTCGCTGTTATTATAGGTCATTCCTTCTCTATATTTGCTAATTTTAAGGGTGGGAAAGGTATAGCAACCGGGGCTGGAGCGGTAATGGTGCTTAATCCAATAGCGGTTATTTTAGGTATTACGTTATTTGTTGTTTTATTGTTTTTAACCAAGTATGCCTCATTATCTTCGATTTTGGCTGCAATTTCAGTATCTTTATTAACTTGGGTTTTGGATGATTCTTTGGCGGCAAAGGTAGGGGTAACTATTATGGTTGGTTTTGTAATTTTTCGTCACCGTTCTAATATAGGAAGATTATTTAGAGGGGAAGAGAATAAGGTACTACAGAAGAAAAGTAAGTAGACATTAATTAGCTGGAGTGAAAATTTCATGAGCAGAAAACAAGTGTTTATATTGGTGACATTTTTGTTAGGTGTATTTATGGGTGCAATAGATGCCGGAATAGTTTCTCCAGCACTTACAACCTTAATGAGTGATTTTCAAATCGATTATAAATGGAGTGTCTGGGTAGTTACTGTGTATACATTAGTTTACGCAGTAAGTATGCCGATAGTAAGTAAGTTAGCTGATATATATGGTCGTAAGAAAGTATTTATTATAAGTATCGCATTATTTGGTTTGGGAAGTTTTATGGCTGGATTTTCACAGAATTTGACCTGGCTGTTATTTTCGAGAATTATCCAAGCTATTGGTGGAGGAGGAATTATGCCAATAGCTAACGCAGTAATTAGTGAAAGCTTTCCAAAAGAAAAACGAGGTATGGCATTGGGTTTAGTCGGAGCAACCTTTGGAGTTGCAACGATAATAGCTCCCAATTTAGGGGGTTTTATTACTGATTATTTATCTTGGCAGTGGATTTTCTTTGTTAATGTACCAATAGCTGTTGCTGTAATAATTATGGCATTAAAGATACCCAATCATGTTGAGGTAACTAAAAAGCCATTAGATTTGTTTGGAAGCATATTACTAAGTGGAGTTATTATTACCTTGATGTATGGCTTAACAAACTTAGAGACTAATAATATATTAGAATCATTTTTAAGTCTGGATGTCTGGCCATTCTTACTAGCCTCTCTTATTTTGTTAATTCCTTTTGTTAAAACAGAAAACAATGCTCAAGACCCAGTAATAAAAATTGCTTACTTTAAAGATCGAAATATAGTTATTGCTCTTTTTGTTAGCATGATTACTGGTATTGGGATGATGTCAATGATATTTATTCCAGCATTTTCCGAGACTTTGCTTAATCTTAGCCCAGGAAAGGGCGGATATGTAACTACAATTTTGGCTGTAGCATCAGGAATTTCAGCAGCATTTGGGGGACTTCTTCTTGATAGATGGGGTGCAAAAAAAGTAATTATATTGGGTTTTGTTTTCTGTGTAATTGGTTCATTAGCATTAGCTTTTATTGCAGTGGGTTGGGTTACATTAATAATTGGGCTAATACTAACAGGCTTTGGAATTGGTTTTACGATGGGGGCTCCATTAAATTACATTATTTTAGAGTTAACTGATCCTGCAGAGTCAAGTGTGGCCTTGTCACTTGTTAGTTTGTTTAGGTCAATAGGTATAACTATCGGTCCGATTATTTTAGTTGGTTTTGTATCAGGGGCAGCAACTAAGATTCCAGAAAATATTCAGACTGATCTTGTAAAAGAATTTGGTGATAAGATGCCAGCAATTGATTTTTCGAGTCAAGTTTCAGCTGGAAATGGAACATCCTTTTCAGCAGATCGAATTGTTGATATGTTGCCAAGAGACATGCCTGTAAATGTTGTAAATAAGATTAGCGAGGTAATAGCAAATACAGTACAACAAACTTTGTTAGATGGATATACGAACCTGTATATAAGTGCGGCAATAATTTTTTTTATTGGAATTGTTATGGCAATCTTATTAAAATTACCTGAAAGAAATTAGATATATTAGTATTTAGCAGATATTTTAGTGCAAACTTTTTCTTTAAATGGGGGACATTATTAATGTTACTTATTTTTAAGAAAGAGGTGTTTAGCATGAAGGTATTAATTTATATGCTGATTTTTGTGTTTCTACTTGGTTGTTCAAGTGGTATACAAGAAAAGCAGTTACAAAGTAGCTACGAGTATTATCAATCAGGCGAAGATGAAGTTAAATATAAGCAACCAGATGATAACAAGGATGAATATAAGCAAACAGTTAAAAATGAAGTCGAGAAAAAAGATTTACCTCAGAAGGTTACTAAAAAAATATTAGATGTACCTATGGTTAATCAAAATCCAGAGTTGAAATATGGCTGTGAGGTTACAAGTCTTGCTATGGTCTTGCAATATGCAGGTATCAAGATTGACAAGATGACTTTGGCTAATCAATTACAAAAAGATAATGATAAATTGGTAAGAAAAAGTGGCGATATAATTAAATGGGGGGACCCAAATATTGGTTTTGTAGGGGATATGACAGGCAAAGGGGCTGGATATGCAGTTTTCGATAAACCTCTTGAAAAACTAATGAGGAATTACTTGGGTGATAGAGTTATAAATCTTACTGGAAAAGATTTTAGTCAACTTCTTAAACAAATTGATAATAATAAACCTGTTATTGTGTGGACAACGGGCGACCATAAGCTACCTGACCGATGGGAATCTTGGTTACATGAAGGTCACAAAATAAAGACACCTTTAGATCTTCATGTTGTAGTCCTTGTCGGGTATGACGAGGGGAGTGTCTACATTAATGATCCGCTGTCTGGTGATAAAACAGAAAAAGTAAACATACAGACATTTATTGGATCATGGGATGCATTAAAAAAACGGGCGTTATCTTATAATTAATGATAATGTGGTAACTATTAAATTAAATAAGCGTGTTACTAGGCATATAATATTGTAATAGTAAATAAATGGAATAAGGAGTATTAAGCCTGTGGAAAAAAGATTAAATATGTTTAAGGAACTTACCGAAGCACATGGAGCGCCTGGTTTTGAAAAACCGGTAAGAAATATTATGAAAAAATACCTAACCCAATACACAGATGAGATTATACAAGATAATCTCGGGGGAATATTTGGTATTAAACGTGGGGATGAAGCTGGTCCCAAAGTAATGATAGCTGGGCATATGGACGAAGTAGGTTTTATGGTAACGAGGATAACAGATGAGGGCTTTATCAAGTTTCAAACATTAGGCGGCTGGTGGAGTCAAGTATTATTATCACAAAGAGTTAGTATCCTAACCAAAAATGGGGAGGTAGAAGGTGTTATTGGCTCGATTCCTCCACATATGTTGACCGAAGAGATGAGAGAAAAACCATTTGATATAAAAAACATGTACATTGATATAGGGGCTGAAAGTAAAGTAAATGCGGAAGAAATTGGGATCAAGCCAGGGCAACCGATAGTACCAATTACCCCCTTTAAAGTTATGAGCAACCCAAAGAGATTAATGGCAAAAGCTTGGGATAACAGATATGGTTGTGCATTGGCAATAGATATTTTAGAGTCACTTAAAGATACTAAGTTACCAAATACTTTGTATACTGGGGCTTCTGTACAAGAAGAGGTAGGTCTTCGTGGAGCGAAAACGGCTGCAGAATTAATTAATCCTGACATTTTCTTTGCATTAGATGCCTGCCCTGCAGGTGATGTTTCAGGTGCTAGTGATGATGCAATGGGTAAACTGGGGGCAGGTGTTATAATTCGAATCTACGATAGATCATATATTACACATCTGGGAATGCGGGAGTATTTATTAGATACCGTTGAATCTCTAGGGATTAAATATCAGTACTACTTATCACAAGGTGGGACAGATGCTGGAAGGGTACATCTTCATGGAAAGGGCGTACCATCAATCGTTATAGCAGTACCATCACGTTATATACATAGTCACGTTTCAATAATAGATTATGATGACTATTTAGCGGCAAAAACTACTTTAGAAGTATTAGTAAAGAATTTAGACAAAAATACTTATAAAACAATAATGGATAGGGAAACATAGAATCAATTAACTCCATTCCTCACCTAAGGGCGTGACAACAATGACCACTGAATGGTATATCTTTATTGTTAGTTTCTCTTTATTTTTGATTATAGGATATTATTTATCTAAAATAATAACAGCAAAAGAGTTAGACAAATCAAAAACAAATATAATAAGACTTCAAAATGATGGTTACGATTATATTTTATATAAAGGAAAAATAAAAGAGATGGATAGTGATTATCATCATTACTTAACTAGTATGGATATTATTATTTATAGTAAAAGTATATTTATTGGGTTAAAAGAAGCAAATAAAGTGTTTTTGCAGTTGTCAGCTGATGCTATTCAATCCGTCAAACATGATACAGATAAAATAGTGTTAAGCTGTCTTCAAGACTACAGTGGCAGCAATACAATAATTATTAGAGGTCTTTCTGGGAATCAGAGGGATATTATATTCAGGAAAATTAGCTTCATCTTAAAGAAAGCAAAGAAATTGACGATGAATACTCGAAAAGCAAAAATGTATTAATATATAGATACCCTTCCTACTGAACTGCCCCTTGTCTACTTGACAAGGGGCAGTTCAGTAGGAAGGGTTTTTTATTGAATTTTTTTGCTTATTAATTTAAAATGAGTAAGATTACTTTGTATAAAAAAAGTTGGTTTAGGAGATAAAAATGCGAAAGTTAACTATTGTATTAAAATATGGAAGGGATATTTTTTTCCTGTATTTATTTATTGGGTTTATCTCGTTGCTTACTCAAATTAAAAACTTAAATATTAAAGATATAAGAGGGTTTTTTAGTGCATACTTTCGCCATCTCTATGATTACACGCTAAATTTACTTAATGGTAATTTTGGTATGTATAACATTGGAAGTAATTTGAGAGGGATTAAAGACGATATAGGTTTATACGCCATAAATAGTTTTGAACTTTTAATAATCAGCTTACTCGTAGGAATAATTTTAAGTATAATTATTGGTGTTGTTATAGCTACTAATAAAAAGAAGAAGAGTTTTAGCTCGGGAATACTTATGTTTCTATCTGCTATACCTGATTTTATTTTGGTTTTACTTTTACAAATAGCAGCTATTATGTTAAACAGGGCAGCTGGAGCTGATTTAGTAAATATTGCTTCTTATGGGGAAAAGGAAGCTTTGTTTTTACCCCTTGCAACAATGATAATTATCCCAACAGTCTTTTTAATTAAGGGTGTTATGAATGATACTTCATTAATTTTATCGGAAGAATATATACGAACGGCTGTTGCCAAAGGTTTAACGAGATTTACTGTTATTAAACATCATCTGTTTAGCAATTTACTTATTATAATTAAAACAGATCTAGTTAAAATGTTATCTATTTCAATAAGCAACTTATTTATTGTTGAATATTTGTATAATATTCGAGGGATTACTAGATTTCTGTTTAACTGGAATCAATACTCGGTTTGGATGAGTGGTTTTATTATTTTGGTAATTATTTATATTTTACTATATTTAATATTGTCACTTGCTATATCCGCTTTTAGGAGGTTAGCAGTAGGTGAATAAGAAGCTAATATTAGGCATTATCGCAGTTATTTTATTTATTATAATATCTTTTTTTGGTGGTTTAATAGCACCATATAGTATAGATTATATTCAAATTACAACATATAAAGATGGGGTAATTACTGCTCCTCCATCTCCTCCATCAAACGAACATCTTCTAGGGACAGATATATATGGAAAAGATATTTTATCTATCTTACTATATGGAGCAAAATATACTGTTCTAACAGCGATTATTATTAGTTTTATTAGAGTATTGTTAGGATCATTGATAGGGATTTTCTTGGGCATTAAAACTTTAAAAAAGAAGAAAACAATAATTAGTTCCGCTTTATTTGGAATAATTCCATCTTTTTTAATTATCTATTTTCTGTTATTTTCATTTAACATACAAATCGAGTCTACCGAAATTAAGTTTGAAGTAATGTTAGTAACTATCTCAATTTTTGTTCTTGTAGGATTACCGGGAATTATATCGACAATCAGGGAGAAAACTGAGGGTATAATGAAAAAAGAATTTATTAGCTCTTCGATAACATTAGGTGCTAATACCCCAAGACTAATGTTTAAACATATTTATCCACAGATATTAGAAACTCTGGTAATTTTATTTACAACCGAAATTGTGTTAGTTCTTGTTGTATACGGGCAGTTAGGCTTATTTGACTTTTTTATTGGAGGAACGGTTATGTATTTTGACCCCATTACGTATAATAGTATTACTTGGGAATGGGCGGGTTTAATAGGTCAAGCAAGAATGTATATTTACTCAAAAAAATGGATTGTACTAAGCCCAATATTTGCTTACATTTTATTAGTTCTATCTTTTCAATTATTGGCAAGTGGGTTAAACGAATACTTTAAGAGAAAATTACATAACTATCCATACATCTAATTATAATTAGATTAACCAAATCATTGTAAGTAAATTTCCTTTACAAAATGTAATATTGAAAGGAAGTCTGATATGAAAAAATTTTATATCGGTTTTACAGTATTTATACTTACATATGGGGGCTTAATTTTCTTATACTTATTTAACATTGAACAAGCTTTGCCTACTGAATATTTAAATAGTTCTGCTGATCCAGCAACATTTATGACTTCGGAACAGATAAATACATCGATAGTTTATTCCAGAATTAAGCAATTTATTTTTTTTATTGGTATCCCATGGGAATGGGCTATCTACCTAATAATTTTAGCTTTAGGCTTCTCTACGACCTTTTTATTAATAGCTAAAAAAATAAGTAAACATTCGGCATTACTGCAAACAGGTATATATATAACTTTAGTACTATTATTGGTAGCTATTTTAGAATTTCCGGTAACCTATTTTGCCTATAAGATATCTACTCAATATGGAATAAATATTCAGCCTTTTGATTTATGGCTACTTGATAAAGGAAAAAGCTTCTTATTAGACCTAATAATTACAATACCTACAATTTGGGTTTTATATTGGTTAATTAAAACATCAGAAAAACGATGGTGGTTTTGGGCATGGTTAATTTCAATACCATTTATTATTTTAATGGTCTTTGCTCAACCTGTTATAATCGATCCACTGTTTAATGATTTTCAATCTTTACAGGATCAAGATTTAAAAGAAGATATACTTCTTCTTGCTGCAGATGCTAATATACCTCCTGAAAATATCTTTCAAGTGAATATGTCAGATAAGACAACTGCTATGAATGCATATGTAACAGGAATTGGGGGTAATGCTCGGATAGTTTTATGGGATACAACCCTGAATAAATTGAATAAAGAAGAGATTTTGTTTATTACAGCTCATGAAATTGGACATTATGTTTACAAACATATTTATTGGTATCTATTAGCAGAAATATTTTTATCATTGTTAATGTTGTATTTTCTATATAAAATTTTAAATTGGTTAATTAGTCGCTTCGGCGAAGTTTGGGGGATCAAAAGACTTTCAAATATAAATTCTTTACCACTTATTCTGCTTGTTATATCACTCTTTAGTTTTATAATTTCCCCAATTGAAAATTCAGTATCTCGTCAAATTGAACGGATTACAGATGCTTATGCAATAAAAATGACAGCAAATAAAGAGGCAGCAATAAGTGCTTTTCAGAAGCTATCAGTAAATAGTTTGTCGGACCCCAACCCTCCTGAATTAGTAAAAATATTTTTATATTCACACCCTACAATAGTTGAAAGAATTTATTTAATAAGCAATCAAAAGATAACTATTGATAATGATCCAAATAAATAATAGAGTAAAGTTATATAAAAACTAATAAGTTAGGGTGTTCTGATTGAAAAGATTAACAAAGTCAACTAATAAAATATTCGATGGTGTTCTTGGAGGTTTTTCTGAATATTTCGAGATTGATCCCGTGTGGATAAGAATAGGATATGTTATTTTAGCGCTAGCAAATTTCTGGATTGCATTATTTATCTACATTGCCGCGGCAATAATAATACCTAAAGGTGACTTAACATTTACAGATGTAACAGAAGTAACAGAGGTAAAAGTAGTAAATAGCTCTAAGGTAAATCTTTTGTTTGGATTTGGGTTAATCCTGATTGGTATTCTTTTTCTGCTCAATCAATTATTACATATTGATTTATGGAGATATTTATATTCAATCTATATTAATAGCAAATACTATGTCTGGGCAGTTTTCCTCATTGTATTAGGTTTATTAATAATTGTAAAAGAAAGAAAATAATTATATAATTAATAAAATAGTGCTTCTCTAATATAGGGAATAAAATTTAGCTTTCTTAAAGTATATGAGGAAGCTAATTTTAATTTTAACAATAGTTAAAAAGTCAAGAGTATAAAAAATACTTGACTAAATTAGTCAGGATTATACAATAGTAGTTGTAAGATACTTGACTAAATTAGTCAGAATTAAATTAATTATTTTGTTGAAAATAGTAAAACATGGAGGATTAGATGATGAGTCAACCACAATTAATAATAGATAAGCTTAGGGTTTCTGTTGAAGGTAAAGAAATTCTTAAGGGAGTTTCCTTAGAAGTTAGAGGCGGAGAAGTACATGTAATCATGGGACCCAATGGTACAGGTAAGAGCACATTAGCATCTACACTAATGGGACACCCAAAGTATAATTTAGTTTCAGGATCGGTTACTTTGAATGGGGAAAGTATATTGGATATGTCTATTGATGAAAGGGCAAGAAAAGGGATTTTTCTTGCGATGCAATATCCTAGTGAGATTAGTGGGGTAACAAATGCTGATTTTTTGCGTAGTGCTATTAACGCAAAGCTTGGGAAGGGTAATGAAATTTCTTTGATTAAATTTATCCGTGAAATGGAGAGCAAGATTAAGTTTCTAGAAATAGATGAGTCATTTTCCCAGCGGTATGTAAATGAAGGTTTTTCAGGTGGGGAGAAGAAACGTAATGAGATTCTCCAAATGATGATGTTAAAACCAAGAATTGCTATATTAGATGAAATAGATTCAGGTTTGGATATTGATGCTTTAAAAATAGTATCAAATGGGATAAATGAGATGAAAAATACGGGGATGGGTACTTTAGTTATAACTCATTATCAACGTTTATTAAATTATATTAAACCGGATTATGTACATGTTATGATGCAAGGACAAATCGTTCGTTCGGGTGGGCCAGAATTGGCTGAAAAGCTCGAAGCTAAAGGGTACGATTGGATAAAAGAGGAAATAGGAATTATAGATGATAAAGTAGGTAATTTTCATGGCAATTAAAATAAATAATGTTCTTGATAAGGATTATATTACTAACTTATCCAATAAGAGAGACGAGCCTGAATGGTTGCTAGATTTGCGATTAAAAGGATTGGAATGCTATAAAAGGTTACCTTCAAAAGTTAATGATAAGGGTAAAGACGATTATTGGGATATAGAGAAATTCAAGCTCGATATTGAACCAGGCGAGATATCAGAAGAGGAACTACCTGATGAAGTCAATTCAATAATTAGTTCAAATATAGATATGAGAAGTGTCTTGATATATGGTAATTCCTCGATTATGTTTCAGCACTTATCAGAAGAATTAATTAATCGGGGAGTAATATTTACTTCTTTAGCTAAAGCAGTAAAGGAATATCCAGAGTTAGTTAAGGATTATCTTATGAATAGTATAAAATTCGATGAAGATAAATTACTTGCTATGCATACAGCTTTATGGGATAGTGGAGTTTTTTTGTATGTACCTCAAAATATTGAAATAGATTTTCCAGTTCAAGCAATTTTTATCGGTAATGAAGGCGCGATTTTGCCTCATGTAGTTATTGTTGCCGAAGCAAATAGTAGAATAACTTATGTTGATAACCACCTATCCAATAACTCTTCTAATACATGTACACATAATAGTATTACAGAAGTTTTTGTTAGAGAAGGGGCAAAGGTTCGTATAGCTACTAACAATAATTTCAATGACGTTTCGTTCGATTATACTTACAGACAAGCTATAGTCGATAAAGATGGATTGTTAGAGTGGACAGTTTGTGAAATGAACTTTGGTAATACTATTTCTACTAACACGTGTTTACTGAATAAATCTGGTGCAAGAACTGATATAAAAACTATTTTTATTGGAACAGAAAACCAGAAAGCCAATTTTACAACTAAAGTAATTCATGACAGTGATTATACTCAAAGCAATATTCTTTTTAGGGGTATAATGCTTGGCACCTCAAAAGGAATTTTTAATGGTATTACAAAAATTAATAAAGGTGCTGTAAAGTCAAATGCTGAGCAAACTGAGAATATTTTAATGCTTAGTGAAAATGCCCGTGGTGATGCTAATCCTATATTACTCATTGATGAACATGATGTGATGGCTAGTCATGCTGCAAGTGCAGGTCCTGTTAACCAAGAGGATATTTATTATTTAATGTCCCGTGGAATAGCAAGACAGGAAGCGGAGAGGTTAATAATTCACGGTTTCTTAGCACCAATTGTTTCTGGAATCCCAATAGAAGGAATGAAAGAGCAAATTGAAGGGCTAATTGAAAGGAAGTTAATATGATGATAGGTGAAGAAATTAAAAAGCAATTTCCAATTCTTTTTCAAGAGATTAACGGTCATCCATTAGTATACCTAGATAGTGCAGCTACTGCACAAAAGCCTATACAAGTTATTGAAGCAATGAGCTCCTACTATAAAACAATAAATTCTAATGTTCATCGTGGTGCTCACACACTTGGAACGCAAGCCACTGATGCTTATGAAGGTGCTAGGGAAAAAGTAAGGGGTTTCATCAACGCTAAATTTACTGAAGAGATTATCTTTACCAGAGGTACTTCTTCATCAATCAATTTGGTAGTTCAAAGCTATGGAGAAACTTTTATTGGTGAGGGTGACGAGATAGTAATTACCCATATGGAACATCATAGTAATCTTATACCATGGCAACAGTTAGCTAAGGTGAATAAAGCAGTTTTAAAATATATACCGCTCCAATCTGATGGAACTATGAGAATAGAAGACATAAAGGAAACGATTACGGCTAAAACAAAGTTAGTCGCTATGACTCAAATCTCTAATGTTCTGGGAACCACCAATCCTATAAAAGAAGTTGTTAAGATTGCACATTTGGTAGGCGCCAAGGTATTAGTCGATGGGGCGCAAAGTGTGCCACATAAGAAAGTAGATGTTCAAGAACTGGATTGTGATTTTTTAGTTTTTTCTGGTCATAAAATGTGTGGACCTACTGGAATAGGTGTTCTATATGGAAAAAAAGAATTGCTAGAAAAAATGGAGCCTGTTGAGTTCGGGGGAGAAATGATGGACTTTGTTGAGCTTTATGACTCAACATGGAAAGAGCTACCTTGGAAGTTTGAAGTAGGAACTCCAATAGTTTCAGGGGCAATTGGTCTTGCTGCTGCAATTGATTTTCTTCAAAATATTGGATTAGATACAATAGAAAAATATGAAAATGAATTACTTGAGTATGCTATTGAACGTGTAATGTTAATAGAAGGTCTTACAATGTATGGGCCGATTAAAAATCATAGTTCATTAATTACCTTTAATTTAGAAGGTATCCATGCACATGATGTGTCTACCGTATTAGATAACGAAGGAATAGCAATTAGATCAGGACACCATTGTGCACAACCACTGATGAGGTGGTTTAATGTTCCAGCCACAGCTAGAGCAAGTTTTTATATATATAATACAAAAGAAGATATTGATTTATTAATAAAAGCAATATTGAAAACAAAGGAGTATTTTGGACATGTCCTCTCTAGATGATTTATACCGCCGCGTAATTATGGACCATTATCAATCTCCAAGAAATAGGGGTACGATTGATGATGCTGATGCAACAATACAGTTAAAAAATCCTACATGTGGGGATCAGATACAATTACAAATGAAAATTGAAGATGGTAAGATAAAAGATGCTAAATTTGAGGGTGAAGGGTGCTCAATTAGTATCGCGTCCGCATCGATGATGACCCAAGCCATTATTGGACAAGACGTTAACAAAGCATTGGATCTAGCCGACAGATTTTCTAATATGATGCGTGGAGAAGATGTTGATATTGAGGGTTTTGAAGATATTGAGGCGCTTCAAGGAGTGTGTAAATTCCCAGCACGGATAAAATGCGCAACCCTTTCATGGAAAGCTATGGAAAAAGGTATCTGTGAAAGATGTGATTTTGATTTAGGGCATGGTTGTCATAAGCATCCATACGATCTCGATTTCGACAAGAAGGATGATTAAATATGGAAAAAAAAGCTCCTGATATTCAAGACGAATATAAATATGGCTTTAAGGATAAAGATATCTCTTTATATAATACTGGGAAAGGTCTTACTGAAGAGATTGTAAGACAAATATCTAAAATGAAAAATGAACCTGACTGGATGTTGGATTTTCGCCTAAAGGCGTTGGGAATTTTTTTAAAAATGCCGATGCCTAATTGGGGTCCTGATTTAAGTGATCTTGATTTTGATGAATTAACATATTATATTAAACCATCTGAGAGGGCAGAGAATACTTGGGATGAAGTGCCAGAGGAAATTAAAAATTCATTTGATAAATTAGGAGTACCTGAGGCTGAACAAAAATATTTAGCTGGTGTATCTGCTCAATATGAATCAGAGGTAGTTTATCATAATATGAAGAAAGAGTATGAAGATAAGGGAATTGTATTTTTGGATACTGATTCGGCACTTAAGAGATATCCAGAGCTATTTAGAGAATATTTCGCTACAGTAATACCAACAACAGACAATAAATTTTCTGCATTAAATAGTGCAGTATGGTCAGGGGGAAGTTTTGTTTATGTTCCACCTGGAATTAAATTAGATACACCAATTCAAGCATACTTTCGCATAAATACTGAAAATATGTCGCAACATGAACGCACTTTAATAGTTGTAGATGAGGGTGCATCGATTCATTATGTAGAGGGCTGTACTGCTCCAAGTTATAGTTCGAATTCTCTGCATAGTGGCGTAGTAGAAATAATTGCAAAAAAGGGTGCAAAGGTTCGCTACACGACAATACAGAATTGGTCTAACAATATATATAACTTAGTTACGCAGCGAGCGGTTGCAGAGGAAGATGCGACGGTAGAATGGGTAGACGGCAACATCGGAAGTAAATTAACAATGAAATACCCTGCTGTAATTATGAAGGGTCCAAGGGCAAAGGCTAATATTCTTTCAATTGCATTGGCAGGTAACGGTCAATTGCAGGATGCGGGGGCTAAGGTTATTCATTTAGCGCCAGATTGTACATCAACAGTCGTATCTAAGTCAATTAGTAAGCATGGAGGTAAGGCTAATTATCGAGGGACTGCAATGTTTGGTAGGAACTCTCAGGGATCGAAATCTAATGTTAAATGTGATACTTTAATTCTCGATGAATTTTCGACTTCTGATACTATACCTCATAATGAGATATTAAATAATAACGTTATATTAGAGCATGAAGCAACAGTTAGTAAGGTAAGTGAGGAGCAATTATTCTATCTAATGAGTCGAGGTATATCTAAACAGGATGCTGTTCAGATGATTATAATGGGATTCATTGAACCTTTTACAAAAGAGTTACCGATGGAATACGCAGTAGAAATGAATCGATTGATTAAGTTCGAAATGGATGGAGCAATCGGTTAGTTTTAAGAAAAATGGCTTCTAATAGGAAGTCATTTTATTTGAGGATGTGAAATAATCTCTGTAAATTAGCTTCCTATGATAAAACTTAAGATTGAGAAGTAGTCTAAAAGTGCTGCTTCTCTTTTTTAAATATATTTAATTAATATGGGCATGTCAATAGCACCTTC
>JBFXJF010000008.1:0-91087 GCA_050175155.1 Vulcanibacillus sp.
ACATGTCCATACACCAACGGTTATACAGAAGGAGTAAATAATAAGATTAAGGTTCTAAAACGTAATTCTTATGGGGTAAAAAACTTTAAAAGGTTTAGAAATAGAATTTTGTATATGATGTCAGCTTGAAAATATAATAAAAACTTTAGGAGAAAGATTTCTCTTTCTCCTAAGTAATAGTGATTTCATTTTTTTGAGGATTTACCCCCAACATTTGACATAGAACCTTTTTTATTTAAGCTATTATAATTAACTATTCAAAATAGTTAATTTAAATTTTCGATATTATACTTAGCTATAATTTAATTTAACCTTTATTTACGTTATCTAATTTTTTATCCTTATCTACACTTTGTTTTTTAAATATCTCATTGGCATTTTCTTTTACTGTATCATTATCAACAACTTTCATAACACATTGTCCTTTAAAAACAGCATTCTCTTCTATTACTATATTACTCACTTCAACATCGCCGATAACCTTACCAGTTGATCTAATTTCTAATTTTTCTTCGCACTTCAGTTTAGAATTCGTTTTTCCTGCAATTATCATGTTCCTTGAAGTCATAGTACCATTCGTCTCACCATGATCCCCAACAATTATATCTCCCTTTGTATAAATATCCCCATTAAAAACCCCATCAATTCTAACTATCCCAGTAGCTTTTATATTTCCTTCAAATATTGTGCCCGGTCCTATTACTGTATCAATCTCATCAATTTTCTGTGGTTGAGTTTTCTTATTGTTGCTAAACAATTTCATCGTTCCCCTCTGGTTTATTTTAGATAGTTAGATGGATTAACTGTTTCTCCATATAGATGTACTTCGTAATGACAATGTGAACCAGTGCTTTTCCCTGTACTTCCCATATAGGCTATTGTTTCGCCCTTCTTTACATAATCTCCTATGTTCACTATTAATTTTGAATTATGAGCATAAAATGTTTCATATCCATTTCCATGATTAATCAATATTTGATATCCAAAGCCATTACTCTTGTAGCCGGCATATGTTACTATTCCATCAGCAGTAGCATATATTGGAGTAAAGTAAGAGTTGGCAATATCAACGCCAGTATGGAATTCATATCCTCCATAGACCGGATCAATTCTATATCCGTAAGATGAAGTCGTTCTCCCATACGTTGGATATATTGACGGGATAGAAGAGATATATTCATTCTTATCTTCCATAAAACCTATTAATTCATTTAGGGATTTTTCTTGCTCAGGGATCGCATTTTTTAGTGTATCAACAACTTCTTTGGTATCTGTTATTGAGCTAGTAGTGATTTTACCTTTCTGTTCAACATGAGCTATTGCCTTTTGATTTTCAACAGAAAAATAACTCTTAGTAGGATCAAATTCATTCAGACCCCTTACTTCTTCTTCCAACTCCTGAACCACTATTACTTTGTCTTGAAGCACTTTTACATCCTGATATAGAGATAGAAAATTTTCTGAATATTCCTCAATAATAAATTCATTATTCGTATTAACAGTTGCCAGTGAATTGTTTTCCCTTTTAATTAAGATGTAGTTAAATGTCCACAAAGAAGTAGATGTTAAGGATACAATGAAGAACACCGACAAAATATTTAAAACAACCTTCGGGATTTTTATAGATTTAGGTTTTTCTTCTGTATGAGGAATAATCATTAGTGTAAAAAACGGCCATTTTTTCATAACTCACCTCATTACTTTTTTGGACTTTTAATATTCCTGTTTTTATCGTAAAGTACTTATTCGTTATTCAAGTCAGATTTTCCTGCTAAAATTTATATTTTTTCGACAAAAAGTTTTTTTAATACTTCTTAAATATAAAAAGTGTCACATAGTAATAAAATTACACCTTTACTTTTTTTAATTCATATTTTAAATCGTAATGATAAAATAGGAAACACTTTTTTATTTTTTATTCATTGCTTTTTCTAACACAATCAACTCTTCATCCGATAATTTATAACTTGAATTTCCATTGATTATAGGTTTAGCGTAAGTACTCGATTCTCCTCTATTATATATACTAGAGATAACTACTCCATCACTTTTTTCATCCAGAAAAGCAATTGAGTAACTTAAATCTTGTCCCTCTTTGCTAAATGCATTATATCGAATTACGTCTACATTACCTTTTAATTTGCCTATTTTTTCCAAAATATTTTTTATTTGGATGCTATTATTTTCTATGTTAATTTTTAAGTTTTCACCTTCATCAATATATCTTTTAACCACATCCTCGAAATCCGTTATCCTACCACCGCGTGTGAATTTTTTAATCATTCTTGAAGTCATAAAAACTTTCAAACTTAATGTTAAGTTCCAGATAACTAAAATAACTAAGGAAATTAATATAAGCTGTGTTACTTGGTCTAACCCCATTGTGAAGTCCCTCTTTCTGCTACTCTTATTGTCAGAATATTTCCTATTTAATGTCAAATAGATCTATAATTCTTTCTAAATCACTACTATTGAAAAATTCAATTTCTATTTTCCCTTTGTTTTTCCCATCAATTATTTTTACAGCTGTCCTAAACTTATCTCTAAGCTGTTCCTCAACTATTTTATATTTACTATCAATCTTCTGCTTTTGAATTTTTGTTTCACGTGGAACTTTATCTTTTAATTGTTTTATTTTTTCCTCTAACTGTCTTACACTCCATTTTTCACTAATAGTAGTTTTTGTAAAATATAATTGTTTATCTTTATCTTGTATCGTAATTAGAGCTCTAGCATGCCCTGTTGAGATCCTCTCAGAACTAACTTCATCTAAAATTTCCTCTGGTAATTGTAGTAATCTTAAATAATTTGCAACATTAGGTCTACTTACTCCAACTCTTTCAGCAAGTTCTTCTTGAGTTAAATTATAGCTTGTTATCAATTTTTTATATGCATATGCTATCTCAACAGAGTTTAAGTCCTCCCGTTGTAAATTTTCAATCAATGCTATTTCCATTACTTGTTGATCAGTAAACTTTCTAACTACTACAGGAATTCTCTCTATCTCTAATGCCCTGGTGGCTCTCCACCTTCTTTCACCCGCTACAATTTCGTATCCATTAAATGATTGTCTAACTATTATCGGTTGAATTACTCCATGCTCTTTAATTGATTCCATTAACTCCGATAATTGTTCTTCATTAAATTTTTTTCTAGGTTGATAAGGATTCGGCCTTATTCTAGCAACATCAACCTCTAAAATTTTCTCATTCTCATCAATTTCCATTGTAGGAATTAGGGCGTCAAGTCCTTTTCCCAGCCTCTTACTCACTATCTATCACTTCCTGTGCCAGGTCCATATAAACTTCAGCCCCTTTTGATTTTAAGTCATAATTAATAATTGATTGACCATGGCTTGGAGCCTCACTTAGACGTACATTTCTTGGAATAACAGTTGAGTAAACCTTGTTTTGAAAGTATTTTTTAACCTCATCCACAACTTGAATTCCCAAATTTGTTCTAGCATCAAACATTGTAAGTAAAACACCTTCTATTTGCAAACTAACATTTAAATGCTTCTGAACTAACCGTATTGTATTTAATAACTGACTTAGTCCCTCCAATGCGTAATATTCACATTGAATTGGAATTAACACAGAATCTGCTGCAGTCAAAGAATTAATAGTAAGGATTCCAAGAGAAGGCGGACAATCTATCAGTATGTAATCGTAATTGTCTTTTATAGTCTGCAATGCTTTTTTTAACTTGACCTCTCTGGATAAAATAGGCACCAACTCAATTTCTGCCCCAGCAAGCTGAATTGTAGCTGGTATTACATCTAATCCCTCTAGTTCGACCTTACATATTGCTTCCTCTATTGGGACCTCATTAATTAAAACATCGTAAATACAATGCTTAACCTCAGCTTTATTTATTCCAATTCCACTAGTTGAGTTTCCTTGTGGATCAATATCTATTAATAAAACTTTTTTATTAAGTCTCGCTAAACTTGCACTTAAATTTACTGATGATGTTGTCTTCCCTACGCCACCCTTTTGATTAGCAATGGTTATAATTTTTCCCATCTTAGTACCTCATTTCAGTCACTATTTAGTAATTAATCAAAATCCTTGTTTCATTACTCAGATATTTAACCCCAACTATATAGAGCTTGTTCCATTTATTGAAAAAAACAAACCCCATAAAATATAAAATTTTTTCAACACCCAAAAACAATAGCTTCATTACTATTCTATTAAGTTAAAATAATAATTAATACTAATAATTAATTATTATTTTAATGCCAACTTCTATTTTAATCTATATATATAAAAAAATATATAAAATATATCAAGTAAAATAAAAAAAATTGTATTTTAGCAAAATTATTATTAGCACATAATATCAGAAAATGAAGCGGCAATTAGCCGCTTCATTAATTATTTTTTTGGAATTTTAATTATGAATTCATAATAATCAGCACAATCATTTTCAAAGGTTTCAATAGCAAGCCCAGATTTTACAACCATACCTATAGATTGCTGTATGGTGTTTATTGCAATTCTTGAGTCTCTTGAAAAAGCATAAATTTTCGGTTTGGGTCTTTTCACTACCTCTTTATCTAAAATTAAGTTTATTTTGTTTTCGGTTTGCTTTACGTTTAAATCCTTATCAATAATTTCTCCTAATACTTTTTCCTGTAGTTCCTTGTCATGTAATATCAAAAGCGCTCTTGCGTGTCTCTCTGTTATTTTTCTTTTTAACAACTCTTCTTGAACACTTTGAGGCAAATTTAGTAATCTTAATTTATTTGCAATTGTAGATTGATTTTTTCCCAACCTCTGAGCTAAACTTTCTTGTGTTAAATTATATATTTGTATTAATTTCTGATACGCAGTTGCCTCTTCTATAGCCGTTAATCCTTCTCGTTGTAAATTCTCGATTAAAGAAACCGATGCTGTTTGGGCATCATTATAATCTTTAACTATTGCAGACACCGTTTCTAATCCTAGTTTTTTTACAGCTCTCCATCTTCGCTCTCCAGCAATAATTTCATATTTATTATTAGCTGCCAATCTGACTACAATTGGTTGAATAATACCATGTGTTTTTATTGTTTGGCATAATTCATCAATCTTTTCATCATCAAAAACTGTTCTTGGTTGATATGGGCTTGGTTCAATTTGATTAATCGGTATTTGCTTTACCTCTTCAACGTTTTGTTCAGATATACCCAATAAACGCGATAACGGATCTTTCATGAATACACCACCAACTTATTAATTAGTAAACACTTTTTTATAATTCTCTATCTATTAATTAAATCCTTCAATTTTAAACATATATTTAATTCTTATCTTAAAATTTATTTTGTTTCACGTGAAACAATTATCTAAATAATTGGAGCACGATTAGGGTCCCCAGGTTTTCTTGGATATTTTTTAGGGGTATCCTTAATTTTTTTAACTAATATTATCGCCCTTTCCCCATTTTCATATGGAAGTTTAAAATAATGTTCCTGGTATAAGACTCCTCCCAAGATTTTGAAAGCTTTGCTGGCCTTAGATATTTCTTCCCTGGCTTTTGCCCCTTTAAACGCAATCATTAATCCATCTTTTTTAACAAACGGGAGGCATAACTCGCATAAAACATCTAATCTAGCCAACGCCCTTGCTATAGCAATATCATAAATTTCTCTATGCTCTTTCATTACGCCAAGTTCTTCTGCCCTACCATGGATAATTGTTACATCTTCTAAAAACAAATTATCCTTAATTAAATTCAAAAAAGTAATCCGCTTCCCTAAGGAATCTAGTAGTGTAATCTTTAAATCAGGAAACAATATTTTTAATGGTATACTAGGAAAACCGGCACCGGCGCCAACATCTATAATATTCTGTTTGCCAAAATTAAAATAAAAAGACGGGGTTATAGAATCAAAAAAATGTTTTATTATAACATCATTTTTGTTTGTAATAGTTGTAAGGTTTGTCCTTTTATTTGAATCTATTAACAACTCATAGTATAGATTAAATTGTTCTAATTGTTTTTCTGAGCATCTAATATTATAAGGTTCTAATAAATTATTAAACTCTATATTCACGTTGCTTCGATCCCCATCCCTCTCTTCTTTTGTTCCATATAAACTATTAGAATAGAAACGTCAGAAGGACTTACTCCAGAAATTCTAGAAGCTTGACCAATATTAATAGGTCTTATTTTATCTAGTTTTTCTCTAGCCTCAATAGATATTCCATTAATTTTATTATAGTCTATCCATTCAGGTATTTTCTTTAATTCAATTTTTTTCATCTTACTTACTAATAATAATTGTTTCTCTATATAACCAGAATATTTTATTTGTATTACAACTTGATCTTTTATATCATCAGATAAATTTTGTAGTGCTGGTGAGATTTTTTCAATAAAGTTATAATTAATTTCAGGCCTTTTTAACAGAGCGTATAAACTTATAGTATTGTTAATTTCTGTTGTTCCTGCCTCTTTTAACATAGCCTGAATTTCTTCTGTAGGTTTAATTTTTTCCTTAATTAATCTTTGTAACTCTTCTTCTATTCTATTTTTTTTCTCTAAAAAGTCATGATATTTCCTCTTATTTACCAATCCAACATTATGCCCAATCTCCTTAAGACGTAAATCAGCATTGTCCTGTCTAAGTAACAAGCGGTATTCTGCTCTTGACGTTAGTAAACGATATGGTTCGTTTGTCCCTTTTGTAACTAAGTCATCAATTAGAACACCTATATACGCTTGGGACCTATCAAGTACTATAGATTCTTTCCCAAGCACTTTATTTGCAGCATTAATCCCAGCCATTAATCCCTGTGCTGCCGCTTCTTCATATCCAGATGTTCCATTTAATTGACCAGCTGTAAATAAATTTTTAATCCTCTTTGTTTCTAATGTTGGCCAAAGTTGAGTGGGAACGATAACATCATATTCAATTGCATAACCACTTCTCATTATTTCAACTTGCTCTAACCCTGGTATAGTCTTAAGCATTTCTATTTGTACTTCTTCTGGTAGGCTCGTAGAAAGTCCTTGTACATACATTTCTTTGGTTTTTTCGCCTTCCGGCTCTAGAAATATTTGATGTCGATCTTTATCATTGAATTTTATAATTTTCACCTCTATTGCAGGACAATATCTAGGACCAGTCCCCTCTATTGTACCTGAATACATTGGGGCGCGATGAATATTATCAGTAATTAATTTATGTGTATTAATATTTGTGTAAGTTAGCCAGCAAGGAAGTTGCATATTGTGATTCTTCTCCTTATCAAAAGAAAAATAATTCAGTATGCTATCCCCTTCTTGTATCTCCATCTTCGAATAATCAATCGTATCTTTATGAACCCTTGGTGGAGTTCCTGTTTTAAACCGTACTATGTCGAACCCTAACTCCTTTATATTCTCGGAAAGTTTTATAGAAGGTTGTTGATTGTTCGGCCCACCTTCATAAACATAATCCCCGATCACTATTTTCCCCTTTAAGTATGTTCCCGTTGTTAATATTACGGTTTGACTATAATATTCAGCTCCAGTGTTTGTAATTACGCCTTTAATTTGTGAATCTTCAACAATTAATTTTTCAACCATTGTTTGTTTAAGATATAAATTTTGTTGATTCTCAATAGCCTCTTTCATAGCTTGTTGGTAAATAGATTTATCCGCTTGTGCTCTTAATGCTTGAACAGCTGGACCCTTTCCAGTGTTCAACATTCTCATCTGGATGCAAGCTTTGTCAATATTTCTTCCCATTTCCCCACCAAGTGCATCTATCTCACGTACTAAGTTTCCTTTTGCTGGTCCTCCTATTGAAGGATTACATGACATATAAGCTATATTATCTATATTAATTGTTAATAATAAAGTCTTTATTCCCATTCTTGCCGCTGCTAAGGCAGCTTCAGCTCCCGCATGACCAGCGCCAACAACTATGCAATCATATACCCCAGCTTTATAAGACATTAATACCCGCCCCCTGTATTTATTAATGCTATTATATTTATTAATGCTATTATATTTATTAATGCTATTGTAATTATTAATTCTTCAATCTAGAATTTAAACATATTATTTACCAACACAAAATTTAGAAAAAATCTGGTTGGCTAAATCTTCATCTATTGACTCCCCAATTATTTCACCTAACGTCTCGTATGTGTTATTAATATCTATCGATACAATATCAATTGGTATTAATTCTTCTATTGCCTTAATTGCATCACATAAATTGCTTTCTGCCCTTTTGAGTAATATTATGTGTCTTGAATTTGATACATAAGTTAAATCATCAGAACTTATCCCGCCGGTAAAAAAAAGTTCCTCTATAGCATTTTCAAGATCAGTAATACCCTTTCCAAAAATTAATGAAGTATAAATAAAATTAACATTCTTTAATTTATTTTTAATTAAGTTATCTTCGATTTTTTTCGGTAAATCTATTTTATTTATAACTACAATTACTTTGTTATCTATTAGTAAATCTAATAATTCCAAATCCTCATCTATAAGACTCTCATTATTATTAAAAACTAATAATACTAAGTCTGCCTCTAATAATACTTTTTTAGATTTCTCCACCCCTAATCTTTCTACTATATCTTCCGTTCTCCTAATTCCCGCAGTATCAATTAGTTTTAGTGGTATTCCCTTGATATTTATATATTCTTCAATAATATCTCTAGTTGTTCCTGGGACATCTGTGACTATCGCCCTATTCTCCTTAGTCATTACATTTAATAATGAAGATTTACCAACGTTTGGACGACCAATAATTGCTATTGATAATCCTTCTCTTAATATTTTCCCTTCATTTGAATGTTCTAATAAAAAGGATATCTCATTTTTTATAGATGAAATTGTCTCTAGTAAATATTCGTAACTAACTTCATCAATATCATGCTCTGGATAATCTATGTTTACTTCAATGAATGCAAGGATTTCTAAAATATTTTCTCTTATATTTTTAATCTTTTTAGATAATTCCCCTTCTATTTGTTTTAATGCTACTTTAGTTGATCTATCAGTTTTAGACCGAATTAAATCAATTATAGCCTCTGCTTGAGATAAATCAATACGACCATTTAAAAAAGCCCTTTTACTAAATTCGCCAGGCTCTGCAATTCTTGCTCCATTTTCGATTATTGTAGTAAAGACCTTACTAACAACAGTTATTCCCCCGTGGCAATTAACTTCAACAACATCTTCTTTTGTAAAAGTTTTAGGAGCACGCATAACGGTTACTAAAACCTCATCAAGTATATTATCATTCTTATCTTTAATAAATCCATAGTGAACAGTATGACTATTAACATTTGATAATTTAACTTTACCTTTAAATAATGAATCTATAATTTCAATTGCCAAGTCACCACTTATTCGGATTATTGCAATTCCAGCTTCACCTATTGGTGTTGATATAGCAGCAATTGTGTCCAATTCCATCTATGTTCACCTCTATATTAATTCTTTTAGATATTAGAATAGCATATTTCTATAAAAAGAACAAAACTATGTCTATCTGCTAATCTTAATATAAAAATATCCTGTATAACATACAGGATATATCTTAGAAAATCATTTTTTTGAAATTACAACTTTTCTATATGGTTCTTCACCTTGGCTCTTTGTCACTACATTACTGCTATCTTGTAATCGCGAATGTATTATTTTTCTTTCTAATGGTGTCATCGGCTCTAGTATAACCTCTTTACCAGTTTTAATTACATTATAAGCTAATTTATCAGCTAAACTTTCTAGTGTTTCTCTTCTTCTTTTACGATAATTCTCAGCATCTAGAACTATCCTAACTCTTCCCTCGTTTTTGTTTTTATTGGCAACAATATTAACTAAGTATTGAAGAGAATCAAGAGTCTCTCCTCTTCTTCCAATTAAAACACCTAAATCTTGTCCAATAAAATTAATTAAAATATGATCATCTTTTTCATAATGTTCTAACTGTACTACAAGGTTCATACTCCTAAATACTTTTTTTAAAAAAAGTAACGCATCTTCAACAGCATCAACTTTTTCCGGTAGTAACTCTACTTGAACTACTGCCTCACTCGTTCCCATTAATCCAAACAATCTTTTACTAGGTTGATTTATAATTTTAATATCTACCTTATCACTAGTTGTTTCAAGTTGTTTAAGCGCTGAATAGACAGCTTCTTTTACAGTCTTGCCAGTAGCTACTATTTTTTCCATTAAGGTGCCCCCTTAAGTTTTTGGTTTATCCTTATAGACAACTAAATTTTGGACTATTCCAAACGTATTACCTACAACCCAATATAATGCTAATGCAGAAGGTAAGCTTGCTCCAATAAATAAAATCATTAATGGCATAAAATATAATAGTAATTTTTGTTGAGTTGCAGCTTGTGGTGTAGCAGCAACCATTTTTGTTGACTTTGTTTGAAAATATGTAGCTATTGCAGCTAAAACTGGTAAAATATATAACGGATCTGGAACACCTAACTCTAGCCATAAAAATGTAGATTCTGCAATATGTGTGTTTCTAATTATTGCATGATATAAAGCTATTAAAACAACCATCTGAACCATAATAGGCAAGCATCCACCTAAAGGGTTAACATTGTTTTTTTGCAACAGTTTCATATATTCTTCATTCATTTTGGTTTTATCATCTTTGTATTCTTCTCTTAGTTTTGTAATTTCTGGTTGTAATTTTTGCATTCCTCTAGTACTTTTTATCTGAGTTATCATTAGAGGTAAAACTAATAATCTTATTAAAATTGTTGTAATTATAATTGATATTCCATAATTTTTAAGAAATATTCCAGCAAAAAAATCTAATGTCCAAGATATAGGATATACAAAATATTTATCCCAAAATCCATTATTCGGATCTATTGGTTTTTTAAGATCTTCAGCAGAACAACCTGTACTTAATAAAACTATAGCAATTAATAGTAAAATAAATATTATTTTTTTATTCACTCATATTCCTCCTTTATTTTCTTTTTAGGTGGTACAGGGTCCAATCCACCAGGGTGCAATGGATGACATTTTAAAATTCTCTTTACAGTTAACCAACCACCTTTTAAGGCTCCGTGAACTTCAATTGCTTCTATGCCATAATGAGAACATGTCGGATAAAACCGGCATGTAGGAGGTTTTAATGGTGATATAAAAATCTGGTAAAACCTTATTACTAACTGAAATATTTTCTTCAATATTTTAAACCCCATATCATTTCATTTTAATTATATTAAGAATTAATTTCTGTTTTTTTAATTAAAAGATCAGATTTTTTTAGTAAATCAATGATACTTCTTTCGATATCTTTATATTTCATATCTATAATAGGTTTTCTAGCAATGATAATAAGGTCTATATTTTTTTTAATTTTAATTTGTTTTAATTTATTATGTAGAACCTCTTTAATAAGACGTTTTATTCTATTTCTCAATACCGCATTTCCTATTTTTTTACTCACTGAAATACCTATTCTATACTCTTCAACAGTGTAGTTATTAAAAATATAGACAACCAATTCTCTATTTGAATAAGATTTCCCTCTAATATATATTCTTTTAAAATCTTTTCTTTTTTTTAACCTGTATTTTCTTTGCAAAAAAATTACCCCCACATAGATATAAAGTATCTATGTGAAAGTATATCTAAAAAACATAGATATTAAAACTATTATATTAAGATAAAAAAAGCCACTTTTTTGTGGCCGTTATGCTGATATTACTTTTCTACCTTTTCTTCTACGTGCACTTAATACTCTTCGACCGTTTTTTGTACTCATTCTAATACGAAATCCATGAACTTTGCTTCTTTTTCTGACATTAGGTCTATATGTTGGTTGCATATATAAACACCCCTCTTTAATAAATATATGATAATCTTATTAAGACACTCTGATTTATTTTATCAAAAATTAAATAATTGTGTCAACTATTGATTTGTTTCAAAATTATTTAACATTGTTTTGTTGATAAAATATTTAAGTAATTTACTTATACATATTTAAATAACAACTTATCCACAAAATATAGTACTGTTATTAACTTATATACACAATTTATAGATATTGTTGATATCCTAAAGAAAATCATTGATTATATAAGTATTATTTGATATCATTTTTACTAAATTATATGTTAATAATATATATAAAAAAATACTTATACACAAGAAGTGGATAAAGTTGTGGACAAATTCCCTTGTTGTGGATTTTTTTTCATTTTTTTTTAATTTAATGCAAGGAGGTTTACTATGGAACAATTAAATAATATATGGGATAAAGTTTTATCAGTTATTGAAACAAAATTAAGTAAACCTAGTTTTGAAACATGGTTAAAATCAACCAAAGTTATATCTTTAGTTGATAACACTCTTACTATTGTTGCACCAAATATATTTGCACGTGACTGGCTTGAATCAAGGTACTCTAATCTAATTAAAGATACTTTAAATGACATTACAGGTGAAAAACTTGACATAAAATTTATAATTCCCTATTCAATAAACACTGTTGATAGTCAATCAAATACTCTACTAAATAATAACTTAAATAATGATATAAAAATAAACAATGATAAAGATTTAACCCCCGCTTTTAATCCAAAATATATTTTTGATACATTTGTAATAGGTTCTGGTAACCGCTTTGCTCATGCAGCATCCCTTGCTGTAGCTGAAGCTCCTGCAAAAGCTTATAATCCACTTTTTATATATGGTGGTGTTGGTTTAGGAAAAACCCATTTAATGCAAGCAATTGGACATTATGTTATAGATAATAACCCTAATTTGAAAGTACTTTATATAACCTCTGAAAAGTTCACAAATGAATTTATAAACTCTATCCGGGATAATAAAACAGTTGAATTTCGCAATAAATATAGAAATATTGATGTATTACTGATTGATGATATTCAATTTTTAGCTAAAAAAGAGCAAACTCAAGAGGAATTCTTTCACACCTTTAATACCCTACATGAAGCTAATAAACAAATTATAATTTCTAGTGATAGACCACCAAAAGAAATTCCTACACTAGAGGATAGACTTCGATCAAGATTTGAATGGGGCTTAATAACTGATATTCAAGCACCTGATTTAGAAACAAGAATTGCAATCTTAAAAAAGAAAGCAACATCTGAAAACTTAGATATTCCAAATGATGTAATGAATTATATAGCTAATCAAATAAATACAAATATCAGAGAATTAGAAGGTGCACTAATAAGAATAGTTGCATATTCATCATTAATTAATAAAGATATGAACGTGGAACTTGCAACAGAGGCTTTAAAAGATATTATCCCTTCATCAAAACCCAAAACAATAACAATTGAATTAATTCAGCAGGTAGTTGCTAGTAATTATAATTTAAAAATTGATGAACTAAAAGGCAAAAAAAGAATTCAAAATGTTGTATTTCCAAGACAAATAGCAATGTATATAGTTAGAGAATTAACTGATAATTCTTTACCAAAAATAGGAGAGGAATTTGGTGGTAGAGATCATTCCACTGTTATACATGCTTATGAAAAAATAAAAAATAAATTATTAACTGATCCTCAGTTAGAGAATACAATTAATAATTTAATAGAAAAAATTAAAAAATAAATTAAATTATTAACATTTTATTAACAGATGTTTATTTATATCTTTAATGTTTTATATATACTTATTAACATGTTAACATCTATTACTATTATTACTATATAAATAACTTATAAATATATTATTTAAGATTAAAATTTATTCCTAAATGGAGGAAATAAAAATGCACTTTTTTATTGATAAAAATTCTTTAGTAAATGCAATTTCTCATGTAAGTAAAGCAGTATCTTCTAAAAATACTATACCTATTTTATCAGGAATAAAATTTGAAGTTTCTCATGAAGGTTTAATTCTTACTGGCAGTGATTCTGATATTACAATTTTAATTACAATATCAAAATTAATAAATGAAAACCAAATAGTTAAAATTATTAATGATGGGAAAGTTGTTCTACCAAGATATATAGTAGATATAGTAAAAAAATTACCTAGTGAGGAAATAGAGTTTAAATTAGTTGATCGCCAAACAGTTATTATTAAGTCAGGATTTTCTGAATTTAGTATTAATAGTTATGATGTTGAAGAATACCCAGAATTACCTTTAATAGATAAAGAAAAATCTTTTAATATTGAAAGTAAACTATTAAAAACAATGATTAAGCAAACCAATTTTGCTGTATCTTTTAATGAAAGTAGACCTATTCTAAGTGGTGTATTATGGAATCTTGATGAAGATACTTTAAAATTAATCTCTACAGATTCTCATCGTTTAGCTATTAGAGAAGGTATAGTTGATAATCCTTCCCAAATTAAATTAACTAACGTTGTAATCCCTGGTAAATCTTTACAAGAATTATATAAAATACTTGATAATTACAATACTATAGTGAATATTACTGTTACAAATAATCAAATATTAATTAAAATAGATAATCTAATATTTTTTTCTAGATTATTAGATGGAACATATCCTGATATATCCCGTATTATTCCTAAAAATGGGAATAGTAAAATTGTATTACAAAACACTGTTTTATTAGATGCTATTGAAAGAGCAGCTCTTATAGCAAAAGAATCTAAAAATAATATTGTAAAATTATCATCATTAGAAAGTAATATAATTGAAATATCATCTAATTTACATGAGATAGGAAAAGTAACAGAAACAATAGAGGTTAAAGAATTTATTGGTGAAATAATAAAAATATCATTTAATTCTAAATATGTATTAGACGCACTTAAAGTAATAGATAGTAATGAAATATCAATAGAATTCACAGGTGCATTAAGTCCCTTTGTTATAAAACCAATTGATCATGATAAAATGTTATACCTTATATTACCGATTAGGACGTATTAGAAATTTAAAAAATAATTTTAATTATAGAAGTATTTATAAAGTTATTATAAGGAGAGTTTTAGATGTTAGAAATACATATAGATGGTGAATACATAACGCTAGGTCAATTTTTAAAAATGTTAGGTTTGATTCAATCGGGGGGAGAAGCTAAATATTTTTTACAAGAAAATAAAGTTACTGTAAATAACGAAAATGAAAATAGACGTGGGAGAAAATTATTTATAAATGATATAATATATATTAACGATAAAACTCAATATCAAATAAAAAATAGTGAAGAATAATGTATATAAATAATCTTCAATTAAAAAACTTTAGAAATTATAAAGAATTAGATTTGTTTTTAGAAAATAAAATTAATATTTTTCAAGGAAATAATGCCCAGGGAAAAACAAATATTTTAGAGGCTCTTCATTTATTAGCATTAGCTAAATCTCATAGAACTTCTAAAGATAAGGAATTGATAAAATGGGGCAATTCTTTTTCTTTAATTAAAGGAGAATTAAAAAATAGTATAGGAAATTCAAAGTTAGAATTACAGATTTATCAAAAAGGTAAAAAAGTTAAAATTAATAATATAGAAAAAAAGAAATTAAGTGAATATATTGGAAAACTAAATGTAGTAATATTTTCACCAGAAGATTTAAATTTAGTAAAAGGTAGTCCTCAATTAAGAAGAAAGTTTCTAGATATAGAAATAGGACAAATTAACCCATCCTATATATTTCATCTTGTACAATACCAAAAAATTATATATCAAAGGAATAACTTATTGAAGGATTTTAGTAGGGAATTAAAGAATAAATTAGAGTTATTAGAACTTTGGAATATTCAGCTTATTGAACACGGTTCAAAAATAATATTAAAAAGATTGGAGTATATAAAACAATTAGAAAAATGGGCTGAGCAAGTTCATTGGACAATTACTAATGGAAAAGAAAAACTTAGGATTAAATATAAACCTTCCATTTTATTAGATTTTCCTATTAATGAATTGGAAATTAAACAACAGTTTAAAAAAAAAATAAAAGAAATAATAAATCAAGAAATATCAAGAGGTATAACTTTGATTGGGCCACATAGAGACGATATACTTTTATACATAAATGAAATAGATATACAATCGTATGGTTCTCAAGGACAACAAAGAACAACTGCATTATCAATAAAATTAGCAGAGATAGAATTAATTAATAACAGTATTGGAGAATATCCAATATTGTTGCTTGATGATGTATTATCTGAGTTGGATGAAACTCGTCAAACATATTTACTTAAAACTATTGGCAAAAAGGTCCAAACATTTATAACAACAACAAGTATTAATAATATTGATCTCAGATCTATACAAGATTCAGCTATTTTTTATGTAGAGAATGGTAAGGTTATTAAGAAATAAAGAGGTGGTTTTCTTGTTTATTCATATAGGTGGTGAAAGAGTTCTTAAAACTAAAGATATAATAATTATTATTAATGCTAATGATATTAACTTAAAAAAAAATAGTTCGTTTTTAGAATATTTAGAAAAAGGTCATCAAATAGAAAAGATTAAAGATCAAACTAAATCATTTATAATAACAGTAGATAAAATTTATTATTCACCTATATCAAGTTTAACGTTAAGCAAAAGGGCAAATAATTATTAATAAAAACAAAAATGAATAAGGCAATAGAAATGGAAGGTGTAAAATGGTAACCAAACAAAATGTTTATGACGAAAGTCAAATTCAAGTTTTAGAGGGTCTTGAAGCTGTGAGAAAAAGACCTAGTATGTATATAGGTTCAACAAGTGAGAAAGGACTACACCATTTAGTTTGGGAGATAGTTGATAATAGTATTGATGAGGCTTTAGAAGGAGCTTGTGACCACATTTCTGTTTCCATATTACCAGGTAATATTGTAAAGGTTGTTGATAATGGAAGAGGTATACCAGTAGGGATACATTCGAAAATGGGTCGACCGGCGGTAGAAGTAGCACTTACAGTTTTACATGCAGGTGGAAAATTTGGTGGGGGTAGTTATAAAGTATCTGGGGGTTTACATGGTGTTGGTTTATCAGTAGTTAATGCTTTGTCAGAATGGTTAGAGGTTATTGTAAAATTAGAGGGTAAAGTATATAGGCAAGAATATTCTCGTGGTGTGCCAAAATATGATTTAGAAGTGATAGGAGAAACTAAAGAAAGAGGAACAACAATTTCATTTAAACCAGATGAGGAGATATTTCAAGAAACAACTGAATTCATTTATGATATATTTAAATCTCGTTTAAGGGAAATGGCGTTTTTAAATAAAGGCATAAAGATAGAACTTTCGGATGAGAGAGAAGAAAAGAAAAAAGAGACTTTTAGCTACCAAGGCGGTATAAAGTCATTTGTTGAGTTTTTAAATAAGAATAGAGAAAAATTACATAACGAACCAATCTATGTTGAAGGATTAAAAGATAATATATATATTGAAATTTCTTTACAATATAATGATAGTTTTTCTAGTAATATTCTATCATTTGCAAATAATATCCATACTCATGAAGGAGGTTCTCATGAGATAGGATTTAAGAGTGCGTTAACACGGATATTAAATGATTATTCACGAAAGTATAATTTATTAAAAGATCAAGATGCTAATCTTTCTGGTGATGACACAAGAGAGGGATTAACTGCAATAATAAGTATTAAAATTCCCAACCCTCAATTTGAGGGACAAACTAAAACGAAGTTAGGTAATAGTGAAGTAAGAGGGATAGTAGAATCTATATTTGCAGATAAACTCAGTTCATTCTTAGAGGAAAATCCGGCTGAAGCAAAAAAAATTATTGAAAAATCTTTATTAGCAGCAAGAGCACGTCTTGCTGCTAGGAAAGCTAGGGAGTTAACTAGGAGAAAGAGTGCTTTAGAAGTTAGTTCTCTACCAGGTAAATTGGCTGATTGTTCATCAAAGGATGCTTCTATTAGTGAAATATATATAGTTGAAGGAGATTCTGCTGGTGGTTCTGCTAAACAAGGAAGGGATCGAAACTTTCAAGCAATTTTACCTTTACGGGGAAAAATTCTTAATGTGGAAAAGGCAAGATTAGACAGGATTTTTGGTAATGCAGAAATTGGAGCGATGATTACTGCTATAGGGGCGGGAATCGGCGAGGAATTTGATATAACAAAAGCTAGATATAATAAGATAATTATAATGACTGATGCCGACGTAGATGGCTCACATATTAGGACATTATTACTAACCTTCTTTTTTAGGTATTTGAAAGAATTGATTGATAATGGTTATATTTATATAGCACAACCACCTTTATATAAAGTGCAGCAAGGGAAAGTAATACGTTATGCTTATAATGACAAAGAGTTAGAAAAAATTAAATCAGAATTAGGAGATCGTCCTGAACCAAGTATACAGAGATATAAAGGACTTGGGGAAATGAATCCAACACAATTATGGGAAACTACAATGGATCCAGAAAGTAGAACATTACTACAAGTAAGTCTACATGAAGCATCGGACGCAGATATTATATTTGAAACATTAATGGGCGATAAAGTTGAGCCTCGTAAAGAATTTATAACAGAGTACGGTCAATATGTACGTAATCTAGACGTATAGTTATACTATAAGGAGGTAAAACATGCCTGAATCTAATTCAAGAGTAAAAGAAATTAGCATAAGTCAAGAAATGAAAAATTCATTTATTGATTATGCAATGAGTGTAATTGTTAGTAGAGCACTTCCTGACGTAAGGGATGGATTAAAACCTGTTCATAGAAGGATTTTATTTGCTATGAATCAATTAGGAATGACATCAGATAAACCACATAAAAAATCTGCAAGAATCGTTGGGGAAGTTATTGGTAAATTTCATCCACATGGAGATACAGCTGTATATGAAACTATGGTAAGAATGGCCCAAGATTTTTCTTATCGTTACATGTTGGTAGATGGACATGGTAACTTTGGTTCAGTCGATGGGGATTCAGCTGCAGCAATGAGATATACGGAAGCTAGATTATCAAAAATATCTGGTGAATTATTGAGAGATATAAACAAGGATACTATAGATTTTGGGGATAATTATGATGGTTCAGAAAGAGAACCTTTAGTTTTACCCGCTAGATATCCAAATTTATTAGTAAATGGCTCTTCAGGAATAGCAGTTGGTATGGCTACAAATATACCTCCTCATCAACTAGGTGAAATAATTGATGGAGTTATTGAAATTATTAATAATCCAGCTACTGAAATAGAAGATTTATTAAAAATAATTAAAGGTCCTGATTTTCCTACCGGAGGGATAATACTTGGGACAGAAGGAATTAAGAGTGCTTATAGAACCGGAAAAGGCTCTGTATTAATTAGGGCAAGAGCAGAGATTGAGGAAATGAATAATGGTAAAAATCGTATTTTAGTATACGAACTACCATATCAAGTAAATAAGGCTAGACTAATAGAAAAAATCGCAGAACTGGTTAGAGATAAAAAAATTGATGGAATAACTGATTTAAGAGATGAATCTGATAGAAATGGTATGAGAATTGTTATTGAGTTGCGACGTGATGTAAATGCAAACGTTATATTAAATAATTTATATAAACAAACTTCACTACAAACATCTTTTGGAATAAATATGCTTGCATTAGAGGATAATCAGCCTAAAGTTCTTAATTTAATAGAAATTCTTAAAAACTATATAAAACATCAAAAAGTAGTTATTAGAAGAAGAACTGAATTCGATCTTAGAAAAGCTGAAGAGAAGGCTCATATTTTAGAGGGATTGAGAATTGCACTCGATAAGTTAGATGCTGTAATTAAATTAATTAGATCTTCGAATACTTCCGAAGAAGCAAAAAAAGGTCTAACAAGTCAATTTAATTTAACAGATATTCAGGCACAAGCTATACTAGACATGCGTTTACAAAGATTGACTGGTTTAGAAAGAGGAAAAATAGAGAGTGAATATCTAGAATTAAAGAAAAAGATAGAAGAGTATCTAGCTGTACTAGCTGATGAACAAAAGTTACTAGAAATAATACGAGTAGAATTACTAGATATTAAAGAGAAATACAATGATGAAAGAAGAACTGAAATAACAATTGTACATAATGAGTTAGTAGATGAAGATTTAATTCCAGAGGAAGAAGTAGTAATTATGTTGACAAATCAGGGGTATATTAAGAGATTACCTATATCAACATATAAAAGTCAAAAACGTGGTGGTAAAGGTGTAACAGGAATGGGAACAAAAGAGGACGATTTTGTACAACATTTCTTTATTACAAATTCGCATAAGTATATTATGTTTTTCACTAATAAAGGGAAAGTGTATAGATTAAAAGCTTATGAAATACCAGAACTTGGAAGAACAGCGAAAGGGACTCCGATAATTAATCTTATACAGATAGAAAAAGGAGAAGTTATAAATGCAGTTTTCCAAGTAAGAGAGTATACATCCGAGAATTATCTATTCTTTGCAACAGCTCATGGACATGTGAAGAAGTCAGAGCTGTCTGATTATGAAAATATTCGAAAAGGTGGAATAATAGCAATAAACCTTAAAGATGGGGATGAATTAATTGGTGTTAAGTTAACCGACGGAAAACAGGAAATAATACTAGGAACTAAATATGGACAATCTATTCGATTTAATGAAAAAAATGTTAGGATTATGGGAAGAAGCACATCAGGAGTAAAAGGAATAAACTTACGCAAGGATGATTTAGTAATAGGTATGGATGTCATTGAAGATGGTAAATCAATATTAATTGTAACTTCTAAAGGTTATGGTAAAAGAACATTAGAAAGTGAGTACCGAGCTCAAACAAGGGGCGGAAAAGGAATAAAAACCCTAAATGTTACTAAGAAAAATGGTTGCATTGTGGGAATAAAGGTAGTATCAGCTGATGACGATTTGATGATAGTAACTACAAAAGCAATGGTAATTAGATTAAATATGAATAATATTTCTTTAATGGGCAGATATACTCAAGGTGTAAAATTAATCAATGTTGATGAAGATAATGCAGTTACTTCCTTAGCGAAAATAGAATCAATCGAAGAAGAGTAAACTGGTTTATTGGCTTCAAGTGGAATTCAGACCCCACTTGAAGATTTTTTATTATAATAAAAATTACTTAAATAAAAAAAGTTTAAGAAATTAGTTAATTAATTTGTAATAGTTTCCATCAATATCATTCAAATACTTTAAATAAAAAATGATATACTATCTGTATAAATAGTTAAGTTAAAGCTTCATTAGAGATATAAAATAAGTGGGAGAATATTTAAACTTACCTAAAAATGGAGGATATACAAATTGAGAAGGAAATTTTGTACAACAAGTATATTGACACTTGTATCGGTATTAATTATAAATTTAGGATTTACTAATAGCGCTTTTGCTAATATAGAACAAATAAATTTAGTCAATGAGAATTCATTAGTATCGCTAGGTTATGATGATTGGTACTCGGGTCCAAATCAGTATTCAATTACCTATTTAGAGAATAGTAAGATTCCAAGAGAAGTTAGAGGTCTGTATTTAACGGGAAATACAGCTGGTGGATCGAAATATGACGATTTTATAGAACTTCTTAATTCTACAGAATTAAATAGCTTAGTAATCGATGTAAAAGAAGATTCTGGATATGTAACTTATAAGTCAGATGTATTAAAGGTTAATGAAATTAAATCGGATAGAAATACATTTATTAGAGATATTGATGAATTATTAAAAAAAGCAAAGGAAAATAATATATATACTATTGCACGTATAGTAACTTTTAAAGACCCGTTTCTCTCAGGAGCAGATCCGGATATTGCCATGAAAGCCAAAACTGGAGGTGTGTGGAGGGATAATAAAGGGGTATCATGGGTTGATCCTTATCAGAAAGAAGTTTGGGAATATAATTTAGCGTTAGCAATAGAGGCTGCAGAAAAAGGGTTTAATGAGGTTCAGTTTGACTATGTAAGATTTCCAGATAATAGTAAAAAAGTTAACAGTGAAGTAGTTTTTAATAACCCGGGGAATATTACAAAAGCAGAAAACATAGCCTCTTTTTTAAGTTATACAAAAGAAAACCTTGTAGATTACCCAATATTTATATCTGCAGATGTTTACGGTTTAACTACAACGGTAACTGATGATATGGGGATAGGACAACAATGGGAGTTAATTACTTCTGTAGTTGATTATATTAGTCCCATGATGTATCCATCACATTATGGACCAGGTCTTTATGGAGTTTCTGTACCTGATGCAAATCCTTTTAAAATAATTACCAGTGGTATTGAGGATGCTCTTGAAAAAAATAGAGAAGTTAGCGAGGGGGGTAACCCTACAGCAATTATTAGACCATGGTATCAAGATTTTACAGCGTCTTGGATAAAGGGCTATATAAAATATGGACCAGAAGAGGTTTTGGATCAGATAAACGCAGGTAAAGAGTTAGGTGTAAAACAGTATCTTATGTGGAACGCAGGAAATGTATATAGTGAAAATACATGGAGGAAATAAAATTAACTTTTTTTAAAGATAATAAATTCATCAAATAGATTATTTAATATTAAATTTGGAAATTTACGAAGTGATAAGTTAATAAATTCATTAATGATGTAAATGTCTTCTGATGAAAAAGTGAATATAATTTCGCACCATAACTCAGTATCATATCTACACAATATTCCTAAATTATACATAATAAGAAATTCGATTATTATTTCTGGGAGCATTAAATTGGGATTGTCTATATATCTATAATAATAATTACCTTTACAATCTTGAAGAATAAGAGGATGGTTAAAGGGATTTTCATAATCAAACGGTTTGGCTAACTTTGTTTTCCATGTAAGGATTAATTGGTTTAAATTGTTTTTATTTTTAATATCAAAAGAGTTGTCTGATTCAAAAAAATGATTTATATTGTGTAAAAATTTATTTACATCATTATTAAATAAGAGCAATACATCATTGTTTGTTGTAAGCTCGATACTCGAATTATCTATAATATGTTCCAAGTATAGTGGGTAGATTTTTTTATCTTTATATAATTTATAGTAAGAATCATTTAGTTCAGGAATTAAAGATAATAGCTCTTTTATTTTAAATTTACTTCCCTCAATTAAAGTATTTCCAGTAAGCAAATTATAGAAAATTGGTAACAGTCCTTCTTTTTGAATCTTAATTTCGTCATCTAAGAAGTGAAAATTTGTTTTTTTTAATTTTCTAGTAGATAACCCATGTCTTAAAACACCTACTTTTCGTGGGTAATAGGGATCTTTGGTTAAGATAAAAGCTTTCATTAAAGATGCCATACCATAATAAATAAGTAATGGCTTAACTAAAATGTTGCTTATATTAGCAGAATAGAAATATTCTTTTGATTGTTTTATGAAATAGATGAATTTTAAGGTGTTTTCGAATGCCAACTTACTTTTTTCAGCATTGTCCAGAGCACTGTATTTTGAAAATAGAAAATCTTTTACCGTAGGTTCATTTTCGAAAAATACAAACATATTCCACATTTTTTGGTAAGAATCCTCACAATAAATTATATTAATTTTGTTCATTTAATCATCTCCAAGATATTAGTTAATTTAGTATAATGTTTTAGTATATATTATTTTATCTATTATTATGTTGAATTCTTGACAGTGAAAATTGGCTTTGTTAAACTTGCAATAATATATACAAAACATATAAAAAGAGGCAGGGAAAATTGATGTGGAATGATAAATTTAAAAGTGAAGGTTTAACGTTTGATGATGTTTTACTAATCCCTGCAAAATCTGAAGTTTTGCCAAGGGATGTTTTAGTAAAAACAAAATTAGATAATTTACAACTTAATATACCGATAATTAGTGCAGGTATGGATACAGTAACGGAATCTAGTATGGCAATAGCTATGGCGAGACAAGGTGGAATAGGTATAATTCATAAAAACATGTCAATTGAGGAGCAAGTAGAAGAAGTTGATCGTGTGAAACGCTCTGAGAGTGGAGTTATAACTAATCCTTTTTCATTAAACCCAGACCACACGCTCTTAGATGCAGAAGAATTAATGTGTAGATATCGAATATCTGGGGTTCCGATTGTAAACGATAATAATGAACTTGTAGGTATAATAACTAATCGTGATCTAAGATTTGTTGAGAGCTATTCAAAAAAAATAAGTGAAACAATGACAAAGGAGAACTTAATAACTGCCCCAATTGGAACTACCCTTGAGGAAGCGAAAGAAGTTCTGCAAAAATATAAAATAGAAAAATTACCGATTATTGATGAGCATAATAAATTAAAAGGACTTATTACGATTAAAGATATCGAGAAAGCTATTAAATTTCCTGATTCAGCGAAAGATAAGTTTGGCCGTTTATTAGTAGGTGCAGCTGTAGGGGTTTCAAAAGATACTTTTGACAGAATAAGTGCATTAGTTAATATCGGAGTAGATGCAATTGTAATTGATACAGCTCATGGGCATAGTAAAGGTGTAATAGATACTATTAAAATAGTTAGAAGCTTATATCCAGAGCTAATTATTATAGCAGGAAATGTAGCAACCGGGGAAGCTACAAAAGATCTAATTGAAGCTGGTGCATCTATTATTAAAGTAGGAATAGGTCCAGGTTCAATCTGTACAACTAGAATAGTCGCTGGAATAGGGTTACCACAAATTACTGCTATATATGACTGTGCTACAGTAGCCAAAAAATATGGGATTGCAATTATAGCTGATGGAGGAATTAAATATTCAGGGGATATAACAAAGGCAATTGCAGCTGGTGCAAATGCCGTTATGTTAGGAAGTTTACTAGCTGGAACAGACGAAAGCCCAGGCGATTTTGAAACCTATCAAGGTAGAAGGTATAAGGTATATCGTGGCATGGGGTCGATTGGGGCAATGAACGCAGGTAGTAAAGATAGATACTTTCAAGAAAATTCTTTGAAATTAGTACCAGAAGGGATTGAAGGTCGAGTAGCATACAAAGGACCTATAGAGGACACATTATATCAATTAGTTGGCGGATTGAGAGCTGGTATGGGTTATTGTGGGGCAAAAAACATTGAGGACCTTATCAATAATGGGCAGTTTATAAAAATAACTGGTGCCGGTCTTAGAGAAAGTCATCCACATGATGTTCAAATTACCAAAGAATCACCAAATTACTCAATTTATGAAAGATAAGGTTTAGAATAAACATAATTGTTACTAACAATGATAAAAAGTTGGAGTGAATCCTTTTGAAAACGAACCAAAGGTTTATAATTAGTTTTCTAATACTAACATTAATAATATCTACAATAGGGATTAATCCTGTATTAGCGCAAAAAGATTTAGAAGTAAATGCTATAACAGCAATACTTGTTGATGGGAATTCAGGAAAGATTTTATATGGTAAAAACATTGATAAACCTCTGCCACCTGCAAGTATGACGAAGATGATGGTAGAGTATATAGTGTTAGAATATATTAATGCTGGTGAATTGAATTGGAATGACATAGTTACAGCGAGTGAATATGCAAGCTGGTTAGGGGCAACAGGTGGTTCAGCAGTTTATTTGGCTGAAGGTGAGAAAAATACTGTAAAAGATTTGTTTGATGCGATGGCAGTTGCTTCAGCAAACGATGCTACAGTAGCATTAGCTGAACATATTGCAAACACAGAAACAGATTTTGTTAAATTAATGAATGAAAAGTCACAGGAATTGGGAATGGAACATACATATTTTTTAACTAGTACAGGTTATCCAGCAGAAGAACTAGGTGATTATGCCCCGATAATTAATGGCGAACACGTAATGTCAGCAAAGGATGCTGCGATTTTAGCATGGCATCTAATAAATGATTATCCAGAAAGTTTGAAGATAAATGGTCAACCGAGTATTGAGTTTCGTCCAGGAAATACATTTAAAAGTTGGAATTTTATGTTGCCGGGGTTAGTCTTTGAGTATGAAGGGGTAGACGGTTTGAAGACGGGGCATACAAGTCAAGCGGGTTATTGCTTTACTGCAACAGCTAAAAGAGATGATATTAGGCTTATAAGTGTTGTTTTCGGAACGGATAGTGAAATTAGTCGATTTAATGAAACAAAAAAAATATTTGATTATGGTTTTTCTAATTATGAGGTTATTAATATTGTTAATGCAAAAGATACAATTGTGGGGTTTGAGGAAATACCGATTGAAAAAGGGGTAAAAACTGAAATATCTATTGCAGCTAAGAATGATCTTAAAGTATTAATTGAAAATGGAGAGAAGGATTTGTATACTCCAAAAATTATTATTAATGATTCTATAACCGCTCCAATAGAGGCCGATGAAAATGTAGGATATATTTCATATAACTACCTTGGCGATAAGGAGTATGAATATATTAATGATTATATTAAATTATCTGAAAGTAAGGAATTAATAACAACAGAAAGTGTAGACAAGGCAAGTTGGTTTAGATTATTTTTTAGAAAAGTATTTAATGTAACAGGTAATGTTTTTTCTACAATTATTGATGGAGTAAAAAATATTTTTTAATCATTGAAATATATTATATATTTAGATAGAATTTAAAAAAAAATACAAATGCTTTTTATTAGAACTAGGAGTGGGTAAATGATGGTTGAGATAGGAACTGCTCGTGTAAAACGTGGCATGGCAGAGATGCAAAAAGGCGGAGTAATAATGGATGTTATTAATGCTGAGCAAGCAAAAATTGCAGAGGCAGCTGGGGCGGTTGCAGTAATGGCACTAGAAAGAGTTCCAGCAGATATTAGGGCCGCTGGGGGAGTTGCTCGCATGGCAGATCCTAAAATAATAGAAGAGGTTATGAATTCTGTAACTATTCCAGTAATGGCAAAAGCTAGAATTGGACATTTTGTTGAAGCTAGAATTCTAGAGTCTATGGGCGTAGATTACATTGATGAAAGTGAAGTACTAACACCTGCCGATGAAGAGTACCATATTGATAAAAATCAATTTACAGTTCCTTTTGTTAATGGTGCAAAAGACCTGGGCGAAGCTTTACGCCGAATTGGAGAAGGTACTTCTATGTTACGTACGAAAGGTGAACCTGGTACTGGTAATATAGTTGAAGCTGTAAGACATATGCGAATGATGATGAGTCAAATTCGCAAAGTTAGAGGTATGTCAAAAGATGAGTTAATGACCGAAGCAAAAAACCTTGGGGCACCATACAACTTACTTCTATACGTTCATGAACATGGTAAATTACCAGTAGTTAATTTTGCAGCTGGTGGTATTTCAACACCTGCGGATGCTGCATTGATGATGCAATTAGGTTCAGAAGGAGTATTTGTAGGTTCAGGTATTTTTAAGTCAGAAAATCCTGAAAAGTTTGCAAGGGCAATTGTAGAAGCAACAACACACTTTGATGATTATGAATTAATGGCTAGCATCTCGAAAGGGTTAGGTAATCCTATGAAGGGTGTAGATATTTCTTCATTAACACAAAAAGATAGAATGGCAGATAGAGGTTGGTAGTATAAAATGAAAATAGGAGTACTTGCTTTACAAGGTGCAGTACAAGAGCACTTGAAAATAATAGAAAAATTAGGGCATGAGGCTATAGCAGTAAAGAAAGTTAATCAGTTAGATGATTTAAATGGACTTATTATTCCCGGTGGTGAAAGCACAGTAATTGGAAAATTATTAAGGAAATACGGATTCGACAATGCTATTAAGGATTTTAGCGAACAACAAAAACCTATATTTGGTACTTGTGCAGGATTAATTCTCTTAGCAAAAGAAATAAATGGTTTCGACGTTAAATACCTTGGCTTAATGGATATAAAAGCTGAGAGAAATGCGTTTGGTAGACAAAAAGAAAGTTTTGAAGTGGATTTAGAAGTAAAGGGTATAGCGTCTAGTTTTAAAGCCGTATTTATAAGGGCGCCTTATATAATTGAAGTATCAAAAAATGTTGAAATTTTAGCAAAATTTGATAATAAAATTGTAGCAGCAAGGCAGGGGCACTTATTATGTTCGGCCTATCATCCAGAATTAACAGAAGATATAAGAATGCATGAATATTTTTTAAGAATGGCTGAGGAATATTCGGATATTAAGTGCTAAAAAAATAATATAAATATAAAGCAATGAGGGTAAATAGTTTTTTGCATTTAATTGAAAAGAGAGTCGGTGTAAGGTGTGAACCGAACAATAAGCACCGTCCCTTTCTCAAGGGATGAGTGTTTTTATTTTGGATTATAATTTAAGGGAGTGAATTGAAATGTTAGATATTAAAATTTTGCGAAACAATCTTGACATGGTAAAAAAAGCTCTTGAACACCGAAATGAGAAAATTAACGAGATCGACACTTTTACAGACTTAGATATTAAAAGAAGGGAATTGTTAAAAGAAGTCGAACAGTTAAAAAATCAAAGGAATAATGTTTCTAATGAAGTAGCTGAACTAAAAAAAACAGGTAAGAATGCAGAAGATTTGATAAAGGAAATGAGAGAAGTTGGCGACAAGATTAAGGAATTTGATGATAATATTAGGGAACTAGATAGTCAATTAAATGACCTTATGTTAAGGATTCCTAATATTCCTCATGAAAGTGTGCCGGTAGGAATATCAGAAAATGATAATATTATTATTCGTTCTATGGGAATTAAGCCTAATTTTGAGTTTAAACCAAAACCTCACTTTGAAATTGCAGAAAATTTAGGTATACTTGACTTTGAAAGTGCGACGAAAGTGGCTGGTTCTAGATTTGTTTTCTACAAAGGCATAGGTGCAAGATTAGAAAGGGCACTAATAAATTTTATGTTAGATTTGCATGTAGAAAAGCATGGTTATGAAGAAATATTACCACCTTTTATTGTAAATAGATCTAGCATGATAGGAACAGGGCAACTTCCCAAGTTCGAAGAAGATGCTTTTAAAATTCAAGGAATGGATCTATTTCTTATACCAACAGCAGAAGTTCCTGTTACAAATATTCATCGCGATGAGATTTTGGATGTTAAAGATTTGCCAAAATGTTATGCAGCGTTTAGTGCTTGTTTTAGATCTGAAGCTGGATCTGCTGGTAGAGATACTAGGGGGTTAATTAGGCAGCATCAATTTAATAAAGTGGAGCTCGTTAAATTTGTTAAACCAGAGGATTCATATAAAGAATTGGAAAAATTAAGAGAAGATGCTGAAAGAGTATTACAATTACTCAACTTGCCTTATCAAGTTCTTAATATGTGTACAGCAGATTTGGGCTTTACAGCCGCTAAAAAATATGACTTAGAGGTGTGGTTGCCTAGTTTTGATAATTATAGAGAAATATCATCAATAAGCAACTTTGAGTCTTTTCAAGCAATGCGTGCCAATATAAAATTTAGAAGAGGGAAGAATGAAAGACCCGAATATGTCCATACGTTAAATGGTTCCGGTCTTGCGGTAGGTAGAACAGTTGCAGCTATTATAGAGAACTATCAACAGAAAGATGGAAGTGTAATAATACCTGAAGCATTAAAAGAATATATGCATGGAATTGAGGTAATTACTAAAAAATAATTAAACAGACTTTAAGCATGTAATTAAGTTTACAGACTGTTAATTTGATATATATACAATTTATTCCAATAGAGATATTCTGATAGAAATAAAAAATAAAACTTGAATATATGTGTATATATGTGTTAATATATCTTTTGTTGACAATTAAATATGGAGAGGTGGTCGAGCTTGGTTTAAGGCACTGGTCTTGAAAACCAGCGTGCGTGTGAGCGTACCGTGGGTTCGAATCCCACCCTCTCCGCCAGATAATTATAGCCTTTTTGGCTTTTTTTTATATATTAATCAGTTATGTGCCCGTAGCTCAGTTGGATAGAGCACAAGTTTCCTAAACTTGGGGTCACAGGTTCAATTCCTGTCGGGCACACCATATAAGTTTTATAGTAGCAGAGGATATGAGAATTTATTCATTGTTTTTTTTTGCACAAATCTAATTGGCATAATTATGTAATTATTATAATTTAGTACAAATGTAAAAAAAGTGCAACCTTAGAGGTTGCACCGAAAAAAAGATGGAGTATATGAAAGAATATTACTCAATAAATATTATACTTTAAAATCATATTAACACATTGTGAATAAATGAACAATCTTTTTTTTAATTTAAATACTGTTTTGGAAGGTAGCTAACTAATGAATAAAGATTTCTGTAGTTTGGAACATAATAAGTTCATGGAACAGGCTATAATTGAAGCTAAAAAAGCTGAACAATTAAACGAAGTGCCTATTGGAGCAGTAATTGTAAAGGACGGTCTTATAATAGCGCGTGCTCATAATTTAAGAGAGAAATTGAAGGATCCTATTGCACATGCGGAAATACTAGCATTACAACAAGCGAGCCAAGTGGTAAAAAGCTGGCGATTAGAAGGATGCACATTATATGTAACATTAGAACCTTGTCAGATGTGTGCTGGCTCTTTAATTCAAGCTAGAATAGACGAGGTTGTATATGGGGCAAGTGATCCTAAAGCAGGTTGTGCAGGAACGTTGCTAAACTTATTACAAGATGATCGCTTTAATCATCAAGTAAAAATAACAAAGGGAATCTTAGAAGAAGAGTGTTCAAAGTTATTAAGAGATTTCTTTTTGAAATTAAGGGTAAAAAGTAATATAAAAAATATAAATATTTAATTTTCAAGAATTATGTTACAATATGCATTGTAATTTTTACTTTTTGTAATTTGTGTATTAAGGGTTACAAAAGAGGGGCGTAAACTATGAGTGAAAGAGTTACAGGAAAAAAAAATCTTTCGGCAGTAAAAATTATAGGTATATTTTATGTTGGTACTATATTATTAGGTGCTATCTTACTATGGTTGCCTATTTTTCATAAAAGTGGAGTTTCAATATCTTTAGTTGATGCATTATTTACATCAGCAAGCGCAGTAAGTGTTACTGGTTTGACAGTTGTAAATACGGCAGATACTTTTAATGTAGCAGGAAAGATAGTCCTATTAATATTTATCCAGTTTGGTGGAATTGGAATAATGACTTTAGGAACTTTTATATGGGTTGTGATGGGAAGGAAGATTGGATTAAAAGATAGGCAATTAATTATGATTGATCAAAATAGATCGGATTTTTCTGGATTAGTAGTATTGATGAAGAAAGTTTTGGCAATGGCGTTTGCATTAGAAGTTCTTGGTGGATTAATCTTAGGAACTTATTTTTTGAAGTATTATCCAAATTGGTATGAGGCATATTTTTATGGAGCATTTCATTCTATTTCTGGTTTCACAAATGCAGGTTTTGATATATTTGGCAATGATTCACTAGTCAGATATGCAGGAGATTATTTTGTTCAAAGTATAACAATGATATTACTTATCTTTGGTTCAATAGGATTTACTGTTTTATTGGAAGTGAGAAATTATATTTCAATGAGACATAATAAAAAGAATTTTCGGTTTTCCTTATATACAAAATTAACAACGGTAACATTTTTTACGCTATTATTAATTGGCGCGGTTTTGATATTATTATTTGAAAACAACGCTGCTTTTGCTGGTATGTCTTGGCATGAAAAGCTATTTTATTCATTATTTAATTCTGTAACGGCTAGAAATGGTGGTTTTTCAACAATTGATATATCTATTTTTAATACTCATACTTTGTTTTTAATCTCAATTTTGATGGTTATAGGTGCTAGTCCATCAAGCTGTGGCGGTGGAATAAGAACAACTACTTTTGCTGTTTTAGTATTGGCAATGATTTCTTTTGCAAGAGGTAAAAAAGAGGTAATAGTTTTTAATCGAAGATTAGATGATGGGGATATCCTTAAAAGTTTTGTTGTATTTTCAACAGCAGCTATTTTATTGGGTACGAGCATAATTTTACTTGGCATATTTGAAGGAGATAGATTCTCACTAATGCAAATAATTTTTGAGGTTTCATCGGCTTTTGGAACAACTGGATTATCAATGGGTATAACTGCTGATTTATCAGATCCCAGTAAAATATTAGTTACAATTTTGATGTTTATAGGTAGAATTGGTATATTATCTTTGTTATTTTTGTTCAGAGAAGATAGAAGAGCAGTAAAAATTCATTACCCTACTGAAAAAATTATAATTGGTTAATAAATCATAATCTTGTCCTTATTAGAATAAAATTTACTATTAGTTTGCAGAAATGAATTTATAGTAAATTTTGGGGGATTAAGATGGAGGAATTTTTAAAAACAATTATTTTAGGTACGCTTCAAGGATTGACGGAATTTTTGCCAATAAGCTCAACGGGGCATTTAGTAATAGGAAGAAAATTATTTGGATTGTCTGAAGCTGGTTTATTTTTAGATACAATGCTGCATTTCGGAACATTTATTTCGGTTATAATAGTTTTTTGGGATAAAATTATTCAAATAATTAAAAAACCTAATAGTAAGTTGTTAAAATTATTAGTTATTGGAACTATACCCACTGCTTTGATTGGATTAATTTTTCAAGATTTATTTGAAGAAATTTCAAAAACGGGTGTTACGATAGGTTGGGAGTTCTTGATAACTGGGTTAATTTTATGGTTTGCTGATAATAGAAAAAATTTAGGAAGCAAGGGTATCGAGCAAATAAAATACAAGGATGCACTTATAATTGGAGCATTACAGGGAGCAGCGATAATGCCAGCTATTTCTAGATCAGGTCTCACAATAGCCGGCGCTCTGTTTATGGGTGTAAAAAGGGAGGATGCCGCGACCTTTTCTTTCTTAATATCTTTACCTGCAATACTAGGCGCGGTTATATTGCAAAGCTTTAAGATGTATACAAATGAAATAGCTGTTAATAATGTTGAGCTTATACCAATATTAGCGGGAACAATAGTAGCTGCTATATCTGGTTATATTGCAATTAAATGGATGCTTAAAATTTTAATAAATGGTTCACTAAAAATATTTTCTATATACGTATGGATTCTAGGTATTACAATATTAATATTTCAGTTTTTAGGAAAATGGTAAAACATAGATTTATCTAATATGGAGAAGTGTCCGAGCGGCTTAAGGTGACGGTCTCGAAAATCGTTGTACGGTTTATTCCGTACCGTGGGTTCAAATCCCACCTTCTCCTCCACAAGTTATTTTATATAATATAGGGAAAGACGAATTGCATTTATACATGTTTATCCACTTGTTTGTGGTTGTAACAAAATGTATAATATTTATTGAGTCTTTTTTATTATTAATAAAGTTTGTCGTGCTAGATGGGGAGGCAGCGGTGCCCTGTAACCTGCAATCCGCTATAGCGGGGTTGAATTCCTATTAGCGGTCACTTTCATGTAAGGTCTGGTTTTTGCAAGTAGTGTTGACGATTTAGTCCCATACAATGAGAGTCTATGAAACCCGTCAGGTTCGGAAGAAAGCAGCGGTAAGTGGAATTTTTCATGTGTTGTGGGGTAGCTTGATTCGAGCTAACTACAAGGATTCGCTTATATGTTATGGTCAATAATAGGTGCACGACTTAATTAAATATAAATTTCTTCAGACTGTATAAAAAGTTCTATTTCTGCGTTACTGCTAAAATCTTCGGTACTCACTTACGTAAGTAAGTTCCGTTTCTTGATTTAGGCGTGACTTGAACTAGAACATTTTTTATAGTCTGTTATTTTATTTTGAAAAGAATAATAATAACTTGTATAATGTATAAACAGGGTTATAATAAAAATTCACTTAAATATATTAGTTAGTTGGTGTAGAGGATGGGCTATATAGCGTTATATCGTGCATGGAGACCGCAAACTTTCAAAGAGGTTATTGGGCAAGGGCACATAACCCAAACATTGCAAAATGCTTTGATAAACAATAGATTTTCTCATGCATATCTTTTTTGTGGTCCTAGAGGTTCAGGGAAAACAAGTGCTGCTAAAATATTTGCAAAGGCAATTAACTGTAGTTCTATGCAAAATGGGGAACCGTGCAATAAATGTAATACATGTATAGGTATTACAAAAGGAATAATTATGGATATAGTTGAAATTGATGCAGCTTCTAATCGGGGGATAGATGAAATAAGGGAGTTGCGTGAGAATGTAAAATTTACTCCATCAGAGGTTAAATATAAGGTTTATATTATTGATGAAGTACATATGTTAACGACCGAAGCTTTTAATGCATTATTGAAAACTTTAGAGGAGCCTCCAGAGCATGTTGTTTTTATACTTGCAACAACAGAGCCTCATAAAATTCCAACTACAATAATTTCAAGGTGTCAAAGGTTTGATTTTAAAAGAATTCAAACAGACGTTATGGTAGAGCATTTAAATAACATCGCTGTTAGGGAAGGGTTTAGTGTTGAAAGACAAGCTTTGGCACTTATTGCCAAGTACTCTGAGGGTTCAATGCGGGACGCTGTAAGTCTATTAGATCAAGTATTATCATCATCAGAAAAAGACGTTGGAGTAGAAGATGTATATAATTTAACTGGAAGGGTATCTAACCAGTCATTTTCATTAATTACAAAATTAATAAGCGAAGGAAATACAGCGCAGGTATTAGATAAGACTACTGAGTTATTATATGAAGGGAAAGAACCCCAAAGGATTTTAGAAGATATAATTTATTATTATAGAGACTTGCTATTATATAAATCATCACCAACTTTAGCTGAAATAGAAGAAAAAATTATTTTTGATAAGGAATTTCCATTAGTTGCTAATTGGTATTCAGAAGAACAACTTTATTTAATCATTGAAACATTGAATAAATATTTAATGGAAACAAAATTTATTAATCAAAATAAGATTATTTTGGAGTTAGGATTAATAAAAATTTCAAACCTTTTTTCTGATAAAAGGAGTAGTTCTAATCAAGAAATAGAGAATATAAACAAAAAACTATTAGATTTGGAAACTAAAGTGGATAATTTATTTAAAGGTAATCCTATAGAAGAAGAAAAAATCAATCAAAATATACAGCATATACTATCAAATAATAATATAATAGGACAGTTAAGATTATTAAGAGAAAAGTTTTCAGAGGACAATTATAAAAGAATTTTAGAGGCATGGAATGGTATATTGCAAGTAGTTAAAAAAAAGAAGATAACTGTCTATGCTTGGTTTGTGGATGGGGAACCAGTTGCTGTGACTGATGATGTTATTGTCCTAGCTTTTAATAATGTAATGCACAGAGATACTACAAATAAAGAACAGAATATTTTATTAATCGAAGAAATAATCTATGAACAGGTTGGGAAGAAGTATCGTTTATTTAATATTATGGAAAAGGAATGGATTGTTTTTTTAGGAAAAGACAATATAATACATGAAGAAACATTAACACTACAAAAAGATGCAAAGTCAGCTGCATTAATTGCCAGAACAACTGAGTTGTTTGGTGAGGATTTACTAATAATTAAAGACTAGGGGGGTAAAAAATGAAAAATATGAATCAAATGATGAAACAAGTTAAGAAAATGCAACAAGAGATGGAAAAAGCACAGGAAGGATTAAAGGATAAAACAATTGAAACTACTGTTGGTGGTGGAATGGTTGCAGTTGTTGCAAATGGGCATAAACAAATAGTTAGCATTACAATAAATAAAGATGTGGTTGATCCAAATGATATAGAGATGTTACAAGACTTAGTTCTTACTGCAGTTAATGATGCACTAAACCAAGTTGATAAGATGGTATCAGAGGATCTAGGGAAATATACAGGTGGGTTAAATATTCCTGGTTTATTATAGAAAGGATACTATATGTCATATAATTATCCAGAACCAATAGCAAAACTAATTGAAGGTTTTACCAGATTACCGGGGATTGGACCTAAAACAGCACAAAGATTAGCGTTTTATGTACTCAAAATGAAAGAGGAAGAAGTATATAATATTGCAAGTGCATTAATTAACGTAAGAAAAAACTTAACAAACTGTACAAAGTGCCATAATATAACTGTATCAAACCCCTGCATGATTTGTTCTGATAAAACTAGGGATAATTCAGTAATTTGTATTGTTCAGGAACCTAAAGATATTATTGCTATAGAGAGAACGGGAGAATATCATGGTCTTTACCATGTTTTAAATGGAGCAATTTCACCGATGGAGGGTATAGGTCCAGAGGAATTAAAGCTAAGGGAATTGATATTAAGACTTAATGATGAAGATGTAACTGAGATAATTATAGCTACAAATCCTAATATAGAGGGAGAAGCAACGGCAATATATATTTCAAAACTAATCAAATCCATAGGAATTAAGGTAACTAGGATTGCACATGGTCTTCCAGTTGGTGGGGACTTGGATTATGCGGATGAGGTTACATTAACAAAAGCTTTAGAGGGAAGAATATTACTATGATTATATAAATATATTTTTAAAGTAACGACAAGGGATTGAGTTCTGTGTGATACAGGATTCAATCTTTATTGTTTATTTAAATCATAGATGATACTTGTCATATTTAATAAATAATAAGCTATATATGTATTAAAGGAGGTTGTAAAATGCTCTTATACTTTCTTAAAAAAAAATTAATAAATGATAATACAATTTATAAAAATATATTAAAAGAAGTTGCTAGAGCAAAAAAGGACTGGGAACAAGCGCATAACAGGTTCAATGAAGTTAATGATCCAGATGCAATTGATTACGTTATATATTATATTATAGCTGCCGAAAGAAGATATATGTATCTAATAAATAAGAATAAGTAAAATTGTTTTATAATAAAAAAGTGTTAGCTTGATAGCTAATATTTTTTTTAAAAAAAGTCATAAAATTAGTTTAATTAAATATCTTTCTATATGACATGCTTAAATGTAAGTATAGAAAGGGAGATATAATTGTGAATCTAAGCATAGGTTGGTGGTTTCTAATATTATTAGGGGGTGTTACAGTAGTTACTTTCTTTTGGCAATATATATCCAAATTAATAAAGTTTGGTTGGTATATAATTTTACAAGTAATATTAGGTATTGTAATTATCTTTTTTTTTAATATATTCGGACAACTTATTAATATGTATATTCCTTTAAATATAATAACAGCCTTTGTTGCTGGAATATTTAGAATTCCTGGATTAATTATATTAATTATTATAAAATTATCTATTATTTCATAAATTATATAAAATCTAAAAAAGAAACTTAATAATAATTTAAAATTGGAGTTATATTTTAGTGCATAAAATTTTAATATTTGGAAATAATTACATAAAATATTTTATAAGGAGAGGCAATGTGAAATTTAGTAGAAATGGAAAGCTAAAAACTTGCGCTATATGTGGAACTAAGAAACGTGAAGGGATAAATATACACAGTTACTTTATATGTGCTATTTGTGAAGAAGAAATAGTTCATACTGAGGTTAATAATGAAAGGTACACTTTTTTTATAAAGAAAATGAAAGAAAATTTGTTAAAAAATGCTTAACTATTAATATATCTATGTATGATATATTAATAGTTAAAATCCTATGGTAAAATAGAAGCATAAGAAAAAAATACTAAATAAAAATATCAATAAAATACAGAAAACACTCTTACCTTTAATCGAAGAGTGTTTTTTCTAGTTAATAGTATATTTATCTTTTCTTTAATAAGTAATTATGGTTAAATAAATACAATTATATTAGCAAATCATTTGAAAGTATTGAGGATTAGATGGATAAAGTAAAAACACCGTTATTTAAAAAGTTGGTTTCTCATTATAAAAGTTTACCTACATCATTTCATATTCCTGGTCACAAAATGGGAAAAGGATTTAATCCGCAGGGGAAGGGATATTACAAAGACATTTTAAAAATTGATATGACTGAAATCACTGGTTTGGATGATCTTCATCAACCAAAAAGTGTTATATTAAAAGCAGAACAAAAGGCAGCTAGGATATTTAAAGCAGAAAAAACATATTTTTTAGTAAATGGAAGTACTTCTGGTAACTTAGCAATGATTTTAGCAACTTGTAATAGTGGAGATAAAATAATTGTGCAAAAAAATGCTCACAGATCAGTAATTAATGGTATATTGCTTGCAAGAGCAATACCAATCTATCTTAATCCTGAACCAATTACTAAACTTGGAATCGCTGGAGGAATAAATGAAATTAGTTTGATTAAAACTCTTGAAACTAATCAAAACGTAAAAGCTGTTTTTATTACTAACCCGAATTATTATGGGATAAGTATGAACATAGAGAATATTGTAGATATAGTTCATAGATATAAAATACCCTTATTAGTTGATGAGGCTCATGGAGCCCATTTTGGATTACATCCCTCATTTCCAAATTCTGCAATACAGATGGGGGCAGATATAGTAGTCCAATCGACACATAAAACTTTATCAGCAATGACCATGGGCTCTATGCTACATGTAAATAGTAAGTATATTGACTTAGATAGATTGCAATTTTTTTTATCAATGGTCCAGACATCTAGCCCATCTTATCCAATTATGGCTTCGTTAGATTTAACGTGTGGCTGGATTGAAGATAAGGGAGAAAAATTATGGTCTCCTATTTTAAAGTATATTGATCTGTTTTATCAACAGGCAACATTACTAAGGGAAATAGAAGTTGTTCATAATTTAAATAAAGAGTATACAACTGACCCATTAAAAATTGTAATCCATAGTAGTAATAATTTTTTATCGGGTCTACAAATTCAAGGCTATCTCGAAGAAAAAAGAATTTATACTGAACTAGCAGATTTGTTCAATACCCTGGCTGTGGTATCCTTAGGGACGAGTCATAAAGACTTAAAGTTATTGTTTAAAAGTCTTGTGAAAATTGAACGAAGTATAGTTAATTATGAAAATAATCAAAGTGAAGTTTTAACATATTTGCAAGACATTTATTCTCAGTACAATTATAATGAGGGGCAAGAAGGAATACTATTAGATAAAGTATTGTTTTATAAAAATAAAATAATTCCAATAAATGCTGCAATCGGAGAAATTGCAGCTGAGATGGTTATTCCTTATCCTCCAGGAATACCCTTAATACAGATAGGTGAAAGAATTACATATGACTATGTTAAGCACATAATTAGAATGAAAGAGTTAGGGATAAAAATGTACGGTCTTTATGGTGATAATTTAGACTGTCTTAAAATTTTTTATAATAGTAATACTTTGTCTAGTTAAATGGAGGAAATTATTGTGAGAGGGTTATTTATTACATTTGAGGGACCGGACGGTTCAGGGAAAACTACGCAGTTAAAATTATTAGCTGATTATTTAGTCGAAAAGGGGTATAAGGTTTTTACAACAAGAGATCCCGGTGGAACAATCATAAGTGACAAAATAAGAGGGATATTGTTAGAGCCTGAACATGAAGAGCTTATAAGTCAAACGGAAATATTATTATATGCTTCTTCAAGAGCCCAACTTGTTCATGAAGTAATTATACCAGCAATTAATCAAGGGAAGATTGTTCTTTGTGATAGGTATATCGATGCAAGTATAGCATACCAAGCATATGGGTTAGGTGTTAGTCAAAAGATTGTAGAGCAAATAAATGATTTTGCTAGTTCAGGATTACAACCAACAAGAACATATTTACTAAATATAAATCCAGAAATAGGGATAAACCGAGCGTTGAAAAGAGTGAATAATGAATTCAATAATAAACTGGATAGGATAGAGCAAAAAGATATTGAATATCATCGAAAAGTACATGAAGGTTTTTCAAAATTAGCTAGAGAAGATAGTAATAGAATAGTTGAAATTGACGGTGAAAAAACAATAGATAAGATATTTCAGTTAATAAGAGATGATTTTGAATTATTTTTACAATTAAAAGGAGGAGATTAACTTGAAGTTAATAGTAGCTATTGTACAAGATAAAGATAGTAATCGACTTTCTAATGCATTGGTGGTAAAAAATATTAGAGCAACAAAATTGGCAAGTACAGGCGGGTTTTTAAAAGCAGGTAATACAACTTTTTTTATTGGGGTAGAAGATAATAACATTGATGATGTTTTAGAAGTAATAAAAATAAATTGTAGAACAAGAAAACAGGTAGTTTCGCCAGTATCATCGTTTAGTGGTAATGCAGACTCGTATATTACTTATCCTATAGAGGTTGAGGTAGGGGGAGCAAAAGTATTTATTTTACCAGTTGAAAGTGTTTATCAATTTTAAGGGTGATAAAGATGAAAATCGAGCATGGATTTCAAGATAAACAAATTAAAATTCTTTCAAGCAAAAATTTGAATAATATAGAAAAAAATAAGGATTTCTCTGATTTTTTACAAGAGGAACATCAACATCAAACAAAGGAACAATTAAACCAACTTTTAGTAAAAATTGATGATCAAGGGAAAAAGTTGTTAATAAGTAGAAATTTACGTGAATTATCAGCGTATAAGGCACTTATTAAACAGTTTATGGATGAAGTAATAGGCAGCACGCTTTTATTGGAGGATAAATTTAGTTATGACAATATAGGTCGAAAAAAAAAATATAAAATTATTAAAGAGATAGATGAAAAGCTTGTTAGTTTGGCTAATATGATACTAGAAAAAGAGTCTGACAAGTTAAGTATTTTGCAACAAATGGGTGATATCAAAGGATTAATTATTAACCTATATTATTAAAGGTATAAATATTATTATTGGCATGAAAGTAAGGTTGATAAATATGGCGTTAGCTGAAATAATTGGGCAAAATCATATTATAGAACAATTAGTTGGGGTGTTAAAGCATCAGAGAGTCGCGCATGCATATATATTTTCTGGACCGGAGGGTGTAGGGAAAAAAAAGATGGCCCTTGAATTTGCTAAAGCTTTAAACTGCCTATGTTTTGAAAAAGATAATTGTGGTATGTGCGTAAATTGCATTAAAATAAATAATATGAATCATCCTGATGTTATATGGATTGGGCCGGAAGGCAAGTCAATTAAAATAGATCAAATAAGGCAACTACATAAAGATATTAATTTTATTCCTTATGGTGTTAAACATAAAGTCTTTATAATTCAACAGGCAGAATTATTAACACAACAAGCAGCAAACAGTTTATTGAAATTTTTAGAAGAGCCTGAAGAGCGAATAGTAGCAATCCTGTTGGTAGACAACTATAATCAACTTTTAACAACTATAAAATCGAGGTGTCAGATTATAAATTTTTCACATCTTGACCCCTATAATATTGCAAAATTAATGGGAGATGATGTGGAAATAACAAATGATTTACTAATAGCAGCACATATGACAAGCGATATTGATGATATTAAGAAATATTATAAATCCGATGAGTTTGCAAAATTAAAAAATTTAATGATACAATGGGTTGAAGAAATTTTATATAAAAAATATGAAGCTCTTAACACTATTAACAAAATAGTTAGCATGGATGAAATAAAAGAGGATAGTCAAAAATTTTTGAAGTTATTATTGTTATGGTATAAAGATCTTATTAATATTAAACTAGGAAGAAATGAGCATATTGTTTTTAAAGATTATCTGAGTAATTTGAGTAAACAATCATTAATTTTATCAGAGAAAAAAATATTAGATTATATAGAAGAGATTATAAAAATTGAAAAAAAAATTAGTTCTAATGTTAATTTTCAAATATCATTAGAAAATTTAATTCTATCTTTTTGGGAGGGAAAATAGTTTGTGTATACAGTTGTAGGAGTACGCTTTAAAAAAGCTGGTAAAATATATTATTTTGATCCAGGTGATATGATAATTAGTAAAAATGAGTATGTGATAGTAGAAACAGCAAGAGGAATAGAATATGGCGAGGTAATTATTGGGAATAAGGTGTTGAATGAAGAGGAAGTTGTTTTACCCCTTAAAAAAGTCTTGAGGATGGGAAATGAAGATGACGCTTTAGTTGTGCAAAAAAATAAGTTGGATGCTAAAGAAACCTTTTATGTTTGTCAGGAAAAAATAAAAAAACACGAACTAGATATGAAGTTAATTGATGTAGAATATACATTTGATCGTAATAAAATTATTTTTTATTTTACAGCAGAGGGTAGGGTAGATTTTAGGGAGTTAGTAAAGGATTTAGCCGTTGTTTTTAAAACAAGAATTGAATTAAGACAAATTGGTGTTAGGGATGAAGCCAAAATGTTAGGAGGAATAGGGCAATGTGGAAGGGTACTATGTTGCACAACATTCCTAGGTGATTTTGATCCAGTCTCAATAAAAATGGCTAAAGATCAAAAATTATCATTAAATCCGATAAAGATATCTGGCTTATGTAGTAGACTTATGTGTTGCTTAAAGTATGAGAACGATAATTATGAAAGTGAGAACCATAAAGAAAAGTACCCTGGCATTGGAAGTAAGGTTTTAACTTCTTTAGGAGTAGGCAAGGTTGTAGGGATAGATACTTCTGAACGTGGAGTTCGGGTTAAACTAGAAGAATCAGATAAAGTTGAGATATTTCCGTTAGAAGAGATTGTAGAGGGAGACATAGAATTTTAAATCTGGAGTGTGTAATGTGGGAAAGAATGAAATTTTTTCACAAGCAGTTGATATTGAAGAGGGATTAAGTAATTTAAATAAAGAGTTTGGTATATTAAAAAATAAAGTTGTTTCTTTATTAGAAGAAAATCATCACTTGCATATAGAAAATGAAAAGCTGCGCTTAAGACTAGATAACCAAAACTTTTCATTGAAGAATAATGATAAACAAAAAATAGATAATATTAGCTTAGTTGGAGAAGGTTATGATAACTTAGCCCGCTTATATCATGAAGGGTTTCATGTATGCAATCTTCATTATGGAAGTCTAAGAATAGACGGGGATTGTTTATTTTGCTTATCGTTTTTAAATAAATCTTAATTGCTCTTACTTAAAAAAAATAGTATCAGACTGTATAAAAAGTTCTATTCCTACGTTACAGTTAAATTGTCCTGTTGATTACCTTATGGTAAACTTCTTTCTGTGATTTTAACTTATCTTGAACTAGAATATTTATTACAGTCTGTTTTTCTGAAAAAAGTATTCTAGTTAAAGGTGAAATTGATGATAAATAAATTATATAAGTCCGAAAGATTAGATTATCTGACAAATAATCTTAAAATAATCCAAAGTGATGAAGTTTTCTCTTTTTCAATGGATGCGGTATTATTGGCTCATTTTCCATCAATACCTAAGAGTGGTAACGTAATAGACCTTTGTTCTGGGAATGGGGTTATACCACTTCTTTTATCTAATAAAACTAAAGGGAAAATTTATGGAGTTGAGCTACAAGAAAGACTATCAGATATGGCTATAAGAAGTATTGAATTTAATAATTTAACAGATCAAATTAAAATTATACATGGCGATGCAAAGGATTCGCCTAAGTTATTAGGGAAGGGTAAATTTTCTTTAGTCACTGTCAATCCTCCATATCTTCAATTAAATGGTCATGATAAAAATTCAAATAAGTATGTAGCAATTGCAAGACATGAAATACATATTGATTTAACAGAAGTTATTAATGTTAGTAGTCAATTATTAAAAGTAGGTGGAAGAATAGCAATGGTTCACCGCCCCTCAAGATTGGCCGATATTATAACTTTTTTAAGAGAAAAAAAACTCGAACCAAAAAAAATTAGATTTGTTCATCCCTATATATCCAAAGAAGCTAATATGGTATTGATTGAAGCTGTTAAGCATGGTGGAAAAGAACTACATATACTTCCCCCTTTAATAATATATAAAGGGAAGGGTCAATATAGTGATGAAGTTAATAAAATTTATTTTGGTGATAGTTGTGGAAGATAGAAATTATATTTACATATTAGAATGTAGCGATAATACTTATTACACAGGTTATACAAATTGTGTTAGCAGTCGGCTAAAAAAACATCAAGACGGGAAGGCAGCGAAATACACTAAAGGAAGGCGCCCTGTAATATTAATTTATTATGAAAAGGTTTTAAGTAAATCAACAGCATTAAAGCTTGAGAGAAAGATAAAAAAACTTACAAGACTACAAAAAGAGAAGTTTATAAAGGATGGTATAGATTTGAAAATTCAAAAAAGCTTTAATTATAAAAAAGATACCGGGATACTATATCTTGTAGGGACACCAATTGGAAATCTAAGTGATATTACATATAGAGCACTTCAAACACTTGAAGAAGTTGATTTGATTGCTGCTGAAGATACAAGGCATACTATAAAATTGCTGAACCACTTTAATATAAATAAAAAGTTGATTAGTTATCATGAACATAATAAAGAAAATAGTGGAGAAAATCTATTAAATATTTTGACGGAGGGGAAAGATGTTGCTCTTGTAAGTGATGCAGGTATGCCAGCAATTTCAGATCCGGGTTATGAGATAGTAAGAGATGCACTAGAGAAAGGAATAACAGTTATCCCTATCCCTGGTGTAAATGCAGCCTTGACTGGATTGATTGCTTCAGGGATTTCAACTAGAAGGTTTGTGTTTCTAGGTTTTTTGAATAATGAAAAAAAAAATCTTATTAAAGAATTGATTGGGGTTAAGCAATATACTGAAACTTTAATCTGTTATGAGGCACCACATAGAATTTTGAAGACCTTAGAAGTTATTAAAGAAATTTTGGGGAATAGATTGATTAGTTTATCTAGAGAATTAACAAAAAAACACGAAGAATTTATAAGAGGGACAGTTGAAGAAGTTGTCGAATACTTAAAAGAAACCCAATTGAAGGGCGAAATAACAATAATAATTGAAGGTGCACAAGAGATAGATTTGGTAAAAGAGGATTCCTGGTGGTCTTCATTTACAATTATAGATCATGTAAACCATAATATAGCTAAAGGGCAAGAAGTAAGAGAAGCAATAAAACAAACTGCTTTAGAACGGGGCATATCGAAAAGGGATGTTTATCAGGAATATCATGTAAATTCATAATTAAAAACATCACACAATGCTGTGTGATGTTTTTAACCTTAAAAATAAAAGAATTAAATTTTAGGCATTTGGCTTAAGCACTCGTTACAAATTATTTTGTCTTTGAAGTGAACTACTTTTTCTGCGTTGCCACAAAAGATACAAGCTGGCTCGTATTTCTTCAAAATAATACGTTCTCCGTCAACGTATATTTCCAGTGCATCTTTTTCACCAATTCCTAAAGTTCTACGTAATTCTATTGGTATTACAATACGTCCAAGCTCATCTACTTTACGAACAATACCGGTTGATTTCAACATTTTTAAATTCCTCCCCACAAAAATTTTTCATTAATCGTCAAATTTCGACAAATTTTTCTACGTCTACATAATACCAATGGTTCCAAAAACAGTCAATACTTTTTTATAGGAATCACTATTGAATATGATAAAATTTGTTAAAAGGAATTTTTAAGACCTACATGTTTTTTATACCTGTAATAATTGATTATATAGAAGGGGGTAGTTCTAAATGATTGAGGAGAAGGTTTTTAAAGATCCAATACATAAGTATGTCTATGTCCAGGATAAGCTAATCTGGGAATTAATTAATACTAAAGAATTTCAGAGACTACGTAGAATTAAACAATTAGGGACTTCGTATTTTACTTACCATGGGGCAGAGCATAGTCGCTTTCCTCATTCTTTAGGTGTTTATGAAATAACAAGGCAAGTTATATTACAATTTGAAAGAAATAGTTATAAAGGATTTACAAAAGAGGAAAGTTTCTTAATAATGGTTTCAGCACTTTTACATGATTTAGGTCATGGTCCTTTTTCTCATACATCAGAAAGAATATTCGAATTTAATCATGAAGATTGGACGAAAAAAATAATCTTAGGGGATACTGAAGTAAATAACTTACTTAGAGGATATGACAATGATTTACCTGAAAAAATTGTCTCTATAATAAATAAAACCTATCATAATTCAATTGTTGTAAATCTCATATCTAGTCAATTGGATGCGGATAGAATGGATTATCTATTAAGGGATGCATACCATACTGGAGTTAATTACGGTACTTTTGATTTAGAGAGATTACTAAGAGTATTAAGACCGTTTAATAATATGCTTGTAATTAAAGAAAGTGGGATGCACACAGTTGAAGATTATCTAATGTCAAGATATCAAATGTACTGGCAAGTTTATTTTCATCCTGTTACAAGGAGTGGAGAGATACTTTTAAAGAAAATATTTTTGCGAGCAAAGTATCTATATGAGAGTCAATATCAATTTTCTTTTTTTATTGAGCAAATTATAAAATTATTTGATAAAAACATAAATATAGGCGAATTTCTACAGTTTGATGACTACTTATTTACTACATTAGTAAATTTATGGACTAAAGAAAAGGATCCTATTTTATCAGATTTGGCTTCTAGATTTTTAAATAGGAAACTTTTTAAATATATAGAATTTGAGGTTAATAATTTTGAGAAAATAAAAAAAATAAGCGATTTATTTAATTCTAATGGAATCGAATCTGATTATTATCTGGAAATTGATTCGCAATCTGATTTGCCTTACGATATATATCATCCGGAAGGGGCAAGTAAGATAATTCCGATATATCTATTAACACCACTGGATAAAATATTAGAGATTTCAACTCAGTCAGACATTATAAAGTCAATAGTTGGGAAAACTAGAACGGTAAATAGAATTTTTTTCCCAATGGAAGTGCTAATAGAAAGATCGTTAATTGGGGAATTCAAAAAAATTCTAAAAGAAAATCTCTGTTGACACCGAGAGTTAAATTATATATATTTTGGTAAAGAAAAAGAAAAACTAATTAAATTGAATAATTTAGTACGATGATAAGATAAGTATTTCATGTACACTTTCTAGAGAGCTGGGCTGCTGAAAACCGGTAAGTGGAGTGGAGGAAAATGGTCTTTGAGGAAATATTATTAAGAGAACTTTAAAGTGCCTTTGCTGATGCAGAGGAACTTGGGTGGTACCGCGTGAGCTAAAAACTCTCGTCCCAAGCTGGATGGAGTTTTTTTATTTTATCTTAAAAGGGGGTAACAAAATGACAGACAAGAAATCTTATTATATTACTACTCCAATTTATTATCCAAGCAATAAATTACATATTGGTAACGCCTATACTACAATAGCAGCAGATGTTATGGCTAGATATAAAAGAATGCGTGGATATAATGTATTTTATTTAACAGGGACCGATGAACATGGTCAAAAGCTACAAAAAAGAGCGGAAGAGGAAGGTTTAACTCCGATTGAATTTATTGATCCAATAGTTGATTGGATTAAAGATTTATGGTTAAGTTTGGATATTTCATATGATGATTTTATTAGGACAACCGAAGAACGCCATGAAAAAATAGTTCAAAAGATATTTAAAAAATTACAAGATAACGGGGATATTTATTTAGGTGAATATGAAGGCTATTATTGTGTTCCAGATGAAGCTATTTGGACACAACGACAAGTTGAAACAGATAAAGGATATCTATGCCCAGATTGCGGACGTCCCGTTGAGAAAATAAAAGAAAAAAGTTATTTTTTTAGAATGTCAAAATATCAAGAACGTTTACTGAAACATATAGAAGATAATCCTGAATTTATTCAGCCGGAATCAAGAAAAAATGAGATGATAAATAATTTTTTAAAGCCTGGGCTTGAAGATCTTTCTATTTCAAGGAGTACTTTCGATTGGGGCATCAAAATTCCAGGTGATCCTGAGCATGTAATTTATGTATGGATAGATGCGTTAACAAATTATATAACTGCAATAGGTTATCTATCAGATAAACTAGAAGAAAGAGAAAAATTTGAACGTTTTTGGCCTGCAGATGTTCATTTAATAGGGAAAGATATATTAAGATTTCATACAATTTATTGGCCGATAATATTGATGGCATTAGACCTACCTTTACCTAAACAAGTATTCGGTCATGGGTGGCTATTAATGCCAGATGGCAAAATGTCAAAATCAAGGGGTAATGTAATAGACCCAAAATTTCTTATAAGTCGTTATGGCTCTGATAGTGTAAGGTATTTCTTATTAAGAGAGATAGCGTTTGGTGCGGACGGCATATTTACGACAGAAGCTTTTATTCAGCGTTTAAATGTCGATCTATCGAATGATTTAGGGAATTTGGTAAGTAGAACGGTGGCAATGGTTGAAAAATATTTCGATAGTATTTTACCGAAAGCTGGAGTATACACTGATATAGATAATGAGTTAATAAATTATGCTATAAGTACGATACAGAAAGTTGAAAAATCTTTAGATGAAATGGTCTTTAACCAAGCTTTAACTTACATATGGCAACTAATCAGTAAAGTAAATAAGTACATTGATGAAACTGTTCCTTGGGTGTTAGCGAGGGACGATGTCCACAAAGAACGATTAGGTACTATATTATATAACCTTGTTGAATCTATTCGTATTATTTCGATATTACTACAACCGTTTATGACTAAAACTCCACAAATAATATGGGAGCAACTAGGAATAGAAAGTACACAAACTAACTGGGAACAAGCGAAATTATGGAATATTAGCAGACCAGGTGGAAAAATCAGCAAAGGGAATGTAATTTTTCCTCGTTTGGATATTGAGGAGGAGATAAAAATTATTGATGCTACCACTACAAAAACAAAAGAAAATATAGTAATTAAGAATGAAGAGAAAAAAGACGTGATAAAAGAAAAATTAAACATTGAAGAAATTAGTATTGATGATTTTTTTAAGTTGGATTTAAGAGTAGCTGAGGTTATCAAAGCAGAAAAGATTGAAAAAGCTGATAAATTATTAAAAATCCAATTAGATCTCGGATATGAAAAAAGACAAGTAGTTTCTGGTATAGCCAAATATTATGATTTAGATGAGTTAATAGGTAAGAAAGTAATCTGTGTTACTAATCTTAAACCGGTTACACTAAAGGGCGAAGTTTCAAACGGAATGATTTTGGCAGCAAGTAGTGAGGATAACTTAGTTTTAGCAACTATTTTTGACAATATTCCTAATGGTTCAAAAGTTAAATAAAAAATGTAGGTGAGGAAAGAATATGCTTATTGACACCCACGCTCATTTAGATGATGAAAAGTTTGACTGTGATCGGGAGCAGGTAATAGATAACGCTAGGATAAACGGTATAAAAACAATAATAAATGTTGGATATAATGAAAAAACAATTTTAACGACACTAGATTTAATCGGTAAGTACGATTTTATATATGGTGCCATAGGGTGGCATCCTAATCATGCTCATGAAATAAATGATAAACATTATAAATGGATAGAAGAATTAACAACGCATCCTAAAATCATTGGAATTGGTGAAATTGGTCTTGATTATTATTGGGATTACGCACCTAAAGATATACAACAGAAGGTATTTATTAAACAAATCCAATTAGCAAAGAGAGTAGGATTGCCGATTATTATTCATGATAGAGAGGCGCATAAGGATATTTTGGATATATTGAAGAATGAAAATGTTGATGGCATAGGTGGGATAATGCACTCGTTTTCTGGTAGTGCCGAAATGGCGTTAGAATGTATTCAAATGGGATTTTATATTTCTATTAGTGGACCAATTACTTTTAAGAATGCTAAAAAGTCGGTTGAGGTAATAGAGGCTGTTCCATTGGATAGAATTTTGTTAGAAACTGATTCGCCATATTTAACACCAGTACCGTTTAGAGGGAAAAGAAATGAACCAGCTAATCTTCAATATATTGCAAAAAAAATTGCTGATATTAAAAAAATAGAATTCAATGATTTAAAAAAAATAACAAATCAAAATGTAAAAAAAGCATTTAGCAAAATGTAAAATTAGCTTAATGGGGGATTAAGGCTTGATTATAAAAGAAATTATTGTTGTAGAAGGTAGAGATGATACTACTGCAATTAAAAGAGCTGTGAAGGCAGACACAATTGAGACAGGCGGGTCGGCTATTTCTAAGGAAATTATTGAAAGGATTAGAAAAGCACATGAGTTAAGGGGAGTTATAATATTTACTGATCCAGATTATCCAGGAGAGAAAATAAGAAAAACAATTAGTTCACAAATTCCTGGAGTAAAGCATGCTTTTATTACAAAAAGTGAGGCAAAGGGAAATAATGATATTGGTGTTGAGAATGCTAATCCAAAAGTAATAATAAGGGCTTTACAAGAAGCAAAGATTGAGTGGTTGGTAGAGCCTGAAGAGAATATATCATGGGAAACACTTATTAATATAGGGTTAGTCGGTGGGGAAGCAGCTAGAAATAGAAGAGAAAGTCTCTGTAATATATTAGGGATTGGTTATTCTAATGCAAAACAACTTTATAAAAGATTGAAGATGTTCCAAATAAGTAAAGAAGAATTTTTAAGAGCATTAGAACTAACAGATAAAGGGAATGAAAAGTAATGGAAAATGATATATCTAATAGAACAGGAACCCATCAAACGCTAAAACAAAATGACTTCAGAATTAAGAAAAGCTTGGGGCAAAACTTTCTAGTAGACTCTAATATATTAGATAAGATAGTTAACAGTGCACAAATAGATAAAAATACAGGTGTTATTGAGATTGGTCCTGGTTTAGGTGCACTAACGCAAAGACTAGCAGAAAAGGCAGGGAAAGTAGTAGGAATAGAAATTGATAAAGAACTAATACCAATATTGAATAAAAACCTATCTGGTTATTCGAATATAGAAATAATAAATAATGATGTTTTAGATATTGATATTTCTGAAATAATTTCTAACAAATTGAGTGAGTTCTCTTCAATAAAAATTGTAGGTAATTTACCCTATTATATTACGAGCCCAATAATAATTAAACTATTAACGGAAAATTCAAACGTAGATACAATTACAATATTAATTCAAAAAGAAGTAGCCGAAAGAATTAATGCAAAGCCAGGTGGAAAAGAATATGGAAGTTTAACAATACTAATAAATTATTACGCTGAAGTAAGTTTAGCTTTCCATGTATCAAGCAATGTATTTATTCCAAAGCCTAAAGTTGATTCTGCAGTTTTACAGTTTAAAATTCGTAAACTCCCCCCTGTGCAGTTGGAAAATCAAGAATTTTTGTTTAAAGTTGTTAGGTCTTGTTTTAAAAATAGGAGAAAGACTTTATATAATAATCTTATTAATAATTTACTTGTTAAAGAGGAGAAAGACCAATTAACTGAAATACTTACTAAAAGTAATATTGATGGGATTAGAAGAGCAGAAACATTATCAATAGAAGAATTTGCAAATCTAGCAAACAATATATATTTGTATATAAAAAACGAAAGTACGTTCAGTAACTTAGAAGTGTTAAAAAAAGATTGACAAAAAGTCTGTCTTATTGCTATAATAAGTGTTTATTTGACAGATGCATGTTTGCATGCTATACTATCATTTATGAAGGGGTGGTTGTGGGTATGGCAGTTAACAATGCTCTTAATGCAATTAAGATGAATTTAGATCACTACGTTGGCGAAAAAATAATGTTAAAAGCAAATGGAGGAAGAAAGAAAACGATAGAACGAACGGGCGTTTTAGAGGAAACTTATCCCTCTGTATTCATAATAAAACTCGATGAGGACAATCATTCTTTTAAAAGGGTCTCTTATAGTTATGCAGATATACTTACTGCTTCGGTAGAATTAACTGTATGTAGGGATGATGAACAATTTATAATAACTACAAATATTTCTTAAAAATAGAGCATAATCTGTTCTGTTTTTTTGCAAAAAATAGTAATATTCAAAAAATTACATATAATAATGGAGTCCACAAAAGAAATGGAGGCAATTTGATGGGCCGTAAAAGTCGCGGAGTAATGTCTGAAAAATTTAAAGAAGAATTAGCTAAGGAACTTGGATTTTATGATACCGTCCAAAGAGAAGGATGGGGAGCAATTACAACGCGTGATGCTGGTAATATGGTTAGAAAGGCAATCGAGATTGCTGAGTTAGGTCTAGTTGAAAAAGGTCAATCATAAAATTTGTGGATATAAGCTGGAGGTAATTCCTCTAGCTTTTTATTTTTTGTTTTAAATGCTACAATAAATTAAGATATAGAAAAAAGAAGGTGGGAATATGAAAGTTTGGGAGAAAGCCCCAGCAAAAATAAATTTAACATTAGACGTGTTGGGCAAAAGATTAGATGGGTATCATGAAGTTGAGATGATAATGACAATGATTGATTTGGCAGATCATCTTTTAATTGAAGATATAGAACAAGACAAGATAATTCTGGAATCAAATTCAGCTGTAGTTCCAAATGATGAAAATAATATTATTTATAAGGCTATTAAGCTTGTTAAAAACGAACTTAAAATTGACAAGGGCATAAAAATATATCTGGAAAAAAGGATTCCAGTTGCAGCAGGGTTAGCTGGTGGAAGTAGTGATGCTGCAGCTACATTAAGAGGCTTAAATCGTCTTTGGAACCTTAATTTAACTGAAAATAAATTAATGGAGTATGGAGAGAGGTTAGGATCTGACGTTCCTTTCTGTGTAGTTGGTGGGACAGCTATTGCAAGAGGAAGAGGAGAAAAAATAGAAAAAATTAAATCTGTTCCTTCCGGATGGGTTATTTTAGCTAAACCTACCATAAGTGTTTCCACACAAGAAATCTATAATAATTTTAGACTTGAAGAAATTAAAGAACGGCCAAATGCTAAGGAAATGATTAAGGCAGTCAATAATCAGGATTTAGTAGCAATATCTAAATTATTACACAATGTTTTGGAAACAACGACTTTTAGATTGTATCCTGAAGTGGCCTACTTACATAGGCAGATGAAACAATATGGAGGGATTGGAACCCTTATGTCTGGAAGTGGCCCGACAATATATATGATAGTAAATAAAGAGTCGAGAATCAGAAGAACATATAATGCATTGAGAGGATTTTGTAAGGAAGTATATGTTGTACGTCTACTAAAATAGTGTATACTTTAACAATGCGTATATTAGTTATATATTTAATTTGAATATTCGTGTTTTTGGAGGTGTGCTATGAACAAATTAAAAAGGAATGAAAGGCTTATTGATCTTACTCAACAATTTCTAAACAAACCTTTCACACTAATTTCGTTAAATTATTTTTCAAAAAGATATCAAGCTGCTAAATCATCAATAAGCGAAGACATAGATATTATAAATGAATTATTTATGAATGAAGGTATAGGGGAGCTAGTTTCTATAGTTGGAGCAACAGGTGGTATTAAATATGTTCCAAACATTTCACGACAAGAGGCAATAGAAACTATTGAAAGTATAAGTAAGGAATTATCAAATGGAGAGCGGCTATTACTTGGACAATTTCTATATATGGTAGATATACTAGGAAATCCATTATGGGTTAAGCAAATAGGAAGAATTTTCGCTTCAGAGTTTATTAAAGAAGATATAGATGCAATAGTTACAATAGAAACGAAAGGAATTCCTCTAGCTTATTCAACTGCAAGCTTTTTAAATGTTCCTGTTTTAGTTGTAAGTAAAAATAGTAAAATAGCTGAAGGTTCGGTAGTAACAATTAATTATATTTCTGGGTCTACGGGAAGAATTCAAACAATGTCTTTGGCAAAAAGATCATTAAAAACTAACGCAAACGTATTAATAATTGATGATTTAATGAAGGCTGGAGGAACAATTAATGGGGTCATTAATTTATTGAAAGAATTTAATGCCAACATTAAAGGCATTGGAGTTTTTATTGAAGTAGATGGAGTTGAAGAAAAATTATTTAATCAATACGTTTCCCTTTTACGTTTAATAGAGGTAAATGAGAAAGAAAAGAGAGTTAAAGTAGAACTAGGAAACTATTTTGAGAACAGGTAAAAAAGTGATTAAATACTTAATTTTTACAATATTTTTAAATTTTTTGTTAATACATAGAAGGATTTTTTCTTTATTTATAGAAAACCTTATACAAACAAGGTTTTCTGATAGAGAAGGTGGTGAAATATTATGGAAGTAACTGATGTAAGACTTCGAAAAGTAAATACAGAGGGTCGTATGAGAGCCATTGCATCAATAACATTTGATAATGAATTTGTTGTTCATGACATTAGAGTTATTGATGGTAATAATGGAATGTTTGTTGCAATGCCAAGCAAGAGGACACCTGATGGCGAATTCAGGGATATAGCTCACCCTATTTCTTCTTCTACGAGAGAGAAAATTCAAGCGGCGGTTTTAGATGAATATGAACAGAGTAATGATAATGAAGAGATAGTAGCAGGGGCATAATAATATTTTTAGAAATTTAAGGGGGCTTATGAAGTCCTCTTTTTCTTATTATAAATTCCAAAAAAAACATTTAGCAATTCGTCTTGAAAACAGTTATTATTTAAGTTATAGTCAGTAAAGAAATTTTTGATTTAACTAAATGGGGGTAAACTATGTCAAATATATTTTCTATCATTTTGGCTGCTGGCCAAGGTGTGAGGATGAACTCCGAGTTACCGAAGGTTCTTCATGAGGTTGGAGGTAAACCAATGATTAGTCATGTTATTGATGGTTTATTTGACATCAATGTTAGAGATATTGTTGTAGTTGTAGGTCATAAATCTTTAGAGGTAATTAACTATCTAGGTAGTAATGTTAACTACGTTAAACAAGAAGAGCAACTTGGAACAGCACATGCCGTATTGCAGGCTAGAGATTTTTTATTTGGTAAGAAAGGAATAACTATAGTTATATGCGGTGATTCGCCGTTAATTACATCGGAAACTCTAAAAGGACTTATTAAAGAACATGAAGCAAAAAATGCAACAGCCACGATATTGACTGCTGAGCTTAATTTACCCAGTGGATATGGAAGAATAATAAGAGATGACAAAGAGTTGGTTTTAAAAATTGTCGAAGAAAAAGAAGCATCACTTGAGGAAAAGAAAATAAAAGAAATAAATTCTGGGGTTTATTGTTTCGATAATGAAAAACTTTTTGACACTTTACCTAAGGTTAGTAATAATAATAAAAAGGGCGAGTATTATCTTACTGATATTATTGGAATATTAAAGTCAGAGGGTGAACTTATTGCTGCTTATCGGACAAATGATCCAAATGAGATAATAGGAGTAAATGACCGAGTAGTTCTTGCTGATGCTGAAAGAATATTAAAGGAGCGTATAATTAATAAGCATATGCTAAATGGGGTTACAATAATTGATCCTAGCAATACATATATTGATAAAGATGTACAAATAGAAGCGGATACAATAATTTATCCAAATACTTATCTTAAAGGTAAAACTCATATAAAATCGAATTGCAAGATTGGTCCTGGAGCAGATGTTACTCAAGCAATTGTAGAGAAAAATGTTACAATAACTTATTCTGTTATTGTCTCCTCAACGATTGGTGAAAATTCCAAAATTGGACCTTTCTCTTATATAAGACCAGGTTCTAAAGTTGGGGAATCTGTAAAAATTGGTGATTTTGTAGAAATTAAGAATTCATCAATAGGGAGGGGAACAAAAGTATCTCATCTTTCCTATATTGGAGATTCTGATTTAGGGGAAGAAATAAATATTGGGTGTGGTACAATAACTGTTAATTATGATGGTGTTACGAAAAATAGAATTAATATAGGAGATAATGCGTTTATTGGCTGTAATGCTAATCTTTTGGCACCTTTAGTTATTGGGAAGAGGGCATGTATAGCTGCAGGGTCTACAATTAACGATGATGTCGGAGATGATACATTAGCAATAGCAAGGGAAAGACAAACTAACAAAGAGGGTTATGCAAAAAAGATTAGAGATAAGCAACAAGGAAGTTCTAAACGATAAATTCTGGGGGAATATTAAAATGTCATGTGATGATTTAGATTTAAAGGTTTTTACTTGTAATGCAAATCAAAAGTTGTCTGAAGAGATTGTTGAGATATTAGGTATTCCAATGGGAGATGCTAATGTAACACATTTTAGCGATGGAGAAATACGGGTTAAGCTTAACGAGAGTGTTAGAGGTGCCGACATATTTGTAATACAACCGACCTGTGCTCCGGTAAATGATAATTTAATGGAATTGTTAATAATGATTGATGCATTAAAAAGGGCCTCAGCAAAAAGCATCAATGTAGTTATGCCATATTATGGTTATGCAAGACAAGATAGAAAAGCGAGAGCACGAGATCCAATTACTGCAAAATTAGTTGCTAATTTAATTGTAATTGCGGGTGCAAATCGTTTAATTGCAATGGATTTACATGCAACACAAATACAAGGGTTTTTTGATATACCTGTTGATCACTTGTTAGGGGTACCAATATTAGCAGAATTTTTTAAAAAGAAAAATTTAGAGGATATTGTAGTTGTTTCACCGGATCATGGGGGAGTTACAAGAGCAAGAAAATTAGCTGAAAGGTTAGGCGCACCTATAGCTATTATTGATAAACGTAGACCAGAGCCGAATATAGCAGAAATAATGAATATTGTAGGAAAAGTGAAAGACAAAACTGCTATATTGATTGATGATATAATCGATACAGCGGGTACTATCGTACTTGCGGTTGATGCTTTAATAGAAGCTGGAGCAAAAGATGTTTATGCCACTTGTACGCATCCGGTATTATCTGGGCCGGCTATAAAAAGATTGGAAAGTTCGCGAATTAAAGAATTGGTTATAACGAATACAATTCCACTTCCACCAGAAAAACATATAGATAAAATAAAAGTTTTATCTGTTGCGCCTTTAATAAGTGAAGCGATAGTGAGGGTTCATAAACAATTATCTATAAGTAAGTTATTTGATTGATCAATCATTGTTTTATTTTTTTCTTCATGGGGAATAATAGGAAAAGTAAATTTTCTATGGAGGAGAAAAATGGATAATTATAGATTAGAAATAACTGAAAGGGATAAGGGACCTGATTCTAAATTAAGAGTGTTAAGAGAAGAGGGTCTTATTCCAGGAATACTTTATGGTAGAGAGGATTCCAATCAGCTTATACAATTAAAAGAAAGAGAAATACTTAAGCACTTAAAATTACACAGTACAAGTGGTATTTTTAACGTAGAGTTTGGAAGCGAATTAATACCAGTAAAAGTGAATGAAATTCAGAAGGACGTAATTAATAATAAGTTGTTTCACATTGATCTTCAAAGAATAGAGAGTAATAAAGAAATAGAAATCTTAATTCCAATAGTATTAGATGGGAAGGCATTAGGCGTTGATAATGGAGGAACAATCCAACAACACTTGCGATATTTAAAAGTAAGGTCATTACCTTCCCTAACGCCAGAATCTATAATAATAGATATATCTGGTTTTGACATTGGTTATAATTTATATGTAAGAGATATAAATACAACAGATGATGTTAAAATACTAAACAATTTAAATACCATACTGCTATCAGTTTTACCTCCACAAGGGTTAGCCGAAAGCGTTGATTGCCTAGCTCCCATCGAATAAAATAGAAATATTGATAAAAAGAATGATATAAAGGTGAATTTTTATTATAGAACTTAAAGAAAAGTTTGGCAAAGAATTTAATTGCCAAACTTTTATAGCTTAAGAGGTATAATGTTAAGCATTTACTTGTTATAATATGTAATATAATAATTTTTAATTATTGTCAGGTTACGGGGGAAAAATATGAAATTAATTATAGGATTAGGTAATCCAGGGGTGAAATATGAATATACTAAACATAACATAGGATTTAATGTTATCGATAATTTAACGAATGAGTTAGTTAAGAATTATAGCCTAAAAAATATATCGAAATTCAATTCGTTGATTTCAGAGATAAAAATTGGTGAGAAGAAGGTTCTACTTGTAAAACCACTTACATATATGAATCTATCGGGTGAAGCAATCATTAAAATAGTAAATTGGTACAAAGTTGATATCGAAAATATAATTGTGATACACGATGATTTAGATTTACCTATGGGGAAAATTAGGTTTAGAGAAAAAGGAAGTGCTGGGGGACATAATGGAATTGCTTCTATAATTCAAAATTTAAGTACAGATTTATTTAAAAGGGTAAAAATAGGGATTGAACGTCCTAAAGGGAGAGAAGTAGTAAATCACGTACTAACACCATTTTCGGATGAAGACAAGGAATACATCGAAGAGAGTATTAATAAAGTTACGAAAGCTCTTTTAGATTGGATTAATGACACTGATTTTTTAAAAATTATGAGTAAATATAATTGAGAAGTCAAAAAAAGCGTATTAACCCCATTAACATAGGGAAATAATATAGTAACAAAGTTATGGGGGAATACTTAAAGTGATAAAATATATTTGTAAATTTTGCGGACAATACATGGGCGAAGTAAATAATGAAAATTCTTATGAGTACAATCTAGGTTTTAATTATCTAACTGTTACAGAAAGGGAGAATATAATTACCTATGAGTTAAATGGTGATATGTTAGTGAAAGTTATTTGTGAATATTGTCAGGAAGCTTTGGAGAAAAATCCTGAATTATTTTTGATTTCTAATCCTTTACAATAACTATAAATTATAGGTTAATTATAAAGCTTTGGCTTTTTGCTAAAGCTTGTTTTTTGATAATTGATCTAATTTACATCTATAGAAGGGAGGCTATTATGGATATAATTTTAGAAAAGTTTTCTAGTAGTAAGGAGTATCAAGCAATAATTACTGGACTTAAAGAGGGATTAACAGAACAATTAGTTACGGGGCTAAGTGGTTCAACAAAAAATATTTTACTAGCAGCTTTATATAAAGAGGAAAAAAGACCTGTAATTATAATAACTCACAATCTCTTACAAGCCCAAAAAGTTTTTGAAGATTTAAACGAATTAGTAGAAATTGATCAAATATTTATTTACCCAGATAATAAATTAACAGTTTATGATATAGATGCTCAAAGTCCTGAAATTTTAGGTCAAAGAATTAAAGTTTTAAAAAATTTAGTAACAAATAAAAAGGGTATTTATATTATTCCGTACGTTAGTTTTCAAAAATTTCTTTCTCCAAAAGAAGATTTTGAATCTGCTATTATAACTTTAAAAGTAGGCCAGGAAATAGAATTAGATAAACTAATTAAACATCTTGTTTTTGTTGGATACGAAAGATTAGATATGGTTAGTAAACATGGTGAATTTAGTGTTAGAGGGGGAGTTATTGATATATTTTCTCTAGCATCTGAGCATCCTGTAAGAATAGAATTTTTTGATATTAACATAGATTCAATAAGAACATTTGATGCTGCTTCTCAAAGATCAGTAGCAAATATAGAAGCAATCGACATAAGTCCTGTTAAAGATTTTATTCTTACAAAGGAACAATTCCAGCAAGTTACTATTAAAGTGGAAGAGATACTAAAGCAGGAGAAAAATAAATTAATAGATCCAAAGCTAAGAGAAAAAAAATTATCTAACTTAGCTTGGGAAATAGAACAGTTAAAACAGGGTAAATACTTTAGCGGAATTACTAAGTATGTATCTTTATTGTATTCTAAAAAAACTACGATATTAGATTACCTTAGTAAAAATAGTATTATTATTTTTGATGAACCAAGTCGAATATATGAGTCTTCTAAGCAAATAGAGAATGAATTAAATGAATCAAAAATAGAATTAATAGAGCAAGGGGAATATATATTACAAGATGAGGGGAATTACTCATATCCTGATCTGGTATTATCGCTAAATAAACAGGTTATATACTTATCAATATTCTTAAGACAGTCACCAAATACTTCACCACAGAATATAATTAATTTTATCTGCCATAGTATGCAAAATTTTTACGGTCAATTGAATGTGGTTAAAAGCGAATTAGACAGATGGAGGAAAGCTAAAAACTTAGTAGTGTTTCTGGCAGCTGACTTAGAACGAGCGAAAAGACTGCAAAGAGTATTAGCTGATTTCGACATAGAAGTTGATGTTTTGTCAGGAAATATTAATAATTTGGCATTAAAGCCCGTTATAATGATTGGGAATCTTATGTCTGGGTTTGAAATTCCAAGTATAAACATTGTAGTAATTACAGAAGGTGAAATATACTCAAATAGACAGAGGAGAGTAAGAAAAGCAGAACATCAAACTAACGCAGAGCGTATAAAAAGCTATACAGATCTTAACATAGGAGATTATGTAGTTCATATAAATCACGGAATAGGTATATATACCGGAATTGAAACATTAAAAATAAATGATATTCACAAGGATTATTTACATATTAAATATGCGAATAATGATAAATTATTTGTTCCAATCGAACAAATAAATCTCGTACAAAAATATATTGGTGGAGAAGGACAAAGTCCGAAAGTTTACTCTTTGGGTGGGAATGAATGGAGTAAAATAAAAAATAAAGTAAAATCATCGGTAAAGGATATAGCACAAGAGTTAATAGTATTATATGCAAAAAGACAAGCTATAAAAGGGTATGCCTTTCCAAAAGACCAAGATTACCACAGGGAATTCGCTTCTATGTTTCCGTACGAGGAGACGCCAGATCAGTCAAAAACCATTGAAGAGATTAGTAGGGATATGGAAAAAGAACGCCCGATGGATCGCTTACTATGTGGTGATGTAGGGTATGGTAAAACGGAAGTAGCAGTAAGGGCAGCTTTTAAGGCTGCTTTTGCTGGTAAGCAGGTTGCAATATTGGTTCCCACAACAATCCTAGCACAACAGCATTTTAAGACTTTTAAAGAAAGGTTTATGGATTATCCGATAAAAATAGGAGTAATTAGCCGTTTTGTGAATAAAAAAGAACAAAGCAACGTAATTAATCAACTAAAAAACGGAACTATCGATATTGTAATAGGAACCCATCGTATGTTATCAAAAGACATAGTATTTAGTGACTTAGGTTTATTAATTATCGATGAAGAACAACGATTTGGAGTTAAGCATAAAGAGAAAATAAAAGAATTAAAAACAAATGTAGACGTGTTAACATTAACAGCAACTCCGATTCCTCGAACTTTGCATATGTCCATATTAGGAGTAAGGGATTTGTCAATAATAGAAACCCCTCCAGAAAATAGGTTTCCTGTTCAAACATATGTACTCGAATATAGCGATGAAATGATTAGAGAAGCAATTGAAAGAGAGATAGCTAGAGGCGGGCAAGTATACTTTCTATATAATCGAGTTAAGACGATTTTTCATATGGCCGATTTAGTTAGAACATTGGTTCCGAGTGCAAAAGTGGCAGTCGCCCACGGACAATTACCAGAAGCAGAGTTGGAAAGTGTTATGTATGATTTTTTGGAAGGTGAACAGGATGTACTAGTTAGTACTACCATAATAGAGGCAGGTGTTGACATTCCAAATGTAAATACATTAATTGTTTGTGATGCGGAAAGGATGGGACTATCTCAACTCTATCAATTAAGGGGGAGAGTAGGAAGGTCTAATAGAATCGCATATTCATATTTTACATATCAACGTGACAAAGTTTTATCAGAAGTTGCTGAGAAGCGTCTACAAGCAATAAAAGAATTTACAGAACTGGGTTCAGGGTTTAAAATAGCAATGAGAGATCTGGCTATTAGGGGTGCAGGAAATTTGCTAGGTGCAGAGCAACATGGGTTTATTACATCAATAGGGTTTGATTTATACAATCAGATGTTAAAAGAGGCAATTGATGAATTAAAAGGTGATGTTAAAGAAGAGGTTAAATTTGAATCGCAAATAGAACTGGATATTGATGCTTATTTGCCAAGTGATTATATAAGTGATCAAATGCAAAAGATAGAGATGTATAAAAAATTCATAAATATAAAAACTATTCAAAGTGCATATGAGATTGAAGAGGAGTTACTTGACCGATTTGGAGAATTAGCTCAACCTGCCATTAACTTGCTAGCAATTGCAAGAATTAAAGTTTATACTTACATTTACCACATTGAAAGTGTGACACAAAAGGGGAAAGAAGTTATAATTAAAATTAGATCGGATCAAAATCAATTAATTAATGGGTACAAACTTTTTATTATAGCCAATGAATTTAAGCCTAGGGTTAAGTTAGCTTCTACAAATCAATTAACTATATTAATAAATACTAAAGGGCTAACACCAGAAGAGATAATTGCTCTAATTGAAAAGTTTTTAATAAAATACCAAGATACTACAATAAAAGGAGAACAGATTAATGAGAAGTTTTAGAAAAGTTAGTTTTTTAGTTTTAGTTTTGGTGCTATTATTTACTGTTGCTGGATGCAATAATAATGAAACTATAATTGCAGAATACGAAGGTGGACAAGTAACACAGAGTGAATTTGACATTTATATGGGTTTAGCAAACTTTTTCGAACCAGGCTTAACTGAGTACATGGAACAAAGTGATGAAGCGGAGAGAAAAGAAATAACTAAAGCTTATTTAGAAACTTATATTGGTGAACAATATCTAGCTGGGAAAGTTGAAGATGATAAATCTTTGAAGGATAAGGCAGATACAACATTACAACTAATAAAAGATCAATATACAGTCGACTTAGGTTCTGAAGAAGCATACAAGCAGAATTTAACTGATTTAAATATTACAGAAGATGATTTACATGATTATTTATACCGTTATTATAAAGCAGAAGATTATTTTGTAACGAATAGATACGAAGAAGATAATAAAATTTTCTCAATTGCAACTGTTAGCCATATACTTATAGCGAACGAAGAGCGTACTGATGAAGAGGCCAAAAATATTGCTGAAGAAGTTTTAGTAAAACTAAAGGCTGGTGAAGATTTTGCTACTTTAGTTACAGAGTATTCAGATGACCCAGGGAGTAAAAGTAATGGAGGAACATATGAAAATATGCCTGTAGCTTTATGGGTTGAAGAGTTTATGGAAGCAGCAATAACTCTTCCATTAAATGAGATTAGTGAGCTTGTTCAAACTGATTATGGTTATCATATAATTAAGGTAACAGAAAGAAGTATGCCAACATTAGACGAAGTTTCGCCGGATGTTAGAAATATAATTTTTTCTGAAGAGTATAGTAATTTTATGAACAGTGAATTATCAACAATTATTACGAAAATCAACTTATAAAGAGATATTATAGTAACAATTACAGGGGTATATTTAAAATTAATTAATAGTTCTTGTATAATAATTTACCAATAGAAGAATACTATGGGCATAGAAAAGTATATAAATGTAAACTGCAGTGCTTAGATTACAGCATAAATATGAAAGTGAGGCATCTGGGAATATGAAAGCGACTGGTATTGTGCGCCGCATTGATGATTTAGGTCGAGTGGTAATACCGAAAGAAATAAGGAGAACTTTAAGGATAAGAGAAGGAGATCCCTTAGAGATATTTGTTGATCGAGATGGCGAGGTAATTCTAAAAAAATATTCGCCAATAGGTGAACTAGGGGAATTTGCTAAGGAGTATGTTGAATCTTTATATGAGAATTTAAATCTTACTTCGATAATAACGGATAGGGATATTATAATTGCTGTCGCAGGGGCGAGTAAAAAGGATTTTATTGAAAAACCTATTGGGAAAATTGTTGAACAGAGCATGGAAAGCAGAAAAACAATAATTGAAGCTAACCCGGGGAATTATAGTTTAATTAAAGATATATATGAGAATTATTCATCTTATGTAATAGCGCCCATAATTGCCGGGGGCGATCCTATAGGTGCAGTTATACTAATTGGTAAAGAGGATACAAAAATAGGCATAACGGAAGTTAAATTGGTTGAAACTTCAGCATCGTTTTTAGCTAAGCAAATGGAACAATAGAAAGAAGCAGGCGTTACCTGCTTCTTTTTATTAGATAGGTATGAAAATTATATTGAATATTGATATAATACGATATGGTTTTCATTGGTAACAGGGAGAGGGATAATATGGGACCAAGGGGTAGATCTTTTTTGACTGGTGCTGCTATACTAGGGGCAGCTTCTCTGATTTCAAAGCTGCTAGGGGCAGTTTATCGTATTCCATATCAAAATATTGTAGGTGATTTGGGATTAGCAGCTTACAATAAAATTTATCCGTTGTATAGTATAATTTTAATAATTGCAACTGCCGGATTTCCACTTGCAATATCAAAAATTGTTGCTGAGCAACTAATCACGGGGGACAAAGCAGGGGCCAGAAGAGTTTTAAATATTTCAATATATGTATTGTCTATTACGGGAATACTTTCTTTTGCACTTCTTTTTTTTGGTGCTGATTTTATAGCGAAGCTGATGGGAAATTCGGAATTATCTATAGTAATAAAAAGCGTTTCTTTTGCGCTATTAATTGTTCCTTTAATGGCAGCTATAAGAGGTTATTATCAAGGTCACCAATACATGGTTCCAACTGCTTCATCGCAAGTAGTTGAGCAAATTGTTAGGGTAATTACAATATTATTTCTAGCATACTTTTTTATGGAATATGGATATGGCGTATATTATGCAGCAGCTGGTGCGACATTCGGCGCTTTAACAGGTGGAATATTTGCTTTCTTAGTATTATTACTATATTGGAAAAAAACTAATAGAATAACAGATGAGATAGTTTTAGAAAGTGGAGAAAAACGTATATATCAAAGAGAAAGTACATTTACAGTAATAAATAAAATTCTATATTTTTCAATCCCAATAGCATTAGGTTCTATATTTTTACCGTTATTAGGGCTAGTTGATTCATTTTCAGTTTCAAATACATTAAAACTAGTTTTGCTAAAATCAGAATATTTATTTGGTATATACATAAAAGGACAAAGCCTAACAGATTATACAGAATATTGGTTTGGAATTTACTCTAGAGGACAAGCACTAGTTCAATTCGGAGCTTTCTTTGCGGCAGCTCTATCTATTGCATTAGTCCCATCAATTTCAGAGGCCAATATAAGGAATAATTCTAGATTAGTAATCAAAAGGTCAGATTTGGCATTGCGTTTAACACTAATGATAAGTTTACCTGCTACAGTTGGGCTAGCTATATTAGCAGAACCAATTAATATATTGTTATACAAAGATAGTGTTGGCTCAATGACTATTGCAATTTATTCAATAGTGATAGTATTTTCTACTTTATACGTTACTTCTGCAGCAATTTTACAAGGATTAGGAAGAGTGATGGTTCCAGCAAAGAACCTGCTTATAGGAATAATTATAAAAATAATACTTAACATTGTATTAGTATATTATTTCTCAATAAATGGAGCAGTCATGGCTACAATTGGAGCTTACTCAGTTGCTTCAACATTAAATCTTTTAGCTATTAAAAGAAGCATAAAAATAGAATACAAATTATTAGATTTTTTTGTTAAGCCTGTTATGGCGACATTTATAATGGGTGTTGTAGTATATATATCAAAAGTATTGCTTATTATATTTTTTAACCACTACATAGTATCAGAACGTTTACTAATGTTAGCGGTAACTTTGTTAACAATTTCACTTGGAGTTATTGTCTATTCGATAGGGTTGCTAATTACAGGAACTTTAACAAAACAAGATTTAGAGTATATACCCAGATATGGTAGCAAAGTCATAAAAATAGCTGAAAAAATTAATATCTTTAAAAGTTGAGGTGACTATTATATGTCAGGTAAGATAACGATTGTAGGGCTTGGTTCTGGGAGTGAAAGAAATTTATCGTTAGGGGTTTTAGAATTATTAAAAAAAGCTGACTCTTTATATTTACGTACAAAGGTGCATCCTGTAACATTGTTTTTAGATAAAGAAGAGATTAATTATAACACTTTTGATTATCTCTACGATAACCTTCCTGAATATGAAAAAGTTTATAGAGAAATAGCATCTGTCTTAATTGAAAAGGCAGCAACTGGAATATCCTTAATCTATGCTGTCCCTGGTAACCCGATGGTTGCAGAAAAAAGTGTTCAATACTTACTTGAGCAAGGCGAAGAACGAACAGTAGAAGTGGAAATTTTAGGTGGTGAAAGTTTTCTTGATACTATATTTTCTAGATTAAAAATTGATCCTATAAATGGAATTATTGTTTTAGATGGAGAAACATTAAAGAGTACAGATTTAAATCCATCAAAGAATATAATAATATGTCAAGTATATAATCAATTTATAGCATCTGATGTAAAACTGACACTAATGGAAGTGTATAGTGATGAAATGCCATTATTAATTCTTTCAAATCTAGGGATATTAGAAGAAGAGACGATTAAGCAGGTGGCGCTTTTTGAGTTGGATAGAAATCCTAAAAATTTTCATCATCTAAGTACTATATTTATTTCTAATACAGCTGATATAAAAATTAGGGATAGAAACTTTTCTGAAAGTATTGAATTGGTAAAAATTTTAAGAGGACCAGAGGGGTGTCCGTGGGATAAAGTTCAAACTCATCAATCGATAAGAAAGAATATGATTGAAGAGACTTTTGAATTGGTTGAAACAATAGATAATTTAGATATGAATCATATGATTGAAGAATTAGGAGATGTACTATTACAAGTTATATTACATTCACAGATAGCTGAAGAAGAAGGCTTCTTTAATATATTTGATGTAATTGAAGAATTAAATCAAAAACTTGTAAGAAGGCATCCTCATGTATTTGGAGAAGATAAGGCGAACAAAGTTGAGGAAGCACTACTACAATGGGAAAAAATTAAGGATAAAGAGAAAGAAGATAGAGGTTCAGTTATTGTGTCGCAACTAGATGGGGTGCCAAAAGATTTAGGCGAAATGTATAAAGCTTATAAGTTGCAGAAAAAAGCTGCTCGTGTTGGATTTGATTGGTTAAAAATAGAGGACATATTTGATAAAATTAAAGAAGAGATAGCTGAAGTAAAAAGCGCTGAGAAAGATCAGGTAAAGGGAGAAATTGGAGACCTGTTGTTCGCAGTTATAAATTTGTCCCGCTTTTTGGAGATTGATCCAGAAGAGGCCCTTTCAATAACAAATAGGAAGTTTGTTAAGAGATTTAAATACATAGAAGAGAAATTGAAGAAAAATAATATTATTATAGGTGATGCATCTTTAGAACTAATGGAATCTTATTGGAATGAAGCAAAGGTTTTAGAAAAAAAGGGGAATGAGTGTGAGAATTGATAAATTTTTAAAGGTCTCAAGGATAATTAAGCGTAGAACTTTGGCCAAAGAAATAACTGACCAGGGAAGGATTATGGTTAATGGAAAAGTTGCAAAAGCAAGTACAACTATTAAAGAAGGAGATTATATTAATATAAAATTTGGACAAAAAGAATTAACCGTAAAAGTTAACAGGATAGTAGAAACATCAAAAAAAGAAGATGCGATTAATCTTTATGAAGTTGTCGAAGGAGAAGGTTAAATTACCTTCTTTTTTTGTTCTAAATAATTAGGTCAAGCAATATTATGTACCAAGGAGAGGGAGGGAATATAATGGAAGATAGAAATCATAAAAGTTTAACCCACGAAATAATCTTAGTAGACAGAGAAAATTTGCAACTAACGGGTGTAAAAGATGTGGATAGTTTTGACAGTGAAGAGTTTTTATTGGATACTGAATATGGATACTTAAGTATTACCGGGAAAAACCTTCATATTAAGGTTCTAAATCTTGATCAGGGGACTGTAATTATTGAAGGAATTGTTGATAATGTAAGATATATAAATGATGGGTCTTCTGAAAAAACAAAGGGATTCTTTGGGAAGTTATTTAAGTGACTTTAGAGGAACAGTATTTTATCATTTTAATGACATTAATAAGTAGTTTTACAATTGGAGTATTTTTTGATGGTTATAGAATACTATGCGAGAAGTTAAATATAAAAAAATGGGCAATATTAATATGTGATATCTGTTTTGGTGTATTTTCTGCTATATTTGTTTTTCAGATATTTTTATGGTCGAATAATGGACAACTAAGATTAATAATTTTAGTTGCATTCTTTATTGGATTATTGTTATATTATTTAATATTAAGTAGGGAAGTTATTGCTTTTTGGTTAATTGTTTACAAGGTTATCTATAATATTATTAAAATACTTCTTAATTTAATAAACACCTTACTAATAAAACCATTAAAATTAATTTTAGGTATAATATTATTGGGCTTAAGTAAGCTTTTAATAATTATAAAACCTATATTGTTGGTAATGAAGTGGATAAAAGAAGAAGGACTTCTTGCTTTGTTGAAGAAGTTACTTAAGAAAAATAACAGATGATAATTACCTTCGGTAGGGGGAGGGACTAAATTGGTTAAAATAAGAGAAAATTACAATAAAAAAAATATAAAAATGAGATTTGTTTTATTGCTTATTTTAACATTTTCAGTCTGGACATTTATAACAATATTTAATCAATGGATTGATTACAAAGACATAAAAATAGAATTAGTAAAATTAGAAGCAATGGAACAAGATGCTCTGGCTAAGAAATCAAGTCTTGAAACAGAAGTTCTTTTATTAAAAAACAATGAATATATTGCAGAAATTGCTAGAAGAAATTACTTTTTATCTAAATCAGGAGAAATAATTATAATTTCACCTGAGCATCAATAATACAGATAATATTGACATTATTTAAAATCATTATGTATAATCTCATTAGTTCTAAGTATTATTTTAAATTTTTAAGGAGGAGCTTTTATTAGATGTCAATCGAAATAGGCAGCAGATTAGAAGGGAAAGTAACTGGCATTACCCAATTTGGAGCTTTTATAGAACTACCAAGCGGCGAGACGGGGTTAGTGCACATTTCGGAGATAGCTGATAGTTATGTAAAAGATGTCAGCCAATTTTTAAAAATTAATGATCTAGTATCAGTAAAGGTTATTAACATCGAAAAAAATGGAAAAATTGGTTTATCATTAAAGAGTGACCAAGAGAAGGTAAATAGTAAATCATTAGCAGTTAAAACGAAAACTAAAATAATTAAACCAATCCGTCGAGACCCTAGTCAAAGCTTTGATGACAAGTTGAGCAAGTTTTTAAAAGATAGCGAAGAACGCTTGTCCACCTTACGCAAGAGCACTGACTCAAAAAGAGGGGGGCGTGGAGCAAAACGCGGATAATTATATATACAATCAAACAGACTGTAGAAAAGCACTATTTTAGCAGTCTAAGCGGCACCTAGGGTGCTTTTTTTTTATTATAATATGAATAAATATGCTTTAGTTAATAAGGGAAAACAAGGTGGAATTGGAACAATAAGATATTGACAGTTAATTACCTGTATTATATAATTAATCTCGTTGACTAACTTGAGACCTTTTAGTTAATTGCTAGATTTTATATTTTTAATCTTTATGGCGGTGTAGCTCAGCTGGCTAGAGCGTACGGTTCATACCCGTGAGGTCGGGGGTTCGATCCCCTTCGCCGCTACCAAAAAAATAAATAAGGCCCGTTGGTCAAGCGGTTAAGACATCGCCCTTTCACGGCGGTTACAGGGGTTCGAATCCCCTACGGGTCACCAATATTAGTTTAGGAATTAGAAGTTAGGTTCTATTATATGGACGATTAGCTCAGCTGGGAGAGCACCTGCCTTACAAGCAGGGGGTCGGCGGTTCGATCCCGTCATCGTCCACCATATTAAATATATTTATACACGTTGATAAAACGTGTATTTTTTTTTTCAAAAAAAATTTTTTATAAAATTAAATAGAAGTTTTGTCGTACTGGGTAAGAATGTTTAAATAATCGACATAAATCATTGCGAACATATGTTTACATTACTAAGAGTAATCAGTTTCGATAGAATTTCTATAGGAATAAATTGTCGTAATTTTCTTTTAAGCCCCATCCTTGTTTTGACAAATTTTATTGTTCCTAATGTTTATAATGAGTGAACCAAGTTATAGGGGTGTTAAAAGATGAACAAAATTAATGTTAAAAAAAGAGTAAGGTTTGATTTGGTAGTTAATTATTTGATTTGGTCATACAAATATTTAGTTAATCTTTTCTTTTATAAAATAGAGATTCACTTTATAGTTATGGCAATTTTATTAGGCCGGGCGGTTATTTTAAATACAATTTCTCCTTTTGCCTTAGCTTTTTTTGCTATTACGTATTATCTTAAACGCGACAAACTAGTTATTATTTCAATATTTCTGCTTATCGGTTCAAGTATTTCACAATTAAATCATCAAGGAATATATATGTTTTTTGGAATGTTAATTTACTTACTACTTCTTAAGTGGAAATCCGAAATTTCATATGCACCATTTTTAGTGGCATTGTCTATTTTAATACCAAGAAGTGCTTTTTACCTTTTCATTGGGAGCGAACCTATTTTTTCGTGGTTGATGATTTTTATAGAAAGCATATTTGGATTTGTTCTAACATTAATTTTTTTTCAAGCAATGCCAATATTACTATATAACAATAAAAAATTTACATTAAATCAAGAAGAAATTATTGCGTTAACTATTGTGTTAGCTTCAGTTATAACTGGAACAATTGGATGGAACATAGATGGGTATTCTGTTGAAAATATAATTTCTAAATATTTTATTTTAATCTTTTCTTTTGTTGGAGGGGGAACAATTGGTGCCTCAGTAGGAGTCGTTACAGGTCTAATTTTAAGTCTTAGTTCAACTTCTTCGGTCTATCAAATTAGTTTGCTTGCTTTTTCTGGATTACTAGCAGGTTTGTTAAAACAAGCAGGAAGAATAGGTGTAGTAATTGGGTTTTTGTTAGGAACTACAATTTTATCAGTATATCTGGGTACAGAGGAAGAAGTATGGGTAATATTTACAGAATCTAGCTTTGCAGTAATTGCCTTTCTACTAACTCCCAAAATTATATTAAAAGGTGTAGAAAAATATATTCCTGGTACTGATGAATATCATAACCACTATCAAGACTATGTAAATCAGATAAAAAACATAACTTCGGATAAAATCGAACAATTTGCTTATATGTTTACACAATTGGCAAAAAGTTTTCAAGAAATTTCATATACACCAAAATTTGAACAGACAGAACAAATAGATCATTTTATTAATCAAATTACAAATACACATTGTAAAACATGTTGGAAAAGAAAAAAATGTTGGGATGAAGAATTTTTTAAAACTTACTGTGTAATTACAGAACTTATGACCACAATTGAAATAAAAAAAGAATTTTCTAAAAAAGATATCTCACAAAATATTCAAGATCATTGTGTAAAATTCGAGCAAGTTGCTTATCAACTAGTTGATATTTACGAAAGTTATGAGGAACATCTTTATTGGAAGACACAACTTGAAGAAAGTAGGCTTTTAGTTTCTGAACAATTGCATGGTGTTTCAAAAGTAATGAAAGATTTTGCATATGAGATAAAAAAAGAAGATAAAGAATTAATGGTTCAGGAAGAACAAATTCATCATTCATTGGAGACTTTTGGTTTATCGGTATTGCAAGTAAATATTCATAAATTAGAAAAAGGAAATGTTGAGATTGAAGTTATACAACCAAGCTGTCAAGGTAAAGATAAGTGCATTAAAATGGTAGCGCCTATAATATCAGAGGTTATTGGGGAAAACGTTATAATAAAGGAGAGAAATTGTAATTATAAAAATGATGGAAGTTGTAAAATTTTATTGAAGTCGGCAAAAACATTTGAAATAGAAACGGGTTTTGCTAGTGCTGCTAAAGACGGGAAATGGTTGTCGGGAGATAGTTTCAATACAATTGAAATAAGTAATGGTAAGTATGCAATAGCATTAAGTGATGGAATGGGAAATGGTGAACGTGCTCAAAAAGAAAGTAAGACAACATTGGAGTTATTAAAACAATTATTAAATTCCGGATTCGATAAAACGTTTTCTATAAAGACAGTAAACTCAATTTTATTATTAAGGTCACATGAAGAAATATTTTCCACTATTGATCTAACGATAGTAGATTTGTTTAATGGAAATGCAGAATTTATGAAAGTTGGTGCTTCCCCGAGTTTTATAAAACGCAAAAACGAAATTCATACTATAATTGGCAACAATCTCCCAATAGGAATTATTCAGAATATAGAGGTAGATTCAAAAGAATTTGCTTTAGAATCTGGAGATTTATTAATAATGATTACTGATGGAATTTATGATTCTCCCAAACATATACCAAACAAAGATATATGGATTAAAAAAATGATTCAGGAAATAGAAACTGATTCCCCGCAGGAATTAGCGGATTTGATTTTAGAAAAAACAATTAGAGATAAAAGAGGAGCTATTAGCGATGATATGACGGTTATTGTGTCAAAAATAGATAAGTTTAAACCTGAATGGTCTATAAAAGTATCAGGTATAGCTAAAATTGATAGACTAGAGAAAGCGAATTAGAGAATTTGTATAACCTTTTTCTTTTGTGGATATTACTGTATAAGGAGAGGAGGTAAGAAGTATGAATAATAAAGTAACGTTCAATCAAATTACTTTAATAACTGATGGTTACTCTAATGAAGGTATTTCACCAATCGATGCAGCAAAAAATGCAAGGAAAATAGGAATAATAGTTAACGTAATAGGTATTATTGAAACTAATCAGACTGATGAGCAAGGTAAACGTGAGATAGAAAGTATTGCAGCTGCTGGTGGTGGTCTTTGCAAATTAGTAACTTTGAAAAATTTTTCAAATACAGTACAACTTATAACCCGAAATGCTCTAACTAACACAATTCAAGAAGTGGTTCATGCACAATTACTTCAAATATTAGACGAAAGTAATTTAAGTTCTATTTCACCGAGTAAGCGTATATGTGCCACTAACCTAATAGAGGAAATAAGTGAATACAGTCAACTTAATGTTCTACTTTTAATTGATCAAAGTGCAAGTATGATAGGTAAGGGAAATAAAATTGAAGAAGCAATAAATGACTTTCAAGTAAGTCTACAGTCAAGATCAGGGGATAGTAACGTATCAGTAGTTACTTTTCCAGGATTACATAATATTATAGATATAAAAGTTCCTTGGACTGATAAAAAGGAATACTTAGATAATATTGCAAGTAAACTTATTCCAAATGGTAAAACTCCAACAGGATCAGCAATTTTATCAAGCATCAAACATTTTACAGATATAAATAGTAAGCCTAATAAAATAATTGGTGTTTTAGATGAATACGTTGTTTGATAATGTTAATTTTAGGGTAGGTACGATAATTAAAGGCACTTGGAATAAAAAAGAGTATAAAGTTCTAAAAATCCTAGGTTCCGGAGAAAATGGGATGGTTTATTTGGTTGAATATTTAAAAACTTTGTATGCGTTAAAAATTAGCTTGTCATATTTTAATCTGAATTCTGAAATAAATAATACAAAAAAACTAGAGGGGGCCCAAGGAGCAATTCTTGGGTTTAAGGTATTTGACTTTGACGATTTTACTATCGAAGGTAATACTTATAGCTTTTATGTTATGCCCTATGAAGAAGGAATACCAATTAATAAATATTTACGGGGTAGGACAGCAAAAGAATATTTAATTATATTTAAAAAAGTCGTTGAAACATTAGATTTGTTACATCAAAAAGGATGGATATTTGGGGATATTAAACCAGAACATATTTTAATTAATCAAGATACAAAAAACTTAAAGTTAATAGATTTAGGAGGTATTACTAGAATAAACGAAAGTGTAAAACAATATACAGAATTTTATGATCGTGGAAATTGGAAAACAAACAATCGAAAGGCAGACCCTCACTATGATTTATTTTCACTTTCTATGGTATTTGTCCATATATCTATAGGTATAAATGATTTTGCAAAACTTTATAATCAAAAACTTAGAATTACAAAATTTTGTGGTATAATACAAAATATTGATGCTTTAAAGTATTTATATCCAATAATTAAAGAGATTTTATATGGGAGATTAAGAATAACAAACGATGTTTTAAAAGAAATAGAGAAAATTAATAATTCCGTTGACCAAAGAGTTAAGCATTATAGTTGGATAAATTATTTATTTACATCTTCATTATTATTATTTATCGTAATTGTAGTTTATATATTAAAATAATACTTAGAAGTAATTTAGGGGGGGGGGGTTGAAATGCGAGCCGATATCAACCAAGTTTTAGAAGTTTGTTTACTAACTGGAGAGATTATGCTTTCAAATGGTGGAGAAACTTATCGTGTGGAAGACACAATTACTCGCAAAGCGAAAAGTTACCATATGAGCCAGGTATATAGTTTTGTAACCCCTACAGGAATTTTTTTGACGATTGAAGAGGGCATTAAAGAACAATCTAAGACGAAATTTATTCGTATATTTGAGCGTACTATTGATCTCAATAAAGTCACGTTAGCAAATGATATATCCCGAAAGATTTCTGAAGAACGTCTGACAATTGAAGAAGCATATTCTGCTCTTGTAACAATTGAGCAGATGAAGTCTCTTTACCCTATATGGTTAAGAACGATTGCTGCAGGCGTAGCCAGTGGATTTTTTGCATTGATGTTTGGGGGAGAATGGTTAGATTATATTCCAGCTTTTGTTGCAGGAAGTATAGGCTACGTAGTTTTTATTAATCTACATCGATTAGTAAGAGTTAAATTTATTTCGGAGATAGTATCTTCATTTACTATTGGAATAATAGCTTCAACGTTTATCTTTTTTGGGGTAGGTATTAATATTGAGAAAATTATTATAGGGGCTATAATGCAATTAGTACCGGGACTTATGATAACTAACGCTGTAAGGGATTTAATGGCAGGAGACTTAGTATCTGGAACTGCAAGAGGAGCAGAGGCATTATTAACAGCCTTGGCAATAGGTGTTGGCATTGCAGCAGTTATTTCATTACTTTAATTAATTTTAGAAAAGATGTGGTAATACTTAATGTTTTTAAATATTCTTGAATTACAAACACTATACACAAGTTTATTAGCAACTGTTTCATTTGGGATAATATTTAATATTCCAAAAAGAACTCTTATAAGCGCTGGCATAATTGGTATGATTGGTTGGGGTATATATACATACTTAATAACTGTTAGCAATTGTGAGATGATTTTTGCAACATTTCTTGCAGCTATTTTCGTGGCTTTTTTTAGTCAAATATTAGCAAAATTTCATAAAATACCAGTTACTGTATTAAGTGTTTCTGGAATTATTCCGCTTGTCCCTGGGGGAATCGCATATGATTCTATGAGAAACTTTATTGAAAACGATTATGCGACTGCAATAATGTTAGCGACAGAAACTATGTTAATTTCTGGAGCGATAGCTTTTGGGCTTATTTTTTCTGGGATTATATCTCAAACAATCAAGAGAAAAGGGCAATCACATGTTAAAAATAGTTGAAAATACTATTCAAAGGTATAAAATGGTAGAGAATTCTGGACCAATAGTGGTTGGAGTCTCTGGTGGTTCGGATTCTATGGCGTTATTAGATATTCTTTCAAAAACTATACCAAATAAATTAATTGTAGCTCATTTAAACCATAAATTTAGAGGTGTAGAGGCGAACGATGACGCAGAATTTGTTAAGCAGGAATGCGCTACAAGGGGAATGTATGCAATAATTAAAGAAGTAGATGTACCTAAGTACATGGAGGAAAGTAACTTAGGTGCGCAAGAGGCTGCTAGAAAAGTACGCTATCAATTTTATCTTGATGTTGCAAAAAATATGGATGCAGAAATAATAGCTTTAGGACATCACCTAGATGATCAAGCTGAGACGATCTTAATGAGAATTATTAGGGGGACAGGACTTTACGGACTTTCTGGGATACCGTATATTCGAAATATTGAGAACTGTAAAATAATCAGACCGTTATTGGATGTTCAAAAGATGCAAATAGAGGATTATTGCAAAGTTAATAATGTGGATTATATAAATGATAAAAGTAACTATTCAACAAAGTATTTTAGAAATGAAGTAAGAATTAACACAATACCTTTTTTGTCTAGATATAATAATAAAATAGTGACCCATCTTTATCAATTAGGGAAAATTGCCCAGGATGAAAATAATTATTTAAATAGAGTAGCTAATGTTTTTTTAAGAAAAAATTTAACTGAATATAAAGGTACAAAAAACTTAGATATAAATCTTTTTCAAACTTTAGACGTTGCTTTACAAAGAAGAGTAATTCATCTAATATTAAAACAGTATAATGTAAAACAAGAGATTTCATATAGTAACATTGAGAGTATTATCAAGATAACAAATCAACAACACCCTTCTAAATCGTTGGATCTAAGTGGAATAAGAGTATATCGTCAATATAAGCAATTAATTTTTAGTGTATTACCTAAGGGACCAATAAATCTATATAAATATGAATTATCTATTCCTTTTGAAAAAAATATATTAGAAATAAACAAAAAGATTATTGTTTTTATTAAGGGGATATATGAACAACAAGAAGGGCTATGGGAAGTATTTGATTATGATCAATTTGATAATAAGTTGCTTGTAATTCGTTCTAAAGAAGATGGTGACAAAATAGAACTTAAAGGATTGCAAGGATCAAAGAAAGTAAAAAAATTGTATATTGATCTTAAAATACCTAGGGAAATAAGAAACAGTGTTCCAATAATTGAACTGGGAGATAAGATTATTTGGTTACCGGGTGTTAAAAGATCGAAGCACGCGGTTCCAAACGAATCAACAAAGCAATTTTTATATATAGTAATAAGCGATTTTTAAGTATCAAGAGGGGTGGATTATGGAGGAGAACATTAAGGAAATATTAATAACTGAAGATGAAATAAAGGAAAAAATAAAGGAATTAGGGTTAATCATAAGCAATGATTATAAGGGTAGAGCACCTTTAATGATAGGTGTACTAAAAGGTGCTGTGATTTTTATGTCTGATCTAATCAGAAATATAAAAATAAATGTTGAGATAGACTTTATGGTAGTATCTAGCTATGGTGAATCAACCCAGTCTTCTGGAGTAGTTAGAATTATAAAGGATTTGGATACTACTATAGAAAATAAAGATATTATTATTGTTGAGGATATTATAGATACTGGGTTAACATTAAGCTATTTAATAGATTTATTTATTAGGAGAAATGTCAACTCAATAAAAGTGGTTACCTTATTGGACAAACCGCACAATAGAATGGTTAATTTAGTACCTGATTTTAGTGGGTTTACAATTCCTGATGAATTCGTAGTTGGTTATGGGTTAGACTATGCTGAGAAATATAGGAATTTACCCTACATAGGGGTACTCAAGCCAGAAGTGTATTCTGGATAAAAGTCATCTATTGTTACTGTCTTTTTTTTTTGATACAATAATATAAGTTTCGAGAGAGGAGGTAAGAGATGAACCGATTGGTTAGAAATACAGGCTTTTACTTGCTTATACTATTACTTACCATAGGAGTTATAAGTTTTTTAACTAAACCAACAACACCTATAGAACAAATTTCTTATTCCCAATTTCAAGAGGAATTGACAACAGGTAAGTATAATGAGGTTATAGCAAGACCAGATGGTTTGACTTATCGCATAGAAGCAATATATTCGAATAATGATGGTGGACAACATATTTATACAATTGCACCTGATAGTGAGAGTTCTTTAACATATTTAACTAATGCTCCTAATATTAAATTATCATTTCTTGAACAAGAGAGAGAATCTATCTGGATTACATTTTTGACTTCCATGATTCCTTTCATAATAATTTTTGTTCTTTTTTTCTTTTTACTGAATCAAACGCAGGGCGGCGGAAACAAGGTAATGAACTTTGGTAAAAGTCGTGCTAAGCTTTATAATGAAGAAAAGAAAAAGGCTACATTTAAAGATGTTGCAGGTGTTGATGAAGAGAAAGAAGAACTAGTAGAAATAGTTGATTTTTTACAGGATCCTAGGAAATATGTAGCATTAGGAGCGAGAATTCCAAAAGGTGTTCTTTTAGTTGGTCCTCCAGGTACAGGTAAAACCTTGTTAGCAAGGGCTGTGGCTGGTGAAGCGGGGGTTCCATTTTTTAGTATTAGTGGTTCTGATTTTGTAGAAATGTTTGTTGGGGTAGGTGCATCAAGAGTTCGTGATTTATTTGAAAATGCAAAGAAGAATTCGCCATGTATTATTTTTATAGATGAAATTGATGCTGTTGGACGTCAACGTGGAGCTGGATTAGGTGGAGGGCATGATGAGAGGGAACAAACACTTAATCAACTTTTAGTTGAGATGGACGGGTTTGGTGATAACGAGGGAATTATAATGATTGCCGCAACAAACCGTGCTGATATACTAGACCCGGCATTATTAAGACCAGGACGGTTTGATAGACAAATCATGGTAGATCGTCCAGATGTTAAAGGTCGGGAACAAATTTTAGTAGTTCACAAGAGAAATAAGCCTATGGCTACTGATGTAGAATTAGGGATTGTTGCTAGACGAACTCCAGGATTTACAGGAGCTGATTTAGAAAATTTATTAAATGAATCAGCATTGTTAGCTGCAAGAAGGAATAAAAAAGAAATAACAATGATCGAAGTAGATGATGCAATTGATCGCGTAATTGCAGGACCAGAAAAAAGAAGTAGAATTATTAGTGAAAAAGAGAAGAACATAGTCGCGTATCATGAAAGCGGACATACAATAGTAGGCTACCATTTAAATAATGCTGATAACATTCATAAAGTTACTGTTATTCCAAGAGGAAATGCAGGAGGTTATACAGTAATGTTACCAAAAGAAGATAGGTCATTTATGACCAAGCCTGAACTATTAGATAAAATAGTTGGACTTCTTGGGGGAAGGGTTGCGGAAGAATTAGTGCTAGGAGAAATTAGCACTGGCGCACATAATGACTTCGAGAGAGCAACAGAAATTGCAAGAAGAATGGTGACCGAATTTGGGATGAGTGAAAAACTTGGACCTATGCAGTTCGGGAAAAGTCAAAGAGAAGTATTCTTGGGAAGAGATTATACAAATCAGCCGAGCTATAGTGATAAAATAGCCTACGATATAGATATTGAAATAAAGAGTATAATTGATAGTTGTTATATAAAGTGTAAAGAAGTATTAGAAGAGTATAGAGATGAACTGGAATTAGTAGCACAATCTTTGATGGTAAAAGAAACTTTAGATGCTGAGGATATTAAACAATTAATAGAAAATGGAAAGTTTGATGACGAAGAGCTTAATAATCAAGTAAAAATTCGTAGTGAGAGCAGAAAGAAAGAAACTGATAAATAGAGATACCTTTATGGTATCTTTTTCTATATAAAGAAAGTGAATATTTACTAAATATCTTAGTAATTGTGAGCATATTGATATTTATATTAATAGATGTTATTATGCTAAATTAGTATATATATTTTAAATATGTAAGTGCTTAAAAGGGGTTGTATAAATTTTATGAAGGAAATGCTTAATAGTGATATAGCTATTGCACAAAGTGCAAAAATGAAAGCTATTAAAGAGATAGCAAATGAGATAGGAATTATTAATGATGAAATAGAATTATACGGAAATTACAAGGCGAAGATATCATTGTCAATACTTGATCGTCTAATTGATAAAAGGGACGGAAAATTAATATTAGTTACATCGATTAATCCAACATCTGCAGGAGAAGGAAAATCAACATTAACTGTAGGGTTAGGACAAGCTTTTAATAAGATTGGTAAAAAAGCAATAATTACTTTGCGGGAGCCATCCTTGGGACCTAGTTTAGGTATGAAGGGTGGAGCTACTGGGGGAGGTTACTCTCAGGTGCTCCCAATGGAAGATATTAATTTACATTTCACAGGAGACATACATGCAATAACTACAGCCCATAATGTTCTATCGGCTATAATTGACAACCATATTCACAGTGGTAATGAACAAAAAATTGACCCTAGAAGAATAACATGGAAAAGAGTTCTGGATATCAATGATCGCGCATTAAGAAAAGTTATTATCGGATTAGGAGGTCCTTTTGAAGGAATTCCGAGGGAAGATGGTTTTGACATAACCGTTGCCTCCGAAGTAATGGCTATCCTGTGTTTGTCGAATGGGTTGGATGATTTAAAAAATAAATTAAGTAAAATAGTAATAGCATATACATTTGATAATAAGCCAGTTACAGTTTCCGATTTAAAAGCACAGGGAGTAATGACATTACTATTAAAAGATGCAATAAAACCAAATTTAGTACAGACAATAGAAAATACTCCTGCTATTATTCATGGTGGACCTTTTGCTAATATTGCTCATGGGACAAATAGTATAATTGCAACAAAAATAGCGTTGAAATTATGTGATTATACGATTACGGAGGCAGGTTTTGGTGCGGATTTGGGTGCGGAAAAATTTTTTCATATTGCCTCTAGATATGGTAACTTCAAACCGAATGCTGTCGTTATAGTAGCTACAGTTAGAGCATTAAAAATGAATAGTGGCTTACCAAAAGAAAAATTAAAAACTGAGAATATAGAAGCGATTAAAAGTGGATTTTCCAATTTACAAAAACATATGGATACCATCAGAAAATTTGGTGTACCTTTTATTGTTACAATTAACAGATTTTATACGGACACAGATCGAGAAATTGGTGAATTAATTAATATGATTGAGGCAGAAGGAGTACCCGTTAGGATTTCAGAGGTTTGGGAAAAAGGGGGAGAAGGCGGAATCGAGTTAGCTAAAGAAATTGTTAACATAATTGAAAGAAATAAAGAAGACTATAATCAATTGTACCTACTGAGTGACTCAATTGAAGATAAAATTAATAAAATAGCAAAAATTGTTTATGGTGCAGATGGAGTAGAGTTTACTCCTTCTGCCAAAAAACAGATTGATCAAATAAATGCTAATGGCTGGCAAGACCTTCCCATTTGCATGGCTAAAACTCAGTATTCTTTATCAGATAACCCGAAATTATTGGGTAGGCCAAAAGGTTTTAAAATAACCGTTCGGGAACTAAAACCATCTGTAGGAGCAGGGTTTATTGTTGTATTTGCTGGAGAAATTATGACAATGCCAGGGTTACCGAAAACCCCTGCAGCCTTAAATATGGATATTGATGAGAGTGGAATAATAACAGGGCTCTTTTAATAGTGATATCTTGATAAGCTGAAAAGGTATTGATAAAATAAACTTATATAAGTTATGAAAGTGAAGTGAAGTTTTTGATATTAGTAATTGATGTTGGAAATACGAATATTACACTTGGCGTATATAAAGCTAATCAATTAAGGGAGTATTGGAGAATCTCAACGGATAGAAACAAAACTGCTGATGAATACGGAATGCTTTTTAAATTATTATTCGAAGACTCCAATATATTTTACTCCGATATTGAAGGAATAATAATTTCATCTGTAGTACCTCCATTGGTATCTACTTTAGAAAAAATGTCTAAAAAATATATGAAACATAATCCATTAATTGTAGAGCCAGGTATAAAAACAGGACTGAAAATTAATCTTGAGAATCCCAAAGAAGTAGGGGCAGACAGAATAGTAAATGCAATAGCAGCAATAGAAATCTATGGAGCTCCTTTAATAATTGTTGATTTTGGGACAGCAACATCCTTTGACTACATAGATGAGTATGGAACTTATCAAGGTGGCGCTATAGCTCCTGGGATAAGTATATCAACGGAAGCATTATTTGAAAGGGCTGCAAAACTACCAAGGGTAGACTTGGTAAAACCAGAAAGTGTGATTGGTAAAAATACTGTTAATGCCATGCAGTCTGGTATAATATTTGGATTTGCTGGGCAGGTAGATGCAATTGTTGAGAGAATGGTTGCTCTAAGTATAAAAAAACCTAATGTTATCGCAACAGGAGGACTAGCAGAATTAATTGCATCTGAATCAAAGGCAATATCTATTACAAATCCTTTTTTAACTTTAGAGGGATTAAAGATGATTTATGATCGTAATAGTAAATAAATACAAAAAAGAATTTTTATCAATATAGATTTGGTTAAGGAAGGATTTTATAGAGTAGTAGAGAAAGAAATTAGTGTAGTAAATACATCACTGTATAATAATACATATTACTTAAGGAGAGGGTAGCTTGAGGAAAGACCGCATATTGATACTTATAATTGCAATTTTATTAATTATTATTATTATAGGATATTTATGGTTTGACGGTGAGTTAAACAAAGAAAATGCTGTTGCAGTTGTTAATGGTCAGGAAATATCCGAAAAAGAATTTTTGGAAACGTTAAAGAAGGAATATGGTAAAGAAGTTTTAGAGGATTTAATAGATAAGATGGTAATAAATGAGGCTGCCAAAAAATATGGGATTGTTGCAGATCAGGTTGAAATGGATAGGCAATATAATGAGTTTATGAAGGATTATGAAACAGAAGAGGAATTTATGGTATATTTAGAAACACAGATGGGATGGACAAAAGATGGATTACTGGATTTTATTGAATATTATACTTTATGGGAAGAAATTGCTACAAAAGATATAAATGTATCAGAAGATGAAGTATTGGCTTTTTACGAGGCAAATAAATCGCGTTATAGCATTCCAGAAAATTTTCATCTTCAGCAAATAGTAGTTAACACAAAGGAAGAGGCTAATCAAGTAGTTGATGAATTAAAGGCAGGATCGGACTTTAATACATTAGCGAAGGAGAGATCTATAGATTTCCTTTCCATTAGTAGTGGTGGCGATTTAGGAAGAATATACGTCAATGACCCATCAGTTGATCCAACAATAATCAATAAAGCTAAAACCATGGCAATAAATGAAATTGCAGTCATTCAAATGGGAGAGTACTATGCAGTAATTCAGCTATTAGCAAATAACAAGGAGTTGCAATATTCTTATGATGAGGTAAAAAGTGAGATAAGACGTGAGATTGCGCTAAGTCAAGCTAAATCTCTTCCGATAGTGTTAGAACAATTAAAGGAAGATATGAATTTACAAATAATAGATAGTTCTTTAAAAAATAATTAAGATATTAAAATATTAAGGTCAGGATAGACCTTAATATTTTAATATCTAAAATTAATAACAAATAATAATTTATATAAAAAAAATTTTTTAATTTTAGATGGAGTGTTACCATATGACAACTTATCCTACTTATAAGCAATTAGATAACTATGTAAAAGAAGGGTATACTTTTTTACCTATAGTTATTAATAAGAAAGTGTCTATTTTTAATCCAGTTGTCTTATGGGAGAAGATAAAAAAAGGAGATTATAATTTTATTCTAGAGAGCAGTAAGACCGATCAATTCACTTATATTGGTGGAGACCCTTTATATATCATCAAAGGTGAAAATGGGATAACATCAAAGATAAATAGGATAGGCAATAGAGAAACGTATTATGAGACGCCTTTAGATATCTTAAAACGCAGTATGAGTAAGTATTCGGTTCCTAGAATTAAAGGGTTGCCTAAATTTTATGGTGGTGCAGTTGGGTATTTGAGTTATGACATGGTAAGATATTTTGAAGACTTGCCAGATGAAGCAAATGATGATTTAAGGATTCCTGATTTGTACTTTATGATTATGGACAAGCTTTGGATTTATGACCATAATTTGCAGCAACTATATTATATTGAATATATCTATGTAGAAAATGCTAACTCACTAAAAGATTTATATGATGGTACATTAGAGAGAATGAACTTAATATGGGATAAACTTATAAAAGAATCGGATTTTAATATTGATATTATAATAAGTGACTATGATTTAGAAGGAACAAACTACATAGTGGACGAAACTTCTTTTTCTGAACAGGAGTATATTACTGCGGTAGAAGAGATTAAAAAATATATATCACAGGGTGACGTATTTCAAGTTAACTTATCAGTTAGACAAAGTAAATTTTTAAAAAAAGATGGAATAGATATTTATAGTCATCTACGTAGAATAAATCCCTCACCTTATATGGGGTTTATGGATTTTCAGGAAATTCAAGTTGTTAGTGGATCACCAGAACTACTGATAGAGGTTGAAGATAAGCTGATTCAAACAAGGCCTATAGCTGGAACAAGACCTAGGGGTAAAGATGAATTAGAGGATGAATTTTTAGTATTTGATTTACTACATAATGAAAAAGAAATATCAGAACATATAATGCTTGTTGATTTAGAAAGAAATGACATAGGTAGGGTTTGTAAATATGGAACAATTAAAGTAAATCAGTTAATGGTTGTAGAAAAGTATTCTCACGTTATGCATATAGTATCAAATATTGTTGGCGAACTTAAATCTAATTACGACATATATGATTGTATAAAAGCGACATTTCCAGGAGGAACGATTACAGGTGTTCCTAAAATAAGAACCATGGAAATAATTGAAGAACTAGAACCTGTGAAGAGAGGTCTCTATACTGGATCTATGGGGTGGATAGGGTTTAATGGTGATTCTGAATTAAACATTTTAATACGTACATTATTAATAAAAGAAGGAAAAGGGTATGTTCAAGCAGGTGCTGGGATTGTTATTGATTCAATTCCAGAAAACGAATATATTGAATCATTAAATAAAGCAAAGGCTATTTGGAGAGCTGTTGAAAGCAGTGAGAAATAGATTAAGGGTATAAGAGATGTTACTTATTATAGACAATTATGATTCATTTACGTACAATTTGGTTCAATATTTTGGTGAATTAACAAATGATATAGAAATTTATAGAAATGATCAAATTACTTTAATTGATATTGATATAAAAAGACCTGATTATATATTAGTTTCTCCTGGTCCTTGCACGCCAAATCAAGCTGGGATAAGTATAGAAGTTATTAAAAGGTTTGCAGGTTTAATACCTATTTTAGGTGTTTGTCTGGGTCATCAGGCGATTGCTCAAGCATTTGGAGGGGAAATTATTCAGTCAGAGTTACTTAAGCACGGGAAAACTTCATATATTTATCATGACAATAAAACAATATTTCAGGGTGTCCCAAATCCTTTTATAGCCGGAAGGTACCACTCTTTAATTGTTAATAAAGAGAATTTTCCCTCCTGTTTAGAAGTAACAGCGTGGACTGATAAAGGCGAAATAATGGGACTAAGACATAAAGAGTTTCCCTTAGAGGGTGTTCAATTTCACCCAGAATCGATATTAACAAATCAGGGGAAAAGAATATTAGAGAACTTTTTAACTTCAGTTAGGATAAAAAATTTATGAAATATTTATATAATGAACAACTTATTGAAGATATAGAATTAAAAATTCCCATTAACGACCATGGATTCTTGTACGGTGTTGGATTATTTGAAACATTTAGGGTATATGATGGAGTTCCTTTTTTGTTTGCGGAACATATAAAAAGACTTAAACAAGGTTTAAAATTAATTGGCATTCATCAGGAAATAGAATTATCAAAAATGAATGCTTCACTAAAATATCTTTTAGAAGCTAATTATTTAAAGAATGCATATGTTAGAATTACAGTAACTGCTGGAGTGGCTCCATTTGGGCTACCAAATGAGGAGTATAAAAATCCTGCAATTATATGGCAAATAAAATTACTTGAACCATTATCAGATTCATTCATATTAGATAAAAAAGCTGTTATATTGAAAATTAGACAAAGCTCAATGGAATCAGAGGTTAAACTAAAGTCACTAAATTTTTTAAATAATATTTTAGCTAAGCAAGAAATTTTTCACCTAAAAAATACAGAAGGAATTTTCTTAACTAATGAAGGATATGTTTCCGAAGGGATTGTAAGCAATATTTTCTTTGTTAAAGGAGGTAGACTTTTAACGCCTGGATTAGAGACTGGTATATTAAATGGTATAACAAGGGAACATGTTATCAATCTTTGCATTAAAAATTGTATTCCATTTAATGAGGGTTTATTTAATCTAAAAGATCTTCTTAATGCAGATGAAATCTTTATGACTAACTCAATACAAGAGATAGTACCGATTATTAATTTAGAAAATAAAAATTATCCAATTAGAGATAATGGGATTACACCGATGCTAATCAAAGAATACAAGGCATCAATTAGAAAAGTGATTGAGCGGTATAAAGGGAGTGGAAAGATTTGAAACACAATACCCGTATATTATGTATAAAAAATCGAGAGCAGCTAAGAACTGAGATGATGTTAATCGGTTCTGATCTAGCGGGTATTAATATTATGATACCAAAGGGAGAACTGATTATAGTAAAAGTTCAGGATGTATCTTTGAAAGCAGCTATCATATTAAAACAAGAGATGTTAGCTAAAAATGGCGAAGCAGTTCTTAATAAAGGTGTCTCAATGTTAGATAATGAAATATCAGATGTGTTACTAATAGGGACAAGCGGACAATTTATAGAAATAATTAAAAAGTTAAGAATCCAGCCTTTTGGATTAAAACAAATTGCAAACGAAATAGAATTAGCTATTATTAGAAGACAAAATGTAAACAGTGAGAAAATTATTAATTGTAATGGTATTCCTTTAATAATAGGGAAAAAAACTTTAATCATGGGGATCTTAAATATAACTCCGGACTCTTTCTCGGATGGAGGTAAATATAATAGCATAGCTGAGGCCATCTCGCATGCGGTTAGGATGGTTAATGAAGGTGCAGACATAATAGATATTGGTGGGGAATCAACACGACCAGGACATAAACCTATATCTATTGAAGAAGAATTAAAAAGAGTAATACCAGTTGTAGTTGAACTTTCAAAAATGATATCAGTGCCAATATCAGTCGATACATATAAAGCTGAAGTAGCAAAGCGGGCTATTGATGCAGGTGCACATATGATTAATGATGTATGGGGTTTAAAAAAAGATAAAAAGATGGCGCGAACGATTGCAGAACTAGGTGTACCAGTAATTTTAATGCACAATCGTGAAGAACCTAAATATCAATCATTAATTGACGATATTATCGCTGACTTACGAGAAAGCATTAATATAGCATTAGAAGCAGGAGTCGATGAAAAAAAAATAATTATTGATCCAGGAATTGGTTTTGCAAAATCTTATGAAGAAAATTTAATAGTTATGAATAGGTTAGAGGACATAGTAACATTAGGGTATCCTGTATTATTAGGAACCTCTAGAAAATCTTTAATTGGAAATACATTGAAATTACCGACGAATGAAAGAATCGAAGGAACAATAGCAACCTTTTGTTATGGGATAACAAAAGGTTGCAAAATTATAAGGGTTCATGATATTAAAGAAATGAAAAAAGCATGCAATATGATTGATAAAATGAATTATTTAGAAAACAAAGAGGGATGTAATGGATAAGATATATTTTGAACAAATGCAATTTTATGCCTATCATGGTGTTCTTGAAGAAGAAAATAGACTAGGACAGAAATTTGAAGTTGATCTAGAAATGTTTTTAGACTTAAGGAAAGCAGGAGAAAGCGATAATCTAGATAAAACTGTAAATTATGCAAAAGTGTATGATGTTGTTAAAGGAATTGTGATCGAAACAAAGATGAAGTTGTTAGAGGCGATTGCGGAAAACATTGCTAGTACACTATTAGGTCAATTTCCTTTAGACGAAATTGTGGTAAGGGTAAGAAAACTTAACCCGCCTATTCATGGCTATCTAAAAAGTGTTTCAGTTGAAATAAGAAGAAGGCAATCCAACAATGAATAAAGTTTTTTTAGGGTTAGGGTCAAACATAGGAGATCGCTATAAAATTTTACATGAGGCAGTGGAATCTTTATTGGAAAATCCAAACATAGAATTACAAAATTGGTCATCTATATTTGAAACAGAACCATTTGGTTATAGGGAGCAACCTGATTTTTTAAACATGGTAATAGAAATAAGCACAAACTTGGAACCATTAGAACTATTAGAATACATTAATAAAGTTGAAGAGAAACACGAGCGAAAAAGGGTTATTCACTGGGGGCCAAGAACTATTGATATAGATATTTTATTGTACGGAAATGAAGTAATAAAAAGTAAAAAACTGCAAATTCCTCATCCTCTTATTAGACAACGTTTGTTTGTTCTTATTCCATTAGCAGAAATATATAGTGGTGTAATTCCTGGCGAAGATCTCTCGATAGATAAGTTGATAGAGTTACAAAAACATAGCAGAAATACTATAAAAAAATATCAACAAGATTTTTAATTACAGATATTAAATATTAGGAGAAAAAAAATGAATATAGGAAATGTAAATTTAGATAATAATGTAGTTTTAGCTCCTATGGCAGGAATTAATAATAAAGCATTTAGAATTATTGCTCGCGAGTTTGGTGCAGGTTTAATAACAACGGAAATGATTAGCGACAAAGCAATATTGCAAAAAAATGAGTACACATTAAGAATGATAGAAGTTACTTTAAGAGAAAAACCAATTAGTATGCAACTTTTTGGATCAGAAAAAGCGAGTTTGGTTGAAGCTGCAAAGATTATTGACAGTCAATCGTTAGCGGACATTATTGATATTAACATGGGTTGTCCAGTACCTAAAGTAACTAAAAATGGCAGCGGTGCAAAGTGGTTACTTAGTACTAAGTTAATAGAAGAGACTGTGGGTGATATAGTTAAAGCTGTTAATAAACCCGTTACAGTGAAAATAAGAATGGGGTGGGATGAAGATCATATTAATGCTGTTGATAATGCCAAAGCTATAGAAAGTGCTGGTGGAAGTGCAGTTGCTATTCATGGACGTACAAAAGAACAAATGTATTCAGGTTTAGCTGATTGGAATATAATTGGGGAAATTAAAAAAAGTGTTGGAATTAAAGTTATTGGAAATGGGGATATATTTTCACCTGAAGATGCAAAAAGGATGATAGACCAAACAGGCGTGGATGGTGTAATGATAGGAAGAGCTGTTTTAGGCAACCCTTGGATTCTGTCCCGTACAGTTGAATATTTAAAAACGCAAAAATTATTACCTGAACCTACACCGCGTGAAAAACTAGATATAGCACTTATGCATATGGACATGCTAATAGAAATAAAAGGTGAACTCCTTGGAGTTAAAGAAATGAGAAAACACGCATCTTGGTATCTGAAAGGATTGCCCCAAGCAGCTAGAGTACGTAATATAATAAATCATATCGTGAAAAAGGAAGATATGCAAAAAGCACTTACAAAATATATTGAAGAAATTGAAATGAATGTGACGATGATATAGATTTTTCTTGATTTGGTTGACAATAAATTTCGGTTGAAATATAATACGTCCAATGGATTAAAGATTTATGTAAAATTAGGCAATAATAGGGGTCTCTATAAAGCTTCTTAATCTAGTCGATTAAGAGAAGCTTTTTATTGTATTCTAGAAAGATTAGTCGTATAAAATTAATTAAGATACATATAATTTGTATGGAAAAACATTCATAAAGGGGTATTATTATGATTAATAAAGAAGTTCTTTTAACACCTTCTGGTTATAAAAAATTAGAAGAAGAATTAGAGCATTTAAAAGCAGTAAAAAGACAGGAAATAACGGAACGTATTAAGATAGCGATAGGTTATGGGGATATTAGCGAAAACTCTGAATATGAAGATGCAAAAAATGAACAGGCATTTACAGAGGGAAGAATCCTTACATTAGAGAAAATGTTAAGGAATGCAAAAGTTATCAATGAAGAGGAAGTAAATACTGATGAGGTTAGCGTAGGATCAAAAGTTAAGCTTAAAGATTTAGAATTTAATGAAATTGTTGAGTACACTATAGTGGGTTCAGCAGAATCAGACCCTACAATAAACCTTATATCAAATGAATCACCTGTTGGTAGAGCGATTTTGGGAAAGAAAATTGGTAGTACAGTGGATGTAAACGTTCCCGCGGGTTTGATTAAATATGAGGTATTGGATATCAAGAAATAAAGTAATGATTTTATTATAGATATGGAGTTGGTATTATGAGTGAAGAGATAGTAGATTTAACTGATCTACTTGTTTTGCGTCGCCAAAAAATAGATCAGTTAAAAAATCTCGGATTTAAATCTTTTGGGAATAATTTCGAGAGAAATTATACAGCAAAAGAAGTGTTAAATGAACTAGATCATCATAGTAAGGAAGAAATTGAAGAAAAAGATTTAGCTGTAAAAATTGCTGGAAGGATTATGTCTAAACGAATTCAGGGAAAAGCTGGATTTGCACATTTACAAGACAGCACTGGAAGGATACAAATATATATTAGAGAAGAACTGGTTACTAAAAATGAATTTATTGCATTTGATCTTTTTGACCTTGGTGATATTATTGGAGTAGAAGGTAAGGTTTTTAAAACTAACAAGGGAGAGACAAGCATAAAAGTTAGCAAATTAGAAATTTTATCAAAATCTCTTGCTCCGCTACCCGATAAATTTCATGGATTAAAAGATGTAGAATTAAGGTATAGGCAAAGGTATCTTGACTTAATTGTTAATCCTGACGTAAAAGAAACTTTCATTTTAAGGAGTAGAATTATTACAGCAATAAGGGAGTATTTAGATAAATTAGGGTATTTAGAAGTAGAAACTCCAACAATGCACAGTATTGCAGGCGGCGCTAATGCTAGGCCTTTTACTACGCATCATAATGCTTTAGATATGCAATTATACTTACGAATTGCTTTGGAATTACATCTTAAACGCTTAATCGTTGGAGGAATGGACAAAGTATATGAAATAGGAAGGGTATTTAGAAATGAAGGTATCTCAACAAAACATAATCCTGAGTTTACAATGCTAGAATTATACGAAGCATTTGGTGACTATAATAGTATTATGGTACTAACAGAAAATACCATAGCATATGTTGCTGAAAAAGTATTAGGAACTACCAAGATAATATATCAAGGAGAAGAGATTAACTTAGAACCTCCATATGAAAGAATATCAATGCTGGAAGCAATTAAAAAATATGCAAATATTGATTTAAGTAAAACAATGTCGATAGAAGAAGTGCGTGCACTAGCTAAGGAATACAATATTGATATTAAACCACATATGAAATATGGACATATTGTTAATGAGTTTTTTGAGCAACTAGTTGAAGATAAGTTAGTTCAACCTACTTTTATATATGGACAACCTATTGAAATATCACCATTAGCTAAAAAGAATGATATTGATCAAAGATTTACGGATCGTTTTGAATTGTTTATTGTAGGTAGGGAACATGCTAATGCATTTTCAGAGTTAAATGATCCAATTGATCAAAGGGAAAGGTTTGAATCCCAACTATTAGAAAAAGAACTAGGTAATGATGAGGCTCACCAAATGGACGAGGATTTTGTTCACGCTTTAGAAATAGGTATGCCACCAACGGGTGGATTAGGAGTGGGAATTGATCGCTTAGTAATGTTATTAACCAATCAATCTTCAATTAGGGATGTTTTATTATTTCCTCTAATGAGAGAAAGAATATAACTGTTAAATAATTCGAAAAATTATATAGTATGATATAATTAAAAAATAATAATATATTTTATGGACGAGATTTAGTAACAGAAATAGTTAAAAAAATAGATTGTTATTACAAAATTTGTTATTTACAAATTACTTAGTTTTATGTTATTATATTCAATGTTGCTGAAAAAATTGTTCTTTGAAAACTAAACAGTGTTAAAAGCCAAACGAACCACATTTATGTGGAAAAAAAGTCAGTAAAAAATAAGAGCTAGAAAGCTCTCTTTGATAAAAAAATGGATAATGAAGGCCGATTAAAAAACGCAACATCCGTGTTGCAACATCGGCACTCAAACGT